>NZ_CM001377.1:0-600000 GCF_000237825.1 Thermanaerovibrio velox DSM 12556
CTTAGAAAGATATGTAAAAGGGGAAGCTGAAATCCAGGGACGTGGTCTATGGGGCTGCAGCAGAAGGAGCTCCAGGGACCAAGGCGAGGGACCTCGGCGCCCTCTATGGATCTACCGTCCCCCGCCCTGGGCTTTTTGTCCACAAAAGTTATCCACCGCGGTGGATAACTTTCCACATCTCAACGCCTCCAAATACCTTGAGCTTGGTTCGTCATCGTCAAATTGTCTAAATCCACATGATCCACATGAATCCACTGGTTGCAAGGGCTCAAGAAATCCACAAATCCAACGGCATACTGTGGAAATGTGGAAAACCACTGTGGATAATTTCGTGGTAAAATGATACGCCTTGATTCCACGTGGGTGGAAAGCGAACTTTTAGGGTAAACTTATCCACATGGGGCGGCGGTTCAATGGGCCGAAAAGCGGTGCCACATCCCCAGGATAAACCACGGCGAAAGGGCTTTGTGGATCTTGAAAGGCCGCGAACTGGGCGTTTCGATGTTATCCACAGATGGCAACATAACAACGCGGCAGCGCTTCAATCCGGCAATCAGGTCGGTCCCTTGGGGTCTTGGCCTGTGTTTTGTTTTTCGTATTTTCGTCTCATGAGATTCGTTGAAAGCAGAAGGGGCCCCAAGGCCCGGTGAGGTGAGGAGAATTGGAAGACCTTAAGGTCCTGTGGAACGAGATACTGGAGAAGGGTAAGGACGTGCTGCCCCCTGGGGCCGCGAGCACGTGGCTCAAGACGTGTCTGCCCTTGGAGATATCCGCGGGGGTGCTGGTGCTGGACGTTCCAAACGTCTTCATAAAGGAACAGATCCAGAGCCGGTTTCTCACGCCCCTAAAGGATCTCATAAGGGCGTTGGGCGTGGCGGAGGACGTGGAGCTCCGGGTGGGTTCCGAGATAAGGCCCAACGAGCAGAAGAGGGCGGAGGCGGCGGCGATGCCCCAGTCCCCCAACAGGAGCGGTTTAAACCCCAACTACGTGTTCGACACCTTCGTGGTGGGCAAGTCCAACCGGCTGGCCCATGCGGCGTCGCTGGCCGCCGCGGAGTCCCCGGGCGTTGCCTACAACCCGCTCTTCATATGGGGAGGGGTGGGGCTTGGGAAGACCCACCTGATGCACGCCATAGGGCACTACGTGTGCGACAACCAGCCGGGGGCCAAGGTGGTGTACGTGAGCTCCGAGAAGTTCACCAACGAGCTCATATCCGCCATACAGAACAACAGGACCCAGGACTTCAAGGCCAAGTACAGGAGCATCGACGTGCTCTTGATAGACGACATCCAGTTCTTGGCGGACAAGGAGAGCACCCAGGAGGAGTTCTTCCACACCTTCAACAGCCTGCACGACGCCAAGAAACAGGTGGTCATAAGCTCCGACCGACCGCCTAAGGACATACAGCGGGTGGAGGAGAGGCTGGTATCCCGGTTCGAGTGGGGGCTTGTCACGGACATACAGCCCCCGGACCTTGAAACAAGGGTGGCGATACTGCAGAAGAAGGCGGAGCTCCGGGGATATCACGTGCCCGAGGACGTCATCTTCTTCCTCGCCCAGAACATACCAAGCAACATAAGGGAGCTGGAGGGGGCGCTTAACCGAGTGGTGGCCTGTTCGGAGCTGAACGACGAGCCCATATCGGTGGAGAACGCGGCGGAGTGGCTGAAGGACATCATCCGGAACGTGATGAAAGGCCCGGTGAGCATCGACCTGATACAGCACCTGGTGGCGGAGAGCTTCGGGATCTCCGTGGATGAGCTCCTGTCAAGCAAGAGGACCTCGGACCTGGCCCTGGCAAGACAGGTGGCCATGTACCTCTGCAGGGAGCACACGGAGGCGAGCCTTCAGCAGATAGGCTACGGCTTCAACAAGAAGGACCACACCACGGTCCTCCACGCCTGCAGGAAGATAGACGAGCTGCTCAAGACGGATCTTAAGGTCAAGAGCGTTGTGGATAACGTACGGAAAAAGCTGTGATGACGCGGGGTATCCACAGTGTACAACCCTGTGGATGAAATGACATCGAAAGTGTTCCACATAGGGATTGTGGAAAAAGTGGATAACTTAGGCGATCCTTCTCTACAGGCGATCCACAGGATGAATGTGGAAAAAACTCGCTTAAATACGGGGTTTTTCAGGGTTATCCACAGTCTCCACACCCCCTACTGCTACGGCTTCTAGGTTCTTAAGAAAAAGAAAAAGCAACAGAGGAAGGGGAGGATAACTTGAAACTGGAGATAGAGAAGAGCAGCTTCATAAAGTCCTGGGGTATGGCGGAGCGATGTGCCGGAACCTCTTCAGCCAGCGCGTCCTCCAGCGTGCTCATAAGGTGCTCAAGCGGATCCGTGGAGCTCCTGGCCACGGACATGAAGACCAGCATAAAGTGTCCGGTGGAAGGGGTCCGGTCCAACGGGGACGGGGAGGCCCTGCTCCCGGTCAAGGTGCTAGGGGACCTCTTTAAGAAGTCCCCGGAGGGGACCTTCACCATAAGCCTGGAGGACGGGAAGGGGATCATGACCTCCGGAAGGAGCAGGTACCGTTTCATGACGTACCCACCGGAGGAGTTCCCGAAGATACCCTCATCCTCCGCAGCCCAGGAGATGGGTGTCATCTCCGCCCAGGACCTCAGGACCGCCATAGCTGAGGGCGCCATAGCGGCCTCCACCTCCGAGGAGTACCCACCCTACCTCTCTTGCGCCTACTTCCAGGGGGACAACGGGGCGATCCGGGTTGTTTCCACCGATTCGAGGCGTCTTGCCTACTCCAAGGTGCCCATGATGGGGGAGTCCTCGGAGGCGATGCTGCTGCCCATGAAGGCGGTGAGGGAGCTGGACCGCATGCTGGCCTCCCTGGAGGGTGAGGCGGAGGTTAGGATACTGTCCGACGGCGTCCAGGGGTACTTCGTCTGCCGGGAGTTCGAGTTCTCCATAAGGCGGGTGGAAAGCAAGTTCCCCCAGTACGAGCGGATCCTTCCGAAGTCCTGCACCACCTTCATGGAGACCTCTAGGTCCCAGCTGCTTGGGGCGCTGGAGAGGCTGGACCTGGTGGTGAGGGACTTCAACAGGATGGTGGCGGTGACCCTTTCGCCCGGCGGAGGCTGCACCCTAAGGAGCCGTTCGCCCGAGTTCGGAGAGGCGGTGGAAGAGGTGGAGGCCCTCATAGAGGGAGAACCCTTGAGGATAGCCTTCAACGTCCGGTTCCTGATCGAAGGGGTCAAGGGACTTCAGGACTCCCTGGTGCGGCTTGAGTTCAACGGTCCTGGGGGACACGTGTGCATAAAGCGCACAGGTTCCGACGGCTACCTCTACCTCCTGGCTCCGCTCGCCATAGACGAGGCGGAACTGCCGGGGGAAGATGCGATTTAAGTCGATAAAGCTGTACAACTACAGGAACCTCAAGGACCAAGCCCTGGGGCTGTCCGGGGGGCTCAATATATTCTCGGGCCCCAACGGGGCGGGCAAGACCAACCTCCTGGAGGCCTTCTGCGTTTGTTCCGGCTGGGGGGCCTTCGACAGGACCTCCCGGGTGGTGAGGATAGGAAGTCCCATGGGGGCGGTCCGATGCGAGGCGGAAGGGGAGGAGGACCTCGCCTGTGCCGTGAGGCTTTCCGGCCGGGCCTCGTTGAGGCTGAACGGTGAAAGGGCCAGCGGGTGGGACGTGAGGAGCAGGATGCCGGTGCTGGCGTTCCTGCCGGAGAACCTGACCATGGTGGAGGGGCCCCCGTCCTGCAGACGGCGCCTTATGGACCTGGTGTGCGCCATATGCTATCCCGATTACGCCAAGGCGCTCCATCGGTACGGCAGAGCTCTAAGGCAGCGGACCGCGTCCTTGAGGTCCATGAAGCGGGAGGTTTACACGCTCAGGCTCATGGCGGCGGAAGCGGCGGTCATATGGGCCTCAAGGATCTCCGTGGGTGGGCTATTGACCGAGTCGTCGGTCCGCTGGGCGGGGAAGCTGGGAATACCGGTGGAGGCGGACCTGTCCTGCCAGATGGCCGTGAGGTCCCGATGGGATGTGGGGCGTCGGCCCTTTCTGTCCCAGGAGGAGGTGTTCAACCTCATGATGGGCGGCTTGGAGGTGGAGAGGCGCCTTATGAGGCCCCCGGTGGGGCCCCACAGGGACGACCTGCGCCTTACCTCCCGTGGAAGGGAGGCCTCATGGGCCTTGAGCCGGGGACAGCGCCGAAGGCTTTCTTACGCCCTGGTCATGGGGGCCGCGGAGACGGTCCTCAGGGTGACCGGCAGGTCCCCGGTGGTGGTCCTGGACGAGGTCTTCTCGGAGCTGGACGGGGAGGGCAGGAGGTCTTTGTTCCTTGGGCTCCGGGAGCTCTCCTGTCAGGTGCTGGCCTCCACCGCGGAGGATCTGTCATCCCTGGGATTGCGGGAGTTTCTAGGCCCCGGATCCGCCGATGGATGGGCCCTTTACCGGGTGGAGGACGGTTCAGTGGCCCCTTTGCAGGAGCTAGAGCAGGAGGACTTAGGGTGATCATATGAACGCTGGGTTTGAGGATTGGTATCCCGTTGTGGTCCTGGGGGGCGGACATGGGGGCTGTGAGGCCGCCCTGGCGTCCGCCAGGATGGGGGTTCCCACGCTGCTTTTGAACATGAACCTGGAGAACACCGCCCTCATGGCGTGCAACCCCTCCATAGGGGGCCCCGCCAAGGGGCACCTCACCAGGGAGGTGGACGCCATGGGGGGCTTTCAGGCCCTGGCGGCGGACATGTCGGCCCTGCAGGTACGGTGGCTCAACACCTCCAAGGGGCCCGCGGTCAGGACCTTAAGGGTTCAGTGCGACATGTGGGACTTTCACCGGGCCTACAGGACCAAGGTGGAGTCCCAGGAGAACCTCCAGGTCCTTCAGGCGGAGGGGGTGGACATATGGGTAGAGGACGGGGCCGTGAGGGGGGTAAGGACCTCCCTTGGCAACGTCATAGGCTGCAGATCCCTGGTGCTGGCCCTTGGGACCTATACCGGCGCTGCGGTGTACGTGGGGCTCAACAGGTTTGAGGCGGGGCCCATGGGTAACCTGGGGTCCTACCGGATAGCGGAGTCCCTCAAGGGGCTTGGTCTGAGGATGGGAAGGCTCAAGACCGGTACCCCCCCTAGGATTCACAAGGACACGGTGGACTGGGGCTCCATCCCCCTGCAGGAGGGGGAAGCGGAACCCTGTGCCATGAGCATCTTCTCCGCCCCCCGGGTGGTGGAGGGGTTCAAGTGCGGCTGCACCAGGACAAGCCTCGAGACCCACAGGATAATAGAGACCTCGTTGGACAGGAGCCCCCTTTACACCGGGATGATACAGGGGAAGGGACCCAGGTACTGTCCGTCCATAGAGGACAAGGTGGTTCGTTTTCCCCATAGGGAGTCCCACCCGGTTTTCCTGGAGCCGGTGAGCCGGTGTTCCAACGAGGTGTACGTTCAGAACATGTCCACCTCCCTGCCCTACGACGTGCAGGTGAGGATGATACGGACCCTTCCGGGCTGCGAGAGGGCCCGGATACTTAAGCCCGGTTACGCCATAGAGTATTTCTTCGTGGACCCCACCCAGCTTGAGCCGTGGCTTGAGGTGAGGTCCGTGAGGGGGCTTTTCCTGGCGGGCCAGATAAACGGCACCTCCGGCTACGAGGAGGCGGCGGCACAGGGGCTCTTGGCGGGGGCGAACGGGGCGCTGTACGCCATGGATTCCGAGGACAGGTTGGTGCTGGGCCGTCACGAGGCTTACGCCGGGGTCCTGGTGGACGATCTTGTGACCAAGGGTACGTGGGAGCCCTATCGGATGCTCACCAGCCGCTGCGAGCACCGGCTGAGGTTGAGGCATGACAACCCGGACCTGAGGCTGTCCGAAAGGGCCAGGTCTTTGGGGCTTCTCGGGGACCAGGAGTGGCGGGTGGTGCTCTCCCGGAAGGCAGAGAGGGACAGGATAAGGGAGGCCTTGAGGGGGACCACGGTACATCCCACCGACCGGGTGAGGGAGCTGCTGATGTCCATAGGGTCATCGCCAATAGAGGAGCCCGTGAAGGCCATAGAGCTGGCCAGGAGGCCGGAGGTGCTGTGGGAGCACCTGTCGGAGATCACCGGCATCCCCGGGGACCTAGAGGCGGGGTACCACGTGGTGGTGGAGGAGAAGTACCGGGGTTACGTGGAACGGGAGGAGCGTCACGTGGAGAGGCTTAAAGGGCTGGAGGGGCTGCCCATACCGGATGACTTGGATTACGACCGGGTGGAGGGGTTGCTGTCCGAGAGCCGGGAGAAGCTCAAGGCGGTTCGTCCCAGGACCTTGGGGCAGGCGGGACGGATATCCGGCGTCACCCCTGCGGACCTGCAGGTGCTTTGGATGAACCTCCTTCAGCGCCGAGGGGGGGGCAAATCCAGGTGAGGTCCTTCAAGGAGGTCTTGAGTTCCTGCGGCGGGGCGGTGAGGCTTGGGCTCATGCTGGAATCCCTGAGGACCGAGTGGGCCTTCTTGGTGAGTCCCGCACTGGCCCGTCGCACCAGGCCCGTGGCCTATGAGGAGGGGGTTCTGATCGTTTCCTGCTCCAGCCCATCCGCCGAGACCGCCCTTAGGATGGAGAGGCGGGGCATACTCACCGCCCTTGGAAGGCTTGGGTACCCCATAAAGGACATAAAGGCCGTGAGGGGCGGCGGTTATCAGGAGCGTCCCATAGAGGTTAAGGTCTTCTCGGGTTCAAGGGCTAAGAGGACTGTGAGGACCGAGCCGGACCCTTTGGCGATGGAGAGGGCGGAGGAACGGCTCAAGCAGTACGTGCCGGACCCGGAGATACTGAGGGCCATGGCCCGGGCCATGGCCCTTTGGTCCAAGTCTAAGGGGCGGGGTGTTTAAGGTTTTCGGAATATTATATAATGGTCCGGTATCCCTTGGGACCGGTTTCCCCCCGGGGGTTGAGAGGGTTAGAAAAATAAACAGCGAAGGGGTTATGAGGATTTGAGTTCTTTTCCAGAACTTAGGATAGGAAAGCACAGTCCCAGGTATCCGCTGATCCAGGGTGGCATGGGGGTTATGATATCGGGGCCCAAGCTGGCTGGGGCGGTGGCGGCGTGCGGAGGGGTTGGCACCATAGCCAGCGTTGGGATTGCCTGTGAGTCCCCCTATTTTGACGGCAGGAACTACTTTGAGGCCAACCAGGAGGCGCTTAAGGACGCCCTGAGGGAGGCCAGGGCCAAGGCCCCGGATGGGGTGTTGGCGGTCAACTGCATGTGTGCCCTCACGGACTACGATACCCAGGTGAGGTCTGCGTGCGAGGGGGGGGCGGACGTGATAATATCCGGAGCGGGACTTCCCCTTAAGCTTCCGGAGCTCACGGTGGACTTCCCCGACGTGGCGTTGGTGCCCATAGTGAGCTCCCTGAAGGCGGCGGACCTCATAGTGCGTCGTTGGGAGAAGCAGTACAAGCGTCTTCCCGACGCGGTGGTTGTGGAGACCCCGCTTCACGCGGGGGGTCACCTTGGGGCCACCAGGATGGAGCACGTGACGGACCCGGTGTTCTCCCTTGAGACCGTGGTTCCTCAGATAGTTAAGTACTTCGAGGAGGAGGTTAAAGCCCCCGTGCCGGTGATAGCCGCTGGGGGGAGTCTTCGACAGGGCCGACGTGGAGAGGGCCTTCTCCCTTGGGGCCAAGGGGGTTCAGATGGGGACCAGGTTCGTGTGCAGCGAGGAGTGTGATGCGTCGGACCGGTTCAAACAGGCCTACTTGGAGGCCCGGGAGGAGGACGTGGTGGTGATCATGAGCCCCGTCGGCATACCCGGCAGGGCCTTGAGGAATCCGTTCGTGGAGCGTTACCTGGCCGGTTCCGTGGAGAGCAAGCCCTGCATAGCCCGGTGCCTCTCCCACTGCACCTACATAAAGACCCGGGAGACCTTCTGCATAGCCCAGGCCTTGGTGGATGCATACCGGGGCAACTGGGAGACCGGGCTCTTCTTCTGCGGCGATAACGTGGTGAGATGCTCGAAGATCGAGCGGGTGGAGGACATATTCCGGGAGATATTCGGTTGAGCTTCGAGGCGTTTTGAGCGGTTCCCCCTGTGGATGGTTAATCTAGGTTTACGGTTGACAGGTCCACCTCTTTCGGTTTCAATTAAAGTGCTTGGTTTAAACTAAACTGGTTTTAGTGAGGAGGGGGAACACATCATGAAGGTGTCCGATCTGGTGCAGAGCGGCGATTGGAAGGGTGAGAAGCACGTTCCGGTCATAGAGGCCCCTGAGACTGTCAAGGCGGGGGATGCGTTTGAGGTCAAGGTCTCGGTGGGCAAGGAGATACCTCATCCGAACACCACGGAGCACCACATCCGTTGGATCCAGCTGTTCTTCAAGCCCGAGGGCGCTAAGTTCCCCTACGAGGTGGGCAAGGTTAGCTTTGAGGTCCACGGTGAGTCCGTGGAGGGGGCCAACCAGGGGCCTGTTCATACCGAGCCGTTCGGGGTGTTCAAGGTCAAGGCCGGCAAGGGTGGGACCTTGGTGGCGCTGTCCTACTGCAACATCCACGGCCTTTGGGAGAGCAGCTTGGAGCTCAAGGTGGAGTAGCCCTTTTGCGGGCCTTCCTGGGCTAGGTGTCCGGTCACGGGTATGAGGGTATCCGACGGGGCCTGGAAGGCCTTGAAACCTTAAAATCAATGGGCTGAAGCGGTTTGACGGGCGGGTCTTTAAGGACCCGTCCTTTTTTTATCGTTCCGTGGGGTGTGTTCGCGTCCCCCATGGGCACCGGTGAGGCGGTGAAGGCCCGCCGGGGGCTTAGGCATCACGAGCCTGCGGGCAAAGGGGCCTTGTTCTTTTGAGGGCTTGGGGTTTTACATGGACCTCGCCTTACCGGCTGGGTCCGTTGGCGCAGCGGTCAGCTCCGTGGACCCATGGGGGTGGTTCTGTGGATGGGATGCTTTAATGTATATGATTTTAAGACTTTTCCATCTTGGATATATTGAATGTAGTACTTTTAATTTTTCTTGTCTTATAGTTGGCCGTGGTGATAGACCACGAGGGGAGGAGGCGGTGGTTTTTTAGGTATTTATGAGTTTGAATCGATGTTTTGGTGTAGTTGTGGGTTGGTTTGCCTTTAGAGAGGAGGAAGTTTTCGTGCGGAAGGTTTCTTTTCTTGTTATGTTGGCGGCTTTCTGTCTTTTCTCCCTACCGGCTTTGGCGGCGGAGAAGCCGGTTTACGGGGGAACTTTGGTTTATCGGGAGTCCGCTGACCCGCCCAAGATAGACCCTGCTTTTGCAACTGACACCACCTCGGACAGGGCTCTCAACCTGATCTTTGAGACCTTGGTTATAAACGACCCGAACGGCAAGAAGATACTTCCCGGCCTTGCGGAGTCCTGGAGCATAAACAAGGACGCCACGGTGTTCACCTTCAAGCTCCGCAAGGGTGTTAAGTTCCACAGCGTGAGCGAGGGTAAGCCCACCCTGAACAAGGGGCGTGAGATGAGGGCGGAGGACGTCAAGTACTCCTTCGAGCGTTTGGTCCGCCTTAAGACGCCCCCGGGCCTACTTCGCGGAGCAGATAAAGGGTTACAAGGCCTTCAGCGATGGCAAGGCCAAGGAATGGGCGGGCATAAAGGTGATAGACCCCTACACGGTGCAGTTCACCCTGGACTATCCGTTCGCCCCGTTCCTGTCGGTGCTGGCGTACTCGGCGTTCAGCATAGTGCCCAAGGAGGACGCGGAGAAGTGGGGCAAGGACTTCAACTTCCACCCGGTGGGGACCGGTCCTTTCGTGTTCAAGGAGTGGAAGCACGACCAGAAGTTCGTGGTGGAGCGGAACAAGGACTACTGGGGGAAGGACGCCCAGGGCAACAAGCTGCCGTACCTGGACCGGGTGGAGCTAAGGATAGTGCCGGATAACTCGGTGGCCTGGATGGAGTTCAAGAAGGGGAACATAGACATATTCCCGGCGGTTCCCAATGAGTTCTACAAGGATTGTGTGGCCCAGTACGGTCCTAAGGGGCTTCTGATGGAGAAGCCCGGGTTGGGAACTTTTTACATAGGCATGAACATGTCTAAGTCCCCCTTCAAGGACAACCAGAAGCTCCGTCAGGCCCTCAACTGGGCTATCGACAGGAAGGCCATATCTGACATGATCCTGAATGGCCGTAACAAGCCGGTTAAGGGGGTCCTTCCTCCCGGCATGCCGGGCTACAACCCGAACCTCAGGGGTTACGGTTACGATCCTGCGAAGGCCAAGAAGCTCCTGGCGGAGGCGGGTTACCCCAAGGGGCTTGAGGTGGAGTTCCAGTTCAATGCTGGCGCTGGTCACAAGTCCATATGCGAAGCGGTGCAGGCCCAGCTGTCCCAGATAGGGGTGAACGTGAAGCTGAAGGAGCTGGACTGGGGTGCCCACCTTGACACCTGCGACCGGGGGGAGACCCAGATGTTCCGGATGACCTGGGTGGTGGACTACATGGACCCGGACAACTTCCTCTTCGTGAACCTCCACTCCTCCAACGCGGGTTCCAAGGGCAACTACTCCTTCTACAAGAACCCCAAGGTGGACAAGCTGCTGGAGGCGGCCCGCAGCAACCCCAGCTGGGATCAGCGGATGAAGCTCTACCGGGAGGCGGAGCAGCTCATTGTGGACGATGCCCCCTGGATCTTCATGCTGGCCACCACTATAAGCACGGTGAGACAGGATGGCGTGAAGGGTTACGTGTTGTCCGCCATGGGGGATTACAAGACTGACTTGAAGACGGTATGGAAGTCCAAGTGATCTACTGGTTGTAGTGATTTGGGGTCGGGGTATCTCGGCCCCAAATTAATAATATTTAATCTCAGTCTCTTGTGGTACAGTTTTTTGTCCTCTGCGTTTTATCGGTATAGACATTTAATTATTATGGTTCTATAGTTTGAAAAGTGAAACACCACGTTGCGGGAGGTGGTTTATGGCTTTTGTTTCGAGGTAGGTGGGCGTCAAAAAAAATGAGTTTGAGTTGAGACTTGAGGGGAGGTTCCTTGGATGAAGCGAGGAGTATTTTTTGTAGGTTTATGTCTGATCCTTTGTCTTGCTATTCCCGCTTTTGGAGCTGAGAAGCCGGTGTATGGTGGTACCTTGGTTTACCGGGAGGCCAGTGATCCCCCTAAGGTAGATCCCGCCTTTGCGACTGACACCACGTCCGATAGGGCTCTCAACCTGATCTTTGAGACCTTGGTTGAAAACGACCCGGACGGCAAGAAGATACTCCCTGGCCTTGCGGAGTCCTGGAGCATAAACAAGGACGCCACGGTGTTCACCTTCAAGCTCCGCAAGGGTGTTAAGTTCCACAGCGTGAGCGAGGGTAAGCCCACCCTGAACAAGGGGCGCGAGGTTAGGGCGGAGGACGTCAAGTACTCCTTCGAGAGGCTTGTTAGGGTTAAGAGCCCCCGGGCCTACTTCGTGGAGCAGATAAAGGGTTACAAGGATTTCAGCGAGGGGAAGGCCAAGGAGTGGGCAGGCATAAAGGTGATAGACCCCTACACGGTGCAGTTCACCCTGGACTATCCGTTCGCCCCGTTCCTGTCGGTGCTGGCGTACTCGGCGTTCAGCATAGTGCCCAAGGAGGACGCGGAGAAGTGGGGCAAGGACTTCAGCTTCCACCCGGTGGGGACCGGTCCTTTCGTGTTCAAGGAGTGGAAGCACGACCAGAAGTTCGTGGTGGAGCGCAACAAGGATTACTGGAAGAAGGATTCTAAGGGTAACAAGCTTCCTTACCTGGACCGGGTGGAGCTGAGGATAATACCGGATCAGTCAGTGGCCTGGATGGAGTTCAAGAAGGGTAACATTGACATCTTCACCGCTGTGCCTGATGAGTTCTACAAGGATTGCGTTGCCCAGTACGGTCCCAAGGGGCTTTTCATAGAGAAGCCTTGGGTTGGTACCTACTACATAGGTATGAACATGTCTAAGCCCCCCTTCAAGGACAACCAGAAGCTCCGCCAGGCCCTCAACTGGGCTATCGACAGGGAAGCCATAAACCAGATGATTCTCAACGGCCGTCGGAAGGTCAACAAGGGAGTCCTTCCTCCCGGCATGCCGGGCTACAACCCGAACCTCAGGGGTTACGGTTACGATCCTGCGAAGGCCAAGAAGCTCCTGGCGGAGGCGGGTTACCCCAACGGGCTTGAGGTGGAGCTCCAGTTCAATGCTGGCGCTGGTCACAAGTCCATATGCGAAGCGGTGCAGGCCCAGCTGTCCCAGATAGGAGTGAACGTGAAGCTGAAGGAGCTGGACTGGGGGGCCCATCTTGACACCTGCGACCGGGGGGAGACCCAGATGTTCCGGATGGGGTGGGTGGTGGACTACATGGACCCGGACAACTTCCTCTTCGTGAACCTCCACTCCTCCAACTTCGGCTCCAAGGGTAACTACACGTTCTACAAGAACCCCAAGGTGGACAAGCTGCTGGAGGCGGCCCGCAGCAACCCCAGCTGGGATCAGCGGATGAAGCTCTACCGGGAGGCGGAGCAGCTCATCGTGGACGATGCCCCCTGGATCTTCCTCTTCGCTTACACCACCAGCCTGGTTCACCAGGATAACGTAAAGAACGTGAAGCTCCCCGCCATGGGGGACTACAAGACCGACCTTGCCACCGTATGGAAGGTGAAGAAGTAGCTTTGCTGGTACCGTAACCGGGGCCCCGGGGGCTCCTCTTGGCTCTCGGGGCCTAATCTCACTGGGCTATCCTTAGGAGGTGCGGCTTTGTTTCAGTATGTCCTAAGAAAGTTGTTGGTATCCATCCCGGTGGTATGGGGAGTGGTTACCGTGATATTCATACTTATGGCGGTGGTGCCTGGGGATCCGGCCAGGATAATGATGGGCCAGCGGGGGGATCCCGAGACGCTGGCCCGCATAAGGGCGGACCTGGGTTTGGACAAGCCCCTGACGGTTCAGTACATGGACTTCATGGGTAAGCTTGTGAGGGGGGACCTCGGCAAGTCCTACAGGACCAACGAGCCGGTTACGAAAGCCATAGGGGAGAGGTTCGGTTCCACCATGAGGCTGGCGCTGTGGGCCATGGTGGTGGCCACGATAGTTGGGGTGGCGGCGGGGATAATGTCCGCGGTCAAGCAGTATTCCCTCTTCGATTACTCCGCCATGTTCATTGCCATAGCGGGTGTTAGCGCCCCGGTGTTCTGGTTCAGTCTTCTTCTCCTTTTGGTGTTCGCTTACGGCCTTCACTGGGTTCCTGGGGTTGGTTATGGGGATGGTTCCTTCAAGTATCTGATACTTCCTGTGGTGGCATTGGGACTTAGGCCCGCGGCCATCATAGCCCGTCTTACTAGGTCCTGCATGCTGGAGGTCTTGAGCATGGACTACATAAGGACCGCCAGGGCGAAGGGGCTTTCGGAGTGGAAGGTCATAGCCAAGCACGCCCTCAAGAACGCCATGATCCCGGTGGTAACCATAGTGGGGGCGGAGATGTCGGGGCTCCTGTCCGGGGCGGTGCTCACCGAGACGGTTTTCGCCTGGCCTGGCATAGGGCGCCTTGCGGTGGAGGCCCTGGTGGCCAGGGACTTCCCCATGATAAGGGGGACCGTCATAGTTATAGCCCTCATCTTCCTGGTGGCCAACCTCATAGTGGACCTCTCCTACGGGCTTTTCGACCCGAGGATTCGCTACGACTAGGGGGTGCGGTTCGTGAGCGTGAGCGACAACGTTCAGGTTAACGTGTGCAATGCCGTGTCCGAGGAGCCGAAGCCGAGGAGTCTTTGGCACGATGCGTGGCTCAGGTTTAAGCGCAACAAGCTTGCCATGGCTGGGCTCTTCATGACCATAACGATAATCTTGGCGGCCCTCTTGGCTCCGGTCATAGCCCCCTACGATCCGGTGAAGCAGCTCATCTGGACCGAGGGGATGGACGTGCGGCTTGCGGCACCGTCCGCCAAACACATAATGGGCACGGACCTCTATGGCCGGGACATATTCAGCCGCATTCTCTACGGGGCGAGGATATCCCTTCAGATAGGCATATTCGCCACGATGGTATCCCTTTTAATAGGCATACCTATGGGTGCCATATCGGGATACGGTGGGGGGTAAGGTGGATGACGTGATCTCCTGGTTCATGAACGTCATCTACGCATTCCCGTTCCTGCTGTTCGTGATGGCGGTGGTGGCGGTCTTTAAGGACCCAGGGCTCACAACGGTTTACGTGGCCATAGGCCTTATAAGCTGGGTTACCATCGCTAGGGTGTTGAGGGCACAGTTCATGCAGCTCCGGGAGATGGAGTTCGTGGAGGCCGCCAAGGCCCTGGGGCTTCCCACCTGGAAGATCCTGTTTGGGCACATACTTCCCTCCGCCATGGCGCCGGTTATAGTCCAGGCCACCATGGGGATGGGGGGCATCATAATGATAGAGGCGGGGCTTGCGTTCCTCGGTTTCGGCGCCCAGCCCCCCACGCCGTCCTGGGGGCTCATGATATCCGAGGGACAGCAGTACCTTGCGTCGGGCAAGTGGTGGTGGTCCATATTCCCCGGCCTTGCAATCATGTACACCGTTCTGGCCTTCAACTTCCTTGGGGACGGCTTGAGGGACGCCCTGGACGTACGGATGAAGCGATAGGAGGTGCCTTAGATGCTGCTTTCGATAGAGTCCCTTAAGACCTCCTTCCATACGGATCACGGGGTGGTAAGGGCGGTAGACGGGGTCAGCTTCTCGATAAATCACGGGGAGACCCTTTGCGTGGTGGGTGAGTCCGGGTGCGGTAAGTCCGTCACCGCCCTGTCGGTTATGGGCCTTCTTCAGAAGCCCTCCGGCAGGGTGGACGGGGGCCGGATAGTTTTCGAGGGCACCAACCTTCTGGAGCTGCAGGAGCATGAGATGAGGAAGGTCCGGGGCAACTCCATATCCATGATATTCCAGGAGCCCATGACCAGCCTCAACCCGGTCTTCACCGTTGGTGACCAGATAAGGGAGCCCTTGATGCTTCACCAGGGGCTTAACAAGCAGCAGGCGGATGAGCGGGCCCTGGAGATGCTGGTGAAGGTTGGCATATCGGAGCCCAAGAAGCGGCTGGAGTCCTATCCGCATCAGATGTCCGGGGGCATGAGGCAGAGGGTGATGATAGCCATGGCCCTGGCGTGCAATCCCAAGCTGCTGATAGCCGACGAGCCCACCACCGCGCTGGACGTCACCGTTCAGGCCCAGATACTGGACCTTATGAGGAACCTGAAGAAGGACTTCGGGTCCGCCATAATGCTGATAACCCACGACCTTGGGGTGGTGGCGGAGATGGCGGACCGGGTTGTGGTCATGTACGGCGGCCAGGTGGTGGAGGAGGCCATGGTTCGGGAGGCCTTCAAGGACCCACTTCATCCCTATACCAGGGGGCTTCTGGAGTCCATCCCAAGGCTCGACGAGGACCGGGAGAAGCTGCCGGTGATACCCGGGGCCGTGCCTGACCCAAGGTACTTCCCCAAGGGATGCCGGTTCTCAAACCGTTGCTACCACTGCTCCAGCCGCTGCGTGAACGAGAACCCTCCCCTGTACCTTTTGGAGGACGGGCGCAAGACCAGGTGTTTCCTGTACGATGGGGACAAGAGGGTCAAGGGGGTAGAGAAGCATGAGTGAGCCGATACTGGAGGTGCAGGGTCTTTACAAGCACTTCCCCATCAAGAAGGGGCTTTTCCGATCCGTGGTGGGACACGTTAAGGCGGTGGACGGGGTATCCCTGAGGATACCCAAGGGCAAGACCTTGGGTTTGGTTGGTGAGTCCGGCTCCGGTAAGACCACCACCGGAAGGGCGCTGCTGCACCTCATAGAGCCCACCGGCGGCACCGTTAGGTTCCAGGGGGTTGACGTGTCCCAGAAGCTGAAAGAGGACCCCAGGTGGGTCAGGCGGTCCATGCAGATCATCTTCCAGGACCCCTACGGCAGCCTTAACCCCAGGCGGACCGTTATGGACATAGTGGGGGAGGCGCCCCTCTACCACGGGATCGTGGACAGGTCGAACCTCCAGGATTACGTGGGGCAGGTGCTGGAGATGAGCGGCCTTAAGAGGACCGACGCCATGAGGTATCCCCACGAGTTCTCCGGGGGCCAGCGGCAGCGCATAGGCATAGCCAGGGCCCTGGCGGTGAAGCCGAGCTTCATGGTTTGCGACGAGCCCGTGTCCGCCCTGGACGTGTCCATAAGAAGCCAGATATTAAACCTGCTCAAGGACCTCCGGGACCAGTTGGGGCTTACGTACCTCTTCATATCCCATGACATGTCGGTGGTCCGCCACATATCGGATCACGTGGCGGTCATGTACCTGGGCAAGCTGGTGGAGTCCGCCCCGAAGGGGGATTTCTTCAGGGAGCCCCTGCACCCGTACTCCAAGGCCCTTCTCTCCGCGATACCCCTTCCGGACCCGGAGGCCAAGAGGGACCGCATAATCCTGGAGGGGGACGTGCCGTCCCCGGTGAACCCCCCGTCGGGATGCCGGTTCCACCCCCGGTGCTCCTACGCCATGGAGAGGTGCCGTTCCGAGGAGCCCCCGTTGGCGGACGTGGGGGGGAGAGAGGTTGCCTGCTGGCTCCACTGCCGGTAGATCTGACCTTTCAGGTTGGGTTATTTCAGCTCTTTCAGCGCGGGGGACGGGGTGCCGTTCCCCGCTTTTTGCGTCCTTGCATGCGTTCCCGCCGTCCTGTGCCTTTCCTTTTACCCATTGGGGGGCTATATTAATGGCTGGACTAAAAATTATTCGAAAGGGGGCATGGGGATGAGGAGGTTTTTAGCCGTTCTGTCCGCCACCGTCTTCATAGTATTAGGTGCTTCGTCCTTTGCCTTTGGGGCCATGAGCAAGAGGGACCAGGGCGTAAGGCTTGGCATGGAGGTAAGGGCCAGGATAATGTCCGAGTCATATCACTCCAGGAGCGACCTTGCCCTTTGGAAGAGGCTGTTGAACGACCCGCCGTCGAAGTTGGAGGACCGCATAGGGGCCGGGCTCGCATTGGTGGACCGCATATTCCCCGGAGGGGACCCTTCCAGGTGGGAGGAGATAAGGGGGTTCATCGATGACTCGGGTGTTCCAAAGTCCCTTGCGGCGGCGGACGCGGTGCTCTTCACGTCTTACCTGGCGGTGAAGGCCCTGCCGGGCAACGAGGGCATGTGGCTCGCCTACGTGCTGATGGAGCCCTTCTTCCGGTCAGACCTTGCGAGGTTGGTCTACGGCAGGACCTGTCCTGTGCCGGTGGCGGAGATGATGAAGAAGATGGCCGAGGCAGGGGTTGAGCCCCCGGAGGGCTGGCCCGAGCCATTTGAGGTGGTGGGCTTCCTTCCCCTGGGGGCCCCGGTTTCTGGGTCCGTTTCCCAAGAGCAGGTGGCCCTCTACGGCATGTGGAGGATGGATCGGGAGGGAAGGATTAAGATGGACGCCAAGGACCTCGCCTGGGACCGGGAGGAAGGGGCGGTCTACAGGATATCCGGGGAATGAAAGAATATAGTTATTTGAAAAGTTAGAAATAGACAGGATAATATTGACAAAATATCTCGTATGGTGCTTGAATACCCCCAAGCCTCGCCGCTTGGGGGTTTTTAGGTTTCCGACGGCAGTTTTGTCGGGGGCCTGGGGCGGCGGGATGTTATAGGCTTTTAGATGTGTAAAACCTAAACTTCCTCGGGTGAACGGGAAGCCGGTGAAAGTCCGGCGCGGACCCGCCACTGTGAGCCTGACCTCGTGCACGTTATCCACTGGGGGCCTTTGGCCCCTGGGAAGGGGTGCTTGGGGGATGAGGGTTAGCCAGGAGACCGGCCCGGGGGAGCGGCGGGAGATGTCCGCGGAGATCGGACTTTCGCCCGGGCGCGTCCGTTGGGGCGTGGGGCCTTTTGGGGGTCCTTCGGTCCGTCCCATGCGGCATTGCACGGTTGAAAGGGGTCTTCGCTATCGAGCGAAGACCCCTTTAATTTAGGGCCTCATGGCCTTGGAAGGAGCTGGTGCACCGTGGGACTTACGTTAACCGAGAAGCTGCTTAACGGTCACTTGGTGGAGGGAGAGCCCAAGAGGGGCTCCAGGGTGGGGATAAGGATAGACCAGACCCTGACCCAGGACGCCACCGGAACCATGGCCTACCTGGAGTTTGAGGCCCTGGGGGTCCCAAGGGTTAAAACCGAGCTTTCCGTGAGCTACGTGGATCACAACATGATCCAGGAGGACTTCAAGAACCCCGATGACCATCGGTACCTGATGGACGTGGCTCGGAGGTGCGGGATCATCTTCTCCCCTCCGGGGAACGGCATATGCCACCAGCTGCACGTGGAGCGCTTTGCGGCCCCCGGTAAGACCTTGCTTGGCAGCGACTCCCACACCCCCACCTCCGGCGGGGTGGGCATGCTTGCTATAGGGGCGGGGGGCATGGACGTGGCCCTCGCCATGGCGGGGGAGCCCTTCTACCTTACCTATCCGGCGGTGGTCAAGGTCCATCTTACAGGGCAGCTCTCCCCCTTCGTGTCCGCCAAGGACGTGATACTTGAGGTCCTCCGCCGCATAGGGGTTAAGGGCGGCGTGGGGAAGGTTTTGGAGTACTGCGGCCCCGGTGTGGGGACCTTAGCGGTTCCAGACAGGGCCACCATCGCGAACATGGGGGCGGAGACCGGGGCCACCTCCTCGGTGTTCCCCAGCGACGAGGTGGCCAGGGAGTGGCTTAGGGCCCAGGGGAGGGAGCATCAGTTCGTACCCCTGGAGGCGGACCCGGACGGGGTTTACGACCAGGTGATAGAGATAGACCTTTCCAGGGTTGAGCCCTTGGTGGCCCTGCCTCATCAGCCGGACAACGTGATCCCCGTGCGCGAGGCGGCGGGGATGGAGATCCAGCAGGTGATGTTCGGTTCCTGCACCAACTCCTCACTCCGGGACCTGGAGGCGGTGGCCTACCTCCTCAGGGATATGTCGGTGCACCCGGAGGTGGACTGCGGGGTATCTCCTGGGAGCCGTCAGGTGCTTCATCACATGGCCAAGTCCGGTGCCCTTGAGTCCATCCTATCCGCGGGGGTGAGGATCCTGGAGGTGAGCTGTGGGGCCTGCATAGGCATGGGTTTCGCCCCTCCCACCGACGGGGTGTCCTTAAGGACCATAAACCGCAACTTCCTGGGCCGCTGCGGGCACAAGACCGGCAAGGTGTGTCTTGTGAGCCCCGAGACCGCCGCGGCCTCCGCGGTGGAAGGCCGTATCACGGACCCCAGGGATTTCGCGTCGAAACACTCAAAGGCCCCGTTCGTGTTCCTCCAGCCCGAGCGGTTCCACATAGAGGACCGCAGGTTCGTGATGCCCTCCGATGACCCTGAAAAGGTGGTGATCCGAAGGGGTCCCAATATAGCCCCCCTTCCTGAGATGGGGCCCATGGAGGAGGTCATATCGGGTACGGCGCTCCTCAAGGTGGGGGATGACATAACCACGGACCACATAATGCCCGCGGGGGCCAAGGTGCTCCCGTTGAGGAGCAACGTTCCCGCCATATCCAAGCACGTCTTCGAGGTTGTGGATCCCACCTTCCCGGAAAGGGCCCTTGCCGCCAAGGGGGGCTTCATAGTGGGAGGCGCCAACTACGGTCAGGGTTCCAGCCGGGAGCACGCCGCCCTTGCGCCCAGGTACCTGGGAGTAAAGGGGGTTTTGGCCAAGAGCTTCGCCAGGATCCACCTGGCTAACCTGGTCAACTTCGGGATACTGCCCCTGGTCTTCGAGGACCCGTCGGACTACCAGAGGGTAGACCAGGGGGACCAGTTGGAGATCCGGTCCCAGGACGTGGTCCCCGGCAGGGCGTTTCAGGTTTTGAACCTCACCAAGGGGTTGACCATCCGGTGTGTTACCCCGGTTGGGGAGGGGGACCTGGAGATCATAAGGGCGGGAGGCAAGCTGAACCACGTGAGGTCCAAGGGATAGGACGATAGCACCAAGGCTTCCCCGGGGGCGGCAACTTCCGGAAACGTGTAAACCCTGCCCAGATTTACCCCTTCCGGATATGGACAAGTGTTTTTAGCTGATGAACAACGCGCCTCCGCATCCGACCCCCGGGGTTTTCCCATACATGGAGTCGTCGATTTTAGTACCAATGGTTCCCGGTCGCTGGCCGCGGCACGGGTCTTAAGGTTGGCAAGGTGCAGAAGGAGGGTGAAGCATGAGGTTCGAGGGTTTGGAGCTTGAGAGGTACCGGGAGCCCCAGGAGGGAAGCAGGATCGTCTTTCGGGATGGGAAGATGGAGGTCCCGGACGATCCGGTGATACCCTATGTGGAGGGGGACGGCGATAGGGGTGGACATAACCCCGGTGATGAAGAGGGTTTTGGACCGGGCGGTTCATAAGGCCTATGGCGGGAAGAGGCGTCTTGTCTGGTGGGAGATATACGCGGGGCAGAAGGCCATGGACCTGTTCGGCACCGCAATACCCAAGGACTCCTTCACCGCCCTTAGGTACTTTCGGGTGGGCATAAAGGGGCCCCTCACCACCCCGGTGGGAGGGGGTTTCAGGAGCCTCAACGTGGCTTTTCGCCAGGAGCTGGATCTATTTGCCTGTGTGAGGCCCGTGCGCTGGTTCGACGGGGTACCCGCTCCCCTTAAGAGGCCCCAGGACGTGGATATGGTGGTTTTCCGGGAGAACACCGAGGACCTGTACGCCGGTATAGAGTGGGAGATGGGGACCGAAGAGGCCGGGAAGGTGATAAGGTTCCTCCGGGATATGGGGAAGGAGGTGCGGGAGGACTCCGGGATAGGTATAAAGCCCATATCCAAGACCGGCACGGAGAGGCTCGTCCGGATGGCCATAAGGTACGCCTTAGATAACAAGAGGAAGTCGGTCACCCTGGTTCACAAGGGGAACATAATGAAGTTCACCGAGGGGGCCTTCATGAAGTGGGGGTACGAGCTGGCCAAGAGGGAGTTTGGGGACCTCACGGTGACCGAGCAGGAGGTGATGGAGCTCCACCAGGGGGTGGTTCCGGAGGGCAAGGTGGTCATAAAGGACCGGATCGCGGACGCCATGTTCCAGCAGATACTGCTCCGGCCCTCGGAGTACCACGTGCTTGCCATGCCGAACCTTAACGGGGACTACATGTCCGACGCCCTGGCCGCATCGGTGGGTGGTCTTGGGCTGGCCCCTGGGGCCAACATGAACGACCAGGTGGCGTTCTTCGAGGCCACTCACGGCACCGCCCCCAAGTACGCCGGGCAGGACAAGGTTAACCCGGGTTCCCTGATCCTATCCGGGGTTCTCATGCTGGAGCACCTGGGGTGGCGTGAGGCGGCGGAGCTCGTGGTTAGGGGCATGGAAGGGGCCATAAGGGATGGCATCGTGACGTACGACCTGGCCCGTCAGCGTGAGGGGGCCAAGGAGGTCTCCTGCTCCGCCTTCGGGGAGGCGGTTTGCGAGAGGATGTAGGGCAGAGGCCCTAGTGGTCATATCGGGGCGTTATGGCGGGGGGGCGGGGCTTCCCCGCCGCGTTTCAATGGGGGTGTTGAGGTTGGAGGTAAGGGAGTCCAGGGCAGGGACGTTGGAGTCGTCGGACTGTCTTGTGAGCGTTTATCCGTCCGAGGGGTTGGAGGTGGTCCTCAAGGGTGTGTGCGCCCGGATGTACCCGGAGAGGACGAGGCGTATGGTGGAGGAGGCGCTGAGGGAGGCCGGCATAGTGGCTGCGGTGGAGGTTCAGGACCAGGGGGCGCTGATGGCCACCATGAGGGCCCGTCTTAGGACCGCCGTAAGGCGTGCTGTTTCGGGGGGTGGCTGCGGTGAGGCCCGTTAGGTCCATGCTTTACGTGCCGGGCAACAGCCCGGGGATGCTGCAGCACTGTCCTAGGTTTGGGGCGGACAGCGTGCTTTTGGACCTGGAGGATTCGGTGGCCCTGTCGGAGAAGGACGCAGCCCGGGACCTGGTGGTGGAGATGCTCAAGGGCTTGGACTTTGGGTCTTTGGTGGTGACCGTTAGGGTAAACGGTGCGGACAGCTGTTTTTTTGAGGAGGACCTGAGGGCAGTGGTGCCCCTCAAGCCCCATGCGGTGAGGGTTCCCAAGTGTTCGAGCCCCGAGGACGTGCTTTTGGCGGACCGGTTGATAGGCGCCATAGAGGAGGAGCACGGGATAGAGGTTGGTACGGTGAAGATCCACGCCATGCTGGAGACCGCGGAGGGTGTTGTGAGGGCCCGAGAGATAGGTGGCAGCTGCGGCAGGGTATCGGCGCTGACCCTTGGGGGTCAGGATTTGACGGCGGACATGGGGGTGAGCAAGACCCGGGAGGGTTGGGAGCTGTTCGTGGCCCGCTCCCAGGTGGCCCTTGCGGCCAGGAGCCTTGGGCTGGAGGCATTCGACACGGTGTACGCGGACGTGGAGGACCACCAGGGTCTTTACGAGGAGGCCCGTCGGGTGGTGGGTCTTGGTTTCACCGGTAAGGCGGCGATACACCCGTCCCAGATAGAGTGGATACACCGGGCCTTTGTGCCGGAGGAGGAAGAGGTTAGTCGGGCCCGTCGGATAGTGGAGGCGGCTCGTTTGGCGGAGGCGGAGGGAAGGGGAGTGGTATCGGTGGACGGCAGGATGGTGGATGCGCCGGTGGTGAGGCGGGCGCTTCACACCTTGAGCCTTTGGGAGATGCGGGAGGTATAGGGGTCATGAGGTTTGCGAGGAACTCCATAGGCCGTCTGGTGCCCGTTGAGCTGCCCGGCATGGGTGAGATTAGGCCCTACATGGGTCCCTGGAGCCGAGTGGGAGAGGAGGCGGAGCGCCGCTGTGCGCCGTTAAGGGGTACGCCCAGGGGCAAGGAGAAGGTGACCTACGACCTGAAGGAGGCCATAAGGAGGAGCGGTCTTGAGAGCGGCATGACCGTTTCGTTTCATCATCACTTGAGGAACGGTGACCGGGTTCTGTGTCCCGTGCTGGAGGCCTGCCGGGAGATGGGGATAAGGGACCTGGTGCTGGCGCCCAGTTCCCTGACGGACTCCCACGAGGAGGTGGCGGATTTCGTGAGGGATGGGGTGGTGAGGGGTATTCACACCTCTGGTGTTAGGGGAGAGGTTGGGAAGGCCATAAGCAGGGGGGAGCTGGAGGTGCCTGTGGTGATCCACAGCCACGGCGGCCGGGCCAGGGCGGTGGAGGAGGGGGGCATATCGATAGACGTGGCGTTTCTTGCAGCTCCCCTGTGCGACCGTTACGGGAACTTCACCGGAGTGATGGGTAAGTCCGCGTGCGGTTCGCTGGGTTACGCCCAGCTGGACGCCCGTTATGCCCGTCACGTGGTGGCGGTGACGGATAATCTTTCGGAGGAACCACTGGGTTACGTGTCGGTGCCCCAGTACCTGGTGGACCAGGTGTTGGTGGTGGACAGCATTGGGGATCCCCGGAAGATAGCGACTGGTGCGGCCCGGATAACCCGGAACCCCGTGGATTTAAAGATAGCGAAGGACGCGTTCAAGGTGATTTTGGCGTCGGGATTGATGGAGGATGGGATGTCCTTTCAGGTTGGGGCTGGGGGTGCGAGCCTTGCGGTGGCCCGTTACGTGAGGGATTACATGAAGGAGAAGGGGATAGTGGGCAGCTTTGGGTGCGGTGGAGTCACGGGCTACATGGCGTCGATGCTGGAGGAGGGTCTGTTCAAGGTTTTGTACGACGTGCAGAGCTTTGACGCCGCGGTGACCGGTTCTTTGGTGAGGAACCGTAACCACGTGGAGATAGACCAGTCGTGGTACGCGAACCCGTTGAACCGTGGCTGTGTGGTGCATGAGTTGGACGTGGTGGTGTTGGCGGCGCTGGACGTGGACGTGGATTTCAACGTGAACGTGCTGACCGGTCACGACGGGGTGCTGCGAGGGGCGTCTGGCGGTCATTGCGACACCGCGGCGGGTGCGAAGCTGTCGTTGGTGGTGCTGCCGTCGTTCCGGGGAGGGGTGCCCTCCATAAGGGATAGGGTTGGTGCGGTGGTGACCCCTGGGGAGACGGTGGACGCGGTTGTTACGGAGCGGGGGGTTTGCGTGAACCCCCGCAGGAAGGACCTTGAGGAGTCCTGTAGGGCCATGGGTCTTGAGGTGAAGGACATAAGGGAGCTCAAGGAAGAGGTGGAGGGTTTGACCGGTGTCCCCGAGGAGGTGGAGGTTGACAGGTCCCGGGTTGTGGCCCTGGTGGAGTACCGGGACGGTACGATCATAGACAGCGTGTTCCGGGTGGACTGTTAGGTCCTTCGGGGCAAGGTGAAAGGGTAACGGCGGGAGATAGATTGAAGCCCGGGGTGGGGAAGGGACGGGAGCTTATCCCCGGGCTTCGGCTTTTCTCGTTGGGTTTCGCGTTCACTCCCCTTGGGTGATCCTTTGTATGCCTTGCAGGATTTGGTCCACCAGTTCCTGGGGGATGGAGGACGGGATGTTTCCCATGGAGAGGTCCCTCACCACCTCTTCCTGGAAGGGAATCTCTGCCAGCACTGGTGTTCCCGTGTCTTCGCAGGCCTGCCGTATCCTATTTGAGCCCTCTTGGGAGAGGTCCCATCGGTTTATGACCACTCCGGAGGGTACCCGGAGCTGTCTTGTCACCTCCAGGAGGCGGAGCAGGTCGTGAAGGCCGCTTTTGGAGGGTTCGGTGATGATGAGCCCGAGGGATGCGCCGGTCAGGGCGGATATGGCGGGGCATGCGATGCCCGGCGGTCCGTCCAGGAGTATCCACTCCTTGCGGAGCTCGCCGGCGGACTTCCGGGCCCTCTCCCGCAGGATCTGAACCAGCCGGCCGGAGTTCTCCCCCCCGGGGTTCAGCTTTGCGTGGAACATGGGGCCGAAGGAGGTCTGGCTTTCGAAGACGTGTCCCTGCTTGGTCCGCAGGAGTTCCACCGCCCCTTTGGGGCAGAGGATGGAGCAGACGCCGCAGCCCTCGCAGGCGGTGGGGTCCACATGGGCCCCCGAGGGCGTCATCGTGATGGCCTTAAACCGGCAGTGGCGGGAGCATAGTCCGCAACCGTCGCATGGGGGGGTGTTAACCTGGGCTTTATGTCCCCCCACGAAGAGGTCCTCCCTTTGGACTACGGGCTTAAGCAGTATCCAGAGGTCCGGGGCGTCCACATCGGCGTCGCATATGACGCACCTTTCGGACAGGGCCCTTGCGAGCATGGCGGTGACGGTGGTCTTTCCGGTCCCCCCCTTTCCGCTCACCACCGCTATTTCCCGGGGTCTCATGACAAAACCCTCCTCGCCCATTCCCAGGCTGATACGGCGGCTTCCCGCCAGTGTTCGTCCAGTTCGGAGGGGGGTATGCCCTGGGCGGATCCCTCCGCCACCTTCCTAGAGAAGGGCAGCCTGGCTATGAGGGGGAGGCTTCCCAGGATGCCCTCCAGGGGAGGCTCTTCCTCCAGGATCCCGGACCGGTTGAGCACCAATCCGGTCGGTTTGCCCATGTCCTTGAGCAGCTGGGCCACCACCTCTCCGTCCGCCCTGCCGAAGGGGGTGTTCTCGGTTATGAGTATCGCCCCCTGGGCTTGGCGCAGGGCCGCCACGGTGGGACAGGCCGCCCCCGGGGGGGCGTCTATTACCACTGCCGAGCCCGTGCCCTCCGCAAGGCCAACCTCCACCGCCCGGTCTATCACCGGCACCGGATTGGGCATCCCCACCAGGAGCCGGCCTTCGAGGATCACGCCCCTGCGGTGCCTGATCACGCCCCGGTTGAGCACCCCTATGGGCCGCGGCGTCTCCGAAAGGGCCCCGTTGGGGCAGGCCATGACGCAGGCCCCGCAGCCGTGACAGAGCTCGTTGAAAGTGGGCAGGGACCTGCCGAAGCAGAGGACCCCGCCGAACCGGCAGGTCCTGGAGCATATCCCGCAGCGGGAACATCTCTCCGGGTCCACCATCGGGATCGGAAGGGTGACAGGGGTGCTGTCCATCCCGGGAGCGCCTTGGTGGTTATCCTCCTGGACCAGCAGCGCCAAGTTGGGTTCCTCGACGTCGCAGTCTATGGCGGTCACCGGGAGGTCCGGGGGGCTGCAGAGGGCCATGGAGGCGGCGAAGGAGGTCTTGCCCGCCCCTCCCTTGCCGCTCACCACCGCTATGACCATGGGGCTTGAACCTAGTGTCCGCACCCGCTGCCTCCGGGGCCGCACTCACCGGGATGTTCGTGGCCGCTGCCATGGGAACACAGGCTGGCTCCGCCGGCCAGCTTGCCCCTTAGGAGCGCCTCCACCGCGAGATCCGCGGGACCGGTCACCCCCATGTACACCTGGATCCCCTGGGCCCTGAACAGGTTGACCGCCCTTTCCCCCATGCCCCCGGTTATGATGGCTTCTATGCCCATGTCACCCAGCCACTTGGGCAGCCTGCCGGGCTCGTGCCCGGGGTTGTCAAGCATCTCCTTTTTGACCACGGTCCCCTGGTCCGCGGTTACCAACATGAACTGGGGGGCATGGCCGAAGTGGGCACACACGTTACCCCCTTCTAACGGTACGGCTATCTTCACCTAGATCTCCTCCTCCTGTTCGGTGTCTTGGGGGTTGGCTCTCACCTGCCCCTTGAGCTCCATTAGCTGGTCCTCCAGGGCCTTGAGCCTTCCCAGAATGCCCGACCCCCTGCCGTCGACCGCGCAGATACGGCGGCGCAACCTAAGCCCTCTTCCGCCTCCGCAGCACATGCCCCGTCCGCGTCCGGTCATGGGTCCGTTTCCCACGGGTCCCGTTCCGTCCATTCCTGGCATGAGAATCCCCCCGATCTATTAATGATATTGATTATCATTATATTCTTGCCCGACCGGAAATCAAGCCCCAAGGCCCATGGGAAGCCGTGGGAGATAGGAGGGCAGGAGGGACGGTGGGTTGGCCCGGGGCCTGTCCCCTATTAAGATCAAGGCTTACGCCCGAGGAAACCCTCCACCAGATCGTCCAGCACCGACTGGTTGTGGTACTCCTCCAAGAGCCCCCGGTCGGACAGGTTGGACAGCACCGGGTCTATCGGCAGGCTTGCAAAGCTTGGGACCCACCACTTTTTCGACAGCTCCTCTATCCTGCTGGGTCCGAAGAGCTGGATCCTCTGGCCGCAGTGGGGGCACAGGGCGTAGGCCATGTTCTCCACCAGTCCCAGGATGGGGACGTTCAGCATCTGGGCCATGTGCATGGCCTTTTCGACCACCATGCCCACCAGGTCCTGGGGGGATGTAACCACCACGAAGCCGTCGAGGGGCAGGCTCTGCATCACCGTCAACGGTGCGTCCGCCGTGCCCGGAGGCAGGTCCACGATGAGGGTGTCCAGGCCGTCCCACAAGACCTCCTCGTAGAACTGCTTGATGGTGTTGGATATTACAGGTCCCCTCCAGACCACCGGCTTTGTGGCGTCCTCGAGGAGCAGGTTTATGGACATCACCGATATGCCAAGGGTGGGTGACTTTGGGGGAACTATGCCAAGCGGGGAACCCGTTGGTAGCCCCTTTACCCCAAGCATGGCCGGGATGGAGGGGCCGGTGATGTCCCCGTCGAGGATCCCCACCTTCTGTCCCCTCCTGGCGAGCCCCACGGCCAGGAGGGCGGACACGGAGCTCTTGCCCACCCCGCCCTTGCCGCTCCCCACCGCCACTATCATCCCTATGCCCTTCCTCTGCCCCTTTTGGGGCATGCCGCACTTGTCCGTGGTTGAATCGCAGGTCCCCTTGCTGTTGCAGCCTTCGCACCGGCTATCTGACACTTGGTCCTTCCCCCTTGTGTTCGATGTGATCTTGGGTTACGCCAGCCTCTCCAAATCTCCCGACAGGTACAGCTTAACCGCCTCCTGAGCGGTGGCCGCACTGCAGGCGTACGCCTTGATGTCCCCCTGCCTAAGCGCCGTTACCGCATTTGGCCCCAGCTGGGGGGCTAAGACCACTTGGACCCCGTTTTCCGCCAGGAGCCCCACCGCCATGGCGGCGGCCCCGTGTTCCGACGGATCGGTCTTCAAGGCCTTGAGGAACCTGCCGTCCTCGCTGAAGAGGAGGAACCAAGGGGATCTGGCGAACCGGTCAGAGGTCTTGGAGTCCCCGGTGTTTCCTTCTGCGGCGACTGCTATGGTCATGTAACCGCCCCCTATAGGTATAGATATTCATTATCAATAACCGAGCCGATTGTACACCCCCCAGCGTAAAAGGCAAAGCCTAGGCACCACCACGGGAGATGCGGATGGGGACTCTACCCTGGCATTCCCCTTCTTCTCCTGCCGCAGCAGGTCATGTGATACCCCGCAGGTTTGGTGGGCTCCTCCTCACAGGTGGGGCATACCCCGTAGAGCTGAACCGTCTGAGGGGTTGGGGCCAAGCCCCCTCCTCTTATCCACGAGGCTATGGTGCCCTGCAGGTCCTCCCGGTCCTCCAGGTGGACGGTATTGCCGCATACCCTGCAGGTCACGTGGACGTGGATGTCCCCGTCGGGGATGTGGAACCTGGCGAACCCCTCCCCCCGGTCGAAGGAGTGCACCAGCCCCATCTCCTCCAGCACCACAAGGGTCCGATAGACCGTGGCGAACCCCACCGACGGGTCCTTGGCCTGCACCCGCTCCATTATCTGCCGGGCGTTCAGGTGCTCCCCCTGGCTTTCCAGAAGGGTCTCTATGATGAGCCTCCGCTGTTCCGTCCGGCGGCATCCCTTGTGCTTGAGGGCTTCCAGGTACTCCTCCGCCCTCAAGCGGAGCTCCTCCAGGCCCCGGGGGTCCCCGGAGCGTCCCCGCCTACCCGTCAAGGTCCCCATCCTCCAGCACCACCTTCGCCGGGGTCTTGACCCGTCCCCCCTGGAGCACCTCGAGGAAGAAGCCCTTGCTGGGCAAGAGGCACCATCCCCGGTAGTCGTAGGTGTGGGGCTCCCCGGGCTTCTTGCCCTTCTCGACCACCCGGAGCCTCACGGATCCGATCGACAGGATCTGCCCGGGCCTTATGTCCTCCCCAAGGCCCTCTACCACCAGGTTCTCCGCGAGGCTTCCCGGGGGGAACGGGAAGCCCGCCTCCCCTTGGGCGGTTAGGATGTCCTCCAGCCTCAGCAGGCTCACCTGCCTTTCCCCTATCCCGAAGTGGGAGTCCCCCTCTATGCCCTTGCCCTGGACGAACAGCGCCTCATCCACCGGCCTCTTGGGCTCCCGCCTGTCCTCGCTTACGCACACCGCCGTGAGCCTTGCAGAACTCATAGGTTAAACACCCCTTGCGTTGATCAGCGTTGAAAACTGGAAACTGTGAAAAACCGTAAAAGAACCGAAGAGGGCTGGGACAAACCGGCTCCTTCCCCCCGATGGCCCCGTAGGACTTTGGACCGGAGGATCGGTGTTTTTTTCCAGCTTCAGCTTCAGTCCTCAAGCCCTTCAGGTTCAGGACCTCTTCGGGAGATTATAGATCATGGGGGAGGGTAGATGGGCCATGGGATCCGCTGGGTTCCGCGGGGGGCAAGGGGGGAAGGCAGGACCGGTGGGTGAGAAAACGGGGTCCGGGAAGCTTGCTCCCCAGACCCCGACGTCTCGATCCTATGCCCTTTTTCCCTAGCGACCGGCGGCGAAGGACCTTACTATCTCCAGGACCAGTGCGGAAGTGTTCTCCAGGTCCTTTATGTATATGTGCTCCTCCAGCGTATGGGGCTTCCTCTCCCCTATGCCCAGGTTGACCGCGGAGATCCCCTTGGAGTTCAGTATGTTGGTGTCGCTTCCCCCGCCGGTGGAGCAGGTCTTGGGGGCAAGCCCCATCCGTTTCGCCGCCTCCTTGACCATCCGGACCGTGAGGCTCTCCTCGTCCACGTTGAAGGGCGGGTAGGCCCTGGCAACGGTGACCTCGGCGGTACCTCCCATCTCCTCCGCCGCCCGCTTGAAGCGCTCCGCCATGTGGGCGCTCTGCCGGTCCAGCTTGGCCTCGTCAAGGCTTCGGGCCTCCGCTTTTATGACCACCTCGGGGGTGACTATGTTGGTTGCCCCGCCGCCGGATATGTAGCCCACGTTTGCGGTGGTCTCGTGGTCTATCCGAAGTAGCCTCATGCCCTCGATGGCCCTGGCGGCTATCATGATGGCGCTTACCCCCTCCTCCGGGGCCACCCCCGCGTGGGCGCTCCTGCCCTTTATGACCACGTCTATCCTGTCCTGGGCGGGGCCCTTTATCACTATCTCCCCCACGTCCCCGCCGCTGTCCAGCACGTAGGCGTGCCTTGCGGTTATGAGGGAGGTGTCCAGGTTCTGGGCCCCCCTAAGCCCCCCCTCCTCCCAGACGGAGAAGACCACCTCCACGGGGCCGTGGTCCTCCTGGGACTCCTTGAGGCACCTCAGGGCCTCCAGGACCGCCGCTATGCCCGCCTTGTCGTCCGCCCCGAGCACGCTGGTGCCGTCGCTGTAGATCGCGTTGTTCTTAACGATGGGGACTATCTTCTCGCAGGGGGACACGGTGTCCATGTGGCAGCTGAAGAGCACCGGCTCCGCGTCAATGGTCCCATCGAGCCGGGCGATCACGTTGCCGGTCTGCCCCCCGATCTTGTCCCCCGCATCGTCCACCGTCACCTTAAGCCCCAGGTCCCGGAGCTTCTCCGTCAGCAGGTCCGCCAGCGCCTTCTCCTTGCCCGAGGGACTTGGCACCTTAACCAGCTCCAGGAACTCCTCCAGCAGCCTATCACGGTTGATCATGACTATACCTCCTCAAGGGATAGGGGGTTCGCGCCCTTGTGCAGGGCGGGAACCCCCTTTGCATTGCGTCACCCGGGCGATCTGATCCAGATGGGCCCAGATGCGGCCGTCTAGATTTTTGACCTCCACAAGGCATTTAGCCCCCAGGGGTCCCAAACTGCCCGGGGTGGCTTAATTATAGCCTTATTAAAGCCCCTGGTCCTATGGGGAGTCCGAGGAAGAACCAGACGATCATCAGCAATGACCACCCCACCAGGAACGCCAGGGAGTAGGGGAGCATGATGGATATGAGGGTTCCCATGCCTATGTCCTTCCGGTACTTCTGGGCAAAGGCCACGATGACCGCGAAGTAGGACATGAGGGGGGTGATGATGTTGGTGCAGGAGTCCCCGATGCGGTAGACCAGCTGGGTGAAAGCGGGGGTGTAGCCGAGGCCCATGAACATGGGGACGAACACCGGCGCCATTATGGCCCACTTGGCGGAGGCGCTGCCTATGAAGAGGTTGATGAACGCCGCCACCAGGATGAAGCCTATCATCAGGGCTATGCCGGTCATGCCGGTGGCCTTTAGGAAGTTAGCCCCCTTTACCGCCAGGATTATGCCCAGGTTGGACCACTTGAAGTAGCTCACGAACTGGGCGGCGAAGAAGGCCAGGACTATATAGCTTCCCATGGAGGACATGCCCTTGCCCATGAGGGAGGCCACCTGCTTGTCGTTCTTCACCTTGCCGGTGCAGATGCCGTAGACCACGCCGGGGATGAGGAAGCCCATGGCGATTATGGGCACCAGGGCCATCATGAAGGGGGTGTGTCCCAGGATCTTGCCCTGGTCGTCCCTCAGCACCCCGTTGGAGGGCAGAACCAGCGCCAGGATGAGGGCGGTGAAGAGGATGAGGCTGAGACCCGCCATCCGGAGCCCCCGGCGCTCCTCTTCGGTGAAGCTGGAGAGGTCGTGGTCGTCGTGGTGGTCTCCGTGGTAGGTGCCGAGCCGGGGCTCCACCACCTTCTCGGTTATCCAGGTGCCTATTATGGAGATCACGATGGTGGAGACCGCCATGAAGTAGTAGTTGTCCGTGGGGTTCACCACGTAGCCGGGCTGGAATATGCGGGCCGCCTCCTGGCTTATGCCGGAGAGCAGGGGGTCTATGGTGCCCACCAGCAGGTTGGCGCTGAAGCCCCCGGAGACCCCGGCGAAGGCCGCCGCCAGCCCCGCCAGGGGATGGCGCTTGAAGCCCAGGAACACTATGGCCCCCAGGGGCACCAGCACCACGTACCCCGCGTCGGAGGCGATGTTGGACATGACCCCGGCGAAGACCACCACGAAGGTGATGAGCTTCTTGGGGGTGCTTAGAACCAGCTTTTTAAGGCACGCCTGGATGAGCCCGGTGCCCTCCGCCACCGCCACGCCCAGCATGGCCACCAGGACGGTGCCCAAGGGGGCGAAGCCGGTGAAGTTGCTTACCGCCTCGGAGAAGATCTGCCGCAGCCCCTCCTTGGACATGAGGCTCACCGCCGCCACGGTGACCTGCTCCGCCTTGCCCTCGGAAACCCTCTCGTAGGTCACCTGGACGCCGCTGGAGGCGGCGATGCCGGATATGACCACCACCAGCACCGCCAGGATCAGGAACAGGGTCGCCGGGTGGGGCAGCTTGTTGCCCCCCTTTTCTACCACGTCCAGGAAACGGTTGAAGAAGCCCTTTCGCTGCTTGTCGCTCAAGTGCTAAACCTCCATTCTTTGGGATTTTCCCAGGTTAAGATGCTTAGGTTTATGAAGCTGATAAGACCGCTCGCCGATGGTAAATAGGCTGGTTCGAACCACCTCCTGTGTTTTGAAGGACAAATCAAATTAGGAGCATTTTTTTGCCTTTTGTGTTCCATTGGAATGGTAGCATGAATCGAACGGTTAGTGGTGTAAAATTCTTAATTTTTACTATTAAGAGCTTTCTTGAGTTTATGCTCATATATTGCTCCTTTGTATAATATATGTCGAACCTTTTGCGGTTTTCTGCGGGTTCTTGTGGCCGTAACGTTGGTCTTTTTGGGCCGTCGGGGCCCTTGTGTGGGGGCTAGGGCCCTCCCTCTTTTTTCGTTAATCAACCCGGGGCCCCGGGGGGTTGCATAGCAATATCAAATGGTATAAACTTTCCGAAGAAAAAGGTTTAATGCCCCGCCGTCCCGGATTCTCTGGTCTGTGCTAGAGGGGCTAGATGCAAAGGAGGAGGAGAAGCCAGATGTACACGTCCAAGGAACTCATGGAGATGGAGCACAAGTACGGGGCCCACAACTACCATCCCCTGGAAGTGGTGATATGCAAGGCCGAGGGGATATGGGTGGAGGACCCGGAGGGCCGCAGGTACATGGACATGCTCTCCGCTTACTCGGCGGTTAACCAGGGGCATCGGCACCCCCGAATAATAAAGGCCCTCAAGGACCAGGCGGACGTGTTGACCCTCACCTCCCGGGCCTTCTACAACGACAAGTGGCCCCTCTTCGCCAAGAAGCTGGCGGAGGTGACCGGTAAGGACATGGTGCTTCCCATGAACACCGGTGCCGAGGCGGTTGAGACCGCCATAAAGACCATGCGCAAGTGGGGTTACATGGTGAAGGGAGTGGAGGAGAACAAGGCGGAGATAATCGTCTTCGAGGAGAACTTCCACGGCCGTACCACCACCATAATCTCCTTCTCCGTAGACCCCGATGCCAGGGATTACTACGGTCCCTTCACCCCCGGCTTCGTGGTGGTGCCCTACGACGACCTGGAGGCGGTTAAGAAGGCGATAAACAAGAACACCGTGGGCATCCTGGTGGAGCCCATTCAGGGTGAGGCGGGAGTTCGGGTTCCCAGCGATGGGTTCCTCAAGGGGCTTGAGAAGCTCTGCAAGGAGAACAACGTGCTCCTGGCGGTGGACGAGGTTCAGACGGGCTTCTGCAGGACCGGCAAGACCTTTGCCTTCCAGCACGAGGACGTGGACCCGGACATAATCATCATGGGCAAGGCCTTGGGCGGCGGGGTGTTCCCCGTGTCCGCGGTGGCGGCGAACGAGAACGTGCTTGGGGTTTTCAAGCCCGGCACCCACGGCTCCACCTTCGGCGGCAACCCCCTGGCCTGTGCGGTGGCCATGGCGGCCATCGACGTGCTCATGGAGGAGAAGCTGGCGGACCGGGCGGCGGAGCTCGGCAAGTACTTCATGGACGGCCTTAAGGCCATCCAGGCCAAGACGGACAAGATAAAGCAGGTCCGGGGCAAGGGGCTCCTGATCGGCGTGGTCCTCAACGAGTCCGCCGGGAAGGCCAGGATCTACACCACCGCCCTCAAGGACCGGGGGCTCCTCTGCAAGGAGACCCACGGCTGGATCATCCGCTTCGCTCCCCCCTTGGTGATCACCAAGGAGGAGATCGACGAGGCCCTGAAGAAGATCGAAGAGGTTTTCGTCGGGTAGCTTGAGATGCCGAGCGGGAGGGCAAGATAAGCCCTCCCGCTCGGCTATTTCTATTGGGATTATGGATTCGCGCTTCCACCTCTCTAGGTAAGAGTGTCCTAGCCGGTGCTGTAGGTCACGTCGGTTCTGCCGGTTCCTGGGGAGGGAAAGCGCGCCCGTGGATTCATCCCTCTTTTGAGGTCCCCCGGGGTCTTGATCCTCTACCCCTTCCACCTGGACTGGTCCAGCTCTCCCTCCGCCTTGGCCACCATGACGGTGCCAACGATGTCGCCGGTGACGTTGAGCAGCGTGCGTCCCATGTCCATGATGGCGTCTATGCCCAATATCATCCCGTAGGCCGCGGCGGCGCCCCCGGTGAGGGAGATCCCCGCGGAGTTAAGCACCATGAGGAGCATGATGGCCCCGGAGCCCGGGACACCGGCGGTGCCTATGGCCGCCAGGGTGGCGCTAAGGATGACCATGAGCTGCTGGGATATGGTGAGGTTTTGGCCTATGCAGTTGGCCACGAAGAGCACGCAGATGCCCTGGTATATGGCGGTGCCGTTCATGTTTATGGTGGCCCCCAGGGGCAGGGAGAAGGAGTATATGCCCTTTGGAGCCCCCATCTCCTCCGCGGCCTCCATGGACACCGGAAGGGTGGCGCTGCTGCTGCGGGTGACGAAGGCGGTCAGCATGGCGTCCTTGGCGTTCCGTACGAACCATGGAAGCCCGAGCCCCACCAGCTTGAGGGATATGCCGTAGACCACCACGAAGTGGATGAGGAACGCCAGGTACATGGCCATTATGGTCATCCCCAACGGGCCCGCCGCCTTGGCTCCCTGTTGGCCGAAGGCGGTGGCCATTAGGGCGAAGACCCCGATGGGGGCGTACTCCATGGCCCACTTGGTTATCTTGTACATCGCCTCCGCCCCGCCGTCGCAGATCCGAAACATGGCCTCCCCGGAGGATTTGAGGCGCTCGTCGGAGCTGGACATGAGGACGCTCAGGGCTATGCCGAACAGGAGGGCGAAGAAGATTATCTGGAGCATCGTGCCGTTAACCATGGCGGCGACGGGGTTGTCGGGCACGATGTTGAGGAGGGTCTCCACCAGGGACGGGGCCTTGGCGGTTATGTCCACTGCCCCTTCCGCTGGAAGGTCCAACCCCGCCCCGGGCTTGAATAAGTTCCCAACCCCAAGCCCTATGGCCACCGCCACCGCGCTGGTGAGCATGTAGTATCCCACCACCTTGACCCCCACGGTGCCGAGCTTCGAGGGGGTCACGCTGGATGCCCCAACCACCAGGGAGAAGAACACCACCGGTATCACTATCATCTTAAGAAGCCTGATTAGAAGATCCCCAAGGGGCTTTATGGCCGCCATTTCAGGTCCCACCAATAGCCCCGCTCCGGCCCCGAGGACCGTTGCAAGAAGGATTCGAACCACTAGGCTGGACCGGAAGTAGAACCCAAGCAACCCTCCGGATCCGGGGTTTCCGCTGTTAGACATCCCAACACCTCCTTGAAAGTTTAGGGGACCCATGTGGTCCTCTTACTCTTTAATTATACAAAAGATACACCATTTTTTGATTAAACATTGTAGAGCTTGTTTTTGTGAATTTGTTTTGCGTGGATTTTTTACCAAGTAGTTGCGTTTCTGGTACAATGCTTTAAAAAGATGCCAGGGAGGTGGTGCCATGTCCGGAACCAGGAGGATGGGTCTTGGACTTAAGTTTCTGCTGCCCATATTCGCCCTGTTGGGGTTGTCCGCCGCGGTGTTGGTGTTCATCTCCTACCAAAGGTCCTACAGGGATGTCTATGAGGACCGGATCAAGGCGGTGAAGGACATGGTGGACTTCACCTACGGCGTCCTGGAGCACTGGAACAGCCAGGTGGAGGCGGGGAAGCTCACCAAGGAGGAGGCCATGTTCATGGCGGGGGAGGAGATATCAAAACTCCGATTCGAGGGTAAGAACTACATTTTCGGCTACGACATGGAGAACCGGGTTGCCATCCCCTTTCAGGGCAACGAGAGGGGCAAGTTCTTGGACTCCCAGGACAAGAGGGGGGTATGGGTCCAGCGGGAGCTCCGGGATATTGTAAGGTCCAGGGGTGAGGGGTTCCTAACCTATCACTGGCTCAACTCCAACACCGACAGGGTGGAGCCCAAGGTGGCCTACGTGAGGCACTTCAAGCCCTTTGAGTGGTGGTTCGGCACGGGGGTTTACGTCTACGACGTCAAGGCCAAGGCCATGAGGAGCGCCATCTACCAGGGGCTGATCCTGCTGGCCGCCATGGGTTTGATAGGTCTTTGCGTGGCCTGGCTCATGGGGCGTTTGGTGGCCCGTCCCCTGAGGGAGCTTTCCCTGGTGGCGGAGCGGGCCGGGGCGGGGGACCTGAGGATCGACAGGTCCGACCTGCCCCAGGGTAGGTCCGACGAGATCGGGGACCTCTCGGAGTCCCTTTGGTCCATGGTTTCAAACCAGCGAAAGACCTTGGCATCCCTTTCCCAGGCGGTCCAGGACGTTTCGTCCACGGCGGAGAGCCTCTCCGCCCTGAGCGAGGAGTTCAGCGCTTCGGTGGAGGAGATACGGGGGGCGGTGGGAACGGTGAAGGAGATGGCCTCTTCTGACGCCGCCAGCGCTGAGGAGACCAAGGCGGCGGTGGGGGAGGTCACCCTGGGATCCAAGGCGGTGGCAGCCGCGGCGGAGAAGGGGGCCCAGTCGGGTTCGGTTGCCCAGGGAGAGGTTGAAGAGGCGGCGGAGGGCTTCCTTGATGTCATAGGCAACGTGGAGAAAGTGGCATCCCAAGGGGAGGAGAACGCCAGGGTCATCCTGGAGCTGAGCTATTCGGTGGAGAAGATAACCGCCTTCGTGGACACCATCTCCAGGATCGCGGACCAGACGAACCTGTTGGCGTTGAACGCCGCCATAGAGGCCGCCCGGGCCGGGGAGGCTGGCAAGGGCTTCGCGGTGGTGGCGGAGGAGGTCCGCAAGCTTGCGGAGGAGTCAAACCAGGCCTCCCGTTCCATTGGGGACCTCATCGGAGAGCTTAAAGATCGGGTTCATGGGGCGGTGGGCTCCATAGAGTCCTCCGGGGAGGTGCTGAAGAAGGCCTCCCAGACCTCCGAGGGGGCCATGGACAGGCTGAAGGCCGCCACGAGCGCGGTGAGGGGGGTCATAGAGTCCCTTTCGGACCTGGCGGCGGTGTCGGAGGAGCAGTCCGCCCTGGCTTCGGAGATGGAGGTGGCGGTGGACCAAATAGTCTCCTCCACGGTCCAGATATCCTCCACCATGGATTCCGTCTACCGCTCCGTGGAGGATACCTCCAAGGGTTCTTTCGAGATAGCCCAGCAGGCGGAACGCCTCTCCACAAGGGCCAAGGATCTCAATGATCTCATGGATGCCTTCAAGCTCTGAACTCCATCAACCTTTTCTGCGTTCAACGGAAAAAAGCCCCCGGGATCCTAGGGGGCTTTTTTCGCGCTTCATCCGCCGGTTAGGGCCTCTCCGCCTCTCTAGTCTAAGGCCACCAAGTCCTCCGGTGAGCCAGCTATGCCGACCTCATCCCCTATGGAGGGCACCCTTGAACTACGTGGCGTCAAGGTTTCCACCCAAATGCTCCCATGGGCAGTACCCACCCTTATTCGGGCTATGCTCCCCCTTGGGATCACGTCCTCCACAATCCCCTTTGTTGCGCATGCGTAGCCCTCGGGGTCGATTATCCTAAGCCCCTCGGGCCTTATCATCCATTGGTGATCCCCTTGGGCCCCCAGGGCCCTTGCCAGCTCCCGAGAGAGCCGGTTGGCCCGTCCCATGAAGTCCGCCACGAAGTCCCCCTTGGGGGACCTGTAGACCTCCTGAGGGGCCCCCATCTGGACTATCTCGCCGCTCCGCATGACCGCCACGGTGTCCGCCAACTCCATGGCCTCCTCCTGATCATGGGTCACGAAGAGGGTGGTTATCCTGAGCTCCCGCTGTATGGACCTGATGTGTTCCCTGAGACGCTCTCTCACCTTAGCGTCCAATGCGGACAGGGGTTCGTCCAGCAGAAGGAGCTTTGGCCTTATGGCTAAGGCCCTTGCCAGGGCCACCCTCTGCCGTTGCCCCCCGGAGAGCTCCCAGGGCATCCTATCCTCAAGGCCCTCCAGCTCCACCATTGCTATGGCCTCCCGAACCTTCCTCCTGAGGGCGGGTCCTTTGAACCCCCGGGCGGAAAGGCCGAACGCCACGTTTTGGAAGACCGACAGGTTCGGGAAGAGGGCGTAGCTCTGAAAGACCATGCCCACGTTGCGATCTTTGGGGGGCAGGAAGGTGATGTCCCTATCCGCCAGCTTTATGGAGCCGCTGAGCACGTCCTCCAACCCCGCTACGCACCTGAGCAGCGTGGACTTGCCGCACCCCGATGGGCCTAGAAGGGCCACGCATTCCCCTTCCCTAACCCTTAGGGTTAGGTTCCTTATCACCTCCCCGTTTCCGTAGCTCTTCCGCAGGTTCTCAATTTGAAGATGCCACATTCGCTATCCTCCTGATGTTCCTTAAGAGTCTCGTCTTAACCCTCCAGGGATTGCCTCCCCTAGCTCCTCCCCTCACCGCCCTCCATGCGGCGTAGGAGAGGGCGGATGCCATGGCGAAGTGGATGATCACCATGGCGCTCATGAGGTGTCCGCTTACGCCCCGGCGGTTGAATATGTAGACCTGCATGGTCTCGAACCTGGTGCCGATCAAGATGTTAGCCAGGGCGAACTCCCCCATGAGGATGGTGAACGAAAGCAGCCCCCCGGATGCCACGCCCTTCCAGAGGTTGGGCAGTACCGCCGCCGCCAGAGCTCCCGCCTTGGAGCGTCCCAATGTCATCGCGGCCTCCATTAGTTCCCTTGGGTTAAAAGCGTCCAGGGAGGAGGATATCGCCCTGCCAACAAAGGGAAGGCAGAGGGTGGAGTAGCTGAGCAGCAGCAAAACAGGGCTGCCCCCTATGGGGGTGGAGGAGTATATGCTCAAAAGCCCCACCGAAGAGACCACCGGTGGCACCGCCAAAGGAGAAAGGCAAAGGGCCTCCAGGATCCAGGACCATCGGGGGGCGAAACACCTGGTCATCACCATGGGAGGGATGACCAGCGTCAAGGATAGGATCACCGCTCCCAGGGATACCCCAAGGGATCTTAGGATGGACAGGATGAACCTGGGATCCCCCAACAGATCCCGGTACCATATGAGGCTTAAGCCTTCGGGCAGCACCGAGGCGCCCCACCGGTAGCTGAAGGAGTGCACCAGCGTGGCCGCCAGGGGTATCAGGAGAAACCCCATGGTACCCCAGGTTATCCACCTCACGGACCAGTGTGGCAGCTCTCGGGAACCCTTGTGCAGGTATCCAGATGGGTCGTTCCTTCCGAAGGATCTTCCCCCCTTAAGCGCCAGGGCGGTGGCGGTCAGGGTTATGATCAGAAGCAGGGAGCTCATGGCGGAGGCTAAGTTGAAGTCCAGGAAGACGTCCCCCGCCACCATGGCGCTTATCCTCAGCGGAACCAGATTGCTGTTCCCAGAGGTCAGGGCGTACGCGGTGGCGTAGGCCCCCATGGCGTTGGCGAACAGGAGGCAGAAGGTGCCCCTTATGGATCCCATGAGCATCGGTATGCCCACCTTTGCCCAGAAGCGGCCGTCCGAGGCCCCTAAGGTCCTTGAAGCCTCCTTCAGATCCTGTCCCACCGCCTCCAGGGCGGGGTACAACGTCAAGATCCCCAGGGGCAGCTGGAAGTACGTGTAGAGCAGTCCAAGGCCCCTGTTGGAATACAGGTCCCAGGATATGCCAAGTCCCCTTAGAAGGATCGTAAACGCCCCCTGGGTGCCCAGTATCACGATGAACGCGAATGCCAGGGGCACCCCGGAGAAGTTGCTCACGGTGTTGCAGAAGGACAGCATCCTGTCCCTGAAGGGGCTTCTCATTATACCCATGGATGCCCCAAGGGCCAGCAGGGTACCCCAAAGGGAGGACCACAGGGATATGAGGACGGAGTTTTTGAAGCTCTGCCGGAGGAACGGGGACTCCCATATGCGTCGGTAGTTCTGCAAACCCAGTCCCTCCGGCCCCGTAAGGCTCATCCATGCGGTCCACCCAAGGGGAAGGAGCAGGAAGCCAAGGCACAGCAGGAACAGCAGGGACGAGGATGTGAGGACGTAGAACCCCTTCGAGCCCTCCCCGTGGAACTTAACTATCCTTGACATCCCTTCTCACCACCTTGAGGAATTCCAGCATCAGGGCCTTCATGTCCCGTTGTCTTTCCGTTCCCTCAAAGGCCTCCATAAGCATCCCCGGGGGCTTGGGGAAGGCCCAAAGGGGCACCGTGGTCTCATCCTCAGAGGTCCCCCCATGGAGGCCCGAGGGCATCGTGCCGTGGTCGGAGGTCACGATCGCCAAGAAACCCTGGTTCACAAGGCCCTGCAGGAAGCGGGAGATCATCTGATCGCACCTCATGACCGCCTCCACTAGCCTGTCCGAATCCCCCCCGTATAGGTGGGCGGCGTTGTCGACCCCCATGGTGTGCACCAGCGCAAGCCCCGGCCGGTGGCGCTTGATAAGCCATTCCCCGTCCTGCAGCACGTGGCTGTCCGGGTAGGCGTCGTCGAAGTAGTAGATTCCAGCGGAGATGTCCCCGGAGGGCCTATCCTGGAAGCGACCCCTTTGGCCTAAGTCCCACTGCCCAAAGAGCTCGGCGAACCAGTTGTGTGCGGCGGCGCATGTGACAAGCCCCCTCCGTCTTGCCAGGGCGAACAGGTTTTCCGGATCCCTTTTAGGCGCCCCGTGGTGGTTGCCCATCAGCCCCGTCAGCGATGGTTCTGAGCCGGTGAAGATGCAGTGGTAGAGTGGTTTGGATATAGGCGGCAGCTCCGAAGCTATGTCCTTTCTCACCCCCATGGAGCATCGCACCATGCCCTCCAGGCAGCCCATGTGCCGGGCCGCCTTAGAGGACAGTCCATCCACCAGGATTACCACAAGCCCCCTATCGGTTGACATGGATTAGCACGTTCTCCTGCCACATCCGCTGGAGCTGGGCGGTGGTGTTCTCCCAGGCCTTGAAGTCCCTTATGGGTCGGGCCTTGGCGTACTGGGACTGGGGAAGCAGCTTGCGCTTCACGTCCTCCGGCAGCTTCACCGAGGTCCTTATGGGCCTGGCGTAACCCCTGGCCAGGTTTATCTGTCCCCGGTCGCTGAGGATGAACTCCCTCGCCAGCTTCGCGGCGTTGGGGTTCTTGGCCCAGCGGTTTATTATGGTGGCGTAGCCGGATATGAGGCTGCCGTCCGAGGGTATCAGTATCTCGAACTTGCTGCGCCCCACCTTGTCGGCGTAGCTGAGGGCGTTGAAGTCCCATAAAAGCCCCACCGCCACCTCACCCTTCTCTATCATCGCTATGGAGGGGTCGCTGGTGGAGAGCCGCCCCGCCTTGGCAAGCTTGGCGAAGAAGTCCACCGCGGGCTTTATGTTGGTCTCGTCTCCCCCCAGGGCATAGGCACATGCCAAGACCGCGCTGTTAGCCTGGGCTGCCACCCCGACGTCACCAACGGTCACCTTGTAGTCCCCATTGAGCAGGTCCCTCCAGGACCTGGGAGGCACCTTTACCAGATCCTTGTTGACCAGGAACGCTATGGTCCCAGTGTAACCCACTATCCAGTGGCCTTCTTGGTCCTTGGCCCAGGCGGGGATCTCGTCCCAGTAGGAGGTCTTGTAGGGCTGTGTAACCCCCTTCTTGACCGCTATGGGGCCGAAGGCTATCCCCACGTCCCCCATGTCCGCCGTGGCGTTCTTCCCCTCCGCGGCGAACTTGGCTATCTCCTGGGCGGAGCTCATGTCCGTGTCCTGGTGCTCTATGCCGTAAAGGCCCTTGAGATCCCTCCAGGTGTCCTTCCAGTTCGCCCAGTCGTCGGGCATGCCAACGGTGTAGAGCTTCCCCTCTCGCTTTGCCTCCTTGACCAGATCCTTTGGAATATCCTTGGCCTCGGAGGTCCCAGGGTGAGCTAAAAGCACCGCCCCCATGCACAACACCGCCCCAGCTCGGGCAAAACGGGTGATAAAATTAAAAACCCCCATGTGTATCCCCTCCCTCTAGGTTTTGGGGTTCATGATATACATGGGGTGTTAAGGCTTGCTCGTGTTTTTCGTTTGTTTTCAGTTAACGGCCGTTGGCTTGAGACTCCCGGTCCTTGCGTCCCTTCCACTCCTGCCGCACCATGTATATGAGGGGCACCACGAAGAGCGCCAGCGCACCGGACATGGCCACCCCTCCGGCGGAGGCTATCCCTATGCCGTTGGTGAACTCGCTGCCCATCCCCCGGGACACCGCAAGGGGCAGCATGCCCAGCACCGCCGCCAGGGTGACCATGAGCACCGGCCGGAAGGAGTCCCTTAGGGCCGTCAGCATCAGCTCCTCCGGATCCGCCTTGGGGCTGCGGGATCTCAGGCTCCTGAACTCCTCCACCACGAGGATGGCGTTGTTCACCACGATGCCTATGAGCATCACCACTCCCAGGAGCACGAAGATGTTCATGGGGGTCCCGGTTATCCAAAGGGCCCAGAGAACCCCGGTGAGTCCCAATGGTACCGTGGTCAGGATCAGCACCGGCCACTTGAAGGATTCCAATATGGCGGAGAGGGCGAGGAAGGTAAGGATGACCGAGAGGATCCCCGCCTCCGCGAAGGCCTCGTTTGCGTCCGCCATCCGCTCGTAGTCCCCCCTGAAGGCCACCTTGTAGCCCGGGGGCAGAAGCCCTTCCGCTTCGATCGCCTGGGAGATGTTCTTCACCGCGGTTCCAAGGGGGTACCCGGGGACGAGGTCTGAGAAGAACTTGCTTGTCCTCATCTTGTCGGACCGGTATACCTTTATGGGGGACACCCTATCGGAGACCCGAGCCACCGCCGCAAGGGGGATGGTGCTTCCCCCGGGCAGGGGGATCTGGAAGCTCTCCACCTGCTGGCTTCCTGGTTCCTCCTTGAACTTGACACGGATGTCGTAGTTCTTCTCCGACGTCTTGAACACCGCCCCCTTTTCTCCCTCCAGGTTGTTCCTCATCACCGCCCCTATAGCCAGGGGGGATAATCCCATGTCCGCCAGAACTGGGCGGTTGGGTCGGACCAGGATCTCCCTCTTGCCCTCCCGGACGGAGGTGTCGGTGTCCACGAAGCCCTCCATGCCCTGGGCGTGCTTTTGGACCTCCAGGGCGATCCTGTCCAGCTCATCGAAGTCCTCTCCCATTATGTCCATCTGGATCGGGATGTTCTGGCCCCCTATGAAGGACGGCACGCTCACGGTAACCTTGGCGCCCGGGAAGGACTTCATCCTCTGGCGGACCAGGTCGAGCAGCTGAAATATGCTGAGATCCCGCTGGGTCTTCTGGGAGAAGTTGAGCAGCATCTGGGCCAGGTAAACCCCTTCCTCGTTCTCCCCTATGCCCTCCACCCGTCCTATGGTGGAGTAAACGTGGTTGAGGTGGGGAAGACCCCGGAGCATCCCTTCCGCCTCCGCAACCCGCTGGACCGTGGCGTCCAGGTTCTGCCTTGTGGGGAACTCCAGCTTAACGTAGACGTTGCCCTTGTCCACCGTTGGGGCGAAGCTGAAGCCTATCTTGGGCATCAGGGTTATGGAGTGGACGAACAGCACCGCCACCAAGATGAGCACGCCGGTGGCGAGGCCCCGCCGTTTAATCAGGTGCTTCACCATGTCCACGTACCGGTCCGCAATGCCCGAAAGGGCCTGGTTGAATCGAGCCTCCAGCCTTTCCAGCCTTCCTCCGGACGTGGCTTTTAGGAGGAAGGCGGATAGGATGGGGGTTAGGGTGAAGGATATGAATATGGACATGGCGTTCACTATCAGGGAGGTTATGGCGAAGGGCCGGAAGAACTCCCCCACGATGCTTCCCATGAGCCCTATGGGCAGCAGCACCACCACGTTGGTGCCGGCGCTTGCGAGCACCGCCACCAGCACCTCTCCGGTGCCCTCCATGGCGGCCCGCATGGGATCCTGGGTCTCCTTTAGCTTGGAGAGCACGCTCTCCAGCACCACCAGGCTGTTGGACACCAGTATCCCCACCGAGAGCCCAAGGGCCAGCAGGGTTGACGTGTTGAGCGAGTAGCCCAGGAGGTTCATGAAGAACATGGACATGAGGATGGTCAGAGGCATGCTCACCGCCACCACGATGGTGGACCTTAAGTTGTAGAGGAACAGGAACAGTATCCCCGCGGTGAGGGCTATCCCCTGAATGATGCTGGAGATGGTGCCGTTCACCGATGAGCGGATGTAGGAGCCCTCGTCGGTGACCCATACCAGCTTGGTGCCCCCCGGGATCTCCCCCTGGAGATCCCGGAAGACCTCCCGGACCCGGTCCACAAGGGCAACCGCGTTGGCGTCGGATTTCTTGACTATCTGGATGCCTATGGCCTGTTTGCCGTCCAGGAAGACCGCTTGGCGCCTTTCCTTTACGTCGAACCTTACGTCCGCCACGTCCTTCAGGTAGGTCATTGCGCCACCCCTGGAGACCAAGGGCATGGACATGAGGTCCCCAAGGCTCCGGTAGTCCCCGTCGAACCTGACGGCCTCCTCATCCTCCCCTTCCTTTATCCTCCCCGATGGCACCGTGCGAACCCCTTTGGCCAGCGCCTCGGTCACTTGATAGGATGTAAGACCCCGCTGGGCCAGCTTGAAGCGGTCCAGCAGCACGTGGAGCTCCCTCTTTGAACCTCCGGTGAGGCGAACCTCCGCCACGCCGGGCAGGGTGGAGAACCGGTCCTTAAGCTTCCGGTCCACGTAGTCGTAGAGCTCGTCTACCGGCATGTCCCCCACCAGGGCCATGGTGACCACCGGGGAGGCGTTTATGTCGAACTTCTGGATGATGGGCTTTTCCACCCCCTCCGGGAGGTCCGGCACTATGGGGTCCAGCTTCTCCCGCACGTCGTTCGCCGCGGCGTCCACGTCGGTGCCCATCTCGAACTCAAGCCCAACCACCGCCACGTTTTCCATGCAGGTGGTCTTTATGTGCTTTATCCCGTCCACCGAGGATACCGCGTCCTCTATCTTCTTCGCCACGTCGGTCTCAATGTCCCTTGGGGAAGCCCCGGGCCATATGGCCATTACGGTTATGAAGGGGGCATCCACCTTGGGCATCAGCTCCACCCCCATCTTGCGGTAGGCGTTCATGCCAAGCAGGGTGAGGGCGATCAAAAGACATCCCATGGCCACCGGGCGCCTTAGGGAGGCACTGTGAAGGGCCATCAGGGGATCCTCCTTACGATCTTAACCTTTGAGCGGTTGGACAGCATCGAGGCCCCGTCCACCGCAACCACCATCCCCTCCTTGACGTCCCCGGAGGTTATCTCGGTCCATCCGTTGGATCTTAGGGCGGTTGCCACCGGTACTTCGATGGCGGTGTCACCGCTTATGACGTAAACCGCGGGCCCTGCCTCCTTCTGCACAACCCCCTTGGAGGGGACCCCCGTGGACTTCCTGGAGCTTATGTGAACCGTCAATCTCGCCATGGCCCCGGGGACCTTGTAAGGGCTGCCCTGGGTCCTGCAGCGAACCTCAAAGGTCCTGGTGACCGGGTCCACCACGGGGGCCTTCGTGGTCACCGTGAGCTCCTCCCGGTACAGCCCCGAGGGGTCCTCCAGGGTTATCGATGTCTTCCCGGTCCACACCTTTGGGTACAGCTCCGCCGGCAGGAACGCCTGCACCTCAAGGCTTGATGGGTCGTCTATGCGCAGCACCGGCACCCCCGGGCGCCCCATCTCCCCCGGTTCCGCCATTCGCTTGCTCACCATGCCGTCCATGGGGGCGTAGACGGTGGTGTCCCGGTAGTTCTTCTCCTCTATGCCCAGCGCCGCCTGGGCCTTTCTAAGGGACGACCGGGCAGAGCTGAGCATGCTCTCCGCTGAACGAACCATCGCTCGGGCTTGCCGGTACCGGGTGAAAACGTCGTCGAACATGCTCTGGCTTATGGCCCCCTCCTTGAGAAGCTCTGCAAACCTCTGGTAGTCCAGCTCCACCCGCTCCAGATCCGCTTTAGCCCGGATGAGGGCCTCTTGGCGCTCCTCCGTGGCGAAGCTTGCGGCCTCCAGGTCCCGCTGGGCCATCTTGAGGGCCTCCTCCTGGCGCACGTTGTCGCTCTTGAACAGGGGATCCCCCCTTTTCACCCTGTCACCCTCCCGGACGTAGATCTCCAGGATGGTGCCATCCACCTTGGGGGTCACCGAGGCGTAGCGCAGGGCCCTTATGGACCCTTGGGTGGAGAAGTCATCGTTGAACTCCATGACCCGGGCTTGAGACACCGAAACGGGTATGCCCTTGGTTCCTGCCGTTTGGGTCTTTGGGTCCCCAGAAAACTTAACGGCCAGCGCAACCAACAAAAACGAGGCCGCCGCCCCGGCGGCAATCCAGGGGCTCCTCAGCTTAAAACTCATCACTTAACCCATCCCTCCGATCCTCGGATCATGCTGCAAGAAGTAGACAGACCGTTCGGTCTGTATGTTAGATGCCCCCAGGGCCCCTGTCAACGGGGCCCCGGGGGTTGAACTGCAAATGACACCTATCGCAGAGGAACGATCCCCTCCTCGTGGATGCAAGGGGCTGAGGTGGCCAAGGGAGCTCAACGGGGCTTCAGGGCGTTCTCCCTTATGAGGTCCTCCAGGTCCTTAAGGGGTATATGGAACTCCACGTCTCCGTACACCCCGGGGGTGAAACGGTACCGCTCCCAGTACACCACCAGGCTCATGGGGTTGGATTTTAGGTAAAAGGACGAGGCGTAGTCCTCCGGGGAGGGCAGGTCCTGTCCCTCGTTGAGGAGCAGCTCGTCCTTTGCCATCCTCTCCTTGGCGATGCGGTTCACCGCCTCGCCTATTCGCTTTTGCCAACCCTCCTTGAACAGCCGCTGGAGGGTGACCTTCTCGCCGGTGTTGAGGTCGTAGGTGGCGGAGGAGAGGGATGTGAATGGATGTGCCAGCTGAGGGAGGCTGATGAAGCCCCGGTTGACCACGCTGATGAAGTTGCCCTTGAGGAACGTCACCGAGGACCTGCGCTCCCCGTAGAAGGATTTTGGATCTGGGTTCGAGGTCACCCCGTAGGAGCGGACGAGCTGCATCATGTCCTCCATTGCTTTAAGCGCTTCCTGCCGAAGGGCCCGGTTTATCGACAGCTTAGCCGCCCCCTTTGCGCCCCCCTCGACCCTCGGGTACTCCACGGTTAATTTAACCCCGTTTATCTCCCGCCTAATGGTCACGCTGGATGCCCTGGGGGCTCCCTCCGCCGGGGCATGCAGCAGGTTCAGCAGCAGGGCCGCCATCAAGTACAGCAGGGCCGTGCCCTTGGCGGCGCGGTATCCACGGTTTACCTTGGTCATCTAAGATCTCCCTCCTTGAGGAACCCTCGCCAGGGCGGCCCCCCGGTGGGCCCATAGACCCTCCGCCTCGGCCAGCGTTGCCGCCGCCTGGGATAGACGCTCCGCCCCCATTGGGGTTATTCGCTGGTTGGTGAGCACCTTCAGGAAGTTCCCCACCCAAAGCCCCCCGGTGTACCGGGCCGCCCCGGCGGTGGGGAGGGTGTGGTTGGTTCCGGAGGCGTAGTCACCGAACACCTCCGCCGAGTGATCCCCTATGAAAAGGGAACCGTAGTTCCTGAGCTTGGGTATCCACAGGTCCGGGTCCTTCGCCAAGAGCTCCAGGTGCTCCGGCGCCATCCGGTTGGCCATCTCCACCGCCTCCTCCATGGATTCCGCCAAGAGCACCTCCCCGTTGTCCTCCCAGGATCTGCTTGCCACGTCCCGGGTGGGTAGGTCCTGGAGGATACGCTCCACCCTCGACGTCACACGGTCCGCCAGCTCTTCGTCGGTGGTTACCAAAACGGACCTGGCGTCCAGGTCGTGCTCCGCCTGGGCCAAGAGGTCCCATGCTATGAACTCCTCGTTGCCCATTCCCCTTTCCGCTATGACCAAGACCTCGCTGGGCCCCGCCACGAAGTCTATCCCCACCCGGCCGAAGCACTGCCGTTTCGCCTCGGTGACGTACTTGTTGCCGGGCCCCACGATCAGGTCCACGGGCCTTATGGTTTGGGTCCCTATGGCCATTGCCGCCACCGCGTGGGCCCCCCCTGCGGCGTAGACCTCGGTCACGCCGGCCCCCCAAAGGGCTCCCAGCACCGACCGGTCCGGCAAGCGGTCCCCCCGCTTCACCGGGGTGCAGGCGCATATCCGTTTAACCCCCGCCACCTTGGCGGGCACCGCCAGCATCAGCACCGTGGATATCAAGGGGTATGAGCCTCCTGGGATGTAGCAGCCGCAGGAGTCCACCGGCACCACCCGGTGTCCCAGCAGAACCCCGGGGCATATGGGGGTTTCCTCAAGCTCTGCTATGCACCCCATCTGGAGCTCCGCGAATCGGGCTATGTGATCCCTGGCGGTGTTTATGGCCGTCTTTAAATCCTCCTCCAGGGCATAGAAGGACTCCTCAAGGACATCCTCCGGGACCTTCAGCGTGTCCCCCTGGGACAGGTCATAGCGCCGGGAGCCCCTGAGCACCGCTTGGTCCCCCTCCTGGGCCACCTCTTCGATTATCCTGGCCACCTGGTCCCTCACCCCGTATAAATCCCCCCGGATGGCTTGGCGGTCTTTTACAGGAGCCTTTATGTGACGCATGTTGCCTTCCTCCTTCCGTGGATTTGGCGGATCGTTTTGTGGATGAACCGCTCGGCGCTCAGATCGATGACCCAGGCCTTGGCTGGGCCCTTAAGAGGGCCTCCACCTCCTCGCGGATGGGGAAGCTGTCCATGGTGCCCTTTCTGGTGCACGCCAGAGCTCCGGCGGCGCAGGCGAAGCGGGCGGCCTCCTCTATGTCCTTCCCCTCCGCCAGCGCCACCGCCATTCCCGCTGCGAAGGCGTCCCCCGCCCCGGAGTGGTCCTCGGTGTCCACCCGGAATGCCTGGAGGGACCTCGGTCTTGAGCCCTTGGAGTATACGATGGCCCCCAGGGGCCCAAGATGTGCCACCACCGCCTGGGCCCCCCAGTTTATGATGCGCCTTGCCCCCTCGTCGGGGTCGTCCTTTTGGGAGAGCCTCGCCAGCTCCTCCGCGTTTGGCATCACCAGGTCCACCAGGGGCCACAGCTCGTCCGGCAGATTCGCTGGGGGGTATGGGTCCAACAACACCAGGCACCCCGCTCGCTTGGCGCACCTCATCCCCTCCAGCACCGTCTCTGGTTTCAGCTCCAGCTGGAAAAGGGCGCAGTGGGCCCCCTCGAAAAGCTTACCCTGCTCGAGCACGTGCTGCGGAGATAGCATGTGGGATACCCCTGGGTATAACACCTTCCCGTATCCCCCGAAGGACAGGTTTAGGGTCACCTCAAGGGAGGTGTGCCCGCCCCTTATGACCTTAACCCCCCTTGTGTGCACCTTTTCCTGCTCCAGGTCCGTCATGACCGGCCGCTCGGAGCCGTCGGTGCCCACGGCGCTTATGAGGCTCACCTGGGCCTTCAGCCTTGCGCAGGCCACCGCTTGCCTCGCCCCCCGGCCGGAAGTGCGCTCCCTGTAATGGGATGCCTCCACCAGATGATCCACCTTTGGGTAGGAGCTGACATCTATGGATATCTCCCTGCTGGTGGCTCCGAGCACCACTACCCGTGCCAAAGCGTCACCTCCATCGGGCCGTGTGCTCTGCCAGGTCCTGTATGGTGAAGGAGGTGTCCCAGCTCAGCAGGACCGTGTCATCTCTCACAAAGGAGGGGACCACTTCCACCCCGATCTCCTCGGCCATTTTGTCGTTCCTATCCAGCTCAAGGAGTACCCCCTGGTCCTCGAAGGCCTCCGATGGGTCCTCAAGGCCCGCCTTGGCGAACTGGCCTCCGATGACCTTGGGGTCCGATATGTTGAGCCCCTCCTTGAAGAAGGAGAGGAAGAGCACCTCTTGGGCTTTGGGCCCGAAGCCCTTGGACTTGGCCCAGAGGTAAGAGGCGATGGCTTTCCTGGTGTTTGGTACCACCGATAGGTCTGCGAAGGTCGCCCCCGCGGGTTCTCCCAGGGCCCGGAGGTGCGGGATGTTGGACCACCGGCGCTTAACCCCTTCCTCCGGAACCTCCGGCAGGATCTGCCAGGGTACCCAATCCAGGGAGATCTGTGGGTAGCCCAGCTTCCGGAGGAAGCTCCAGGCCAGGTAGCAGTAGGGGCATGAGAAGTCGAAGAAGACCGCAATGGGCACTTGCTATCACCTCGTCAGTTGTTTTAAACAAGTATATTATTAAGCAGATGCGCAAAAGGCAAGGGGTGTTGGTTGGATCGGGGCCTCTTGCCTGGTGAGAGTATGCATGAACGCCATGCACCTTGGAGCGTCTATTTTGCTTTTTTGTAATAGGCTTTATAGGTTGTTTTGCAGTTGATGGATGCCGCGGTTTTACCGCATGGCACGTATATGGTCTCCTAGCGGCCTGGGGCTCGAGCGAGCCGAACGGCCCCGCCGATTGCTCGGCGTTTATTGACGTTCCAGCCTGAACATATGGTGCTGGTGGTCCCTGCGGGAGGGCACGGGGCCCAGGGCGGTTGGGTTTTCGGGGTGTTTCCGTGGTGTGGGGCAAAGGAAGCGTGCGATGCCTGGTGGAGGGCCCATGGATTCCATGGCGTGGATGTGGATTATAATGTGAATCCTGAGGTTTTGTTTTTGCAGTTTCGTGATTCAGCGCTTCCGGGGGAGTTGGTACGATTTGGGGTTTCTTAAGAGGCTTTTTAGGGCCGCAGCGGAGGAGAGGTCTTCTCGCGGGGCGGCGGTTTTGATGTTGCTCTTTAGGCTTGCAAGCAAGCCCTTCGGGTACCTGAGGATGCTTATGATGGCGTGGTTTTTCGGGGCCTCCGCTGGGATGGATGCCTACAACATGGTTATCGGTGTGTCCGGTCTTTTGAGCGGCTTCTTCGTCTCCGGCGTCCAAAGCGCGCTGATGCCAGCCATATCCAGGTGCCACAAGGAGGACGAGCCCAAGGCAAGGGACCTGATGGGCTTTTTCAACCTGGTTATCGTCCTTTTGTCTCTTTTTATAGCCGCTGTCGTTGCCCTTTATCCCGAGCCGGTGATGGGCCTTTTTGCCCCCGGTTTCTCTGGGGAGCGTCTTGCCGTGGCGGTGTCTCTCATGCCCCTAGGCGGGTCTTTCATCGTTCTAAGCGCCATCAACTCGGGGCTTGAGGCTTGGTCGGTTGGGACCGAGAGGTATGCGATGCTTCCTTTATTAGGCGCAGTTTCCAGTGCGATTTCGCTGGTCCTGATGGTTGGTTTGTTGTACTTGGGCTTTGGCATATTTGGAGCCGCGGTGTCCATGGCATCGAATTATTTCTTGCTGGCCTTGTTGAGCTGCATGGCATTGGGGGATGTGCCCCTTAGGTTCAAGAGGGTTCCCTGGGGGGAGGTCAAGGGGATATTGTCCGCCCTGCCCCCCTGTTGGATCATGATCGGGGTTTGGTCGTTGTACTCCGTGGTGGATAGGTATTTTGCGTCCCTTTTGTCCATCGGCGGCATCACCCATGTTTACTATGCGGAACTATTGTTTGGGCTTGGTGCGGGGCTGCTATGCAACCCCCTTATGGTTTACCTTTCAAAGGTGTCGAGGGATGGGGAGGAGGCCTATGGCATATCCAAGGTTCTTAGCATAGGTTTTGCGTACTTCATCCCCCTTGGTTGGTCGGCTTTTGGCGCTGCGGTGCCGGCGGTGGGGCTTTTGTTCGGTCACGGGGCGTTTTCCCCGGAGGATGCGAGGGTTACCGGTATTTGTGCTGCGATATTGTCTGTTTTTCTGCCTTTTTACGTGGCAAACGAATCTTTTTTTAGGTTGGCCCAGGCGAGGGGCTGTTTATACCGTGTGGCTTTCGTGGTGGTTCTCTCCGCGGGTTTGAACGCCTTTGTGGACTGGCTTCTCTATCGTTCTCTGGGGGCCTACGGGCTTATGCTGGCTACGGCTTCCTCCATGGTTTTGGGTTTCTTGGTCTATCCCCGGGTTCTTGAGGGAAGGTGGGTAGTTGGGGTTAAGCTGAGGTGGATGCTGCCGCAAATGCTTTTGGGTGCCGCTTGGGGCGGCGTTTTGATGCGGTTGTCTCTGGGGGCCGAGGGGTTTGGGTCGAGGGTGCTTTGCGTTTCGCTGAGCCTGCTTTGTGCGGTTATGCATCTGTTGGTATTGGATAAGCTCGGCTTTTACGGTGTGCTTCCTGCTGGCTGGAGGCCCAGGGAGCTGATGCGTTTGCTGGGTTTGGGGCGGTTGGGGGTGTAGGGAGAGATAAGTAGGATGTACATCGTATGTTAGGTACGTTACAACCCGAATCGTGCGAATTTTGATATGGGCTTGCGAATGCTTGGCGGTGATCTGGATGCGTAAGACTGACGCTTTTGTCTCGTTTTTGCCTAGGTTGGGGCAGCCCTTCGTGGTGCAGGAAAGGGCAATCCTCAAAGTGAATGGATTTGGTGATTGGATTGTTTTTCTGGTTTTTTGCGTTCGATATAGTTTGAGGGGGTGGAGTTTCTGAAGATCTTGGTTACTGGCGCGGGTGGGTTTATAGGATCCCATTTGGTGGAGGCTCTCGTCAGCAAGGGGCATGATGTGAGGGCCTTTGTCAGATACAACTCATCTAACTCCTGGGGATGGCTGGAAAGCTCGCCTTGCAGGGATCAGTTGGAGATCATTTCCGGGGACATAAGGGACTATGACATAGTGAGGTCCGCTGTAAGGGGTTGTGATATGGTGTTTCACCTTGCGGCTCTCATAGGGATACCTTACTCGTACGTATCACCATTGGCTTACGTGAGAACTAATGTGGAGGGAACATACAACGTGCTTCAAGCTTCTTTGGAGTGGCAGGTAGGCAGGGTTGTCCATACCTCTACCAGCGAGGTCTATGGAACCGCCCAGTATGTGCCTATAGACGAGTCTCATCCAGTCAACCCCCAGTCACCCTATGCGGCCACAAAATCCGGAGCAGATCAGCTGGCCATATCTTACTACCGCTCGTTTGAGCTGCCTGTTACTGTTGTGCGGCCGTTTAACACTTATGGGCCGAGACAATCTGCCAGGGCAATAATCCCAACGGTGATGTCCCAGATTTTAGAGGGTAAACGCAGCATATCATTAGGGAGCCTCTCCCCTACCAGGGATTTAACCTTCGTATCGGATACGGTGTCTGGGTTTATAGCTGCCGCTGAGTCGCCCAATGCCGTTGGGGAGGTGGTGAACCTAGGTACGGGCAGAGAGATATCCATTGGGGATCTTGTTAAGAAGATAGCTGGCGTGTTAGGGGTTGACGTTGAGGTGGTAACTGAGGAGTGTCGCGTCCGTCCACCTAAGAGTGAGGTCGAGAGGTTATGTTCAAACCCATCGAAGATGTTGTCCCTCACTGGTTGGTCTGCCAGTGTTGCTTTGGAGGATGGGCTCTGCATGACCGCCGATTGGATGAAGGAAAACCGGCGTATTTACAAGGGATACATATACAACGTTTAAAGGCTGGCCGAATTTATGGTATATGGGATACACCCGGAGAGAAGGGGAGATAGGTTTGCCTCGCAAAATTGCTGTGATGACTGGCAGCAGGGCGGAATACGGGCTTCTCTACTGGTTGATCAGGGGGATAGCGGATGATCCGGATCTGGAGCTGAAGCTTTTGGTTGCAGGTATGCATCTTTCCCCAGAGTTTGGGAACACTTGGATGGAGATTCAACGGGATGGTTTTGAGATAGCAGCAAAAGTAGAAATGCTGCTTTCCAGCGATTCTCCAGTTGGTATTGCCAAATCTACTGGTCTTGGTGTTATAGGTTTTGCAGACGCGCTGGAGCTGATTAAGCCGGACATCTTGGTGATACTTGGAGATAGGTTTGAGGCGTTGGCTGCCGCAGTTGCAGCCCACATCCTGCGTATTCCAGTGGCACACATTCACGGTGGGGAGTGTACCTATGGCGCCATGGATGATGCATTCCGCCATAGCATAACCAAATTATCGCAACTGCACTTTGTAGCAGCAGAGTCATATAGGCAGAGGGTCATCCAGATGGGAGAGCATCCGAATAGGGTCTTCTTGACTGGTTCTCCTGGACTGGATCACCTAGAGCACATCAGCTACCTTTCTGCTCAGGAATTGGAGAGCGACTTGGGCATTGGGCTGTCTCATCCGGTATTTCTTGTGACATATCACCCGGTAACTCTGCACGGTAGCCCCGAAACGGCCTTTGCGAGTCTCCTTAGGGCGCTGGATGGGTTCCCCGAGGCGTCCATTGTCTTTACTTATCCAAATGCTGATACCCATGGGCGGGTTATAGTGAGGATGCTTGAGGATTACGTGTCAAGACACCCTGAGAGGGCCAGAGCGGTGGCATCGTTAGGCCAGAGGAGGTATCTGAGTCTATTGAAGCATTGTGATGTGGTGATAGGCAACTCCTCTAGCGGCATTACGGAAGCTCCATCTTTTGGGGTTCCCACGGTAAACATAGGGGATCGCCAGAGGGGTAGGCTTAGGGCGGCTTCCGTAATAGATTGCGAGGAAGATGAGGGGGCGATCAGGGGGGCAATACAAAGGGCGCTGTCCCCTGAGTTCAGGAATTCGGCATTAAGGGCCGATAACCCCTACGGGAAGCTCGGGGCATCCAGGAGGATAATAAAGATCCTTAAGGAATTCCCCTTAGAGGGTATCCTTGAAAAGGGGTTCTTCGATCTTCCGCTAACCGCTGATTATAGATAGAGTGGGGGTTCTTGAATGCGCCATGGGGACGGCATCTATATTATAGCTGAGGCGGGGGTAAACCATAATGGCTCCTTGGATATGGCTCTGAAGCTGGTTGAAGCTGCCGCCAAGGCTGGGGCGGATGCGGTTAAATTTCAGACCTTCAAGGCCGATCGGCTTGTGCGGAGAGGGACCCCCAAGGCGGCGTATCAAATGGAGACATCTGGGGCTTACGAGGGGCAGTATGAGATGCTTCGCCGTCTAGAGCTCTCGGAGGAGGATCATTTAGTCCTGATTGAGCGATGCAGGGAGTTGAAGATGGACTTCCTCTCCAGCCCGTTTGATGATGATAGTCTGGACTTTCTGGTTGGAAGCTTGGGTTTAAGGACCATAAAGATGGGATCTGGGGAGGTTACCAATGCCCCGCTTTTGCTCAAGGCGGCTAGCATGGGAGTGGATGTAATCCTTTCAACTGGCATGAGCACCCTTGGGGAGGTGGAAGAGCCCTGGCCTGTCTTGCCTTCGGATACCTCAAGGTGAAGGATAAGCCTTCTAAGGAGGCATTGTTCAAGGCCTACAGCTCTGAGGAGGGGCAGGAGGTTTTGCGGGATAGGGTGACGCTTCTTCACTGTACAACCGAGTATCCGGCACCCCTGGAGGGGGTAAACTTGAGGTCCATGGTTACCATGAGGGAGGCATTTGGTCTTAGTGTTGGGTACTCGGATCATACTGAGGGGATAGGAATATCCTTGGCCGCGGTGGCCCTTGGGGCTGCGGTATTGGAAAAGCACTTCACGTTGGATCGTTCCCTACCGGGGCCGGATCACCGGGCTTCGTTGGAGCCGCTGGAGTTGGCCGAGCTTGTGAAGTCGGTTAGGGCTGTTCAGTTGGCCTTGGGAAGTCAGATAAAGGTGCCATCCAGTTTCGAGTGGGAAAATCGGCGTTTGGTGAGAAGGAGCGTTGTTGCAAGGCGGACCATCCAGAGAGGGGAAGTCTTTGCGGAGGACAACCTCACGTGCAAGCGCCCGGGTACTGGGTTGCCGCCTTCTGATGTGTGGCGGTTATTGGGGAAGCCCTCCTCCAGGGATTACATTGACGATGAGATGGTAGAAGATTAGTGGATTTTATCTAATGGCTTCTTCGGATCTGCTGCAGGGACTTAGGTTGATAATGCTTGGGGCGGGAGGCCATGCCTCGGTTCTCCTGGATCTTCTTTCTCGCTTGGGGCACTCCGTACATGGGGTAGTCACCCCTGAGCTTAAGGTGGGAGATAGCTGGGAGGGGGTTCCGGTTCTTGGGGATGACTCTTCTCTGGAGAGGGTCTCCGCGCATGGGGTGGGATTGATTAACGGTCTTGGGGCTAATCCAAGCTGTGATGCGAGGAACCGCCTTTACAGCAGGTTTAAGAGGCTTGGGTTTTACTTCCCTCCCTTGGTCCATCCCATGGCTGTTTTGCCCCAAAATTTGGAGCTGCCCCAGGGATGCCAAATCATGGCTGGTGCGGTGGTCCAAAAAGGGGTCGTGTTAGGGGAGAACAGCGTTATAAACACCAGAGCCAGTGTGGATCATCATTGTGTGATAGGAGATGGTGCCTTTGTAAGCCCCGGAGCCGTCCTGTGCGGAGGGGTATTGGTTGGCCGGGGGGCGTTTATAGGAGCTGGGGCTGTGGTGCTTCCCAATTTATCCGTGGGAGAAGGAGCTTTAGTGGCAGCAGGGGCTGTAGTGGTTCGAAACGTTTCTCCTGGTGCTAGGGTTATGGGGGTACCTGCGGTAGAGGGTTGATATGGGCTTGTGGAGCTTTGGTTATAATTAATCATAGTAGGAGTCAGATAAAATGAGATATTGCAAAAGATGTGTTATGCCGGACACTCGTCCTGGGATAGTGTTTGATGATGAGGGGATTTGCTGCGCCTGTAGGGCATATGAAAGGCGCAAGGATATCGACTGGGATTCCCGGTGGAGGGAGCTTGAAGCCCTTTGTGATAAATATCGCAACAAAGGTGCATTCGGCTATGACTGCATGATAGCCGTTAGCGGTGGGAAAGACAGCCATTTCCAGACTTACATAATGAAGGAAAAGCTGGGAATGACTCCCCTTTTGGTTTCCGTAGAGGATAACTTCCCGATGACAGAGGCGGGCAAGCATAACCTGAAGAACATCTCCGAGGTGTTTGGGTGTGACATCATATCTTTAAAGCCCAACATTAGGGCCCAGAAGAGAATAATGCGAACCATGTTTGAGAGGTACGGCAAGCCAACTTGGTATATAGATAGGCTTATATATACTTATCCCCTTCACATGGCAGTGAAGTTCGGAATTCCCCTTTTGGTTTATGGCGAGAACGTCAGCTACGAGTACGGGGGGCCTGGGGCCGTTGAAACACCTTCTGCGAGGGAGCGGATCTACAATGGGGTTGCCGATGCGGTTCCCGTCGAGGAGCTGCTGGATGATGTGGTAACTACGAAGGATCTCACCCTTTGTCAACCTCCGGTTAAAGATGACCTAGAAGGGCTTGAGCCCATATACCTTAGCTATTTCGTGCCGTGGAACAGCTATTCCAATTACATATTTGCGAAGTCTGTCGGATTTCACGATCTGACCCATGAATGGCATAGGACTCACAACATCGAGAACTTCGATCAGGTGGACAGCCGGGCTTATACGGTTCACTACTGGCTTAAGTATCCCAAGTTTGGGCATCAGGTAGCCACGGATTACGCCTCCAGATTTGTTAGATATGGTCTTATCAGCAGGGAAGAGGCGGTGGAATTAGTGAGAAGGCATGATCATGAGTTGGACCCCCTGGCGCTCAGGGACTTCTGTCAGTTCTGCGGGTACTCCGAAAGGGAGTTCTGGAGCATCGTGGACAAGTTCTACAACAGGGAGATCTTCGAGAAGGACAGGTTCGGACGCTGGGTACTTAAAAAACCCGTTTGGGCGGAGGGGGCCTGATGGCACTAAGGGAAACGGCTTCCGTGGAGATGGTTTGCGTATCCCCCGAGACAAACCTTCGGAGGGTTTTGGAGATAATAAACAACGAATCTTCCCAATTTGTTTTGGTGGTAGATGCTGAGAGGCGCTTGGTGGGCGTGGCCACCGATGGGGATGTTCGTCGGGCGATACTAAATGGATACGGGTTAGAGTCACCGGTTTCTCTAGTCATGAACAGATCCCCCAAGTTGGCTTTTGAGGGTGAGCATTGGTGGGTTCTCCTCAACCGGATGAGGGATTACGGCATCCATTTTTTGATTAAAGTGGATGTAGACCGAAAGGTCTTGGGGGTAGTTCACTTTGCGGACGTTGCAATGCCCAAGCGACGCTCCAACCTGGTGGTCATAATGGCTGGCGGGAGGGGGCTTAGACTGGGAGAACTGACCGCTAACTGCCCTAAGCCTATGTTGCCGATAGGTAAGAAACCAATATTAGAGATGATAATTGAGAAGCTGGCGACCCACGGATTTAGCAGGTTTTGTATATCAGTTAACTATTTAAGAGATCACATAGTAAGCTACTTTGAAGATGGGTCCAAGATGGGTGTTAATATATCTTACATACACGAGGATGAGCCCCTGGGAACCGCTGGTTCTCTGGCGTTTATAGATCCCTTACCCAGTGAACCTTGTATCGTGATGAATGGCGATATATTCACAGATCTAGATTTCGGAGCCCTTTTGGACAAACACGAGTCGTCTGGGCTTGATGGGACCGTTTGCGTTAGGGAGATAGCTTACGAAATACCCTTCGGAGTGATCGATCTGGGTAAAGAGGGGATGATAAGCACTATACGGGAAAAGCCCACTCTTTCTTACATTGCCAACGCTGGCATATATGTGTTAAATCCCGATCTTATCGGTAGTGTGCCTCGTGGCAGGGCTTACCATATGACACAGCTAATAAAGGATGCTTTGAGGAGAGGAAAGAGGTTTGGGACAATGCTGTTGGATGGGATTTGGATAGATGTGGGGCATCCAAATGACTTCGAAAGAGCGTGTGCTCTATTTGGGGCCAAAGATTCCTGATCCGAGATTAAGGGCTAGAGGGTGATTTTGCCTTGTACGGAGGTATGCGTGTATTGGGATTGATACCCGCCAGGGGTGGGTCAAAGAGGATTCCTGGAAAGAACGTTAAGCTTTTGGGGGGCAAGCCTCTCATAGCATGGACGATAGAATCTGCGATGAGGTCTCGTTACATTGACAGGGTGATATTGTCATCCGAGGACCAGGAGATCATAGAAGTGGCGTTGAAGCTGGGCTGTGAAGTTCCATTCGTGCGGCCCCAGCACCTAGCGACCGATGAGGCGAAGACCTCTGACGTGGTCATGCATGCGCTGGAGGAAATAGGGGCTGGATATGACTATTTGGTTCTTCTGCAGCCGACATCTCCCTTCCGTTCTTCGGAGGATATAGATGGTTCCATTTCTCTTTGCATTGAGTCCCGGGCTCCGTCGGTGGTTTCGGTGAGGGAGATAAGGGAGAGGCCGGATTGGATGTGTCTGCTGGATGATGCGGGGCAAGTCCGTTGTCCCCTGGCTGAATGTGGGGAATATGCGGGGCGGATGTACATACTTAACGGGGCGGTTTACGTGGTTAGCTGTCAGTGGTTTCTAGAGAACGGTGCTTTCATCGCTGACTCCACCAGGGCCTTCAAGATGCCCTGGTGGAGATCCGTTGACGTAGACACGATGGAAGACTGGTTGTTGGCAGAACTCATCTTGGACAGGTACTTGTATCTTCTGGACGGCTGAATGCTGTCTTTGTCGTGTTCAAGGCTCGACTTAATTATGATGAATGCAATTGTCCTGAGTGCAAACTGAGATACGGGCTTAGATGGTTGATATTTTGTTTGAAAGGTGCATGGGGTGAGGTGCTTTTGTTAAATAAGTGGAGGTGCTTTTATGAAAAGAAGAGTTGTGGTGTTCTATGAGCATTTCGCTAGAGAATACGATACATGCAAAATGATAAAAAATAAGCTAGAAAACACGGGCGAATTTATCGTTGAAATTTTTTCTATTGCTTTTGAGTACTGTAGTGCCCTAGCTTATGCTAGAGATAACAAAACAGATATTTTGGTCATGCCGTGGCTATATACTCTTGGTGATTATAAATTGTGCTTACCCTTTCTAGTATTTAATTCAGACATGATTATATTTAATTTGCATCACGAGCAGGTTTCTTCCCCAATGAGTGAACGTGCTAACCTAGGCAAGGATTTATTTGTAAGCAATAGGGTTTTCCATGTGGTATGGGGAGATTTATTTGAATCTAAGTTATTGAGCTTAGGCATACCTAACAATATTATATTTAAGGTGGGCTATCTTCGAGGGGATGCAGGGAGGTATTTTCATGGTGGTGAACGGAATAAAGTAAGATCAGAACTTGCTATGGAGTTTGGTTTAGACCCACAAAAACGATGGATTTTATTTGCAGAGAATAGGGACACAAAGATGATCAACAACAAAGAGTTATCGCATCTTTTGAGGATGGGGTATGATAAAGAAGATGTATTGGGATATGTAGATATAAAAATAAAATCATTAAAAAAGACTTTTGATGATTTTAGCTCTTTGCCCGATAGTTTTTTTGAAAATAATGAGATTATATATAGAATGCACCCTGGCATGCTCTTTGTGGATGAAATAAAAAAAATGAAATGGTTTAATAGAATTAAAGTCATAAATAGTTATTCAATATATAAATGGTTAAGCGCAGTTGATGTCAATGTTGTTTGGAATAGCACGTCTATTTTTGAAAGTGATGCTATGGGTGTTTTATCACTAAGATATGATCCTTTAAATTTACCCAGTAAATATCTTGCTTATGGCTTGGATTTATATCCTGTTATTTCATCAATTGGTCAAGTTGATTGCTTGCCTGGTGGTTTTGCAAATAAGGGCTGCGGTATTTATAGTAAATTCATAGGGGCTGTAGACTCTAAATCATTTGACAGACTTGTCGATTATTTTTATTTAGCGTTAAATAAGAATAATATTTGCAGAAACAATGAAATTTGCGTTTTGGATGATTTTATGATGTTTTTGACTAAAAAATATTTGTTTGAGTTGTTGGCTGGATTATTTAGTAAATTTAGGATTCTTAGTATATTTAAGTACCCAAAAACAGCTTATAAATTAAGGGATGATATTCCAAGCAACCCAATGTTACCTAGTTTAAGGTCTATTATTCATTTGTTATTTGAACTATATATTCTAAAACAATAGAACTAATCTATTCGTAGTTTTGCGATGCTCATATGCTGGCTTGTTTCTGTGTAATAATATGTGGTAGTAAAACAAGATGATGCCATGCTATGGCTATGTGAAACAAGGAGGGCGAACCCAAGGCTAGGAAGCTGATGTTTTTTGCCTGGTTGGCGTTTTTGATCTTCGCTTAGTTGCTGTTTTTTTGCTAGTTCTAATATGCTTGTGACGGGTAAGTTAGATCTTATTGAGGAGCTAGTGTTGGGTTAGGGACTCAGGTGATTCAATGGAGTTGTTGAGGTAGATTGATTCGCATTTTGGGTGCTAGCTAGACGTTTTTGCTGTAATTAGTGATTGTGGTCTTTGATTAAGCCAATAGATAAGCATAGATTATGCTTGTATGCCATATCGGGGCATCTGCGGTTAGCATGGATAGCTTTTGAGATAAAAACTTAACTATGGCTGAAGCTTGCTTTATGAAATCTAGTTATTAGGTTGGGATGAATAAAGGGGCGATATTTTGGTTAAGATACTGTTCAAGAGAACACACATGGCTTTTTTGCCAGAAATAGATGCGTATATTAAGTATTTTAACGAGATGCAATGCTTTGAGGCCTATGATTCTTTTGTTCTTGGGGAATATAGCGAAAAAGATTTTGATGTTATTTGGGAGTTTAAGGGACTAGGGGGTAGTAGGCCGAGAAATAGCGTTTTGATACATGAATATGCTTCTCTTTCAACCGGGTTGCTCCCCAAGTTTAAAAATTTATTTAAAACAAAAATAAACCCCAGGCCAGATTTAAGAGTATTCCTTAATAATGACGTTATGCATGGCTTTGGTTTTAATGATGGCGTGGAGTTTTGTTTAAGGGATATGGGAATAGACGAGAGCTTTCTCATTGCCAGGAACTCTATCAAGGATAAAGAGTATGATTTTGTTTATGTTGGTCCAGTGTCTAGAGTTAGGGGTATTGATAGATTGTTATCTTTGTTTTCAAAAAATAAACTAGGCAAGATTTGCCTAATAGGAAACGTTGATGATGGAATTTACTCATCTTATAAAAATAATAAAGACATTATTTTTGTTGGAAGAGTTCCATATAGTTGTGTCCCAGAAATAGCGGCAAAGGCTGTGTATGGTATTAATTTTATCCCAAATAAATATCCATATAACATCCAAACTTCTACTAAGTTGCTTGAATATCTAGCATTGGGTTTAAAGATTATAACTACGGACTATAAGTGGTTAAGGCTTTTTGAAAAAAATAATAAATGTAATTTTTACAAGATAAGCGATAGAGATATAGATATTAACATAGAAGGGCTAAAAAGATATAATTTTGTTATTAATTTTGAGGCAGATAGATTTATATGGAAAAATATAATACATAACTCTGGAATAGAACAAAAAATATTAAAGTTAATAAATGAAACATCCTGATTGGCGTGTAGATTTAATAAAAACGTATTAGGGATTGCATAAGCTTTAGTGTTTTAGCATATTTGTTCGTGAGGAGTGATGGCAAGTGGCTGACCCCAAAAGGATATACCTCTCCCCCCCGCACATGACCGGGGAGGAGATGGCTTACGTGGAGGAGGCGTTTAAGACCAACTGGGTGGCCCCCCTAGGGCCCCACGTGGAGGCCTTCGAACGGGAGGTGGCTGATAAGGTGGGGGTAAAGCACGCCCTGGCGCTCTCTTCCGGCACCGCGGGGATCCACCTGGGGCTTAAGTTCCTCGGGGTGGGATCTGGGGATCTGGTCTTGTGCTCCTCCCTCACCTTTGCTGCTACCGCCAACCCCATAGTCTACCTTGGGGCCACCCCGGTTTTCATCGACTCCGACCCGGATACCTGGAACATCTCCATCCCAGCCCTTGCTAGGGCGGTATCCTGGTGCTTGAGCAGCGGCATAAGGCCAAAGGCGGTCATAGCGGTGGATCTATACGGGCAGAGCGCAGACTACGATGAGATACTGAGGATATGCGGGAAGCACGGGATCTACGTGCTGGAGGACGCGGCGGAGGCTCTGGGAGCCAACTACAAGGGCAGGATGTGCGGCTCCCTGGGTAATCTTGGGGTGCTGTCCTTCAACGGCAACAAGATAATCACCACCGGCGGCGGAGGCATGCTGCTGTCCGATGATGAAGAAGCCATAGAGACCGCCCGGTTCTGGTCCACCCAGGCTAGGGATAAGGCCCCTTGGTACCAGCATAGCCAGGTGGGGTACAACTACAGGATGAGCAACGTGCTGGCTGGAATAGGCCGGGCCCAGCTTAAGGCTTTAGATGACCGGGTGGCCGCAAGACGGAGGGTCTTTGAACGCTATAGGGACGGTCTTTCTGGTTTGGAAGGCATATCCTTCATGCCCGAGGCACCCTATGGACGGAGCAACCGATGGCTCACGGTGATATTGATAGACCCCTCGTCCGGCCGCACCCCCCTTATGGTCATGGATGCACTGGCGGAGAAGGACATAGAGACCAGGCCCCTTTGGAAACCCATGCACCTGCAGCCGGTCTTCGAGGGCTGCCGCTACTTCCCCCACGAGGACGGTTTCAGCGTATCGGATCATTTGTTCCAGGTGGGGCTCTGCCTACCCTCCGGATCCAGCCTCACTGAGGAAGACCAGGAAAGGGTCATAAGCGCAGTGAAAGAGATCTGGATGGGCTGATCATCGTGCCCCGCGAAATCCTGATCGTTACTACCGTGGCGTTAACCATAGAGTCATTCCTGATCCCCTACGCGGAGGAGCTTCGCCGCAGGGGATGGACCGTATGCACCGCCGCCCAAGGGGCCATGAAATCCCCGACCATAAGAGATGCCTTTGACGCGGTCTTCGATGTGCCTTTCGCTAGGAACCCCCTGGCCATGCGCAACCTAAGAGCGGGGTTCCTGATGCGGGGAATAACAAGATCCCGCAGTTTCTCTCTGATCCACGTACACACTCCGGTGGCCTCTTTCGTCACCAGGCTTGCGCTGGGCCCCATGAGGAACAGGGGTAGGGAGAAGGGCGTTAAGATCCTCTACACCGCCCATGGCTTCCACTTTCATCCCCATGGTAAGCCGGTGACCAACTTCATTTTCGAAACCCTGGAGAGGGTGGGATCGCCGTTCACCGACGTCCTCTTCGTGATGAACCGTTATGACCTTGCCAGGGCTCGTGAGATGAGATTAGCTCCCCGGATAGAGTTCGTCCCCGGCGTGGGGGTGGACCTGTCTTTTTTCGATCCCCCCGCGGTGGGGGCTGATGAGGTGTCATGCCTGCTTGGGGAGCTTGGCATCCCAGGTGGGCTGCCTTATTTCGTTTACGTGGCAGAGTTCAACCCAGGCAAACGCCACTCGGACCTGGTGGAGGCCATGGGATTGGTCCGGCGGGACTGCTGCGTGGTCCTTGTGGGGGATGGCCGGTTGCGCTCCAATGTGGAGGCGATGGTGTCTCAAGCAGGGCTTGCTCACCGTTTTAGGTTTGCGGGCTTCAGGAGAAGGGAGGAAGTGAGGGCACTGCTTAAGGGTTCTTCCGGGCTGCTATTCCCGTCGAGCCGAGAGGGGCTGCCAAGATCGGTTATAGAGGCCATGGCCATGGGCAAGCTGGTCATAGGGGCGGACTCCAGGGGCACGGTGGACCTTCTGGAGGAGGGCCGGGGATGGCTGTACCCAGTTGGAGATGTTCCAGAGCTTGCCCGTCTCATCGAGAGGGCCCTTGATGAACCCCGTGAGGCCCAGGAAGCCGGCGAGGCCGCCAGGGATTATGTGGTGCGGAACATGGACGTGAGGAAGCTTGTTAGTTCATATGCGGATCTCTGCGAGTCGTTGATCTGATTTTGATGACGCTTGGGATGTGTGGATGCCCAAGGCCCATTGGGCTCGCTCAAGGGGCTGCCTTGTGTATAGGCCTTGCGGGACAGCCGGCCACGACGGTTTGCTCTGCCACGTCCCGTATCACCGTGCTCCCTGCCCCTACGGTGCTCCAGGGACCTATGGTCCTGCAGGGTATTACCGCGGAGCCTATGCCAACGAACGCCCCCTCTCCAATCCTTACGCCCCCCGCTAGGCTGCATCCTGGGGCTATGTGGGCGAAGTCCCCTATCACGCAGTCGTGGTCAACCTTGGCGCCGGTGTTGACTATGCAGTGGCGTCCTAGGCTTGAACCCGGTTGAACAACCGCTCCGGCAAATACGACGGTCCCTTCCCCTACCTCCACGGAGGGGTGAACGTAGGCGGTGGGGTGAACGGCCCTTATCCACTCCACGGAGAAGCCCTGTGACCTCAACCGTTCCTCGATATCCCTGCGGGCCTTGTTGTCTCCCACGGCTATCACGGCCTGGAAGGGTCTTCTTGGACTTAGGATATGCTCCGGGGCCCCAAAAACTCTGATGCCCAGCACATCCTTCCCAAAAGAGGAGGGGTAATCATCCAGCACGCCCTCTGGGGTTAGCCCCATGTCAATCAGGGTGGATATGACCACTTTCCCGTGTCCCCCAGCTCCTATCACGTATAACGGCTTTCTCACGTCTCATGCCCTCCCTTGAACTCATCAACGGTGGCCCGTCCTTGTTGGGATATCCCCTCCCGGCGGAGAACCTTCAAAAAGGTTAAAAGGATTATCTTGACATCCAAGATGAACGACATGTTGTCCACGTACCACACGTCCATCTCTAGCCGATCCTCCCATGAGACGGCGTTCCTGCCGTTCACCTGGGCCCAGCCGGTTATGCCGGGGCGTACCTCGTGACGCCTCATCTGCCGCGGAGTGTAGAGGGGAAGGTATTTCATGAGAAGCGGCCTGGGGCCCACGATGCTCATATCCCCCTTGAGGACGTTAAACAGCTCCGGGAGCTCGTCGAGACTTGTGGACCTAAGGATCCTGCCGAAGCGGGTAAGCCGTTCCTCGTCGGGCAGGGGCTTGCCGCTCGCGTCGCAAAGGTACCGCATGGTCCTGAACTTGTACATCACGAACCGCTTGCCGTTAAGCCCTGGCCTTGCCTGTTTAAACAGGACCGGGCTTCCCAGTTTAACCCTTACTAGGATTGCGGTGATCAGCATCACGGGCCACAAAAGACAAATCCCCGCCGAGGCCAGGGCCACGTCCAGGATGCGCTTGAGGAAGCGCCGGTATATCATCCTTTTGACACCCCTTAGTTCGCCACCGTGCAGTTGGGTATCAGCTCCGCCATCATGCGTCTTATGGCGATCCTATCTCCTTCCTCCGCGAGGGCCGCCAAGCGGTCTACCGCGTCGTCCAGGTGGTCTGGCACGTCGCAGCCTCGGGCGATGAAGATCTTGTTGTGGCGGGTGGCCTCGGTGTCCTCCTCGGAGGTTAGCAGTTCCTCGTACAGTTTCTCCCCCGGCCTTGCGCCGGTGAACCGGATCTCTATGTCCCTCCCAGGTTCGAACCCGGACAGCCTTATCAAGTCCTTTGCCATGTCCAATATCCTGACTGGTTCTCCCATGTCCAGCACGAACACCGCCCCATTGAGCATCATGCCCCCCGCTTGAAGCACCAGCTGGGCCGCCTCGGGGATGGTCATGAAATACCTTATCATGTTGGGGTCCGTAACGGTGACGGGGCCGCCGTTGCGGATCTGTTCCTTAAACAGGGGTATTACGCTGCCGCGGCTGCCCAGCACGTTGCCGAAGCGGACCGACACGAAGCTCTTCCCTTCACCGGCTGACATGGCACGGGACCTTACCACCATCTCCGCAAGGCGCTTGGAGGCCCCCATCACCGACGTGGGGTTGACCGCCTTGTCGGTGGAGATGTTGACCAGCACGTCGGTTTGGAACTCGAGGCACGCGTCCGCCACGTTTCGGGTGCCCAAGAGGTTGTTCAAAACCGCCTCCTCGGGACTTTGTTCCATCATGGGCACGTGCTTGTGCGCCGCCGCGTGGAAGACCACCGAGGGCTTGAACTCCCGGAATATGCTTCTGATCCGCGGCATCTGGCGCACATCCGCCACCAGGGTTTGAAAGCTTGGGGCATCGTTAAAGCGACGCAGCTCCCGTTCGAGGAGATAAAGGCTGTTCTCCCCTCGGCCCAGGAGCACCATGTGGCCGGGGTTGAAGCGCATCACCTGCCGCACCAGCTCGCTCCCTATGGAGCCCCCGGCGCCGGTTATGAGAACCGTGCGGCCCGTGAGGTAGCGTCCGATCTCCTCCAGATCCAGCTTCACCGGCTCTCGACGCAATAGATCCTCCACCTGCACGTCCCTTATGTAATCGATGGACAGCTTGCCCGACAGGATCTCCTCCAGGGAGGGTACGGTTCTGGCCTTCACCTTGGCCTGCCGGGCCGCCTCGAATACCCGGCGAATCAGAGAGCCAGGGGCGGAGGGTATGGCGATTAGCACCTCCTGGGCGCCGACCTTCCGGACCGACTGAGGCAGCTGATCCAAGGTTCCCACCACGGGGACGCCAGCGAAGGTCAAGCCCTGCTTTCTGGGGTCGTCGTCTAGGAACGCCGCGACGGTCATACGGCTTTGGGGGTTCCGCTGGATCTCCTTGGCCATGCTTACCCCGGCAGATCCGGCCCCCACTATAAGCACCGGCCTTGTCCCGTCCCCATGGTGGTTCTTTTCGTTCCGGATCCGGACCAGCATCCTGGCCCCTCCCAGGAAGATCAGCGAGAGGGCTCCGTCTATGAGCGGTATTCCCCGTGGAAGGGGCATGTTGGACGGCCCCGCAAGAAAGGACGCCGCGGAAGAGAGGACCGTAAAGGTGACGGAAAACCTTACGATGCAAAGGAGGTCCTGGGTGCTCGAATTTCTCCACGACTGGCGCCAAAGCCCGAACAACACCTCAAGCCCAGTCTTTAGTGCCAAGGAGATGAGGAGGTACGGCAAAAGGGATCCGGCGAAGGGGTGGGGAATGGGCAGGCCAAGCCGGATGGCGAACGCTGCCGCTGATGCCGCCAGCCCTATTACGAGATCCATGCATATCTTTCGAGCGTATATTAAGAGGTTTTCCCTGGTGAGCCCCATGACGACCTCCTGGACATGCCGCTTTAACCTCCCTCGTTATGAGGTGGTGAACAAAGAACAAAGCAGCAAAAAAACAACGCCCCCTTTGGATGAGGGCGAATACTATACTAACACAAAATACTGGTTTTATTTAGTTGCTCCTAATAGCCCCTATCCCTCGTAAAAACTCTGGTTCCTCAGCAGCTGCTCCGTGGGCACCGGGCGCAGCAGCTTGGCGGGCACCCCCGCAACTATGACCCCCGCGGGCACGTCCCGGGTCACCACGCTGCCCGCCGCAACCAGCGCGTCCTCCCCTATCTGGACACCCGGCAGCAGCGTGGCGTTGCCCCCTATCCTGGCCCCCCTCAAGAGCGTGGGACCGCCGAAGTGCTTCTTCCTCTCCTCCGTGCGGCCCAGGAAGTTGTCGTTCGTAAACGTCACCTCCGGGGCTATGAAGCAGTAGTCCCCTATGGAGGAGAGGGCGGTGATGTAAGCCTCGGTCTCGATCTTTACCTTCTTGCCTATGGTCACCTTGTTCTCCACGGTCACGCCCCTTCCTATTACGGACATGTCGCCTATGGTGACGTCTTCCCGAATGCTCACCAGGTCACCGACGAAAACGCACTGCTTTAGAACCGCCCCGCGGTATATGACGCAAAGGGCCCCTATGGTCACGTTCTCGCCTATTACAAGGGGAGGCAGCTCCTTGTCCGCCGTTGTGGTGGCGCTTATGGCGGAGGCGGAGGGCCTCTTCCCCAACACCGTGTTGGACCCCACCTTGGAGTTGGAGCCTATGCGCACCCCGCTGTGGATCACCACGTTGTGACCGATCTCCACGTTTGACCCTATTAGCACGTCGTCCTCTATGACCACCCCTGTGCCTATCCTGGCGCTTGGGTCCACCTGGGCGTTCGGGTTTATGTAGCGTCCCTCCATCCTCATCCCCCCTGAACGGATATCTCCCGGGCCAGCTCCGTTGCCCCATAGGTTATTATCACCGAACATCCGGCTCTGCGGACGCACTGGTGGTATTCGAGATAAGCGCTTTTATCCATGTGTCCCGCCCCAATGGCGTCCTTCAGCATGCAGTGCTCCCCGCTCACCACGTAGCCCCCTATGGGCAGCATGGTCCTATCCTTAAGGTCCCTTATTACGTCCAACGACGTTCCCGCGGGCTTAACTATCAGCAGGTCCGCACCCTCATCCTCATCCATCAGGGCGTCCCTCAAGGCCTCCAAGCGGTTGAAGTGGGGCAGCTGGTGGCTTTTCCTGTCCCCAAAGGAGGGGGCGCTCTGGGCGGCCTCCCGGAAGGGACCGTAGAAGGCGGAGGCGAACTTGGCGGCGTAGCTCCAGATGGCCACGTCCGGGAAACCATGGGATTCCAGGGCCTTCCGGACGGCGATTATACGTCCGTCCATCATGTCCGACGGGGCCACCGCGTGGGCCCCCGCCCTGGCGTGGCTCAAAGCCACCGAGGCAAGCCGCTCAAGGGTCCCGTCGTTATGGATCACCCCGTCCCTGATCACCCCGCAGTGCCCGTGGGAGGTGTACTCGCAGAGGCACACGTCGCTCACCAGGTATGCCTCTGGATACCGAGACCTCATATCCTCCAAGGCCCGCTGGACCGGCTCCGATGGGTCGTCCGCGGAACTGCCCGTATCGTCCTTGTAAGAGGGTATGCCGAACAGCAGGAACGACCTAACCCCAGACTCCAGGGCCTCCTCCACCGGGCGCTGGACCATGTCGCAGCTCCAGCGAAAGACCCCTTCCATGGACTTCACGGGCTCCGAAACCCCGTTGCCTGGCACAAGGAAGAGGGGAAGCACCAGATTGCAGGGCCTTACGTCCGTCTCCCGGAGCATCTCCCTTATCACTGGGTTTATGCGGTTCCGCCGGGGACGGGATAGGGGGAATGGAGCTCCCATCACATGTCACCCCTTAGCTCGATGAACGCTTGCAGCAATTCCCGTACCGTGGCGTCTATGACCTGGTCATCGTGGGCAAGGGAGACGAAGAAGGTCTCGTAGGCGCTTGGCGGGAAGTAGAAGCCCCGGCTCAGCATGTGGTTGAAGAACCTGGGGTACAGATCCACCCGGGTGCCCTTGACACCCTCAAGGTCCTTGGGCATGGGGCCGAAGAACAGCCCCAGGGCGGACCCAAGACGGGATACCGATACGGTGATGCCCGCCCGATGGGCCGCATCGAGTATCCCCCGCTCCAGCGCCGCCCCCTTGGACTCCAGCTCCCGGTAGGACTCCGGGGTAAGACGTTCCAGGGTGGCTATACCGCAGGCCATGGCCACCGGGTTGCCCGAAAGGGTTCCCGCCTGGTAGACCGGTCCCTCCGGAGAAAGGCGGCTCATGACATCCTCCCTCCCTCCGAAGGCCCCAACCGGCATACCGCCCCCTATGATCTTCCCAAGGCAGGTGATGTCCGGTTCTATCCCCTCCAGGTTCTGAACTCCCCCCTCCGGCACCCTGAAACCGGTTATCACCTCGTCGAATATGAGCAGTGATCCGTGGCGGAGGGTTATATCCCTAAGACCCCTTAGGAATCCCTTCTCCGGCGGCACGAGCCCCATATTGCCCCCCCAGGGCTCCACTATCACCGCCGCTATGCGCTCACCGCAGGCCCGGAAAGCCGCCTCCACCTCCTCCAGGTGGTTGTAGCGGATCACCAGCGTGTCCGCCGCACATCCCCTGGTAACCCCTGGGGACGATGGGGTGCCGAACGTCAGCGCCCCGCTGCCCGCGGAGACCAAAAGCGAATCCGAGTGCCCGTGGTAGCACCCCTCGAACTTGATTATGACGTCCCTTCCGGTAAAGCCCCTGGCCAGCCGTACCGCCCCCATCACCGCCTCGGTGCCGGAGGAGGTGAAGCGGAGCTTGCGGATGGACGGGAACTTATCCTTTATCATCTCCCCCAGCCGAGCCTCAAGGGGGGAGCATGCTCCGAAGGAGAGCCCCTCCTCCACCGCCCTGTGTACCGCATCTAAAACGTGCGGATCCCCATGCCCCAATATCATGGGGCCCCAGCTGCAAACGTAGTCCACGTACGAATTATCCTCCACGTCAAAGAGCCGGCAGCCCTTGGCGGACTTGAAGAACACCGGTTCCCCCCCCACCGCGCGGAAGGCCCTCACGGGGCTGTTCACCCCCCCTACAAGGCACCTCTTCGCCCTTTCAAAGCACTCCTTGCTGCTCACCATAAAGCACCCATCCCCCTCCTGAAACGCCTGAAATGCCCGCTTATTCCCCCGTCCCACCCAAGACGGGAGAGATGGCAACCGCCCCACAAGGGTTTAGCCCCCGCCACCGTGTCTCCCGGAGTCTAAGGGGATAGCAGGGACTTTAACGCATCCACCAAACCCTTAGAGTCCGGGGTTTTCATGGCCACCGCCCCTCCGAAAAGGTCCATACACGCCTTGGCACACTCATCCCCCCAGGCCACCGCCTTGGCCCTGCCAGGAAGGCCGCCCAAGCGCCTTGACCATTCCTCCGCCAGGGCGGCGGAGCCGAACACCACCGCCTGGGGAGGGTGATCCTCCCAGTGCTCCCTTATGAGCCCCATCCATGGGATGTCCCGGGGTTTCATCTCGTAAATGGGGATCTCCACCGGGAGGCCCCGGGCCTCCGCAACCGCCTCCACCGGTATCCTGGAGCTTCGGCGGTTACGTAGGAAGAGCACCCTCTCCCCGGGACGGATCACACCACGAAGCAGCTCCCCCAGGGACTCGCTGTTGGGCCTTTGGGGCATCAGGTCCACCCCGATTCCCGTATCCTCCATGGCCGACGCGGTGCCAGGTCCTATGGCCACGGTGGAACAGCGGATATGCCTTAGGTCCTTTATGAGATCCTTCAAGACCCGGGGGCCCCGGGGACTGGTGAAGACCAGCCAATTCGCCTCCCGCAAGCCGGCTATCACGTCCGCCTCCTGGACGGCGGTCTCCTCCTCAAGGAGGGGCAGGGTGAAGGCGTCGGCCCCAAGGCCCTCCAACTCCCTGGCGGTGGAGTAACCCTCGCCCATCGGACGGCAAACCGCCACCTGAAGCCCCTTAAGGGGCAAGGGGGCGGGCTTCAGCTCTAGATGGGCCGCCTCCCCCAACAGGATCACCGACGGACTTGCGAGCCTACCAGCTTCCCCCATGCCGATGGCCCCCTCCAGGGTGGTCCTCTCGAGGCATCCCCTTCCCCAGCCACCCCAGGACAGGATCCCACAGGGGGTCTGGGGGCTTAGACCCAGGGATGTCAGAAGCCTCAGGTTCCTTACAAGGCTGGATGCGGACATGTAGAGCACCCTGGATCCCTTGAAGCTCGCGATCCCCTCGAAATAGCCTTGAGGGTCCGTGGCATCCCCAAGCTTTCCCGTAACAAGGCATAGCCCGGAGGACACCCCCCGGTGCGTAAGGGGTATGCCTTCCGCCAGGAACCCCCCGAGGGCTGCGGTTATACCCGGGACCGCCCGCCACTCAAGTCCCGCCCGGTCCAGCGCCGCGGCTTCTTCGCCGCCTCGGCCGAACACGAAGGGGTCACCGCCTTTAAGACGGATCACCGTTTTAAACCGCCTTCCCAGATCCACCAGCAAACGGTTTATCTCCTCCTGCTCCATCCTGTGGTCCCCGCCCCGTTTGCCCGCCTCGATGAAGAGGGCCCCCTTGGGGGCCAGCAAAAGACAGTCCGGGTGGATGAGCCGGTCGTAAACCACCGCCTGGGCCCCTGAAAGTACCTGTAAGGCCTCCAGGGTGAGCCACCTGGGGGACCCGCATCCGGCTCCTACAAGCCATATCAAGCCCCGCAAACCCCCTCTCTGGCGGACCTGTTCAAGGCCCCTTGAAGGATCTCCCTCGCCTCCGGGGAGTCCTTGAGCTTGAGCCACGCCCGCTGACCAAGCGCCGCCGCGTCGTCCTCCCCATCGACCTTGTCCCGCAGCTCCACCGCCGATGCGGACGATCCGTCGGGGGAGAGTATCTCCGCCTTGAATGACATGATATCCCCATCAAGCACCGCGGAGGCCGCAACCGGCACCGCGCATCCCATGCCAAAGGCCTTGAGGAACTGCCGCTCCGCCAGGACCTCAAGCCAACTGTCTCGGTCACCGAGGCGCCTTGCCTCGTGGAAAAGCTCAGATCCCTCCGGCGCCTCCAGGGCAATCGCCCCTTGAGCTGGAGATGTGACGAAGGGGAGATCCCTGTAGGGAACCCTTATGTCTAGCCGCTCTAGCCCCGCCTTCGCCAGCACTATGGCGTCGAAACGACCTTCCTGCAGCTTGCTCAGCCGGGACTGGATGTTGCCCCGGCAACATATGACCTTGAGGTCTCCTCTCAGCCGCAAGACCTGGGCGGTTCTCCTGAGGCTTGAGGTCCCAACCACCGATCCCTCCGGGAGCTCATCAAGGGACAGGCCCTCCAGGTTTATTAAAACGTCCTCCCGGGAGCCCCTCTTAAGCACCGCTGCTATGGCCAGTCCCTTGGGCTGTTCCGACGGGACGTCCTTAAGGCTGTGTACCGCTCCATGGGCGTCCCCCAAGAGCAGCCGTTCCTCCAGGGCTTTCACGAACGCCCCAAAGCCGCCGAAACACGCCAGGTGCCGCCTACGGTCCCTATCCCCATGGGTGGCACAGGTTATGAGCTTCACCGAGTGGCCCGCCCCGGCGAGATGCCTTTTCCACATCTCCGCCTGGGCCATGGCAAGGGGGCTTGAGCGGGTGAGCAGGGTAAATCGACTCATCGCCTAAGCCTCTTCCCCTCCAGGAACGCCCGGATCAGGGACTTTAGCTTGGCCGCCCCCGAGGGGTCCATGCCGCCGCTGGATATCCCAACCCTGAAGTTCCCGTGGCTCCACTGGGCCGCCAGGGCGAAGTCCCCTAGCTCTGGCAGGGAACAGCAGCAAACAAGACACCCGGTGCCCTCCCTAAGCTCCAGCGCTAGCCTGGTCTCCTCCGGCGGAAGCGCCAGCACCGCGAACCTGAAACGCTCAAAGTCCTGACGCTGCACGGACCGTTCCTCCCCTGACACTATCCCCTTGGAGATCAGCCTGCGCATCTCGTCGCAGAAGCTCAAGGAAACCACCGTGACCGACGCACCCCCGTCCAGGAGGCTGCAGGTCTTCCTGTATCCCACGGGACCGGCTCCAACCACCAGCACCGGCTCGTCCCGCCTTAAGGCCACCATGGGGCCGAAGGTCATGTGAATACCCCCAGTTTTCTACAGCTATGATAGTGATATGACTCCATCACGGGCCCGGAGGGCGGGGAAACGCCCGGTCAGCTCCTCCCAAAGGGAGGTGCCCGCACCCTCCGCCGCTGCTTCAAGCCCCTGAAGCTCCTCCCGGTAGCCCCTAAGCCTTCGTCGGCTTATCCGGGCTATGTCTTCGATGCCCATGTACCTGTAACCTTCACCAGGAACCCCCTGGGGAGGGGAACCCATGTCCACAACCCAGGTCCCGCTTCCCGCCAGATCCTCCTCAAACAGCACCGGCAGCGGGGAGGAGGTGCATAGAAAGACCCCTTGAAAGTCCCGGGCCCTGGACCTCAGGCTTTCCCAAGGGATGCACCGGAACCCCTCCGGCGGAGCGGAGGAACGGGAGGTGCATACCACCTCTGCCCCAAAGTAGGATAGCACCTTGCAGGTCTCACGTCCCATCTCTCCCATCCCGGCCACCAGGCACGGCACACGGGGCCAATCGGGGTGCTCTTTGATTATGGACGACGCCAGGTACGGTATCGACGGGGCCCTGCCTGGGTGAAGGGTGCTCCTTAAGCGGGAGGATATCCCGAAGGCCCTCTGGAAGAGCCTGTGAAGGATTGGCCCGCAGGATGGCCTGGAGGCCTCGTAACAGTCCTTGACCTGCCTTACTATATGGAACTCCCCGACCGCGAAGCTGTTGAGGCCGAGCATGGTCCTTATGAGTCTAAGCACCACGCCCTCCTGGCGGGCAAGGACGACCCCCCCGGGCAGTCCTCCCAGGGAGTGTTCCCGAAGGACCCCGTAGAACTCGTCCCTCCAGCACGTCTTAACCCGTACCCATTCCAGGGCGTCCGGGGGAAGCGAACGCGTTACCGCCAAGACGACGGGTGTCATCGGTACCACCATAATCCCACCAGGGCCATGGAGAGGGCCTCGAAGAGCAAAAGGGTCCCCACGTGCCATATGGCCAGGGGGCGGAGCACCTCCGGCGGGAATATGCCCACCCAGTAGCCCATGTTCTGCCTTAAGACCCGGCTGAAGGTGCCTATGCAGTTCCCCGCCAGCAGGGCTAGGAGAGCCCCCTTTAGGGACAGCGCGCCGGAGGATAACGCCCCTTGGGCGGATGCCAGGGATGCGGAACTGTGCATCAGGGCGGAGGTCACCACCGCAAGGGCCGAGGGCGACACCTTGCCCTTCAGGGTCCCCAGCACCGCCGCCTCCAGGTGGGGCATGAGGAAGAACGTGAGGGCGAAGAAGCCCCAAGCCATGGGGAGGGAGCGCAAGGTGAGCCTTATTAAGCTGACCTCCTTCCCATGGGGATGTCCTTCGCAATTTGCCCCATGGCAGGAGTCCTGGGGCAAACCGAATGCGATGGGTTCCCCGGAGCCCCGGCGGAGGAGAAGAAGGAGACATAGGATGAAGCGGCAGGCGCTCCGGGTGATCAGCACTATGGAGTAGAGCAGTCCTAGGTTTCCCGCAAGCCCCACCGCCACCGGTGCGGTGGCGAGCCAGCGCTTTATGTAGGCCGGGAAGGCGAGGCACAGGGTCCCGAAGACCGCGTCATCCCGGGTTATGCGGCCCTCCCGGTGGGCGGAGGACAGGATGGCGGCCCCCAACCTGGGGCTGGCCACCGAAACCGCCATGGCGGAGAGGGCGTGGCGGTTTATCCTGCATTTGGATAGAAGGTTGCGGATGGGACGGAAAACCGCGTCCGTGATCCTCAGCCTCACCAGCGCCTCCCCCGCCAGCGCCCCCGCAAGGATGCTGGCGGTGAGCCTGGCCTCCGCAAGGAGAAGCCCTTTTATCTCCAAAGGAGCATCACCGCCAGGTAGTCGTCGGTGGGTTCCGCCGCCGCATCCCCCTCCACCGCGAACTCCCCCTCTAGCCCGACCCGATGGAGCCGGACGATCCGATCCCAAGGCCCGGAGGCGGAGATGACTAGGGGGAGATTCTCCCCAAGGGCGGAGGGCTTGTATAGGGCGGCGCACTGGCAGGCCTTAAGGGCCTTGATGATCCCTTCGATGTCTTTAGAGCCCGGCACCACCGAGAACACCTGGTCCCTCATGGCGATGAAGCGGTTGAGCCTCGCCGCCGCGGCGGAGTGGGCGGATATGCCGGGGATCAGGCGCAGCTCCGTCTCCGTAATGGAGGACAGCTCCTGGTGGAGCACATGAACCGTGGCGTAAAGGGCGGAGTCCCCTATCACCGGCATCGCCGCGATCTTTGCCCCCTCCCAAAGGTCCTTGGAGGAGGTTAGGGACTCCCTTACGCCGGCCCTTAGCTCCTCGTCGGAGCCTGTCATGGGGAAGAGGATCGGTATGGTCTTAAGCCCCTTGATTAGGTCCCGGGCCATCTGTCCCGCCACGCTCACCCTTCCCTTGGCGGACACCGGCTCGAACACCGCCTGGGCCTTGCTCAGAACGTTAAGGGCCTTCAGGGTAACCAGCTCCTTGTCCCCCGGGCCCATGCCTACGCCGTAAAGTATCAACCTGCATCCCTCCGTCCTTTTGTAGAGCGGAAGCGGAGGAGGAATGCCGCAAGTCCCCATGGTCACCGGTGAGCTAGGGGGCATTGCGCGGGGTCCCTCCCTCGAGGGCTTCCGCGGTAACTTGGAGCCGTGGGGTATCCTGGCTTGCCTTCATCCTATCCCCGCCCCTTCCCAGGGGTCTAAGTCCCCCAGTGGTAACGGCGGTCTCGTCGGGCTCACAGTGGCGGGGCCGCGCCGGCTTCTCACCGGTCTTCCCCCAGGGCTCGAAGTAGCGTTATCCTGTGCTATGCACCTGAAGATAGATAATAGAACTCAAAACCCCATAAAACAAGAAGACAGGGTTGCATTACCAGGGGTTTATGGCTAAACCATGCGGCCTAATATCCTAATATCTTAAGCGTCTCCCGCACCCCTTCTTCCAGCGAAAGCCCGGGATCGTTAGGGGGGCAGAGGAGTAAGAGGGGTATGCCCAGCTCCCCGCAGGCCCTCAGCTTGTCCGTCACTCCGGAGGCATCTCCGCTGCCCTTGGCCCCCACCGCCTTGGCTCCGCAACCCTTGAGGATCCCAACCTCCCAGTCATAACCCATGGGCCCCCAGGAACATAGGATCTCCTTTGGGGTAAGCCCCGCCGCCTTGGCCGCCTCCAGGCTCTCCACCGTGGGAAGCAGCCGAGCCAATACATAACGGCCGCCGCCTTTGAGCACCGGAACCACGCGGGGAAGCCCCCGCACGCCGAAGGATAGGAACACCGTATCACCGGGGGCTGTGAGCTCCAAAAGCCCCTGGGCCATCTCCCCGTAAGACATAACCGGCACGGCCCCTTCGGGCACATCCACCGGACGGCTTATCCTTATCAACGGTATCTTAAGTTCCTCCGCGGCGGTTCGGAAGTGGCGCCTTGCCTCCTCCGCAAAGGGGTGTGCGCAGTCCACCGCCGCCCTGAGACCCAGGGGGAGCAGCCGCCCCATGACCTCCGCCCAGTCGTCCGCGCTCCGGCGGCCCACCAGCGCAAAGGCCCCCGGGGGCACCACATGAAGCCCCGTGTCAAAGGCCACCGATACCGCCACCTTAAGCCCCAGGGAGATCAACCTCTCCGCCGCCTCCCTGCCCTCACCGGTGCCGCCCAGGATGAGCACGTCCACCCTTCCGATCCCGTCGAGGATGTCAACCCCCTCAAGACGCGATCCGTTCTCACCTGCGGCGGCGCAGCGGGGCGGCAATCCGCATCCCGTGGAGGCACCTCCGCTGCCTGGACGGACATTTATCTCGCTGGCGTAGCCCCGCATGTCCCTCCAAACCCCGTCCTTCCCCTTGGAACAGCACCCTCCGGGGAAGACGATCAAAGACCTCATGTCCACCTGGTCCGATGAGAGCTCCTCCGCCGGGATCTCCGCCACCCTCTCACCGGGCCTTGATACGTCGCGGCACACCAGGGCCGTGCGACCCTGGAACACCCGACGCACCTCCCCGAGCTTGCCCTCCCTGTCCCGGGAGACCGGGTTGTACAGCGCCACGGAAAGCCCCGATTCCGATGCCCTCTCCATGGCCCTTGCCACCGATCCCCAATCCTGAAGGTAATCCGAAAGGGATATCATGCAAAGCCCGTTTGTGTAATAGGGCCCCAATGAGCAGGCCGCCCCTTGAGCGGCGGATACGCCTGGGAATATCCGGAAGGACGGGCTTCCCTTGCCCCCGTCCTCATCCCCCCCCTCCCGGAGCCCCCAGGCCGCGTGATGTGACGCCAGCGCCGCAAGCCCGAAGAGCACCGGGTCCCCGCCGCACACCAGCGCCACCCGACTAGCCCCTTTGGGCCAGCTCCACCGCCCTCTTGACCCTCGCCTCCTCCTCTCCCATGCGGTAGGACTCCACCAGCTTGACTTCTTGGAGGTGCTTGGGCAGCAGGTCCACGTAAAGGGAGTACCCCACGATCACGTCGCACTCCTCAAGCTCCCTCAAAGCCCCCAGGGTCATGTGGTCCAGGTGCCCGGGGCCTATTCCAACCACCCCAAGGCGGCCCTTGAAGCCTATGTCTTCGAGGGACAGCGCGGCGGTCACGCCGTTGTGCACCATCCTGCCCCCAAGGGGCCGTCCCATAAGGGCGCTGCAGGGCTCCGCCACCCCGGGAAGCCCCAGGTGTCGTTCCGCCGCGGAGGCCGTCAGCGTCATGCCCATGGAGGCGTCTCGGATCTCATCGGAGCCGAAGAAGCGAACCCCGCATCCTAAGTCTTTCGCCGCCCTTGCAAGCTCCTTGGAGCTTCTCTTGCCCTCCCATGTGCCGATCTCCAACAAGGCTTCCCTGAGGAAAGGCCCCTTCGGATGGGATTTGAGGGCCTCCAGGATCCCGTCCCTTATCTCCTCCCCCTTGGCGTCCCGCCTGAACCCAACCCCGGCGCAGATGCACCGGGGAACCAGGAGGATACCCGAAGGAGAGATATCCGTGAGATCCCTCACGGTGTAGAGGACCTGGGCGGCGGAGGGGTCTTCCACCGCCTCCGCCCCCTTGGGCAGGGGAGGGGAGGGGAGCAGCGGGTCCAGCCACCACCGAAGGGACCGGTGGGTGATAAGATGCCTTATGACGGAAGACAGGTTATCCCTGTTTAATACCTTCATCCCATGCCGCCTTGCCCATCGGTCGGGGGACATGATTCGGAGCCTGTCGGTGGACGTGGTGGGTATCCATGGAGCCCCCAGGGCCTCGGATACCAGAACCGCCAGGTCTGTGCCGCCTCCGAGGTGCCCCCCCGCCACCAGGAACACCGATGAGAGGTCCTCGGTGACGCAGAGCACCGCCGGATCCTTGCCCTTGTCCTCCAATAGGCCCGACACGGCCCTCACCGCGATGGGGAGCGCCCCTACGAATAGAATGCCCTCCGCCCGGTCCCAAAGGGCCCTTGCGGCGTCTTTCGCCCCCGCGGAGGGGTCGAAGAGCTCAAAACCGGTGAGATTGGCCACCAGGGTTCCCCTCTCGGAAAGGGAGCCTGGGGCCACCACGAAGACCCTCAACCCATGCCTCCTTCCGGCCCCTCGTCATGGGCCTTCCTGTACATGTGGCTGAAGCGGGGATCGTACAGCAGGCTAGTCCCGGATTCTTCAACGCAGCGGCCTACTATGATCAGGGCCTGCCGGTTCACGTGCTCCGCCTTCATCCGCTGTCCCAGCTCGCGGAGTTTAGCGGTCCCAACCCTCTGATCCGGCCAGGTGGCCCGGTAGACCCAAGCCGCTGGGGTGTCCCCGGGAAGCCCCCCCTCCATGCAAAGCCTGGATATCTCATCCCCCATGTCGGATGACAGGAACAGGGCCAGCGTGGCTCCCGTGGAGGCGTAGACCCTAAGGTCCTCCTTGGAAGGCACTGGGGTCCTTCCGGGAAGACGGGTGCAAACTAAAGTCTGGGTGCCACCTGGAACCGTGTACTCTATGCCGAGCGCCGCGGCGGCCCCCTGCAGGCTGGATACCCCGGGCACGATCCGACACTCCACCCCGAGGGCTTTTAGCTCCCTTATCTGCTCCCCTATGGCCCCGTAGAGGCTTGGATCCCCCGTGTGGAGACGCACCACGTTAAGGCCCTTAAGGGCCCGATCCGCCATCACCCGCACCTGCTCCGCAAGGGTCATCTTGGAGGAGTCCAGCACCTCACAGCCCTCGGGGCAGCGATGGAGAAGCTCCCGGTTGATGAGGCTCCCGGCGTAAACCACAAGATGAGCCTCCGACAGCAGGCGAAGTCCCTTGACGGTTATGAGATCCGGATCCCCCGGGCCGGCACCCACTATCCACACAAGCCCCTTCAAACCACATCCCCCCATACTATGTCCACCGGATTGCCCCCCTGTACCATCCATTCTCCACCAAGACGTCGGCCCTCTCCGGGAAAGACCCGAAGGAACCCGGTCTTAAAACCCAGGGCCTCCAGCTCCTCCATGGCCTGTTGAAAGGACGAGAGCAGAAGACAGGGTATCACTATCCTTCCCCCAGGGGATAGAAGTCCCGCGGACCATCTTATTATCTCCTTGAGGTTCCCTCCATGCCCTCCAACCACCACCCGCTGGAAGGGCCCCTCCAGCTCAACCCCCCTGACCGGGGCCTCCCCGTGGATAAAGCGAACGGAACCCACGGGACACAGCCTCTCCGCGTTCCTGGAAGCGAGATCCAGGGCCTCCAGGTCCCGCTCGATGGAGAATATGCGACCTGGACCTGTAAGACGGCCCAAGTGACATGTGAGGGCCCCGGTTCCGCTTCCCACCTCCAGCACATTAGAGCCGAATAGGGGCTCCAGGAGGGAGGAGACAAAACACCGCACCGGAAACTTGGTCATGGGTATCCGGTCCTTGCGCTCCAATTCCAGGTCCTCCAGGGGACGGCGCCGGACGTCCCATTCCTTCTCGCCGAAGAAACCGCCCCGGGGGGCCTCAAACCAGCCGATGCAAAGCCTGCCGGTGTAGGGGGAGTTGGCTAACTCCTCAAGGCTCCCGCTGAACAGCTGCTCCTTGGAGGACCCCAGGTCCCAGCCAAGCCATCCGCGGACCCCCTCCTTCAAAAGCTTGGAGAGCTGGCTAAGCTGGTCCCTTACGCCGCCGCCCTCTCCGAAAAGCACGGCGCACCTGTCCTTGTCCCAAATGGTTTGCCTTATGGCCCCCTCGGCCCCCTCAAGAGGACGGCCGTGCAGGGACACCACCGGAACGTTTGCCCAGCTCTCACCTATGCGGGATGCCATGATCTGGAGGCTTGACACGCCGGGGAAGAGACGAACCCTCCCGGGGAAGGAGGCCCCTATCCGCCGGGCTATGCTGAAGAAACCGGTGTCCCCGCTGACCAGCACCCCAAGGGGCTTTGGGGCCCCCTCCAACGCGGGTATCAGCTCCTCCCCGCAGGGCAGCGGAAGCCGGAGCTGCCACTCCAGGGGGGGCAGGTGACCCGTCAACCTGGGGTCTCCCATCAGGGCCCCGCAGGACCTTATGAGGTCCCAGATCCTCTCCGGGACGTCCTGCGGGTTCCCGGAGCCCATGCCGAAGACGTTTATCTCCCTAAGCTCCTTCAGCTCGCTCAAAGCCTAAAGCCCCCTCATCGCCTCTATCATCTCCTCCAGCGGCCCAGAACGGGCCAGCTCTTGCCGGGGAAGAGAAAATGTAAGAACCGCCGCCTCCGCTCCGGATAAGGCCTTTGCCCTGTCCCTGGCCCTGCGGCATAGCTCCTCCAGGGCCATCCTGCCTTGGATCGTGGCGGCCATTAAATTGGCCGCCTGGTCTGCGGTGTTGCACTCCATTATGCGGCGAATCCAAGACGAATTCATGCCGTGAAGGGCCCCGTAGGCGCACAGGGCCTCAAGGCGGCCGTCGCTCTTGGAGCTGTGGGTGTCCATCGAACCCGCCGCCACCTTAGCCATCTTACCCACCTGGGCGATGAAGATGAGCCCCCTGAACTTTAGCTTGGCACAGGCCTCCAGCGACTTGCCCACGTAGTTGCTTACGTTAACGGTGAGACTCCCCGGAACCCCTAACGACGCGGCGAAGTCCCGTCCGTAGTTGCCCGGGGCAAGGCATACCAGATCAAAACCCTCTGCCCGGATGACCGACAGCTCGGACCTTATGGTCTCCACAACCGCGTCCTCGCTCATGGGCCGTACGACCCCGGTGGTACCTAGGATGGATATGCCCCCCTCTATGCCCAGCTTGGGGTTGAAAGTCCCCTTCGCCAGCTCCTCACCCCTAGGCACCCATACCTCCACCTGGGCCCCTATGCCCCTTGGGAGGATCTCCAACAGGTTCTCCCTTATCATCCTTAAGGGGCCCGGGTTTATGGCCTTGGCCCCCACTGGAACGGGAAGCCCCGGCCGGGTCACGGTGCCCACCCCCGGACCTCCGTCCACGGTCACCCGGTCCCCCCGGTGAAGACGAACCTTGGCAGCCACCGCCGACAGGTGGGTCACGTCAGGGTCGTCGCCGGCGTCCTTGAAAACCCATCCCTGGGCACCCCCGGGGATCCGTTCACATCCTCCCAAGGGGATGGACAGCGTGCTACCGGAGGGCAGCTTGACCTTGACCCACGAGGAAGGCCTTCCAAGGAGCCAAAGAGCGGCCCCCATGGCCGCCGCCGTGGCGGCGCTACCGGTGGTGAACCCGCATCTTAGGGACATCAGCGGACCTTCCTCCCAAGGGCCTCAAGGGACTTCAAGGCATCGTTAAGCCTTATCAGGGACGGACGAGATATGGCCCTCTCATCCACCTCAAACACGTTGCCGCGCTTAACCGCCTCCATGGGGCGGAACCGGGGGTCCTCCAAGAACTCCTTGGCACCCCCGGGGTTCATGGGCCCCCGTTGCACCAGTATCACGTCCACCTTTTGGTTGATCAGAAGAAGCCTCTCCGGCCCGAACTGAGCCACCGCGCTCCCCTTGGAAGTGGGCTTTAGGTCCTCCGCCGCGGGGTTGAGCCCCGCGGCCTCCATGAGCCGGTGCGGCCAGCTCCCGGGGACGCAGGTGGTGATATCCCTGGAGTTTACCACCAGAAACGCCCCCTTGCGGGCCTTGTAGTTGCGCCTTCTGGCGTCCTCCAGGGTTCTAAGGGCCCCCTGGAGCTTCAAACGGGCCTCCCTCTCCCTGCCGGTTATCGTTCCAAGTCGGGTTACGTAGAGCTCGAGGCCGTCGAAGGACGGGGGATCCAGCACCACCACCGGAACGAAGGGTTCAAGGCGTTCGAGCAGTCCGGGCTGCATGGACAGCTGCAGAGACCTCATGAGCACCAAGTCCGGCTTGAGGCTCAGGATGCTCTCCGGATCGGGCCTTAGGGGAAGCCTTGGAACCCCCTTAAACAGCTCTCGGTCGTCCCCGTCCGCCACGCCCACGATGCGGCCTTTGAGCCCCAGGGCCAGCAGGTTCTCCGTGTGGGCAGGGTAGAGGGAGACTATCCTCGTCGGGGGGGATCCCAAGGTCACCCTTCTCCCCATGTCATCCACCACGGATAACCGAGCTGCGTAGGCGGGTAGGGCCAAAAACACGAGGGATAGGACGAAGGAGGCGAGGAAAGGCGTTAAGAACTCCCTTCCCGTTGGGATCGGGCAGATCCCGGGGGAGTGGGATCGATCGCATCGGTACATCAAGGGTCAACACTTCCTTCCAGAGGTTTGAGCGGTCCCTGGGGGCTGCTCAAAAAAGAGCCCCCGGGGGAGGCGGTCACCTCCTGCCTCAGGGGCCCCATGTCAGGACTAGAAGCCCGCCTCCTCGGCGGCCTCCTTCAGGTGCTCCACCAGAAGGGCCCTTATCTCCGGGTTCTCCCCCAGACCCTTCAGGTGCGCCTCCGCCTTTATGCCCTCCTTGGAGAGCACGTTTATCCAAGAGTCCTCCTCGTCCCCCGCCATGTCGTTGTGGGCGTGGTCCCCCGCCACCAGCATCAGGGGCGCCAGGATCGCCCGCTTGATACCCTTGCCCTTCAACTGGGAGATCACGTCCTCCAAGGACGGTGTCCCCTCCACGGTGCCCACTACGAAGTTGGGGTGCTTCCGCTGGAGCACCGTTTGAAGCCTGGCGTAGGCCCCTTCCGCGGGATGGGGTGAACCGTGACCCATGAGGACCACTCCCCGCCGTGGGTCCTTGCCGAAGGCCCTGCCCAGGATGGCGGACACCCGCTCGTAGTCCTCGGGGGACCAAAGCAGCGGCTTGCTTAGGGCTATGCCCTCAAACCCGCTCTTGCTCCCGTGTTCCCTTAGGTAACGGAAGGCCCCCACCACCGCGGACAGGTCGTCATACTCCTCCCCGGGGATCACGTGGGTTGACAGCACCGCCACGTTCGTGTAGCCCTCTTCATGGAGCTTGGCCAGGGAGGTAATAGGATCCAGGAAGACCTTCCCCTCCTTTGCCAACTTGCGCATTATTATGCGGCTGGTGAAGGACAGCCGCACCTCTGTGCCGGGGAACGCGTCCTTCACGGACCGGAATACCGCGTCTATGGCCCTCTGTCCCTCCGGCATGGAGCTGCCGAAGGCCACCACCAGGACGGCGTTCTTCTTCTCCACCTTCTTCCCCTCCGATGCAAGGGCCCTTTGAGGGTGCGCAAAAGCCCCCATTAAGCTTAGAACAAGCGCAAGAACTGATATAAACTTCCTCATTTGACCCATCGACCTCCCGAAGTAATAAAGTTATCTACACCGTTCCGGGCGCCGATAAGCGGTGCGGCGAAGCTTCTCCAAGGGGTCCTCTGACGAGCTACCCCTTTCCGATAGCAAGGTTAGAGTCTGTCCTCCCCTTCAAGGCAGAGCCGCATTACGGCGTTGAACGCCGCGGCGCAGAGGTTGGATCCCCCCCTGGGGCCCCTTAGGGACACGCAGGGCACCCCGCTCTTGAGGAGGAGCTCCTTGCTCTCCGCGGCCCCCACGAAGCCCACCGGGAATGCCACCACGAAGAGGGGTTCGAATCCCTGTTCCACCAGCTCCAAGAGCCTGAAGAGCCCCGTGGGGGCGTTGCCGAAGGCGAAGACCCGGATGCCCATTTGAGATGCCCTGTCCACCGATGCCATGGCCCGGGTTATGCCCTCCCTGGCGCTGGCGGCGGAGGTGCACTCCTGGTGGATGAGGCATACGGGGTCCAGGTGGAGCTTGGAGAGCAGACTCCGGGAGAGCCCGGATCTTACCATGTCCACGTCGCAGAAGACCTTGGAGTCCTTGAGGGCTACCTTGGCATGTTCAAGCCAATCGGGGCTAGCGGAGACCAGGCTGCCCAGGGAGAAGTCCGCTCCGGCGTGAACCACTCGCTCCGCAATGGGCATCAAGGAGGGTTCTATGGAGTAGGATCCAAGAACCTGACGGATCAGGTACAGGCTCTTCCTCTCAATGGAGGCGGGGTTCCTGTCGTAGTTAAGAGGCATTGCACTTTCCCTCCCTTCTTCGGGGGTCTCAACCCCTGAGGTTTAGCCCCGAGGGGTACAGAGGGAAGGCGTTCCCACCGGAGGCGCCCGCCCGCGCAGGCAACCTTCCCCATCACCTCCGGCCGGTCTCCTGGCTTGCCTTCATCCTACCCCGCCCCTTCCCAGGGGTTTAAGCCCCCCAGTGGTAACGGCGGTCTCGTCGGGCTCACAGTGGCGGGGCCGCGCCGGAATCTCACCGGTCTTCCCGTTCACCGGAGGTGTCAAACAAGATTGTATAACCGTTACCCTAACGCCACGTCAAGGATCATCATGCAGATGAAGCCAAGTATTACCCCCATTGTGGCCAGATCACCGTTGTCCTCCGACTGGGACTCCGGTATCACCTCCTCCACCACCACGTATATCATGGCACCGGCGGCGAAGGACAGGGCGTAGGGCAGCCCCATCCGCATGGACTCCACCGAGAGGGCCCCTATGGCGGCGAAGATCGGCTCCACCACCGCGGAGAGCTGGCCGAAGAAGAACGCCATGGACCTGGAGAACCCGGCGCTCCTCAGGGGCATGGATACCGCAAGCCCCTCCGGCAGGTTTTGAAGCCCTATGCCAAGGGTAAGCGCCAGAGCGCCGGAAAGGGTGGCGGAGCTCGAGAGTCCCGCGGCCCCGAAGGCCACCCCGAAGGCCAGTCCCTCCGGTATGTTGTGAAGGGTTATGGCCAGCACCAGGAGGGTGGTCTTCCTCAGATGGGACTTGATGCCCTCCGGCTGGCCCCCCTTGAGGGCCGGGTGAAGGTGGGGCAGAAGCAAGTCCAGAAGCCTTAAGAAGAGCGCTCCCCCCAGGAACCCCGCGGAGGGGGGAAGCCAAGGCGTGAGCCCAAGCTCTTGGGACATCTCTATGGCGGGGGACAGCAGGGACCAGAAACTGGCGGCTATCATGACCCCGCCGGAGAAGCCCAGCATGAAGTCCAGCATCTTCCTGGATGGGTTAGCCCCGATGAAGGCCATGGCGGCACCAATGGCTGTGAGCCCCCACGTGAGGGTCCCGCCCAAAAGGGCCTGAAGGGACGGGGAAAGGGACCTGAACCAATCAAGCCCGGAGCCTGTGAGGAGAGACCAGCTTCCCATGGGGATCACCTTGTTCTCATCGAGTCCGCGAAGGCCTTGGCGGTTTGGCGCATCATCTTGAACCAGTCCGCCTCCAGCGGATCCAGCTCCACCGGCTTCACCCCCAACATCGCTGCGGCCCCTTGAGCGGAGCGTCCGAACATGGAGGGCTGCACGAACATCACCCGTATCCCTAGGCTTTGAACCTTTGACCTCAGCTTTGACAGCTCCTTGGGCCGGGCCTCCATCCCCTCCGATTCCACCGCCAGGGGGATTACGCCCCCTCTCGGCGCAGAAGTAGTTCCAGGCGGGGTGATACGCCAGCACCGCCCGGCCCTTGAAGGGCCCCAGGAGGGCCGAGATCTCCTTGTCCAGCCGGTCCATCTCCCCGAGGAGCTTCGCCAGGTTGGCGTCGTAAAAAGACCCGTTGCTTGGATCCAGGGACTTTAGACCCTCCGCCATCGAGCGGGCCATGGCCCTTCCGTTGGACAGGGAGTTCCACACGTGGGGATCGAAGGATTCCCTATGCCCCGGCTTGTCACCCTTCCCTTCGTGAGCGTGGCCATGCCCTTCAAGCTTGGAGAACTTAAGCCGCATCACCCTAACCCCATTGGCCCTCAGCTTGGGCAGAAGTGATTCCTCCAACGGCAGGCCGAGGTAGAAGATCACATCCGCCTCCGATACCGCCTTGGCGTGGCTTGGGCGCATCTCGAACGAATGGGGATCCGCCCCTTGGGGTATGAGGGTCACCACGTTGACCCGATCGCCCCCTATCCTCCTCGCCAGGTAGGACACCGGCTCAACGGGACACAGGACCGTAAGCCCTTTGACGCCCCCTTGAGCCCATGCGGGGCCCAAGGGAAGGACAAGGCCGACAAGCGGGGCAGAGAGGACCAAAGCCTGAAAAACAAGAGCAACGGAGATGAGCAGCAAACGGCGGTGCTTAACTTCCCTCATCGCCTTATCACCCTCTCTTGAAAAACTATTTTTGATTTCGTCGCGGTTCATTATAACCCATCGTACCGTCCATAAAAAACGGCCGGGTGAATTTGGTGATACATGCCAAAATCTTTAGCGCTATCAAGCCCCACCGCAGCGGTGGGATTTGGTACAATCCGAGGGGATGGATTGCGAAGGTTCGTTGTCGCTCTTCGTGAGCGTTTTCATGAATTGGGTTCGGTGCCGGCGTGGGAGAAAGGTGCGGTGATGTCGCTTGAGGCCGAGGGTTGTAGGGGGATCCCGCATGGCGGGTATGTTTAAAACGCTTAAGCTTTCCAAGCCCCTGTCCCTGGCGGCTGGGTTTGTGGCCATGTTCCTTTTAGTGCTCCTGGCCTTCAAGCTTTTGGGTCCCCGGGAGGCGGTGGTGGCCCTTTGGTTTGAGCATCAGGGGCCTGGGGCGTCTTTGTCCCGGGACGTACAGCAGTGTGCCCTCTTCGCGGTGGACTACTTCAACATAGCGGAGCGCGGCAGGGGGCTTAGGGTGAGGCCCTTGGTGGTGACCGGGATGAGCGACCGGGAGGCGGTTGATGCCATCAAGAAGGCCAAGGCCTCGGTGGTGCTGGTGGGGGCCACGTCGGGTTTCGTGTCCAGGGTGCATCCCCTGCTGGAGAGGGAGGGGATCCCCGCCATAGCCACCAACGCAAACGCCCCGGCCCTGGCGGTGGAGGGGGACCTGTTGTTCCGCTATTCTGGCCCCTCTGGGGCGGTGGAGCTTGGGGAGATGGTGCGATCGCACCTCCCGGGTTTCAAGAGGTACTTGGCGGTGCTGGACTCGTCGAACCTGGTGTACACCAAGGGGCAGCTGGATGGCTTCTCCACCGGCCTTGGGATCCCGCCTAAAAAGACCCTCATGGGTTCCCCGGGGGACCTTTACGATGCCTTCCGGCTTGAGGTGGTAGCCGGCGGGTACGACGGATTCTACCTTGCCATGCCGGCGTACTACGCGGGGGTTTTCATGGAGATCGTGGGGAACCTGAAGGGCCCTGCGCCCTGTGCGGTGGCGGGTTGGGGGGTGTCGTCGGTCAGCGCCAGCCTGGCGGGGCCCGAGTCCCTTGGGTACTCGGTGGTGTTCTCCCCGGTTGAGCTGGACATGGGGCATCCGTTCATGAGGTACCTTCAGGAGAGGATAGCGGGTCTTCCTCCGCTGCCCGCGGTGGACTCGGGATACGGGGCGGTGTCGATGGCGTTGGAGGCGGTCCTAGTGGGCCCCAAGGGCCAGGAGGGTGCCGCGGAGGCCCTCAAGGCCATGAAGACCGTTAAGACCCTTCGGGGGGAGTTCCCCGTTGACCGAGCGGGGGATGCGGTGCTTCCCCTTTATCTGGTGAGGTACGATGGCTCCGCCTGGAGGAACATGGGGGAGGTGGGGGGCCGGTGACGTCCTTCAAGAGGCTTTTCGTCCGGTGGTTTTGGTTCTTCGCCTCCCTGGGGGCCTTCATGCTGTTCCTTCAGGGGGCTTACCTCTTTAAATCCGTCCTGCGGGACCAGCAGAGGAACGCCTGGGACGCCACGGAGAACATGGCGTCGAACCTGGTGAGGTACTTGGACTCGGAGCTTGTGAAGGCCTCGTACATAGCCGCCGTGCCCTACAAGGCGGAGACCTACTTCCCGGAGGTGGAGCTGCTGGTTAGGATCCTGGAGGACCAGGTGGAGGAGTCCTTCCGGGGGAGCCTGCCCAATGGGATGCATTTAAGGGAGCTGGAGCGGCTCCGTGGTGTTTGGGAGGTGTCCGGCCTTTACAACCCGGACGGGCATCCCCAGTTCGTGACAGTCCGGGAGCTGGAGGGAAACGAGTACCTGGTGGGTATCAGGATGGACGAGAAGTCCTTGGGTTTTCACGGATCCTCGTTGGTGCTGCCGGTGCTGACGGGGGAGGACGGCAGGGTCATATGGGCGGAGAATGGGCCCTTTGGAAGGCACTTCGCACTCCTGGGCTGGGTGGATCGGGAGATGTTGAACTGTTCGTCCTGGTCAAGGGGCAGGATAGACGACGGCAGGGCCTACTGGGCCAAGTGCTTCAGGGTTCAGTCCATGAGGCTTCTTGTGGTGGTGCCCGAGGGGGAGATACTGGGAAGGGTGTTATCCGGCTCCGCGGTTCCAATCGTCATGTCCTTCATGATGTTGGGCATCCTCTTCCTCTTTTACATGCTTTGGAGGAATCAGGTGATGCCGGACGTGAGGGACATCACGGACTTCTTCAAGAAGATGGAGAAGGACCTATCGGGGCTGAGGTGTCCTGAGGAGCTCTCGCAGGTGATAGACAACCTGTCCAAGGACGTTGAAAACCGCAAGTCCCGATGCCGCCTCGAGGAGCTCCATTCGGTGCTGTCGGGTCTTGGGGCTGCCATGCGGGTGCTGTGGTCCCAGCAGGAGGAGATAAACGCCTTTGGGGAAGAGGTGGCGGCCATGAACGCCTCCCTGGCGGAGTCCAACGACATCCTTCGTAAGCGGGAGCAGATATGGGGGCAGACGCTTCAGGTGGCCAAGCTGGTCCGCTCGGGCTACCAGGCCCCCGACGAGGTGGGGCGCATAGCGGACACCATACGGGAGATGCTGTCCGCCTTCGGGGTGGTGGTGGACCGCCTGGAGGGTGACACGCTGATACCGGTGGCCTACAGCGGTTATGATGAGGGGCTTCCGCCGGAGCCGGTGAACATCCACTCGTCCCTCATAGGCCGGGCGGTGAAGGAGGGGCTCATATGGGCGGAGGACGTGAGGAAGGAACCGGGATACCTCACCCTCCACGAGGCGGTGGTGACCGAGGTGGCCATGGGGCTTTCCCACATGGGCCGTCCCGTTGGGGGGCTCACGGTGAGCTTCACCGAGAGGCGCAGGCGGGACGAAGTGATGCTGGAGACCTTGATCCCCGTGGCTTCCGTCCTGGCGGGGTTCCTTGATGCCAGCAAGTCCCGGCAGGAGATCAGGGAGTCCTACTATTACCTGTTACCTGGCCCAGAAGCTGCAGGAGATAACAGGCATATACCACAACGAGACGGAGGAGCACCTAAGCCGCATAGGGGCCTATGTGACCCGAATATCCCGGGACCTTGGTAGGACCCATCAAGAGGTGGAGGACATGGGGATCTTCGCCAGGCTCCACGACATAGGCAAGCTAAAGGTGCCCCATAACATCCTGTCCAAGCCGTCGGGGCTTACGGGGGACGAGTTCGAACTGGTCAAGCGCCATACCATTTGGGGGGCGGAGATAGTAGGCGATGCGGAGTGGCTAGCCATGGCCAGGAGGGTGTGCCTTACCCATCACGAGAAGTGGGACGGTTCCGGCTACCCCTTTGGGCTTTCGGGCCAGCAGATCCCCTGGGAGGGCCGGGTCATGGCGTTGGCGGACATATACGACGCCTTGCGGTCGAACCGATCCTACAAGAGGGGTTTTAGCCACGAGGAGGCGGTTAGGATCATATTGGTTGGAGACGGCAGGACCAGGCCGGAGCACTTCGCACCGGAGGTGCTGGAGTGGTTTAGGCAGAACCACGAGGTCATGGGCAGCATATTCGACCGCTTCAGGGACCGGGAGGAATGATGTAAAATCGAACCCCCGGAGGCGTTCCCGGGGGTGAACGGGAGGGTTGCGCCCGTGCCCCATGGAGTCGTGGGGCGTCGCGCTTTGCCTTCCCATTGGAGGACCCCAAGACAAAAAGACAAACCCCTTAAGGAGGTATACCCCATGGAAGTTCGTCCCAAGAGGCTTAACGAGATGTGGCTCTTCGAGGAGCAGACCCACAACATGAAGCTCGGGCTTCGGATGACCCAGGTTCTACGGAACATAAAGTCCCAGTACCAGGACCTTTTGGTGGTGGAGACCCCGGAGTACGGCAAGGCGATGGTCCTCGACGGGGCCATACAGGTCACCGAGCGGGATGAGTTCTGCTACCACGAGATGATGAGCCATCTGGCCCTCTGTTCCCATCCCAACCCGGAGAAGGTGCTCATAGTGGGCGGCGGCGACGGGGGCACCTTGAGGGAGGTGCTCCGCCACGACGCCGTGAAGGAGGCCTACCTGGTGGACATAGACGAGGAGGTCATAAGGGCAGCCAGGGACTTCTTCCCAACCCTGAGCTGTGCCATGGACGATCCCAGGGCCCGGGTGCTGCCCATGGACGCCCTCAAGTTCATAGAGGACAACAAGGAGACCTTTGACGTGGTCATAGTGGACAGCACGGACCCGGTGGAGTTCGCGGCGGGCCTTTTCGAGGCTCCCTTCTACGCCAACGTTCACCGGTCCCTTAGGGAGGACGGGTTCATAGTCTGTCAGACCGAGTCTCCCTTCTCGGACCCCCACGTGGTGACCGGGGCCTACGAGGCGCTCAAGCAGGTGTTCAAGGTGGTGAAGCTGGCGGTGGGCTTCATGCCCACCTATCCCACCGGGTTCTGGACCTACGGCATAGGCACCAAGGGTCTTGACCCGGCGGAGGTCCGGCGTCCCGCCCCGGAGGGCACCCGCTACTACTCCCACGACATTCACAGGGCCGCCTTCGTGCTGCCTCCGTTCCTCAAGGCCATGCTGGGGTAGCGCCGTGACCAGGGGGCTAGTGCTGGCCGCCCCCGGCAGCTCATCGGGGAAGACATCCTTGTGCGCCGCCCTGGCCTGGGCCATGAGCAGGAGGGGCGCCAACGTGCAGACCTTCAAGGTGGGGCCCGATTACATAGACCCCTCGTACCTTTCCGCCGCCTCGGGCCGGGAGTGTTGGAACTTGGACGGGTTCCTCACCCCCGGCCTTCTGCCTTGGGTATACAGGCACGCCTCCGAGGGGGCGGACATCGCCCTGGTGGAGGGGGTGATGGGGCTGTACGACGGTTTGAACCCCCAGGGGGACTTCTCCACCGCATGGGTTGCCAGGGAGCTGGGGTTGCCGGTGGTATTGGTGCTGGACTGTCTTAATTCCTCTCCCACCATGGGGGCCTTGGCCTGGGGGCTGGTGAACGCCCCGGGGGCCCCGGAGGTGAGGGGTATCATCCTTAACCGGGTGTCGGGCGCTTCCCACGGGGAGGCGGTGAGAAACTGGCTTCGTGCCTATCCACTGCCCCCGGTTCTTGGGGAGGTCCCGAGGATCGAAAAATCCCTTCCCTCCAGGCATCTTGGGCTGCGCCAGTCCTTTGAGGGGCCATACCTCATGGAGGCGGTTCGCCGGCTAGGGGAGGTTTTGGACGGGGGGTTGCTCCAGTCCCTCCACGCCCTGGCGGGGGAGCCCAAGGGTGGGCCGGTGAAGGAGCCCCTCTTGGAAGGGCCCCTGGGGCTAGGGAAGCGGGGATCCTTGCGGGTGGCTCTGGCAAAGGACCGGGCGTTCTCGTTCACCTATGCCAGTTCCTTGTACGCCCTTAGATCCATGGGGGCGGAGATAGTGCCCTTCAGCCCCATGGAGGAGGAGATACCGCAGGACGCGGCCGGTTTGGTGCTCCCCGGGGGCTATCCGGAGGAACACATGGACCGGCTTTCGTTGTCCCGCTTCATGAGATCCCTCCGATCCGCCCGGCAGGCGGGGATGCCCATATACGGCGAGTGCGGGGGGATGATGGTCCTTGGGGAGCGGATGAGCGATCCCGCGGGTCGCAGGGCCTCCATGGCGGGGCTTCTCAAGCTGGACTTCGGCTTTAAGCCCCGGCTTGACCGGTTCGGCTACGTGGAGTGCCGTCTTGAGAAGGACTGCCTCATCGGCTCCGCGGGGACCTCTTTCAGGGGGCACGAGTTCCACTACTCCTTCTGCGAGGGGCAGCAGGAGCCCCTCATGGAGGTCCGGAAGGCATCGGCCCCTCGATCCTGGCGGTGTGGGTACGGGGACATGGGACTTTTCGCATCCTACGTCCACGTGGACATGCTGGGGGAGCCTCACCTGGCGGCCCGTTTCCTCGAGGCCTGCGCCTCCTGGAGTTCTTCCCCCGGAAGGGAGGTCAAGGGGGCCCGGCAAGCCGGGAGGTCAAAGCTCGGGGAGCCCGGAAGACCCAGGGGGCGGGCTTTGATGGTGCTGGGGGCTTCCAGCGACGCGGGCAAGAGCTTTCTTGCCACAGGACTTTGCCGGGTGTTCGCAAGGCGGGGGCGTCAAGGTGAACCCGTTCAAGGCCCAGAACATGGCGCTCAACGCCTTTTCAACCCCCTGGGGAGAGATGGGGACTGCCCAGGCGGTGCAGGCGGAGGCGGCGGGGGTGGAGCCCTCGCCGCTGCACAACCCGGTTCTCTTAAAACCCATGGGGGACTCGGTGAGCCAGGTCATAGTGAAGGGGCAGGTGCTGGGGCACTGGTCCGCCGGGGAGTACCACCGGAGCCTTTCGGAGGAGCTATTCCCGCTGGCGGCGGAGGCCCTGGAGGAGCTCTTGTCCTGTTCGGACCTGGTGGTGATGGAGGGGGCGGGGAGCCCCGCGGAGATGAACTTGTACAGCCAGGACCTGGTGAACTTGAGGATGGCCCGGTTTGCCGGGGCCTTTGGCATCCTGGCGGCGGACATAGAGAGGGGGGGCGTGTTCGCGGCACTTTCCGGCACCTTGGACCTTTTGCATCCCATGGACAGGCCCATCGTGGGGGGGCTGGTGGTAAACCGCTTCAGAGGGGATGTATCGCTGTTCCATGAGGGGGTTCGGTTCCTCGAGGACCGGACCGGAAGGCCCGTGCTCGGGGTGCTTCCGCTGATGCCGGGTCTTTCGATACCTGCGGAGGACAGTTTGAACCGCCGGGACTTCGGCGAAGGGGAGCTTAGGGTGGCGGTGATATCCCTGCCAAGGATGTCCAACTTCACGGACTTCGATGCCCTCGGGGAGGACCGGTGCAGGGTCACCTTCGTCTCCCACCCGGGGGAGATAAGGGGTGCGGATCTTGTGGTGATACCCGGCACCAAGTCCACGCTGGAGGACCTCCGCTGGCTCAAGGCCAGGGGTTTCCCCGGGGCTCTGGCGGAGGCTCTAGGGGGCGGCGCCGTGGTTTGGGGCATATGCGGGGGCTACCAGATGCTGGGGCTCTCCGTGGAGGACCCGTTTGGGGTTGAGGGGGGCGGGCTCCGAGGAGGGGCTTGGGCTTCTGCCGGTTAGGACCGTGTTCATGCGGTCCAAGGTGGCCCGTCCGGCCCGTGCCGTGGTGAACGGTGGTTTCTGGCTTGATGAGATCAGGGGTGCGCAAGTTGGAGGCTATGAGATCCACGTGGGAGACACCGGGCTGGTGGATGATGGTGCTTCAGCCCCCTTCTCGATATTGGAGGGGAACGGCCCAAGGCCGGACGGGGCGTTCGGCCTTGGGGGCCGGGTCTTCGGAAGCTATCTGCACGGCCTTGGGGACGATCCGTTGTTCCGCCGGGCCCTTTTAAACCACCTGAGGCGCCTTAGGGGGCTCCCGGAGCTGTCCGGCAAGGCCCTCAGCGGAAGGGCCATGAGGGAGAGGCGTTACGATGCCCTGGCGGATTTCCTGGAGGAGCGGCTTAGGCTTGACCTGGTGGAGGAGGCGGTGTTCCGGGATGGGTAAGTCGAAGAGAGTGCCTCTGGTGGAGGCGGCGGGGGACATAAACAGCCTTGGGGAAGCCCTGCGGTCCGCGGGGCTGAAGCTGGAAGGCGGGGAGGCCCAGAAGGTGGAGTCCCCATCGGAGTCTTCTGTGCCTTCTGGGCCTTCTCGAGAGGGGACACCGAAATCCAAGGCAAAGCCCAGGTCCGCGTCCCTTTCGATCCGTAGGAAGGGGCTTGGGGGGCACCAGTGCACCGCGGTCTTGGTGAAGGGCCTTTCGGCGGAGGAGCTGGGCGGGCTTTGCAAGTCCCTAAAGACCGCCTTGGGCTGCGGCGCCCGGGTGGAGGAGGGGGAGGTTTTAGTCCAAGGGGATCAGCGGGAACGCCTTAAGGCGGTGCTCTCCCGCATGGGTTTCCGGGTAACGGGGGGATGAGCGGTGGAGGGTTTGAGGTTTGTGGAGTTCTTCAAGGTCCACGGCAACGGGAACGACTTCGTGTTCGTTGACGACCTTGGAGGCAGGGTGAGTTCCCTTGTTGCCCCGTCGGAGCTTGCGGTTAAGGTGTGCCACCGCCGGAAGGGGATAGGGGCGGACGGGGTGCTTCTGCTGCAGGACGGAGACGGGGAAGTTCAGTTCAGGATGAGGATATTCAACTCCGACGGCACCGAGGCGGACATGTGCGGCAACGGGGCCCGGTGCTTCGCCAGGATGTTGGATCGCCTTGGGCTGGAGGACCCTAAGATGAGGTTCCTCGCCGGTGTCGGGGTGGTGGAGGCCCAGGTTGATGGGTCTTTGGTGTCCCTCAAGATGGGATTCTGTCCCTTCGGGGATGGGGCTTTCTTCGGGGTCCCCGAGAGCGGCGAGGGGGTTCCTGACGGGGTGGTTATGTCCTACCTGCACGTGGGGGTGCCTCACGCGGTGCTCTTCGCCCGAAGCTGGGACATTGGGGAGGAGGAGCTTAAGGTCCTTGGAAGGCGTTACCGGCACGACGGCAGGTTCCCCAGGGGGGCTAACGTTACCTTCCTGATGCCCCTAGGCGGGGTTGACGGTTCGGGGGGGTTCTTCGCCCGCACCTATGAGCGGGGGGTGGAGGACTTGACGCTTTCATGCGGCACCGGGGCCTGCGCTTGCGCCGCGGCGCTTTTGCGCATGGGGTTTGGAAGCCCCGTTAGGATAGAGTCCCCCGGGGGGTTCAACGTGGTTGAGGTGGAGGCGGAACCCCATGGGGCCCGGTACGTGTTGACGGGCCCCGCGGAGGTGTCTGCCCGGGGGGTTTTTTACCTCTAGGGATCTATACCTGGCCGGTGAGAAGCCGCCGCAGGTCCTTCATGTGGTCCTTGAGGCACAGCACCAGGAGTTCGTCTCCCCCGTCCAGGACGTAGTCCCCCGGGGGGTTGTAGCGGGTGACCGTGTCCCTGCGGATGGCAAGGACCAGAACGTCGAGGGATCGCCTTAGGTCCGCCTGGGCCAAGGTCATCCCCACCACGGGGCTGTCGTCTGATATGACGACCTTGTCGAACTCAAGGTTTAGGCGCCTGGTGGTGTGGATCAGATCCTGCATGGCCTCTGCGGCCTTAGGCCTTGTGGCCACGTTGGCCATGGTGTGGGCTCCCGCCACCAAGGGGTTTATGACCTTGTCCGCCCCCGCCCTGTAGAGGGCGGAGGAGGACTGGTTGTCGTTGGCCCTGGCTATTATCCGGAGGTTCTTGTTCAGCGCCCGGGCGCACAGCACCACGTAGACGTTGTCCGGGTCGCTGCTCAGGGTGGCTATCAGCCCCTTGGCCCTGGTTATGCCCGCCTCCTCCAGGGCCCGTTCCTCCGTGGCGTTGCGGTTGAGCACCAGCCAGCCCCCCTCCACCGCGCTGATCACCGAGTTCTCGTCCCGCTCCAGCGCCACGAAGGGGATGCCCTCTTCGAAGAACTGCTCCGCCACCTGGCTCCCCACCCGTCCGAGCCCGCAGATTATCCAGTGGTCCTTGACGTTGCTGAGCATCCTGTTCCGCCTCCTGCCGAGAAGGGTGAGCATCTGGTCCTCTATGAAGAACCGGGTTATCTCCCCGATTGAATAGGCCATGACCCCGAAGCCAACTATTATGAGGAATACGAGGAAGATCTTGCTGCCCCATGTCAGGTTGGGGGGTGCCTCGAACCCCACGGTGGCCAGGGTGGTAACGGTGTAGAACGCCGAGTCCACCCAGGATAGCCCCATCTCGAAGTGCATGACCGCCATGCCTGTGCATATGAGAGACAGCAGGGTAAGCCCTATCACTGCTATCCGCCGTTTCCCGGTGCATCGGTGGTCCACTCTGCAGCCCTCCCCTTTGCTTTCCCCTGGAAAATAAAATAGTATGATGTGACGGGAGATTCCTGGCTGGGGGGATATGATTGTCAATTTTCAAGGTGATAACGTTCAATGTCAATTCGCTCAAGGCCAGGTATGAGGTGGTGTCCCTTCTTATGGGGAGGGAGAGGCCCCACGTGCTTTGCCTTCAGGAGACCAAGGTGCAGGACCGGGACTTCCCGGAGGATTTATTTTCGTCCAACGGTTACCGGGTCTTTTACCGGGGCATGAAGTCCTACAACGGGGTGGCCGTTGCGGTGCTGGAGGACCTTGGGGAGGTGGAGGGGCATTTCTTCGGGTTCCCCGGCGGTGGGGAGGAGACCGATGATGCCAGGCTTGCGGTGGTAAGGGTGGGTGGTATCTGGGTGGTCAACTGCTACGTGCCCCAGGGCAAGGAGGTTGAGCACCCGGACTACCTGTACAAGCTGCGGTTCTTGCAGCGCCTTAGGGATCTTGTTGGGGAGCTCAAGGTAGGAGGCGCGGAGGTCCTGGTGGTGGGGGATCTCAACGTGGCCCCCGCTCCTCTTGACGTGACCCATCCGGAGAACAAGGTTAACCACGTGTGTTTTCATCAGGACGTTCGCCGGGCCTTTGAGGAGCTGTTATCGGTGGGGCTGAGGGACCTTTTCCGTCTTCACAGGCCTGGTGAGGGGGAGTTCAGCTTCTGGGACTACCGGGTGAAGGGTGCGCTGGAGAGGAACATAGGTTGGAGGATAGACCACATATTGGGCACCGGGGGTCTTGCGGAGAGGTCCTTGGATGCGGTGGTTCTTAGGGAGTATCGGGCCATGGAGAGGCCGTCGGACCACGGCCCCGTGATGGGGGTGTTCAAGGGTTGAGGAAGGCCTTTGCGTCGCTCCGGGGAACGGTTGGGGAGTGGATTCAGGGTTGGATACTGCCCGACGGGGAGGCCTTGGTGAGCCTTGCGGTGGAGTGGCGTGGGAGGGTGACCGTGGAAGAGGGGAGAAGTCCCCGAGCCCTTCCCCCCAAGGCCCACAGGGCGCTTAAGCTGGCCCGGGAGTCCTTTGGGCTTGACGGGGCGGTGTCGGTGGAGGTGGAGAACCCCTTGAGGCCCGCGTTGGGGCTTGGTACCTCCACCATGGACGTTGGCGGGGTGCTGGCGTCCTGTGCGGTTCTTAAGGGGGTGGACCTGGGGGAGGAGGAGCTTTTCCGGCTGTGTTGTTCCGTAGAGCCCTCGGACGGCACCATGTTCCGGGGGCTTGCGCTGGTGGACCACATAAGGGGTAGGCTTATCGAGCGGCTTCCGGAGCCGCCGGACATGTGGTTAGCGGCGATGCTCCCGTACAGGACGTTGGACACCGAGGTTTACCGGAAGGACCGGGGGCTGATGAAGGCGGTGAGGGATCGGTCCCAGAGGCATGTTAAGGCCTACCAGGTGTTGAAGCGGGGCCTTGTGGAGGGGAACTGCCGCAAGGTGGCCGCGGCGGCCACCATGTCCGCCATAATTCAGCAGGCCATAATGCCGAGGGAGGAGTGGCCCCTGCTGCTTGGGGCCTGCAGGGAGTTCAAGGGGATAGGCTTGGCGGTGGCCCATTCGGGTACTGCGAGCGCGGTGATATTCAAGGATCTTAAGGGAGCCGAGGCCTGCAGGGAGTTTCTGGCTAAGCGGTGGGACCTGGGCGAGGTTAGGACCGTTAAGGCTTGCGGAGGAGGCGTTGAGGTTGGAGACTGTGGTGGTGAACCCAAGGATTAAGCGGGTGCCCCTTTTGATGATGGTGCTTTTGTCGGTGGTTACGATGGGGATATACCCCGCCTATTGGGTGTATTCCCGGCGTGATGCCTTCAACCAGATGGGCAGCGCCCATGTGGGGGACGTCCTGGGCACGGTTCCTCTGATACTTGGTTTCGTATCTTTGGGCTTTTCCTTCAAGAGCGCCATAAGCCCCATCTGGGGGAGCATGGCTGGGGGGCTTGCGTCTTTGGTTGGGGCGGTGATGATGATATTGGCCTGTTTCAGGTACCGGGAGAACCTCAGGTTCTACGTCAAGATCCGGGATGCGAGTCCCTTGGCGGCGGAATCGGTGGCCCGGTCGTGGTTTATGACGCTAATATTTGGGGCTTTGTACCTGCAGTATCACGTGAACCGCCTTTTGGACGCGGGTCTTTTGGATCCCAAGTGATGGGGCGATGGGAGCTGGGAACTGTAAGTTGTAAACTGCAAATAGGCTGATGCGCTCATGCTGAGGGGCCGCGGGCCGTGTAGCCCGCGGCTTTTTAAGTAAGAGATCGTGTGAAGGCTTACTGTGCCATGGAGGTCTTGATGTTGGCCATTTTTGTGTTCACCTTTCGGAAGTAGGCCACCGAGGATCCGCCGTAGTATCGGGCCAGGGCTTTTGGTATGGAGCCGTAGGCTTTGACGTACCGGGAGAGCAAAAGGCATCCCGCCGCGACCCCCTTCTCGGGGTCCATCATATCCTCTTTGGACTCTATGCCGTTGGCCTGCAGGAGGTCCGTGTGAACCCGCCACATGACCTGCATGATCCCCATGGCCCCCTTGGGGCTCTTGGCGGAGGGATTGAAGTGGCTCTCCGTGTGGGCCACCGCGGCGGACAGGTGAACCGGTATGCCGTACTTGGCGCTGTAGTACACCAGGGCGGTCCCCACGCGCCAGGCGGTCTTAGGGGACACCTTTGGGTTTGTTCCACGGATGTAGCGCACCACCGCGGCGACGGTCTTTTGGTCCTCGCTGGAGAAGTCCTTGAGCCTGTTGAGAGTTGAGGTGGGGTGTTTTATCCCCCAAAGCGCCAGGTCCTTCGTGTTGAGCCCCATGAGGCGAAGGGTTTCGGTTATTGACGGGTGGAAGGAAGCGGGGGCTGCCTCCAGGGTTACCATGGGTGCCCCTTGCTCGGTGGTGCACTCCTCGGGGCTTGTGCTGTCACATGCGGTGTTTAAGATGTCCTGTTCCTTGGCGTTCGAAGATGTCTTTGGGGACCCCTCTTTCCCGACCTCGGATACCACGAAGCCGGTTTTTTGGCCGTTTGTAAGGTCCTCCGCGAACCCCGGCGGAGCTAAGGCGATCACCGAGGCAACCAGGGCCAGGCAAAGTAGCCCCGCTGCCTGCCAAGTTCGTCCTAGTTTCATCAGGGATAGTCCTCCTTTTGTTTTTGATTAGTCTATGTTTTCAGCCCATTTATCACCTCCCCGTAAGATGGGGGTATTATAACCAAACCGGTTGGTGGGGCAACTTTTGTTCTATAAAATTAAAAACCGCCGGGTGTTTTAACCAAAAAACAATGCCACGGCCAACTTTCAGAATACAATAAGTCAGCCGTGGCTTCTGTTAGTAATTACTGATTTTAATGCTAATTTTATTTACTTTTAGGGAGCTCCATCAGGAATTTTGAACCCTCCCCGGGGCGGGAGCTGTTTAGCCTCACGTCTCCTCCATTTGCCCTTAGGATGCCCCTGGCTATGGCGAGCCCAAGACCGTAGCCCCCCTGGGACTGCCTCGCCCGGTGAAACTCCCCCCGCCGGAAACGCTGGAACACCGTCTCCTCCATGCCCTCCGGTATGCCAGGGCCGTTGTCCTCCACCGCCAGGGCCCAACGGTCTCCCATGTCCTGAAGCCTCACGGTAACCACGCCGCCCTCGCGGCCTTGGAACTTTTGTGCCGTGTACTTCACCGCGTTCTCAAGGAGGTTCCGCACCGCGGTGACCACATCCCTTCCGCACCGAACCGGCGCGGACGTGGGAAGCTCCATGCGGACTTCCACCGAAGGGGCTTCGGGCATCAAGGACACCTGCTCCGCCGCCTCCCGCACCAGATGGACCAGGTCCAGCTCCTCCACAGGGCCCGCTGATCCCCCTTCACACCTTGCCAGCATCAGCAGACGGTCCACCATGTCGCTGAGCCGCTCCTGCTGTTCCAGTATCCGTTTGACGAACCGCTGGTCTTCCTCGGAGGCCCCCTGGAGCAGCAGCTCCGCCGCACCCCTTATGGCGGTAAGAGGGGTTTGAAACTCGTGCCCCACGTCCGCCACGAAGTTCCGCAAGGTCTCCTCCAGCTTCACCCGCTCGCTTATGTCCTGGGCGGTGAGAACCGCTAGATCCCCCGCAGAAGCCCCCCGCACCAAGTAGGATGTATCCTTCGAACCATCCTGAACCGTAACAGTGGACTCCACCGACCGGGCACCTTTAAGGAGCGCCTCCCCAAGCTCTATCACCTCCGGGTGCCTTATGACCCCCTCCATGGGAAGTCCCTGGCAGTTTAAGGCCCTCACCAGCCTCTCCATGGCGGAGTTGCAGTATATGGCCCTCCGGTCCGTGCCAAGGAGCAGGACCCCCACGGGCATGGTCTCCACAAGACCCCTTAGGTTCCCCCTCTCCCTCCTCAACTCCTCCATGGTCCTGTTGAGCCGCCGATACATCCGCTTGAGGCTCAGGGACAGCCGCCGTATCTCCGCCGGCCCCCCGGAGGGGAACTCCGGCTCCTCTCCGGCGTCCGCCGCGTCGGCCCCTTTCGCTATGGCCAGTATCGGATCGGTCAAACGCCTCATCCACCACGCCCCTATGACCATCGCAAGCCCAAAGGAGATGGCGAAGGACAGCCAAAGACGCCTCCGGAGCGACGATAGAGCCCCGTAGAAGATGTCCTTCCTCATGGACACCCTTATCACCATGGGAGTCGCCCCGTCCAGCCGCCTTGCCTCGTAAAGGTACTCTGCACCGGTGGTGTCGCTCCGCCTTACCGCGTAGCCCTCCCCTAGTTCGAAAGCCTTGCGGATCTCCGGCCTCAACAGGTGGTTCTCCATCTTGGATACCATATCCCTGGGGACCTCGGTGTCCAGCAAGACCGTGCCGTTCCGGTCCACAAGGGTGACCCTCACCTCCGCCTTGCCGGCCCAGGCCCGCAGGGGAGCGTCCAGAGCCTTCGGGTCATCGCCGAAAGCCCGCACCGCAACCTCCGCCGCCCCCGTGAGGTTCGACAGCTGGTGCCTCACGTACTCCTCCAGGTATCCCCAGGTATCCCCAAGCACCAAAATCCAAGAAAGCCCCAGGAACGCCGCCAGAGGAAGGACCATCAGCAGCGCCGCCTGCCCCTTTATGCTCTTGAACATCCCGCTAGCCCTCCGTCATCCTGTATCCCCTGCCCCGGACGGTGCGGACCGTTACCCCTGCCCTTGCCTCCGAGAGCTTCTTCCGGAGCCTGAAGACGTGAACGTCCACGGTCCTGCTGTCACCCCCCAGGTGCCCCCATACCTTGGCTAGCACCTCCTCCTTGGTGACAAGACGACCCTGCCCCTTGATCAGCACCTCCAAGAGCCGCTGCTCCGTGGGGGATAGGTCCAGGGGTTCTCCCCGTACCAGGGTCTCTCCACCCTCTTCCACGGACAGATCCCCCATGATGCTCACCCTCGAGGACGATGCCTCCGCCGATTGATGCCGCTTGAGACGGGACCTGACCCGGGCCATGAGCTCCGGAATGGAGAATGGCTTGCGCACGTAATCGTCCGCCCCCGCCTCCAGCCCCGCCACCGCGTCCCTCTCGTCCCGCCTGGCGGTGAGCATTATCACCGGGATTTCCTTCCCGTTCCGGTCCTCCCGGATCCTGCGGCAAACCTCCCATCCGTCCATCTTCGGCAACATCACGTCCAGGATGATCAGATCCGGAAGGGCCGACAACGCCTTATCCAGCGCCTCATCCCCATCCCGAGCCCAGAGCACCCGGTAACCTTGCCTGCGAAGGGCCTCCGAAAGCACCTCCGCTATGCTCTCCTCGTCCTCCACCACGAGAATCCTAAAGCTCATCGGACACCTCCTATGGGACGCCGGAACTGGGAGGCCTTAAGTCGCTTCCCGGTGCTCATGAACAGTATGTGCTCCCCAAGGTTCGTGGCGTGATCCCCCGCCCTCTCCAGCACCCTCGCCACCTCCGCCAGGGAGGTGGCCTGAGATATGGTCGAAGGCCTCTCCAACATTATGGCCAAAAGCTCCCTCACCACCTGGCTCTGCAGGTCGTCCACCTGATCGTCTAAGGCGCAGAGCTCCTTCGCCAGCTCCTCGTCCCGGTTGAGAAAAGCCCTTATCGCCATGTCCACCATGGAGCAGACCAGATCCCCCATCCTCGGTATGTCCAGGAGGGGCTTTATCGGCTCCTGATCTGACATCTGAAGGGCCCTCTTGGCCACGCTCACCCCAAGATCCGCTATCCTCTCCAGATCAACGGTCATGTGGATGGCGCAGGACATGGTCCTAAGGTCCGCCCCAAGGGGCTGGTAGCGGGCGATGAACTCAAGACACGAGCTGTCAAGCCAAGAGGCCAGCTCATCGCTCCGGTCGTCATCCTCCAGGACCTTCCGGGCCATCTCCTGGTCCCTGTGCTGAAGAGCCCTCACACCCCCCCTCACCGATGACTCCGCCATGGCCCCCAACTTCATTATGGCGGACCTTATTATCTCCAGCTCGTCGTCCATGTGCTTCCTTGTGCTCGTCGAGTTCACCAGGGGTCCCCCTTCCTAGCCAAACCGTCCGGTTATGTAGTCCTCTGTCCTTGGGTCCTTGGGGGATGTGAAGATCTCCCTGGTGGGACCTTCCTCCACCAGCTCCCCCATCAGGAAGAAGGCGGTCCTGTCGGACACCCGGGCGGCCTGCTGCATGTTGTGGGTGACTATCACAACAGTGTACCTCTCCTTCAGCTCCCTTACCAACTCCTCGATCTTGGCGGTCCCAAGGGGATCCAGGGCGGACGTGGGCTCGTCCATCAACAGCACCTCCGGTTCCACCGCTATGGCCCTGGCTATGCAAAGCCGCTGCTGCTGACCCCCAGACAGGGCCAGGGCGGAGGAGTCCAGCTTGTCCCTCACCTCGTCCCAAAGGGCCGCCCCCCGGAGGCTCCTCTCAACTATCTCGTCCAGCTTCCTGCGGTCCCTTATGCCGTGCAGCCTGGGACCGTAGGTCACGTTCTCCCATATGGAGAAGGGGAAGGGATTGGGACGCTGGAACACCATCCCCACCCTGCGCCTGAGACCTATAACGTCAACCCACGGAGCGTATATGTCATCCCCGTCTAGGAGAATCCTGCCCTCCACCTTTACCCCCGCTATGAAGTCGTTCATCCGGTTGATGCACCTCAGGAACGTGCTCTTCCCGCAGCCCGAGGGTCCTATGAGGGCGGTCACCGACCTGGGGGGTATCTTTAGGTTTATGTCCCTAATGGCGGCCCGCCCCTCCTCATAATATAGGGACAGCTCCTGTGCCTCCAGCTTGGGGGCCTCCATATGATCCGCCGGGGCCCCATGCCCGTCCTGTCCTTGGGTCATACCTGGTTCCTCCTCCTCAATTGACTCCGCCACACCGTACCGGTCAGGGAGAATATAAGCACCACCCCTATGAGCACCAGGGCGGTCCCGTACTGTATCGGCCTTGTGGCATCTATGTTGGTCCCCGCAGTGGCCAGCACGTAAACGTGATATGGAAGCGCCATCACCGACTCAAAGGGACTCTTGGCGAAGTCGGGGGTGAAGAACACCGCCCCGGTGAAGATTATCGGTGCCGTCTCCCCCGCCACCCTGCCAAGCCCCAGTATCGCCCCGGTTATTATGGAGGGCATGGCGGATGGAAGGACCACCTTCCTTATGGTCTGCCACCTGGTGGCCCCCATGGCGAACGACGCGTCCCGAAAGTCCTTCGGCACGTTCATCAGCGCGGTCTCCGCGGCGCTTACCACCACCGGCAGCACCAGACAAGCCAGGGTCATGGAGGCGGTGAGCATGTTGGTCCCAAGCCTTAAGAAAACGCAGAAGAACGAAAGACCGAATAGACCAAACACCACCGACGGCACCCCCGCCAGACTCCTTATGGCAAGCCTCAAAGCGGAGGCCCAAAAACCCTTGGGGGAGTACTCGTTGAGGTACACCGCGGTGGCTACCCCCACGGGAAGGGCCATCAGCATGGAAAGCCCCATGAGCTGCACGGTCCCCACCAGGGGCGTGGCAATACCCCCTTCGGTCATGCCGCTCCGGGGCTTCTCGGTTATGAACTCCCAGCTCAGGGCGGAGTGGCCGTTCTTCCACAGGAACGCCACTATAAAACCCATGACACCTATGGCCCCTATCATCATGAGCCAGAGCACCAGGGAGCTCATGCGGTCCTTTAGGATCCTCGAAAAATGATTCAACCCCTGCGCCTCCCCTCAAGCCACAGGATGATGAAGTTTATCCCCATGGTGGCAAAAAGCAGTATCAACCCCATGAAAAAGAGGGCGTGATAGTGGGGGGATCCAACCGGCGTCTCTCCCATTTCCGCCGCTATGGCGGAGGTCAAGGGCCTTACCGGGTCCGTTATTGACTCCGGTATTATGGCAGCACCCCCCGCCGCCATGAGAACCACCATGGTCTCCCCCAGGGCCCTCATGATCCCCAGAAGACAGGCCTGGGCTATCCCCCGCCAGGCATAGGGGACGCACACCTTGAATATGGTCTCATGACGGGTGGCCCCAAGGGCGTATGAGGCGTCCCTCACATCCTTGGGGACCGCCATGAGAGAGTCGTCCGTTAAGGACGCCACCGTCGGAAGTATCATCACCCCAAGCAGCATGGAGGCGTTCAGCATGTTAAGGCCGCTCAAAAGCTCGAGCCTCTCCTGCATCCATGGGGCTATCACCACCATGCCCAGGAACCCCAATACCACGGATGGGAAGAACCCCAGGGCCTCCAGGAGGGGCTTGAACAACTCCCGGAGCTTGCCAGGACACACCATGGCGGTGAATATGCCAAGACCTACGCCAACCGGAAGGGCCATGAGGGCAGAAAGCCCCGTAACCCCAATGGAACCCGTGATCAGCGGCAGCATCCCGAAGGACGGCTCATCCCTGGCGGGATACCAGAGCATGCCCAAGGCCATGTCTTTAAGTGTCGTATGGGCCAGGATGGGCAGGCTCTCCTTGAGCAAGAAGACCACTATGGACAGCATAACCGCTATGCCCGCCATGGCCACGGTCCCTATGGCCGCCCGGGGTACCCGGTCCCCCCTTATCTCCCCCATTTAAAGGTACCTCCTTACCGTCGCGCTCCTGAAAGAGGGGGGCCCTGAGGCCCCCCTGGACAACTTGCGCTCGAACTTCCCCGACTCCGCAGGATCCCCAAGGCTCCTCAGCCTAGGGCTTAAGGGTTACGAAACCCTCCTTGGCCACGTACTTCTGCCCCTCCGGCCCCTTCATAAAGTCCAGGAACGCCTTAACCTCCCCGCTGGGCTCCCCGTTGGTGTACATGTATAGCTTCCTGGCGGTGGGGAACTTCCCGTTCCGAGCGTTGGTGGGGGCCCCGTCAACACCGTTTATCTTGAGGGTCTTGACAACCCGGGTGTCCACGTAGCCCAGCCCGTCGTACCCTATGGCCAGGGGGTTCTTCGCCACCGTCTGTATAACCGCCCCGGAGGACGCCACCACCAGGGCCCTGGGGGTCACCGGGGCCTTTCTCAGCACCTTCTCCTCCCAGACCTCATAGGTGCCGGAGCTGGTATCCCGGGTTATCACCACTATGGGCTTATCGGGACCGCCGACATCCTTCCAGTTCTTGATCTTGCCGGTGTAGATGTCCCTGAGCTGGTCCACCGTGAGGTCCGATATCGGGTTGGAGGGGTTGACTATGGGAACTATGCAGTCAAAGGCCACCACGTGCTCCACCGGATTGATCCCCTTGGACTTGGCCTTCTCAACCTCCTCCTTCTTCATCGCCCTGGAGGCGTTTGCTATGTGGGCTATGCCGTCTATCAGCGCCTTTATGCCGTTGCCGCTGCCGCCTCCGGAGACGGAGATCTTAACCTCCGGATGGGCCTTCATGTACGCCTCCGCCGCGGACTGGGCAAAGGGAAGTACGGTTGTAGATCCGTTCATCACTATCTCCCCCGCCATGGCACTGCCGCATAGCCCCACAAGCAGGACAACCGAAGCCAAAGCCTTGCCTAAAAACCTCACGCGAATCATCCTCCCTCTTGGTCTTAACTTCCCTTGCCTCAAGATCCTACCCCCCCACGATTGGGACCGCCTTACAGTTGTGTTAAGGATTTGTAAATTCCCCAGGATAGCCCGTTCCCCGGACCAGCTGGGGGCCAAAATCCCGTTTTTGTAACCTGCCCATATCGCTTGCGGTGGGTCAGGGCGTGTTCTTGTGGTGTTAGAATTAATATGGCTGGTGTTTCGGATGCACGGTTTATAGATAGTCATCAAGCGTTGCGGGGAGAGAGTGGATGAGATATGGAAAGGCTTCTCAAGGGAGCTATTGAAGCTTTAGGCGAACCCGTCGCCCTAGTGGACCCCTCCGGGAGGGTGGTCTTCGTTACCACCTCCCTGCAGAGGCTCATGGGCATTCCGGGGGACTCTTCGGAGGGCAGGATGTGCCAGGACCTCTTCGGAGATGACCTTTGCAGGGCCGCCCTTTGCCCCGTGCTATCAGGGGGAACCTCATGCCCCGCTTTTCAAGTGGGCTATCACAGCGGTTCCGTTGAGTGCCGGGGCATATTCGATCCCTTCGGTAAGTTCGAGGGGGTGCTGCTGTCCTTCAGCCGGAGGGACGCGGAGCTCCGAATGGCCCTTGGGGACTTGGCCTTTCAAAGGCGTCTTCTGTCCGCGGTGACCGATGACGACTCCACGGTCTTCGCCGTGTTGGACAGGTCCGGCCGGGTGGTTCACTGCAACGGCTTCGCCAGGGACCTGCTGCCAAGACAAGGCTCCCCGTTCATATGGGAGATGGTGTCCAAGGACCACGTCCAGGCCGTGAAAGACGCCTTGAGATCCGGGGGGGTCCTTCACGTTAAGGCCTTCAAGGGGGAGCAGCTCCGGCATCTGCTGCTGAAACTGGTCCTCTTGTCCGGGGGCAGGGAAAAGGAGTCGGTCCTCCTCATAGGGCACGACATCACCGACCTGGTGCTGGCAAGGCAGAACCTCGATGTGTTCCGCAGCGCCCTTGACCAGTTCGCCGAGTGGGTCTGCATAACCGACCCCTCCGGCACCATAACCTACGTGAACTCCGCCTTCGAGGAGATGTATGGTTACACCCTGAAGGAGGCTCTGGGCAAGAACCCAAGGATACTGAACCCAGGCCCTGAGGTCTATGAGGAGCACGGCATATCGAGGGAGGAGTACGAAGAGATCTTCCGTAGGCTGTGGCGGGATGTCTTGGACCCGGCGGTGGGGCGCTGGGAGGGAGAGGTTTTGAACCGCCGGAAGGACGGGTCCGTGATCTGGGTAAGGCTCATAGTGAGCGCCATAAGGGATGTGAACGGCGACATATCGGCGCTTCTAGCTATCCCGGTGGACTTGAGCGCCCTCAAGGACAAGGAGGAGCAGGTCCTCCTTGAGGCCTACAGGGCCATCATGCTCACCGCGGAGATGCGGGACGAGGAGACCGGGGAACACCTGATCCGCATAGGAAGCTACTGTCGGTTGCTCGCGGAGGCCATGGGAATGCCCGACAAGTTCTGCAAGGACATGGAGCTCTTCGCCCCCTTTCACGACATAGGCAAGGTGGGCATACCGGACAGCATACTCCTGGCCCCAAGGCGGCTTGACCCCGGGGAGTTCGAGCTAATGAAGACCCATACGGTCATGGGGTACAACATACTGAAGGACAAGAGGAGCCTGAGCGTGGCGGCGGAGATAGCCCTCTACCATCACGAGCGATGGGACGGATCCGGCTATCCCTATGGGCTCAAGGAGACCGAGATCCCCCTTTCCGCCCGGATAACCGCCGTGGCGGACGTCTACGATGCCCTGAGGAGCCGGAGGCCCTATAAAGAACCGATGGATCACCAGCGGGTGGTGGACTACATCACCGCCAACTCGGGCGTCCATTTTGACCCGTCGGTGGTGCAGGCCTTTATGGACGTACACCTGGAGATGGACCAGGTGTTCGTCCTTAACGGCGGTTCCGTGGGAGATGCGACATGATCGGCGGTTTGGCTGGCCTGTGAAGTAGGCCTCGAAGATTGGGGGTGCTGCCGTGGGTTTCCCGAACCTCAAGACCTTGATTAACGCACTTGGGAGGGCGCTGTCGCCGGAGGACGCCTGTTCGGCCCTGGCGGACTGGGCCGCCAGGGCTTTTAAGGACGGGAACCGATCGGTCTTTTTTTACGTCCCCTCCAGGTCGAATGACGGGATGCTCGTGGACGTGACCGGCAGGGCGAGGAACCAGCGTTTCGTCCCCGCCATGGACGGCCCGGTGGGGCGGGCTTTCTCCCTCGGGGAGGTGCAGGTGGAAGGCTCCCCACAGGACGGGGGTGTCACCCGCCTGGCCTGCCCCGTTAAGTGGCGGGGCCGGGTGATGGGGGTCCTTTGCGTCGTCGGCAGGCGGGGGGAGGATCTGGTTGATAATCTGGATATGGTTATAAATGCATCTGACCTGGCAGCCCCTGTGATATGGGGATTGCTCGAGGCGGAGCGTAAGGAGGACCGGCTTAAGCTTGAGAGGGTTCGGAATGCGTCGCTGGAGGACCTGTCCTACAAGAGGGGGGCTCTCATAGCGCTTCTCACGCAGCTCGGGGACGAGGTAACCGTGGAGGGGTTGTTTGACCGGACGGTGGATGGGCTTGTGGCCATGGGTTATCAAGTGGCGTCCATAGTGTCCAGGGACCGGAGAGGAGCTCCCATAAGGTTCCGGAGGAACCGCGGCAGCTCTGTCTCGGCGGAGCAGGTGGATCCGTTGATCCAGGAGGGCCGTGGTTTGGTGGGAAGGGTGATGCGGTACCTTAGGCCCTATCTCTGCGAGGATTCCCTCATAGACCCGGTGGTGGTGAGGACCGAGGAGGACATCCGGTCCGAGCTTGGGGTTCCCATAATAGGTCCTGACGGTTATCCCTGGGGGATGCTGCGGGTGGGGAAGAGGCAGCCCAGGGCGCTGAGCGTGGAGGTTGACGGGGAGATCCTCAAGGCCCTGGGGCTATTCATAGCCATGAGGATAGAGAGAAGCGAGGTCGTAGACCGTCTAGAGAGGGAGCTCAACAGGAACAGGATGCTGCATCGGCTTGTGATGTCCTTGAGGGGGGCATCGTCGCTGGAGGAGATGGCGGATGTGGTGGTGCGGGAGCTCTCGGACTCCATGGGGTACGGGGTGGTGGAGTTCTTCAAGGTGGAAGAGGAAGGTCCCGTGGAGCTTGAGATATTGGCCTCCAGCGTGACCCCTAAGGAGCTGTTGGGGGAGAAGAGCCGGGAGATAAAGCGCAGGGGCGGGGGGTTGGTGTACCGGATCCTGAGGTCCCGGCGGATGACCAACCATCGTTGGGTGGGCCCCGAGTCGGGACACCTGGCCTTGGTGGACGCGGGCACCAGGCATCAGCTGGACGTCCCGGTGTTCGCTATGGGTCAGATGAGGGGGGTTCTGCTTCTGGAGTCCCCGGATGAACCTTTCGATGGCTCCGACGAGGAGTTCTTCGAGGTCCTCTCGTGGCACCTGGGAGCCCTGCTTGAGGGGTTGGAGCACCTAAAGCTCCTGGAGCTCCAGAGCCTCAAGGACCCGTTGACGGGGCTTTGGAACCGCAAGTACCTGGACGCCCGGCTGGAGGAGGAGCTCACCCGCTCTGCCAGGTCCGGGCTTCCGGTCTGCGTGGCCATGGTGGACCTGAACAACTTCAAGGGGGTGAACGACACCTACGGGCACGAGACCGGGGATATGGTCCTAAGGGAGGTAGCCAGGGTGATCCGGGAGTCGGTCCGGTCCAGCGACGTGGTGGTCCGGTACGGGGGGGACGAGTTCGTGGTGTTCTCCCCCGGGGCAAGCCAGGCTGAGATGATGGGGCTTCTTGACCGGGTGAGCCGTGCCCTTTCGGGGATGATCCTCTGTTCCTGCGTGAGCGGGTTGTCCTTCGACTTCGGTGTGGTGTGCCTTGAGGCGGGTGAGTGCCTCATGTCCGCGGTGGCCCGGGCGGACGCGGAGATGTACAACCTAAGGCGCAGCCGAAGGCCCAATGGCGGATGTGACGACGGAAGGATGTAGATGTGATGAAGGCCCACGGGATTCTTTTGGCCGGAGGAGGGGGCACCAGGCTTTGGCCCCTGTCGCGGGGGGAGAACCCCAAGCAGTTCATGCCCCTTGGGGAGGGCCCGAGTCTCCTTGCGGATGCGTTCCGCCGGGCGTTGAGCCGGGTGCATCCCTCAAGGATGGTGGCGGTGACCTCGCAGGGCTTGGGGTGGAAGGTTAGATCCCACCTGCTGGAGACCCCGGGAGGGGAGCTCTGCCCCGTGATCGAGGAGCCTTGCAGGAGGAACACCCTGCCCGCCGTGTTGGCCGGTGTCCTGGCCCTTAGGGACAAGGGGGCCCGGGATGGGGACGTGGTCTTCGTCCTCCCCTGCGACCACGTGGTGGGAGACCAGTTGATCCTGGCGGATGCCATGGACCAGGCGGCGGAGATAGCCCTCGCGGGGTACCTTGTGACATTTGGCGTGGAGCCCGGGCATCCGGAGACCGGTTACGGTTATATAAAGACAGGGGAACCGCTTAGGGGCCTTTCCGGGCATGCGGTGGAGCGGTTCGAGGAGAAGCCCCCTTTTGAGAGGGCCAAGGCCTTTCTGGAGGAGGGGGGATACCTTTGGAACAGCGGGATGTTCTGTTTCTCCCTTGGGACCTTCATGGAGCAGCTCGAGCTGGTGGCCCCATCCCTTTGGGGCCTTGCGGGGGCAGGCCTTGCGGGGCTTTTGAATGCCTACAAGGACGTGGAGCCCCTGTCTTTCGACAAGGGGCTCCTTGAGGGGTCCCATAGGGTGGCGGTGGTGCCCCTTAAGACCCCCTGGTCCGACGTGGGCAGCTGGGACTCGGTTTACCAGGTGACGCCTAAGGACCAGGAGGGCAACGCATCGAGAGGGTCTGCCCGTTTCGAGGGCTGCCGTGGGTGCCTTGCGGTGTCCTCCCGGAGGAGGCTTGTCCTCATGGGGCTTGAGGACGTGATGGTGGTGGACGGAGAAGACGCGGTGCTGGTCATCCGCCGGGGGCTTTCCCAGCGGGTTGGGCAGGTGGCGGAGGAGGAGAAAGGGGAGAGAGCGCGTCCTTGATCCCATCGATCCCCAAAGGGGTTCTCCCCTGTGGGCGGCGAGCGGTTGCGGCGTCCATGAGATCGAACGAAGCCCCGGGGTTGTCCCCGGGGCTTCGTTGGTGCATCGGATCTCCTGATCCAGCGTGTCTGCTACCTGGCGTCCATCTCCTCCAGCTCCTTGAGCCTCCGGTCGAAGAGCCTTATGGCGTCCTCTATGGGTTTGGGAGAGCTCATGTCAACCCCCGCCTCCTTGAGGAGCTCTATGGGGTGCTTGGAGCCCCCCTTCTTAAGCATCTCAAGGTACCTGTCCCTGGCAGAGGGGTCTCCGGAGAGGACCGCGCTGCTCAAGGATATGGCGGCGGATATGCCGGTGGCGTACTGGAAAACGTAGAAGGGGCTGTAGAAATGGGGTATCCTAGCCCATTCCATCAGGAGCTTCGAATCCACGTGGAAGGCCTCCCCGTGGTAATCCCCGTTGAGCTTTTCCCACAGCTCCTTGAGCTCCTTGGGGGTCACCGGTTCCCCTTCCGCATGGCGGCGGTGGACCTCCCGCTCAAAGGAGGCGAACATGGTCTGCCTGTATAGGGTGCTCCTTATCTGATCCAGCTGGTAGTTTATAAGGTACCGCTTTTCGTTCGGGTCCTTGGCGTTCTTGATCAGGTGGTCCAGGAGGAGCATCTCGTTGAACGTGGAGGCCACCTCCGCCACGAAAATGCTGTAGTCGCTGGTGGGGTACGGCTGATTGAGGTTGCTGTAGTAGGTGTGCATGGAGTGCCCCATCTCGTGGGCCAAGGTGAACACGTCGTTCAGGGTGCCGTTGTAGTTCATGAGTATGTACGGGTGGGTGCCGTAGCTGCCCCAGGAGTAGGCCCCTCCCCGCTTGCCCTTGTTCTCCATCACGTCTATCCAGCCCTTCTCCATTCCCTCCCGGGCGATCCTTACGTACTCATCCCCCAGGGGCTTTAGGGCTTCCAAGACCAAGGCCTTGGCCTCCTGCCAGGGGATGTCCGTCTTGGGTTCATCCGCCAGAGGCACGTGAAGGTCGTAGGGCTCTATCCGCTGGAGCTTGAGGGCCTTGGCCCGGAACTTCACGTACCGGTGAAGCGGCTCAAGACGGGACTCCACGGTCCTCACCAGGTTGTGGTAGACCTCCTCCGGTATGGCATCGTCGTCCAGGGCCATGGCCAGGACCGACGGGTACTTTCGTGCCTTGGCCAAGAAAAGGCTTCCCTTGAGCATCCCGCCGAAGGTGGCCCCTAATGTGTTGGTGAACCTGCCGTAGGCGTCGTACAGGCTGTCGTACGCCTCCTTCCGCACCCGCCGGTCTTTGCTCCTTACGAACCGGTAGTAGCGCTCCTCCGACATCTCCGTTAGGTTCCCCTTTTCATCGGTTATGGGGGAGAACGTCATGTCCGCGTTGGTGAGCATGGAGAAGGCCTGATCCGGTGTCTCCAGGGCGTCCCCAGCCATCGCCAGGAGCTCTTCCTCCCTGGGGGAGAGCACGTGGGCCCTCTTCCGGGCTATCTCGGACAGGAAGAACCGGTGGTCCTTTAAGGATGGGTGTTCCATGAACTCCGATAGCCTCTTGGGGTCCATCTGGGTTATCTCCGGCACTATGAAGCTGCAGAGGGTCTCCAGCTCCGTGGACAGGGACGACACCCGATCCGCCAGGGCCTGACGCTTGGGGTCCGATGTGTCCTCATGGCTTCTCATCACCCCGTAGGCGTAGAGCTTGCCCATGGTTATGGCCAGCTGATCCTTGAGCTTCAGGCACTCCGCAAGCACCTCCGGCGATGAGCTGAGCCTTCCCTTGAAGCGCTCCACCTCCCCCATGCGGCCCTTGAGGGCCTTTAAGTCCCCCTCAAAGGCCCGTTCATTGGGGTATATGTCCTCCAGCCTCCACTTGAGCTCCACCGGCACGTCCTTCCTATCCGGAAGGCTCCCCGCCCCGGCGGAGCTGGAGAGGGTCGCTAAGAGCGCTGCGGTGATGACCACGGTCCTAGGGTTCATGACGTGAATCTCCCCCTTCCATTAAGGTTAAAATTCAAAAAAGCTTAAATCCCTTTGCACCTGGTTGAGTATGCCAAGGACTGGCCTGTAAGGCAACCCCTGAATCCGGCGTATGGGGTCCCTTGAAGTCCCGGGCCCTTTGGTGTTAGCCTGTCCGCAGGGTGCGAACCTTGGTGCACGATTACGGGCTGGGGGGTGGATAGGATGGTGAAGTCCCTGCTTAGGGCCGTTTTGCTGGCCCAGTTCGTCCTGTTTTGTGTCACGGTTTGCCCTGGCATCGGCGCGGAGAGGGTCCTTGTGGCGGCGGCGGATCCTTGGCCTCCCTACTTCAACCCCCGAAGCCAAAGGCTTGGCATGGCGGCGGAGATCGTGAGGGAGGCCCTGAGGACCCAGGGGTATCGGGTGTCGTTTAAGGTCATGCCGTGGGATGCCGCCCAGCGGGCGGTTTACGAGGGCAAGGCGGACATGCTCATAGACGCCTGGTTCACCAAGGAGAGGCAGAAGAAGTACCTGGTGAGCTCCCCTTACGCCGTAAGCCGCATAGTCTTCTTCAAGAGGAAGGACAGTTCCTTCCAGTACCGGGGGCGGGAGAGCCTCACGGGGCTTAAGGTGGGGCTCGTCAAGGGATACTCCTACGACGAGGAGTTCCTCTCCTGGGACAACTACCGGAGGGATTACGACGTGAGCTTCGTGCCCTTGGCGCTGAAGGTGGCGTCCCGAAAGCTGGACCTGGCCCTTAACGACCGTCTGGTGGGGATGCTCGAGATCTCCGAGCGGGAGCCGTGGCTTTTGGAGGTCCTTGATACTGCGGAGACGCCCCTGCGGGAGGCCACCCTTCACGTGATGGTCTCAAGGAACGTCAAGGACGGGGAAAAGATCCTGAAGGCCTTTGAGAAGGGGCTCTTGGAGATGAAGAGGAGCGGCCAGTACCGGAGGATACTGGCCGCGTACGGGGCGGAGGACGGGGCGGTCAAATGAGTTTGCGGCCCCTAGAGCCTAAGCTCCCTCATGACGGTGTCGAGGTCCTTATCCCCCCGGCCGGAGAGGTTGACCAGGATCGCTTGGTCTTCGTTGAGGGTTGGGAGGAGCTTTAAGGCGTACGCCACCGCGTGGGAGCTCTCCAGGGCGGGTATTATGCCCTCGGTCCTGGATAGGGTGAGGAAGGCCTCCAGGGCCTCCCGGTCGGTCACGCTTTCGCAGCGGATCCTTCCCAGGTCCTTCAGGTGTGCCAGCTCGGGTCCCACGCCAGGGTAGTCCAGCCCGGAGGACACGCTGTGAACCTCCGCGGGGCTGCCGTCATGGTCGGTGAGCACGTAGGTCCTGAAGCCGTGGATCACCGCCTCCCGGCCTTTGAGCAGCGAGGCGGCGTGTTTATCCGTGTGGAGCCCCAGCCCCGCGGGCTCCACCGCCACGAGCTGCACCGACGGGTCGCCGAGAAAGCCGCTGAAGAGTCCCATGGCGTTGCTGCCTCCCCCCACGCAGGCTATGGCGTGGCTGGGAAGACAGCCCTCCACCTGGAGGAACTGCTCCCTTGCCTCTTCTCCTATGATCGACTGGAAGTGCCTCACCATGGTGGGGTATGGATGGGGGCCCACCACGGATCCCAATAGGTAAAACGCCCCGGGGTCCGACACGTAGCGGTCCAGGGCGGCGTCCACCGCCTCCTTGAGGGTGCCCGCCCCTTGGGAGACGCTCACCACCTGTGCCCCCAATGCCCTCATGCGGGCCACGTTCGGGGCCTGCTTCTTAACGTCCTGTTCCCCCATGAAGACCGTGCACTGAAGCCCCAAGAGGGCCGCCACGGTGGCGCAAGCGGTGCCGTGCATCCCCGCCCCGGTCTCGGCTATTATCCTGTCCTTGCCCATCCGCCTGGCCAGAAGCCCCTGACCCAGGGCGTTGTTTATCTTGTGGGCCCCCGTGTGGTTCAGGTCCTCCCGCTTGAGGTACATCCTGGCCCCCTTGGGGGACAGGCTGGACAGGTTCAAACACCGTGTTAGGGCGGAGGGACGCCCCACGTAGTGCCTTAGCAGCTCCCGGTACTCCCTCTCAAACTCCGGATCCCCCAATGCCTCTTGGAACGCCCCTTCCAGCTCGGAAAGCCTCTCCGCCACCGCCGAGTCCACGAAGGCCCCGCCGTAACGGCCGAAGTATCCGTCTCCCAAAACCCTCTTGCCCTCCGCCTGGCTCATCTGTCTCATCTTGCCTTCCTCCTCTCAAATGGCACTCACGTGCCGGGTTTCCGCGAAAGAGAGAGGGGCCGCCTGGATATACCAGCGCGGCCCCTCCTCGAAATAGCTTTCCCAAGTGGCTCAAAAGCGCGAGGGGGACCGCAGGATAGCCGCGGCCCCCCTTTAAGGACTTGCTAGAGCAAAGCCCAAGGCGGACGGCGGCCTCAAGGCCACCGCCACCAAAGGGTGCTGTCGATATTGAGGAACGGTTTGAGAGAACTGTGCAATCTGATCATGGGGTGATGATATGTGCCCCTTAAGGTCATGTCAAGGGGTCACATCAGCACCTCCTTGTACCACGTGACGAAGGACTCCCTGCAGGTCTTGAGGAAGTCCCTTATGCGGTCCCGGGTCACCCCGCCTTCCAGGTCTAGATCAAGCTCAAGGCAGGCTTGCTTCTTCTGGTCCATGTAGCTCCTGGAGTACCGGCGGTTCATGTTCCAATCGTTTATCCTCGCCATGGTGGCCTTGCTCTCCGCGAAGGCTATGTAGAACTCTATGCTGTTGTCGTTCGGGGTGAGCACCAGGGCGTTGTAGCCCTCCAGCTTCCATATGATGTCCCCGTCCTTGTCCAGGTCCGCGGAGTACCCGTCCTCCTTTAGGATCTTGACCAGCTCCTTAGTGGTTATTCGGTTAACCACGCTGTCCTGGGCGTTGCCCCCTGCCAAGGCTATGTTAGGGGTAAGGACTGTGCCTGCGGAAACCAACAGCGCCAGGACCAAGATGAGCGGGTAACTGGTCTTTCTCACGGTGCATCACCCCTTACCGGCGGGGCCCCCTTTAGGGTATCGCCGAGTAGAATTGACTTCCTGTGCGAGATTGTATCACGTCATAGATTTTATTAGGAGTATAGTCCCAATATTCCGTGAGCCACAGAGGTTTGGTGTCAAGGGTTCCCCTGCATTATTTCCGTTATGTTCATGCTTATGTCCAGGGCGGTTGCCGAGTGGGTGAGGGATCCCACGGATATAACGTCCACCCCTGCCATGGCGGCCTGAAGGGCCCGCTGGACCGTCATGTTCCCCGAGGCCTCTATGATCGCCCTGCCCTTGGCCAGCTTGACCGCCTGGGCCATCTCCTCGGGGCTCATGTTGTCCAGCATGATGATGTCCGCCCCGGAATTGAGGGCCTCCTCCACCTGCTGAAGGGTCTTGGTCTCCACCTCTATGGTCATGGTGTGGGGTATCCGTTCCCTCGCCATGCGGACCGCTTTCTCGATCCCCCCTGCCAGGGCTATGTGGTTGTCCTTAAGCATCACCCCGTCGGACAGGGAGAACCGGTGGTTCCGGCCTCCTCCGATGAGCACCGCCGCCTTGTCCAGGGTCCTGAGGCCCGGTGCGGTCTTTCGGGTGTCCGTTATGCGCACCGGGAAGCCCGAGAGGGCGTCTACGAAGCCCCTCACCGCGGTGGCTATGCCGCTCATCCGCTGGAGCAGGTTAAGCGCCGTTCGCTCCGCGGAAAGCATGGCCCCCCCGTCCCCTGTTATCTCCATCAGGTCCTCGCCGGGGGTGACGGTGTCCCCGTCTTGCGCGAGGAAACGGATCTTCACGTCCCGGTCCAGGGTTGAGAATACCCGGGCGGCCACATCGAGCCCCGCCACCACCCCCTGGGCCTTGGCGGTGAGCCGCGCCCTTGCGGTCACCGGGCCGGTCACCACGCAGGCGGTGCTCACGTCCCCGTTGGGCATGTCCTCCATGAGGGCCTGCCGGATTATCCTATCAACCTCAAACCAGTTGTAATGCGGTCTCAAAGCCCAATCACCCCTCAATCCAGTGGCTTCCAAGGGACGAGGGCCTACTCAGGGCCCCGTTCACCACCGAGAGGGCCACCTGGATCATGTTTATCACCTCGAAGTGGTCAATTGATGATAGGTCCGCCCCCCCCGCGGAGCTCAGCATCTCGCCCAGTTCCTCCCGGGCCTTGCGAAGCCCTTCGGCGGTGCGGATCACGAAGGCCCGTTCGGTCATGATCCGCCGTATCCTTTCCATGGCCTCCGTTGGATCCCATGGGAACTCCGCGCCCCGGTGCCTGGGCTCCCCGGCGTAAGAGGGAAGTAGGCCAGGCCTTGGGGTGTCCGGTATCACCCGGGCTATCCGTTTGGCGAACACCAAGGCCTCCAGGAGGGAGTTGCTGGCCAGGCGGTTTGCCCCGTGGACCCCGGTCCTGGCGGCCTCCCCGCAGGCGTAGAGCCCTTCCACCGAGCTCCTGCCCCAAAGGTCCGTGGATATGCCACCCATCAGGTAGTGGGCCACGGGACGCACCGGTATCCAGTCCCTTGCTATGTCCAAACCCTCTTCCAGGCACCGGTGGTAGATGTTTGGGAACCGGGTCCTTAGGAAATCCCCTCCCAGGTGTGTAACGTCCAGGTACACGAAGGGGGAGTTGTGTTTAAGCATCTGCCGGGTCACCGCCCGGGCCACGATGTCCCGTGGGGCCAGGTCTTTTAGGGGGTGTTCGTCCCTCATGAAGGGTTCCCCCTTTGGGGAGCGCAGGATGCCCCCCTCTCCCCGCACCGCCTCGGATATGAGGAAGCTCTGCTGGGAGGAGGGGGAGTAGAGCCCCGTGGGGTGGAACTGGACGAACTCCATGTCCAAGACGGAGGCCCCGGCCCTAATGGCCATGGCGATCCCGTCCCCGGAGGAGTAGCGCATGTTGGTGGTGCGCTCGTAGAGCCTGCCTATGCCGCCGGTGGCCACCACCAGGTGCCTGGCGAACAGGCACCTGGTGGCCCCCCCGAGCACGGCCAGCACCCCGGCGGATCCGAATTGGTCGGTTATTATGTCCACCGCGAAGGCGTTGTCGAAGAAGGTGAGGTTATCTCGCCCCCTCGCCGCCTTGGCCAGGGCTCGTACGATCTCCGCCCCTGTGGAGTCCTTGGTGTGGAGTATGCGGTTCTTGGAGTGTCCCCCCTCCCGGGTTAGCTTCAAGGACCCATCGGGGTTCCGGTCGAACTCCACCCCCAAGGCCATAAGGTCCTGGGCGATGTCTGGGCTTTCTTTGACCATGACCCTGACCGCTTCGGGGTCGTTGTGGCGGCATCCCGCCTCCAAGGTGTCCTCCACGTGGGACTCCTGGTCCTCAGGTCCCTGGCATATGGCTATGCCCCCTTGGGCTAGGCCGCTGTTGGTGTCCTTGGGCAGGGCGCTCATAACCACCGCGGTTTTCATGGAGTGGGGCAGGTTCAGGGCTGCGAAGAGCCCTCCAACCCCGGCTCCTATCACGATGACGTCGAAGCGGTTGTGGTCCGAGGGTTCCCCTGCGAAGGATGTGAGGTATCTCAATTTATATCACCTCCAGCATCCTCTCCAGCGAGGCCCTGGCACGGTCTATCGTGTCCCGGGGAAGGATGATCTCGTGGGTTTCCTCCTGCAGGGAGCGCAGGATGGAGTGGAGGGTGGTGCGCTTCATGTTGGGGCACACCGGGGCGGGGGAGATGGTGTAGAAGGTCTTGTGGGGGCATCGTTTTTTAAGCCCGTGCAGCATCCCCTCCTCGGTGCCCACTATGAACTCCGAGGTGCTCGAGGAGGCCGCGAAGTCCAACATCTGGGAGGTGCTGCCCACGAAGTGGGCCATCTTCACCACCTCCTCCTGGCACTCCGGGTGGGCCATGAAGAGGGCGGAGGGGTGCTCCGCCAGGGCGGAGAGGACCTGATCCGGGTCTATGCGCTCGTGGGTGGGGCAGAAGCCGTCCCAGGGGATTACGCGCACCTCCGGCACCGCCCGCTGGACGAAGCGGGCCAGGTTGCGGTCCGGGGCGAAGATAACCTCCTTTGAGTTAAGGGATCGCACCACCTTTGGGGCGTTGGAGGAGGTGCAGCATATGTGGCACTCCCCCTTGACCTCCGCAGAGGTGTTGACGTAGCAGACCACCGGCACGCCCGGGTGTTCGTCCTTCATGCGCCTTAGGTCCTCCGGTGTCACCATGTCCGCCATGGGGCACCCCGCCTGGGGTTCCGGCAGCAGGACCTTCTTGTCCGGCGAGAGGATCTTCGCGCTCTCCGCCATGAATTTGACGCCGCAGAACACGATCATTCGGTGATCCGTACCAGCGGCAGCGCGGCTCAGCTGGAAGGAGTCCCCCACCAGGTCCGCCACGTCCTGCACCTCCGGGATCTGATAGTTGTGGGCCAGGATTACGGCCCCCTTCGCCTCCTTGAGGCGAAGGATCTCGGACCTTACTTCGTTGAGATCCATTTCCTCCGGTCTCCTTTTGGATTTTTTGAGTTTGAGGCTTTTGATCCCCCGCTGCCTTAGTTACAGCCCCGAGGAGATCGTGATTTGCATTACAAATGCTTAAAAAAGGCCCATTTTTGCTACATAATAGCACACCCGGCGGGATTGTCGGATACCCCGAGGGCCTCCTTGGCGGGGTTGACATCTTAGAGAATCGGAGTAGAGTATGGCCCGAAGAGACAGTGAAAAAAAGACACAAACTTTACGATATCGTCAAAAAAGTTTGGAGGTGTCCGGAGTGTGGGAGAAGAACAACTCCATATACGACGTCAAGGAGATAAGGACCAGGACCACCTGCTACCTGGGGGTGGGAGCCATAGACAAGGTGGATCCCATAATGGAGGCCCTGTCCGACATGGGGCACCGGAGGGTTTTGGTGGTGTCCGGCAGATCGTCCTACAGGACCTGCTGGGGCAAGGTGCTCAAGGCCTTTGAGAAGCACGGCGTTTCCTACGTGCACTACGACCGCATAACCCCTAATCCAACGGTGGACTCGGTGGATGAGGCGGCCCAGATGGCCCGGGAGTTCGGGGCCACCGCGGTGGTGGCCATAGGGGGAGGCAGCCCCATAGACTCCGCCAAGAGCGCCGCCATACTGATGGAGTACCCCGACAAGACCGCCAGGGACCTGTATGAGCTCAAGTTCAGCCCCAAGAAGGCCGCCCCGGTGGTGGCCATCAACCTCACCCACGGGACCGGCACGGAGGTGGACCGTTTCGCGGTGGTGAGCATACCGGAGAAGGAGTACAAGCCCGCCATAGCCTACGACTGCATCTATCCCCTGTTCGCCATCGACGATCCTTCCCTCATGACCGGGCTTCCGGAGGATCAGACCCGGTACGTGTCCGTCGATGCCCTAAACCACGTCATAGAGGCCTGCACCACCGTGGCGGCGAGCCCTTACTCCATCCTGCTGGCCAAGGAGACCGTGAGGCTCATCGCCAAGTACCTGCCTAAGGCCCTTCGGGATCCCAAGGACCTGGAGGCCCGGTACTACCTGCTCTACGCCTCCATGATAGCCGGCGTGGCCTTTGACAACGGCCTTTTGCACTACACCCACGCCCTTGAGCATCCCCTGTCGGCGGTGAAGCCGGAGCTTCCCCACGGCCTTGGGCTTGCCATGATAGTCCCCGGGGTGGTCAAGAACATCTACCCCGCAAGGCCCGAGGTCTTGGCGGACGTGCTGTCCCCGATAATCCCGGGCCTCGAGGGTACCCCCGAGGAGGCCTTGGGGGCCGCGGAGGCCTTGGAGGAGTGGCTGTTCTCCGTGGGCGTGACCCAGAAGCTCTCCGACCAGGGCTTCGGTGAGGAGCACGTGTCCAAACTGGTGCACCTTGCCAAGACCACCCCGTCCCTTGACACCCTGCTGAGCCTCGCCCCGGTCACGGCCACGGACCAGGTCATAGAGGACATCTACAGGTGCTCCCTGAAACCCCTCAAGGCCTCCGCGGCCGTAAGGGGTTAGGCAACAAGCCCTACAGCCCCTCGTCTCCTCCTTAAACGCCGTGGGGCACCGGGATCACCGGTGCCCCACGGGCTTCTGGAGGGTCACATCTTCCCTTGTCCCAGCCCTAATCCCTCCGGGGCTTTAAAAACCCCAGCATTAGGGCCGTGAGCCCTGCCCCCAGGGCTATCGAGAGGGCGTACATCCCAAGGTTCCCCACCGCACCGGGTATGGGGAGCACGAAGATCCCCCCGTGAGGGGCCCGCAGGGTGCAGTGGAACCCCATGGACATGGCCCCCGCCAGGGCGGAACCCGCCACGATGGAGGGTATGACCCTTATGGGGTCCGACGCTGCGAAGGGTATGGCTCCCTCGGTTATGAAGGATATGCCCAGCACCCCCGCCGCCTTGGCGGCCTCGCGCTCCTCCTCGGAGAACTTGCGGGGGAACGCCATGGAAGCCAGGGCTATCCCAAGCGGAGGGGTCATGCCCGCCGCCATAACCGCCGCCATGGGCTCGAAGGAACCGCTGCCCAAAAGCCCCACCGCGAAGGTGTAGGCCGCCTTGTTCACGGGGCCTCCCATGTCGAAGGCCATCATGGCCCCTAGCAGCAGCCCCAACACCGCCGCGTTGGAGGAGCTCATGCCATTTAACGCCCCGGTGGTGGCGTCCATGAGGGCCTTCACCGGGGTCCCCACCACGTAGAGCATGAGGAAACCGGTTATGAGGGAGGAGAGAAGGGGTATCACCAGCACCGGCATCAGCCCCTGCAGCCCCTTGGGCAGCCGTACCTTTTGGGATATGAACAGGGCGCTGTATCCCGCGATGAAGCCCGAGGCGATACCTCCAAGGAACCCGGAGCCTATCTGGCTTGCCAGCATGCCCCCTATGAACCCCGGGGCAAGGCCCGGCCGGTCCGCTATGGAGTAGGCCATGTAGGCGGAGAGCACCGGCACCATGAGGGCGAAAGCGGCTCCCCCGCCGATCTTCATCAGCCCCCATGCCAAGGACCCCTCTTGTTCAAAGGCCTTTATGCCGAAGGCAAAGGACATGGCTATCGACAGCCCCCCCGCCACCACCAGGGGTATCATGTAGGAAACCCCGGTCATCAGGTGCTTGTAGACCCCCCTGCCGGAAGGACCCGCGGGTTTCTCCTTCTGGGCGGGAAAGCCGCTCTTCGCCTCCCCGACGGTCCCGGCGGCCTGATAGACCGGCTCCTGGAGCACCCGCTCTATCAGGGATTTGGAGTCCTTTATGGCCTCCCCGGTGGACACCGACAGCACCCGCTTGCCCTGGAACCGGTCCTTCTCAACCTTGGTGTCCGCCGCTATGATCACCCCGTCCGCAAGGGATATGTCCTCCTGGGTGAGCAGGTTGTCCGCCCCTCCGGCCCCCCGGGTCTCCACCTTTATCTCGTGTCCCATCTCCTTCGCCGCCAGCTTTAACGCCTCCGCCGCCATGTAGGTGTGGGCTATGCCGGTGGGGCAAGAGGTTACCGCCACTATCTTAGCCATGAAAGGCACCTCCTGTTCGTCTGTGGGTACCAAAACGCCGCTACGCCCTTCAACACTTGGGACCCGCGGCGGAACAACCCCTTAGGGAAAGTCAAATGCCTCCGGGGGCCTAAACTCCTCTGGAGCCCCAGGGTCCGCCTAGTCCAGCTGAGATTCCATCTCAACTATCAAACGGTGGGCCTCCTCGGGGGATGAGGCGGAAAGCAGCCCCTCTCGGAAGCGATCGTGCATCAGAAGCCTTGCTATGTTGGACAGGGCCTTGAGGTGCTCCCCGTGCTCCCCCTGGGGTACCGCGATGAGGAAGAATATCCTGGCCTTCGTGCCGTCCATGGAGCCCACCTCCACCCCCTCCCGGGTCCTCCCCATGGCAATCCCAGGCTGCGCCACGTGGGAGGACTTGGCGTGGGGTATTGCCACCCCGTGTCCCACCCCGGTGGTCCCTAAGGCCTCCCGGGACGCAACGTCCGCAAGGTAGCCCTGGAGGTCCGTGACTATCCCGTCCCTCAACAGGGTCTCCCCAAGACGTTCCAGGACCAGCTCCTTCCCGGTCTCCTCCAGGTCAAGCAGGATCCTTCCGGCAGTTAACAGCTCCCCAATCATGCTTCCACCTCCGATATCTTTATCCGTTTCACCAGCTCCGCGACCCTCTCCGGGTCCACCCTCGGGGGGTCCAGCTTGGTTATGGCGCAGATGGCGAAGGCGGCCCCCAGGGATGCCACCTCCCTTAAACTCATCCCCCGCTCCATCCCGAGCGCCATGGCGGCCACCATGGCATCCCCGGCACCCACGGTGGTGAGGGCCTCCACCTTGGGGGGCCTCACGAGGAGAAGCTCCTCCGCGGAGAAGAACAAAGCCCCATCCGCCCCAAGAGACAGGGCCCCCATGATGATCCCCGCCTCCCGGAGGCTCACCGCCGCCTCAACGATTCCCCCGGGCCCCTCCCGGAGCCTTAAAACCTCCGACAGCTCCCGCAGGTTGGGTTTGACCCCGTCCGGACGAGCCTCAATGGCCAGCCTCAAGGGCTCGCCGCTGGTGTCCACGATCACCTTCTTTCCCAGGGCCTTCGCGAAATCCACCAAACGGGCCCAGGTGTCCAGGGGACAACCGGGGGGCAGACTGCCGGACAAGACCACCACCTTGGCCCCGCTCTCCCTTACGGCGTCCTCCACGGATCCCATCATCCAGGGCCTCCAATTTAGCCCCGGGAGGTTGATGTCCGTTACGATGCGGCTTCCAAGGTCGGAGATCTTTATGTTCTCCCTCACCCTGCCAGGGACCGGGGTGAAACATCCCCTTACCCCGCGCCTTCTAAGGGACTCCAGGAAGAACCCCAGGTCCTCCTCCCCGATGATCCCAAGGGCCCTCACGTTTCGATGCCCGTAGTCCCCGAGGAACGAGGCCACGTTTATGCCCTTCCCAGCGGCCCCCACGTGGTCCCCCTGGGCCCGGTTCACATCCCCCACCTTGAACCCCTCCAGGAACACGGTCCTGTCCTTCGCGGGGTTCAAGGTCACGGTGGCTATCCCCATCTCTTCCATGTCAAGTCCTCCGTCGCTTGGATCACCGGCACCAGCTCGGCGATGTCCTTTATGTCCTCATCCCGGGCACCCCAATCGGTTATGAGCCCCGTGAGCTCATCAAGGGGGAACATGCGGCAGGCGGTCTGAACCCTCAGCTTCGTGTGGTCCGCCAACAGGTAAGAACGCCCCGCCGCCTTGAGCATGAGGCGTTTGGTGTTAGCCTCCTCGTGGTTCGGGGTGCTGGCGCCGAAGGAGGGATCCACCCCGTTGGCCCCTATGAGGGCCACGTCGAACCTCAGGTTCTCAAGCCCCAAGTCCGCCAGGAACCCCACCAGCGACCGAGGCCCCTTCCTCATGATCCCCCCTATAACCCAGAGCTCCACCGCCGGGTCCGACATGAAGAGCTGCGCCACGTCCAGGGAGTTGGTGGCCACCGTCACCGGCCGACCTGCAAGGCCGCGGGCCGCCTGAAGGGTGGTGGTGCCGGAATCTATGAAAACCCGCTCCCCGTCCCGAACGAACTCCGCCGCCACCTTCCCTATGGCCCGCTTCTCCTCCAGGTTCCTTATGCGCTTCTCCTTGAAAGACAGCTCCGCCCCGTATCCCGCGGGCAGCGCACCCCCGTGGGTCCGCCTTATGAGCCCCCGCTCCTCGAGCTCCCGGAGGTCCCGCCTCACCGTGGCCTCCGAGGCCCCTATCTCGCTTGCTATCCGGGCCACCGACGTGGTCCCCCGGTTCACCCGGGCCAGCACCGCCGCCCGGCGCTCCTCCGGAAGCATGACACCGCCCCCTTGGTGATTGAATTTGATTGATGTTGAACGGTTTTGATTATTTTATCCTCCCCGGAGGATAAATCAATAGGGGAGGAGGGGTTTTTTAAGGGGCCCCTGGGCCCCTTACTCCCTCCCGGGGTTGCTGAGGCTGCATATGGAGTGAGTAGTCCTTGTCTTTTATTGCCCTTTGTTTGACTCCGGCGCGGTGGCCATTGCGGCGAAGACCAGGACCATGGCCCCCCCTATGGCCTCTCCAAGGGAGGGCATCTGCCCCAATAGGACCATGGCGAGCCCGGTGGCGTACACCGGCTCCAGCCCGGAGACCAGGGCGGCCCTCGAGGGGCTCACGGTTCTCATGGAGGCGATGAAAAGCCCGTGGGCCAGGGCGGTGAAGAGGATCCCCATGGAGACGAGCCCCAGGACCTTTGGGAGCGTAACCGCCGGCATGGGCTGGGTTAGGAACCCAGGCGAGAGGAAGACGAAAGCCCACCACTGCTGTACTAAAGCCACCGAGAAGGGGTTGTTGGCCCTCACCAGCCTGGAGTTTAAGACCGCAAGGCCCGCAAAGGTCGCGCTGGAGACCAGCCCCCATAGGACCCCGGAGAGGCTCAGCCCCCCTAAGCCCCGGCTCATCGTCATTACCCCTATGCCGGCCAGTATCCCCCCTCCCAGTGCCAGATCCCTTAGGGAGGGCCTCTGGATCCTCAGCAGGGCTTCCAACCCCATGGTGAAAAGTGGAAAGGAGGCGAACGCAAAGGTCCCCACCGCCACGGAGGAGACCCGTATGGACTGGAAGAAGCTCCACCAGTGCAGCGCCAAGACCCCGCCGCCCGCCGCGGCGAGGAGATGATCCCGTCCACCCAATGAGGGGATCTTCAATATCTTCAGGGCCGGGAACAGACAGGCGGATGATATAAGGCACCGGCTGGCCGCAACGAACCAGGAGGGCATGTCAAGCCAGGAGGACGCTACGCCGCTCATGCCGAACAGCGCCACCGCTAAGTTCAGCCATAAGATCCCCCGAAGCCCCGACGATCCCACGAGAACACCCCCTTAAACAAAGGTCCCAAGGGTCCATGGGGATTCGATCCCGCCGGACGGCTTGAAGACCCGATTGGGGGAATTCTAAGCCATTTCGGTCTCCCCGGGGAACAGCCTGCCCGAGGACGCCCTGGACTCGATTATGAGCCTCCGGATGGCCTCGGGACGGTCCAACGGGGGGATGCCGCCCCGGCCGTGAAAGGATAGGAAAAACCTGGGAAGCCACGAGCGGATGCCCAGCCTTGGCAGGTCTTCCCAGCGCAGATTCTGCTTGGTCCTTGCCCTTACCATGGCCGTGGCCCCCTTGGGGCCTATGCCGGGGACTTTCATGAGCTCCTCCAGGGACGCCCGGTTGGCGTCCAACGGGAACAGATGGTAGTTCCTCAAGGCCCAGCCGGTCTTGGGGTCCAGATCCCGCTCGAGGAAGTCCTGGTCCCCAAGCATATCCCGGGGGGTGAAACCGTATAGCCGGATGAGAAAGTCCCCCTGATATGCCCTCAGTTCCCGCAGCCTGTCCGGGGGTGACGATGGAAGCCGGGGGTCCTCGTTCACCGGCACGTAGGCGGAGTAGTACACCCGGCGGAGGTTGAAACGGCGGTAAAGGGCGTAGGATACCGACAGCACCTCCCGGTCGGTCTCGTCCCGGGCCCCAAGGATTATCTGGGTGGTATGACCGCCCTTGAGAGCACCCCGGAGGGCCAGCTCCTCCCCCATGGACGCCACCTCCCCCATGGGGCCCAAGATGGCCCGGGCCTCCTTCTGGGGGGCAAGGAGCTTCAACATGTCGTCCCTTGGCACCTCCAGGTTGACGCTCACCCGGGTCGCCAGGGAACATAGCTGCCTTATAAGGCCAGAGGACGCGCCGGGTATAACCTTGGCATGCACGTAACCCTTGAACATCAGCTCGTGCCTTATGATCCTAAGGGCCTCCACCATCCGCTCCATGGTCCTGTCGGGGGATACCTCCACCGCGGAGCTAAGGAACAACCCCTCCGCCAGGTTTGCCCTAAGCATGTCCCCGAAGACCTGGGCGAGCTCCCGGGGCTCAAAGGAGGCCCTTGCGACCGGGGCACTTGCCCGGTTCACGCAGTAGGCGCAGTCGTACATGCAGCGGTTGCTCATCAAAACCTTCAGCAACCGACAGGGACCAGCGATCCAGACCCCGGGAACCGGCCCGGCCGAATGCCTCTCCCGGAAGGGGGCGCAGGAGGCGTCGAACCGGGCGGACTCGCCAAGGATCTTAAGCTTCTCCATCCTGTCCAACCACCGCACCTCCCGCCCCTGTTTGTTATCCCTATGTGATTATATTCCCTTTGTTGCTGTCAATCAATTGTCTTCGCACACCCCATGTGGCCTTCTGAGATCCCCCAGGACCTCCTTTTTGCGGGCCCTATGGGCCGTTAAAGCCCCAAGCAGGGAGCCCGGCACGCTGCTTGCGGCGAACCCTAGGGCAAGGAAGGGGAATGAGACGTCCTTCCCAATGGCGGGCCCCACCACCGCGGAGGCTAAGTAAGCTCCGACCATGCAGGTGCCGATGACCTCCCCCGCCGCGGCCCCCAGGGGCTGCCTTGAGGACGAGAAAAGCCTCGCCCCTAGGCCCGCCATGAGGGCCCCGGGGATGCTCCCCGGAAAGGCGAAAAGCGTTCCAGTCCCCATCGCCACCCTTATGGCGCTCCCGGCGGCGGCGCATCCCGCCGCCCACCAGGGGCCCAGGAGCACCCCCGCCAAAACGTTCACCCCGTGCTGAATCGGGTAGCACTTGGCGGGCCCCAGGGGAAACCAAAACCCCGAAAGCCCCACGGCTATCCCCACCATCAGCCCCGCAAGGGCTAGCTTCTTCGTCGTTTCATGGATCATCATGTCCCGTCCCTCCTCGCAATACACCGATCTTGCCGGCCTCAGCGGTGCCCCAGGACCTCAAGGGCCCCCGCTATGGCCTCTCCCCTCATGCCGCCGGCACCGAAGAGCCCGCCGCACATGGCTATCCCAGCGATGCCCGTTCCCTCGAGGGCTCGCAAGTTATCCTCGTTTATCCCCCCTATGGCCACGCAGGGGATCCTAACCGCCCTGGCCACCCGGGCTATCCCCGAGGGGCCTATTAGCACCGTGTCGTTCTTGGTGGAAGATGGGAATGCGGCGCCGGATCCGATGTAGGACGCCCCGTCCGCCTCTGCCCTTGCGGCCTCCTCCGGGGTCCTCGCGGTGGCCCCTATGATGAAGCCTTCCGGGGCTATCCGCCGGGCCTCCCCTATGGGGATGTCCCTATGCCCCAGGTGTACCCCGTGGGCCTTGGCCGCCAGCGCCACGTCCAACCGGTCGTTCACCAGGATCAGGCACCCGAAGGGACCGCACGCCTCCACCAGATCCCGGGCGATCCGGTACATGTCCATCCCGTCAAACCCCTTGCATCGAAGCTGGAGCGCCTTAACCCCCTTGGCGGCCCCGAGGGCCCCAAGGCGTACCAGCTCTTCCGCCCCCCCTAGGGACGAGTCAAGGATCCCGTAGACCGCAAGCCGCCTCCCAAGGTCGCCGCGGTTCAGCATTCCACCACCTCCAGACAGTCGAAGACATCCCCCATGGGCCTCTTCCGGCAAAGGGAGAGAAAGTCCAGCACGTGCCCTAGGAACCCCTCGGGGCCCAGATCTGGATCCTTCGCCTCAGCCCAAATGGCGGCCCCCTTTAACAGCCCACATCCCCATATGGCCGCCCTGTGGGGTTCAACGCCAGCTCCCATGGCACAGGCCATGATGGATCCAAGGGCACAGCCAAGGCCCGGCACCGCGGCCCCCATGGGGCTGCCTCCGGTTATTGCCGTGGCCCTCCCGTCAAATGCCACCAGGTCCACCCGGCCGGTGGCCACCACGCAGCACCGGAGCTTCTCCGACAGCCCCAAAGCCAGCTTCGCCACCTCCCGGGGCTCCATCTCACCTAGCGCCCCCGCGTCAACCCCAGAGGCCTCCAAACACCTTCTCCACGCCAGGGAAATGACCTCCCCGTAGTTCCCCTTGACCAAATGGGGCCCCATGCCGCATATGCTAAGCCCCCGACGGAGCCGGCCCTCGAAGGAGGAGCACCCCACCGGGTCCAGGAGAAACGGTTTACCCTGGGCGGAGAACAGCTTGGCCATGAGGTCATATGCCCGTTCGGACTGTTCGCCGGGGGTGCCTAGGTTGATAACCCCCGCCTGGGCCATGGCGGAGGCCTCCGGCAGCTCAGACGGGAGATCCGTCATTATGGCCCTCCCGTTGAGGGCGTAACAGGCCTTCGCCTGCAGCGTGCAGGCAACCCGGTTGGTGACGTGATGGACCAAGGGGGACCGTCTGGCTGCCTCTTGGGCTATTCGCTGGATCTCCCGGCCGTCCATGGCATCCTCACATGGTGCCCCAGGCACCCGTGTCCCTTCCCAAGGGCGGCGCCGGACAGTATCGCGTTCCTAACGAACTCCCTACCCCTGGTCACCGCGGTCTTCATGTCGCTACCCGCCGCAAGCTCCGCCGCGATGGCGCTGCTCAAGGCGCAGCCGGTCCCGTGGTCGTTAACGGTGTCTATGCGCAGGTCCTCGAAGAGCACCTCCTCCTGAGATGTCACCAGCACGTCCAGTATCCGGTCCCCGTTTAGATGACCCCCCTTGAGCAGGACCCCCCTTGCCCCCAGCTCCAGAAGGCGCGATGCCGCCTCGGGCATCTCCCGGGCCGTGAGGCTTCCCTTAGGGAGGTTCAGCAGCCGCTCCCCCTCCGGAAGGTTCGGGGTTATGAGCTCCGCCATGGGGATGAGACACCCCTTGAGGGCCTCCTGGGCCCCTTCCTCCATGAGGCTGTGCCCGCTCTGGGAAACCATCACCGGGTCCAGCACTATGGGCCCCCTGAAACCAAGGAGTTCCTCCGCCACCGCCTCTATGATCCCCTTGGATGAGAGCATGCCTATCTTCACCGCCCCCACCGGGAAGTCGTCCAGCACGGCCCGGATCTGCTCCCTTACGGATTTCTCCGACAGGTTCTCCACGTGGAACACCCCGGTGGAGTTCTGGGCGGTCACCGCGGTTACGACGCAGGTTCCGAAAACCCCAAGGGACATGAAGGTCTTAAGGTCCCCCTGGATGCCCGCCCCGCCGCCGGAGTCGCTTCCCGCTATGGTCAAAGCCGTTCCCCTGTACAACTCAAGGCTCCCCCCTTCAGAGAGATTTGCGCCCTAGCTCCCGGGGGACCTGATTGAAAGGCTGGATATGCCATTGGAGGCTGAAGAGGATGGATAAAGGGGCTGCAACACCCCAGCGTGTGAAACACTAAATCCTTCGCTCCCTACGCCGGCATTACCCGGATCAGGTTCATGGGGTCGAGGGCCCTTGCCCTCCTCTCAGCCCCTTGGGGCTCCCCCGGAAAGCTTGCGTCTTAGTGAGAATGAAAGCTCTTCTGCTCATGTAAATTAATACCCCTTAAGGAGTCTAAGGTCAAGGCCCCGGGCCCCGTTCATTCCGATCCCCCTTTTTGCCGCTTTTTCCCGTTGGACAGGGGCTTCGTGGGTATGGACTTGCCCTCCCCACAGGACGTATCATGAGAGAGACTTTAGCAGGAAATTGGAGTGTGGACATTGAACCCTAAGAAGGCTTTGATAACCGGTATAACCGGGCAGGATGGGGCGTACCTGGCGGAGTTCCTCCTCTCCAAGGGGTACCAGGTGCACGGGATCAAACGCCGGTCATCCCTCTTCAACACCGCGAGGATAGACCACCTCTACGAGGATCCCCACGTGGAGAACCGGAATCTCATCCTTCACTACGGGGACCTCACCGATTCTTCCAGCATAATAAGGGTCCTTCAGGAGGTGCAGCCCCATGAGATATACAACCTGGGGGCCCAGAGCCACGTGAAGGTCTCCTTTGAGACCCCGGAGTACACCGCCAACGGCGACGGCATAGGGGTGTTAAGGATACTGGAGGCCATGAGGATACTGGGCATGGAGCGCTCGTGCCGCTTTTACCAGGCCTCCACGAGCGAGCTTTATGGCAAGGCCTGTGAGGTCCCCCAGAGGGAGACCACCCCGTTTTACCCCCGGAGCCCCTATGGGGTGGCCAAGCTTTACGGGTACTGGATAACCGTGAACTACCGGGAGGCCTACGGTATCTTCGCGTGCAACGGGATCCTGTTCAATCACGAATCCCCCTTGAGGGGAGAGACCTTCGTGACCAGGAAGATAACCCGGGGGGCGGCGAGGATAGCCCTTGGGCTCGAGGAGAAGCTGTACCTTGGTAACCTGGAGGCCAAACGGGACTGGGGGCACGCCAGGGACTACGTGGAGGCCATGTGGCTCATGCTCCAGCAGGACCGGCCGGATGATTACGTCATAGCCACCGGTAAGACCTATACGGTTAGGGAGTTCGCCACCCTTGCGTTCGCCGAGGCGGGTATACCCCTAAAGTGGGAGGGCCGGGGCCCGGAGGAGAAGGGGGTTCACGCCAAGACCGGCAGGGTCCTGGTGGAGGTGGATCCAAGGTACTTCCGTCCCACCGAGGTGGACATCCTCCAGGGGGATCCGTCAAAGGCCATGCGGGTCCTTGGATGGCGTCCCCGTACGACCCTTGAGGAGCTCGTCCGGGAGATGGTGGCCCATGACATGGAGGCCGCCCGGCGGGACTTGGTGTGCCGGGACGCGGGCTACTCGGTGAGGCGTTCCGCGGAGGACGTGCTGTGATCGGCTCGAGGATACCGGAACCCATATTCGTGGCAGGCCACCGGGGGTTGGTGGGCTCCGCCATAGTCAGGGCCCTTGCCGCAAGGGGGTACGAGCAGATAATCACCGCAACCCGGGAGGAGCTGGACCTCACAGACCAGGGGGAGGTAAGGCGATTCTTGGAGGCCCAGAGGCCCGCATCGGTCTTCCTGGCCGCCGCCAAGGTTGGGGGTATAATGGCCAACGCCACCCATCCCGCGGAGTTCATATATGAGAACCTGGCCATTGAGGTAAACGTGATCCACCAGGCCTGGGAGGCGGGGGTGAAGAAGCTGCTGTTCCTGGGCAGCTCCTGCATATACCCAAGGCTTGCCCCACAGCCCATCAAGGAGGAGTACCTGCTGACAGGCCCCCTGGAGACCACCAACGAGGCTTATGCGGTGGCCAAGATAGCGGGGCTTAAGATGTGCGAGTACTATAACCGGCAGTACCGGGTGCCCTTCATATCCGTCATGCCCACTAACCTCTACGGACCGGGGGATAACTTCGACCTTGAGACCTCCCACGTGCTCCCCGCCATGATAAGACGGTTCCACGAGGCCAAGGAGTCGGGGCTGACAGAGGTGGTCCTGTGGGGGACCGGCAATCCCAGGAGGGAGTTCCTGCACGTGGATGACCTGGCCGGGGCATGTGTGTTTTTGATGGAAAGGTACGAGGCCCCAGAGACGGTGAACGTGGGTTCCGGGGAGGACATCCCCATATCAGAGCTGGCGGAGATGGTGAAGCGGGTGGTGGGCTTTAGGGGGGCCATATGGTGGGATACCTCCAAGCCGGACGGCACGCCCCGTAAGCTGCTGGACGTGTCCAAGATCCGATCCATGGGTTGGGAACCGTCGATAAAACTTGAAGATGGCCTGAGGGACACCTACAGCTGGTTCTTGGAGAACATCCACGTGATACGGGGGCGCCGATGATGATAGTAAAAGTCAGCACTCAGTTCCCAGACTGGCCCCTGGGGCTTCAAAGTCCATCGGGGCTTTGTGAGTGGGATGGGGTTAAGTTCTTCATAGACGACGACACCTCCGAGGCGGATGCTTGGGTGGTTTTCGATAACGTTAAATCCACATGTTCCGCCCTGTGCCCCCCGGATAGGGTGGTCCTGGTTACCTTTGACGCCCCCGGCGATAAAGTCCTACACCCCCGCGTACGTCAGGCAGTTCTCCCGGGTGGTCACGTGTCATCCGATCGAGCATCCCGGGGTCATCCGCTGGCAGCAGAGCCTCCCCTGGCATTACGGACGCAACCTGGCCGGGGAGGGGACGGATAGGTTCGTTGAGAGCTATGACTCCCTGGTGGCGGACGATCCCTTCCAGGCGAAGGAGAGGCGGGCCTCGGTGGTATGTTCCGCCAAGAGGAGCAGGGATTGCCACAGGGCGAGACACCATTTCGTGTCGCTCCTGGAGGGGGCGGGGGGTAGAGGGGCTGGAATTCTTCGGCCGGGGGCGTCCCGTGGAGGTTTCTTGCAAGAGGGACGCCATACGCCCCTATCGGTACCACGTGGTGCTGGAGAACTCCTCCTGCCGGGACTACTGGTCGGAGAAGCTGGCGGACGCATACCTGGGCGGGGCCTTCCCAATATACTGGGGTTGCCCTAACCTGGCGGACTACTTCCCCGAGGGGTCCTTTGCGATGATAGACATACAAAGGCCCGAGGAGGCGGTGGAGCGCATAAGGCAGATAACCGCAAGCTCCATCTACGAGGAGTCCCTGGATGCCCTTCGGAAGGCCCGGGATCTGGTGCTTAACCGCTACAACTTCTTCCCCGCCGTGGCATCCCTGCTCAAGGGGATCCCCGCCGGGGAGCCCAGGAGGGTGACCATAAAGCCCGAGGAGCTTTTCACCCTGAGGGGCATGATCCGGCGGGTTAGGCTTAACGTGAAGCGGATGTTCGGGGTAGAGTGTGACCTTAGATGAGACTTAAGGTGCTCCAGATCTTGCCGGAGTTTCAGGAGGGAGGGGTTGAACGGCACGTGCTCAACCTCTCCAACGCCCTTCACACCATGGGGCACTCGGTCACCGTGGTGTCTGCGGGGGGGGCCTTGCAGCATCTCCTGGACGGACCGTCTCACATTTCCATGGAGGTTCACCGGAAGAACCCCGTGACGGGCTTCCTCTGCGCCCTAAGGCTCGCCCGGGAGGCGCGGGAGGGTGGATTTCATATCATCCACGCCCACTCCAGGGTCCCTGCTTGGATAGCCTGGTGGGCCTCCGAGATGTCCCGCATCCCCTGGATGGCCACCTGTCACAGTTTCTACAGCAGGAACCTGGGGCTTATCCCCTACAGCAGGGCTGGACGGCTCATCTGCGTGAGCGCTGCGGTGCGGGATTTCTTCGACTCCGTGGCGCCCGGCGTCCCCAAGGACGTGATATACAACGGGCTTCCCAAGTCCCCCTTCTCGTGGACTGGGAGCGGTGAAGATGTGAAGCAGATGGTCTTCGTGGGGCGCCTCACCCCGATCAAGGGCCTTCAGGTCCTGCTGGCCGCCCTGGACAGGGTCCGCGACTTGCCCTGGTTCTTGCACGTCTTGGGGGATGGCCCCAAGATGGGGGAGTACAGGGCCCTGGTGGAGGAGCTCTGTCTAACCGATAGGGTTAGGTTCTGGGGGTTTGTCAAAGAGCCCGAGGAGATCATGGCTCGGTGCGACTGTCTCGTGTTCCCCTCCCTCAGCGAGGGGATGGGGCTTGTCCTCATGAGGGCCGTATCAATGGGCATGCCGGTTTTGGCCTCCGACATACCGGCGGTCCGGGAGCTGGCCCAGGATATCCCCCATCTCGTACCTCCCGGGGACGCTGACGCCTGGGGCAAGGCGCTCCAGGAGTTCCTGCTCCGTCAGCGGGCCTCGGCCCTCCTGCCATCCCGAATACCATCCATGGAGAGGATGGCGGCGGAGGTGGAGGAGTCCTACACGAGGCTTATCCGGGGCCGATGCAGATGAGACTGCGGTTGGCCCGTCCGCTGTATGTGTGTACGTGTTCGATATGGAGTTCGCAGGGGGAGCGGTGATATGAGGATAGACCCTTCAAAGGTCAACAGGGTTTTGGTCATAGGCCTTTCTTGTCTTGGAGACATGTTGCTTGCCTCCGCGGCGCTGTGGAACCTTAGGCTCTTCCTGCCCGGAAGAGACTTCCGCATCCTCGTGGGCCCCAGGGCCCTGGAGGCGGTTAAGGAGGACCCCATGTGGGACCAGGTGGTGGTCTACGACCGCCCGAAGGACTTCCCGGGCCTCCGCGGCAGGATAAAGTTCATCTCCCATATGAGGAGCTTCTCTCCGGATCTTGTGGTGGACCTTAGGTCCGGCCTTAACCCCTTGTTCTCCGGCGCCAAGTACGCCCCCCTTTGGGGGCTCCGGGAGCTCTTGCTTCACAGGGATCTCCATGAGGCGGAGCGTAACCTGTGGTGCATGTCCACCCTGGGGGTGCCATTGGTCACCAGGGGCATGAGGTTCCACGTGACGCCGGACGCCCAAGGGAAGGCAGAGGAGGTCCTGGCGGGCCGGCTCCCCCTGGCGGTGATAAACCCCGGGGCCAGCTCTAAGTTCAACCGCTGGCCCGGCGAGAGGTTCCTTGAGGTGGCGAAGTGGCTGGCCCGTGAGGGGTACTTCGTGGGGGTGATAGGCAAGGCCCCGGATGAGCGCCCCATAGGGGAGGGGATACTCTCCATCCTTGGGGATAGGGGTATAGACATGAGGTCCCTCCCTTCGCTGGGGGTGCTTGGGGCCATGCTTAAGAGGGCCTCCATCTTCATCTCCAACGATACGGGCCCCTTGCATCTGGCCAGCGCTGTGGGGACTCCCACGGTGGGGATCTACGCGGGCCGCAGCCTGGCGAGACGGTACGGCCCGTGGTGCAACAGGCATGTATGCGTGCTGCCCCCCGGGAGCCCGCAAGCTTTGACGACCGGGGCAGGTTTGAGGCCCTCACGTCCATCCCGGTGGAGGCGGTGATCCAGGGGTGCTCAAACCTTCTGATGGGGAACGGGGCATGAGCAAGGCGGTGTTCTTGGACCGGGATGGGGTGATAATAAGGGACACCGGGTACCTGGGGGACCCAAGGGGGGTTCTGGTGCTCCCGGGCGTGCCTGAGGCGCTGACGCTGCTTAGGGCGGCGGGATGGAAGCTCGTGGTGGTGACCAACCAGTCCGGGATAGCCCGGGGCTTCTTCTCCGAGGAGGACCATCTTAAGGTGCGGATGAGGATGGAAGAGCTCCTGGCCGCCCATGGGGTGGGGTTGGACGGATACTTCCACTGCCCCCACGGACCTTGGGAGCAGTGCTCTTGCAGGAAGCCAAGGCCCGGGATGGTGTTTAGGGCCCGGGATGAGCTGGGGATCCAGCTGGAGGGCTCCTTCGTGGTGGGGGACAAGATGAGCGACCTGGAGCTCGCATGGAACGTGGGGATCCAGGGCATACTGGTGGGAACTTCAGTCCCTGAAGCACTGGATGCGGGGGCCCGGGGGGCCATGATGCGGGCCCAAGACCTCCTTCATGCGTCTAAGCTCATATTGGGCGGTTAAGCCCCTGCCCTGTCTTGGTTCTCCGCGAGAAACCGGCAGTAATCCTCCAGCGCCTCCTCCAGCGGGGTGAATCGGTGGGGGCAACCCGCCTCCCTCAGCCTTGTGAGGTCCGCTTCGGTGTGGTTCTGGTACCTGCCCCTCAGGGAGTCCGGGAAGTCCACGTATTGAACCTCCCCCCGTCCCAGGACCCTTATCAACCCCTGGGCCACGTGGTTGAACGTGCGGGATGTGCCGGTACCGCAGTTGTAGATCCCGCTTGGGCCTCCGTTGGTCCAAAACCATAGGTTCACCCTCACCACGTCTTTAACGTATACGAAGTCCCTGCGCTGTTCCCCGTGGCCGTACCCATCGGTGCCCTTGAAGAGCCTCGCCTTGCCGGTGGCGGTCAGCTGGTTGTAGAAGTGATAGGCCACGGAGGCCATCTTGCCCTTGTGGAACTCGTTGGGGCCGAACACGTTGAAGTATCTTAGCCCCACCACTGGGCTGGAAGCGGATTTAAGGCGGCTCCTTACGTGGTTGTCAAATATGAGCTTGGACAGACCGTAGGGGTTCAGGGGCCCCTCGCAGGAGCGCTCCTCCCGGAAGCCCATCCGTCCGCTGCCGTAAACCGCGGCGCTGGAGGCGTATATGAACGGTATCCGCCTCTCAAGGCAGAAGTCCAGGAGCTCCACGCTGTAGGACAGGTTGTTGTCCATCATGTAGTCCCCGTCCATCTCCATGGTGTTGGAGCAGGCCCCTTGGTGAAAGACCACCTGGATGTCCTCGTGGGCTAATCGGTTTTCCCGTAGCATCTGGCGGAACCTGTCCTTGTTGAGGTAGTTGTTGAACTTGAGGTCCGTGAGGTTGCGGTATTTATCGGAGCTCCCGAGACGGTCCACCACCAGGATGTCCTCAAAGCCCATTTGGTTAAGTCCCTTTATAATGTTGCTTCCGATGAACCCGGCGCCGCCGGTAACTATTATCATATCTGCCACTCCCGAGGTTTTGTTTTGTCCTTGAAGTATTTTAAACCTTAGGGTATGCTACCCTGCCCTCTCTGTTATTATAGCCAATGTGCGATGATTAAACGGCAGCTTTCTTGGAAGGGAATGATATTTGTGATGACCCATGTGGTTTTGGGGCAGCTTGGGGCCACCGCGGAAGAGCTTCGCCGCTGGGCCTCCCCGGAGGGGGTTAAGGCCCTCGAGGACGCGGCGGGTCTTATCGCCGGCTCCGTGCTAAAAGGGGGCAAGCTCTTGATCTGCGGCAACGGGGGCAGCGCGGCGGACTGCCAGCACTTGGCCGCGGAGTTCACCTGCAGGCTTTCGGCGGCCCGGCCGAGGGGGCCGATACCCGCCTTGGCGTTGACAACCGATACGTCCTTCATCACCGCCTGTTCGAACGACTACTCCTTCGAGATGGTTTTCGCAAGACAGGTTAGGGCCCTGGGCAGGCCTGGAGACGTGTTGATGGGCATAAGCACCAGCGGGACCTCCCGCAACGTGGTGTCCGCGGTGGAGGAGGCAAGGGGGATGGGTATCGCCACCTTGGCGCTCACCGGCGAGGGGGGGGACCCTGGCGTCCCTTGCGGACATGGCCCTGCGGGTCCTCTCAGAGGATACCGCGGTGATACAGAACGTGCATATCTCTCTGGAGCACGCTATCTGCTGCATGGTGGAGGATCTTCTGATCCAAGGGGGATTTTTCGGTGAACCTAGGCCTTAAGGAACTTCTTTCCCGCTGCTCGGGCAGGAGGGTTTTCGTGATCGGGGACATGATGTTGGACCGGGTCATAAGGGGGGATGTGGAGCGGGTCTCCCCGGAGGCGCCCGTGCCGGTGTTGCGTCATAGGTGGGAGGAGGCCATCCCCGGCGGGGCGTGCAACGTGGCCCACAACATGGCGAGGCTCGGATGCCAGGCGGTTATGTTTGGCCTGTTGGGGCAGGATCCTCAAGGGGACGAGCTTCTGGGGCTGCTGGATCATAAGGGGATCCGCTTTTCGGGGGTCCGGTGCGGCAGGCCCACCACCACCAAGACCCGGGTGGTGGCCCAAAGGCATCAGCTTCTCCGGGTTGACCGGGAGGAATCTCGCCCGCTATCCCCGAAGGAGGAGGCGGATCTGCTCAAGGCGGTTGAGGTTGAGGCTGCCATGGGGTGTCCCTCCGTGGTGGTGCTGTCCGACTATGCCAAGGGGGTTTGTTCCCCGGGGCTTTGTGGGAAGGTGATATCCCTCTTCTCGTCCCTTGGTGTCCCGGTCCTGGTGGACCCCAAGGGGATCGATTGGGGGAGGTACCGGGGGGCGTCCCTGATCACCCCTAACCTCAAGGAGCTTGGGATGGCCCTTGGGAGGCCCGTTCCGAACGATGACTCGGCGGTGGAGGCGGCGGCTAAGGAGCTCATGGAGCGTTTTGGGTTGGATATGGTAATGGTGACAAGATCCGAGATGGGGCTGTCCCTTTTTGGGGGGCCTGTGCCCCTGCATGAGCGTTCCTCCGCCCGGGAGGTCTACGACGTTACCGGGGCTGGGGACACCGTGGTGGCGGTGCTGGCGTCCCTGCTGGCCGCAGGGGCGGACATGGCCGTGGCGGCCCACTGGGCTAACCGGGCGGCGGGCTATGTGGTGGGCAAGGAGGGGACCTATGCCATAGGGGCCGAGGAGCTTCTATCCCTAGCCGATGGCTTGGCGGATAAGCTGGTTTTGGATTCCTTCGCGGAGGCCGCCGGGGTGGTCGAAAGGTGGCGCCGGTCCGGGGATACCGTGGTCTTCACCAACGGCTGTTTCGACGTGCTGCATCCGGGGCACGTGAGGTGCCTCCGGGCGGCTCGGTCCATGGGGGACCGCCTGGTGGTGGGGCTCAACTCCGATGACTCGGTCCGCCGGCTTAAGGGGCCCGGACGGCCCTTGAACAACCATTGGATGAGGGCCGAGGTCTTGGCGGCCCTGGATTCGGTGGACCTGGTGGTCATATTCGACCAGGATACCCCCTTGGAGCTCATAAAGGAGCTGAGGCCCCATGTGCTTGTAAAGGGAGGGGACTACCGGGAGGACCAGATAGTGGGAGCTTCGGAGGTCAGGGAATGGGGGGGGAGGGTCGCGGTGGTACCCCTGCTCGAGGGGTTGAGCACCACCGGGATAATAGAGAGGGCCAGGAGGTACTGCGGGGATGACTAAAGAGGTGTCATGCCCTTCGGAGGGGGACCGGGTCTTGTTCGTTCGCTTCAGCTCCCTGGGGGACGTGGTGTTGGCCATGAAGGAGGCCAAGGCGCTTAAGGAGCGCTTCCCCCACGTGGAGCTTTGGTGGCTCTGCTGCAAGGAGTACGAGGGGCTTTTGCTGCCCCAGCCTTACGTGGACGGGGTGATAGGCTGGGACAGAGGGGAGGGGAGGCTTAGCGTATTCAAGCTCGTAGATCGCATAAGGGGCATGGGTTTCAAATGGCTTTACAGCGTTCACGACAACGACAGGACCGCCCTCATAGCCCTTCTGTCCCGCATACCGTTTCGGGTGGGCAGGCACCGGCACTTCAGCTTCCCCTTTCATGCCTCCAGGGAGGAGGCTTGGTCCGCCTGGGGTGGCAAGACCAGGCCCCTTAAGTCCCTCTACGGCGATACGGACAGAACCGATGCCCTGAGGAGAGATCTGCCCCCAGGTGGGCTTGTGATGTGCATCCTCGGCACCAGCAAGCCCTACAAGACCTGGCCGGTGGACAGATGGATCGAGATGATCTCGCGGCTTCCCAGTGACCTTACGGCGGTGCTAACCGGGAGCGGACCGGAGGAGTCCGCCATGGCCGGGGCCATAGAGTCTTCTGTTGGGCCGGGGAGGGTTGTAAACCTGGTGGATCGGCTGGATTTGTTGGACCTGGTGTCGCTTTGTGAGCTGGCGGCCTGTGCCGTAGGGGGGGACACGGGACCTATGCACATGGCAAGGGAGGCGGGGATCCCCTGCGTCGGCCTTTTCGCCGTTAAGGACCCGGTGAAGTGCGCTTCTCAAGAGGGACCGAACCTGACGACCCTCATCTCCCCCTTGGCGGTGGACAGCTACGACGCCCTCAAGGTAAGCGCTGACCCTGCCGCGGTGATGGGGGCCATAGACCCGGGTGAGGTGTTGTCCAACGTCATAAAGGCCGTTGGAGGGGCGGCATAGGGCCCTTAGACCCGGGGCGGTCTTTGGCTGCCCCGGGTCATGGATCCTCCGCCCCGGGTGATGTTCCCCGTGCCTATGGAGGTGTCAGCGGAGGCTGCAGAGGACCTCGGATAGGGCGTCCAGGACGAAACGGACCAGGTGTTCCCTCGCCTGGTTGCCCATGTGGCCTATCCGGAAGACCTTGCCCGCCAGGGGGCCGTAGCTCCCGCCAAGCGCTACCCCCCGTGCCCGGAGGCGCTGATCCAGTTCCCTCCAGGTAATGCCATCGGGCACCACCGCGGCGGTCACGGTGGGGGAACAGTACTCCTGGCGCTCCGGGAATATCTCAACCCCCATCTCCTGGAGCCCCTCGATGCACATCTTGGAACACCTGCGGTGTCGGGCTATGACCTCCTCAAGACCCTCGGATTCTATGAGTTCCAGGGAGACGGACAGGGCCTTAAGGGCCCTCCAGTTGTGGGTGTACGGGAAGCCGCCCGCCTCCGGGGCGGACAGGAATGGCAGAAGCGCATCGTACCCCTGGTGGTTCCTCTGCCTCACGGCCCTTGCGGCCCTGGGGCTTACGGTGGTTATGCACAGGTCCGGTGGGAGGGAAAGGCACTTTTGGCTGCCCAGAAGGCCCAGGTCTATGTGACTTCCCTCCACGTCAAGCCAGGTCCCGAAGGCGCTGGAGACGAGGTCCACGCAGAACAGGGCGTCCACCTCCCGGGCTATCAGCCCAAGGGGTTCCAGGGAGGAGATGGTGCCGCTTGGGGTCTCGCAGTGAACCGCGGTTATCATCTTGGGCCTGAAGCTGAGCGCCCGGGCCCTTACCCTTTCCGGGTCCGGCACGGAGTTGAACGGGAACTCCAGCAGATCCACCTCAAGCCCCAGGGCCCGGCCCATCTGGGCGAAGCCGCTGCCGAAGACCCCGGATGAAACCGCCAGCAGCCTGTCCCCCGGGGAGGTGACGCTGTTCAAAGCCCCCCAAAGGGCCAACATGCCCTCTCCGCTCTGGATGGCCACGGTCCCTTGGGCGTTGAGCAGCCTGCCTATGCGGAAGGCACAGTGTCTGTACAGGGAGACGAAATCCTCCTCCAGGTCAGGGCTTCCAAAGTCCTCGCCGTAGGGGATCAGCACCTCTTCCGGGCAGCGGACGGGGCCTGGGATCATTCCTACCGGGTACCTTTCCATGCTAGCACCTCCAAATGTAGGTCTTACTCTTATGCCATTTTAATACCCTTGAGGCTCCCCGTTAGCCGCAGCCGAGGGCTCCCGGGCTCCTCATCTGTGCCCCGCTGCAACGCACTATCCCCATCCGCTTGCCCTTTCCCGCGTGGTGCCCTGGGCTTGAGCTTAAGGGATCTTGGGAGCTTGCCCCAGTAAGGTCTTGAACGGTCCTCGCCGCCCCGGGGACATGGCTATTCGGGCTTCTTGAAGTGAACCCTGAACCACTTGGAGGTCTCCTTGGGGAGCACCCGGTAGCCCTTCCTTTCCTTGGTCATCCAGATGAAGTAGTCCTGGGAGAACGACTCCTGGAGCGCCCTTATCCCCTTGTCCCGGTTCTCCTTGATGAGGGAGTAGGAGTCCTTGAGGGTCCTGTCCTCGTCGTTGTCCCATCTAAACGCCGCCAAGGCGTAGCAGAAGCTCTTGTGCTCCCCGCCGAAGGGGGCGAACTGGGGGATTATCAAGGAGTTGTCGGTCCAGTCGTAGACCCCAAGCCCCCTTCCGGGGGTTATGATGACCTTGGGTATCCCGTACATGCGCACCCTGGGCACCCTTAAGAGATCCGGGTCTAGGGGGGTGAGGTCCATCATGATCTCCCCGGCCCGCTGAAAACCTATGGGACGCCCGGTTTCGTTGTTCAGCGGTGACGTGTCCATCCGGCCTATCCGGGCCGCTAAGGTCATGAACTCCTTCTTGTGGTTCACGCAGTCCCGGAGCTCCCCCTTTAGGGCCGGCACACCCTTGCCCTTGAACTTGCGCCGGAACATCTCCACCCGGGTGGACCGTCTTTGTTCCTCGTTCCTCAGGTGTACCTCCAGGTTGGCCAGGAACTTGGTCCTGTCGTGGAGCCCCAATATCTTCTGCAGCTCCCCTTCCCCGAACTCCGGCAGCTCCTTCTCCGCCCTGCTCAGGTACCCCATGAAGTCCCTCTCCGCTATCTCATACCGCTTGTTCTGCTCTATGTAGCCCTCCAGTTCGCTCCCCTGGGCCTCCCTTATACGGCGGGTCCTCATCTGGAACTCCGTGTGGATCCTTAGGTATGACTCCAGGTCGGAGAGGATCTCCTGAACCTCGTCGCAGGTTACGAAACTGCAGCGGCAAAGCACCATGGAGGCCGCCATCCGGCGCCGGCTCTCCGTGGCGGCCAGCTCTTCCCCGAACCTCCGGATCTTCTCCTCCAGGCTGCAGCCCCCCTGGGGACCCTCGTAGGGCTTGTCGAACATGAGCGCGTAGGTCTCGGCTATGAAGTCCGTTAGCCTCATGTATTGGTATATGTCAAGCCTGGCGGAGGCCTCAAGCTCCTCCGCGAAATGGGGGTTCTCCTGGGTGATCCCCTCCCCAAGGTGTCCGAAGTCCACGACCAGCCTCTCCTCCGGTGAGAACGAAAGCCCCTCCGGCGGCTCCTTGGAGGCGTCTATCTTGGCCTCCACTATCCCCCATGCGAGGTCCACGTAAAGGCTTGATGCCCTCTGCCATAGGGTCCTGTAGGCCTTCCGGTCCTCCGCCTCCTCAGAGGCCGCCAGGGACGACGTCTCCGGGCCCATGGCCTTGAGCTCCGCCGCAGGGCCTACCACCCCCTGGTTACCCTTGTAAGCCTCCAGAAGATACTTCAACGGTTCGTAGGACACCTCTAATCCCCCTCTTAAAAGATCCCCTGTATTATCGGACCTTCTGGACCTGGGACTTTAGGATTATAATAACATATCTTAATCGGAATTTTTGGTCCATATGGAGGTGTTTGCGGGTTGAGCTTCTTTCGTTTTGGCCCCTTTGGCCCCTTCAGGGGGTTTAAAAAGAACGAATGGATCCCCGGAGATGGGGACAACCAGTGGAGTCCCCTGGAGGAAGGGGGGGAGGTCTTCGACTCCCGTCCCGTGAGGCCCTTGAAGCCCAAGGGCTTGATCCCCCTGGGATTGATTGTTGGTGGTGTGGTGCTTCTGCTGCTGGTGCCGTGGCTCTTCACGGAGCTATGGTGGTTCCGGTCCGTAGGCTTCGAGGAGGTCTTCATAAGGCGCATTTTAGCAAGGGCCGGGTTATTCGCCCTGGGGTTTCTCGTCGCGGCGTTGGCCCTGTGGAGATCCGTGGGGGGGCGTAAGGTCTCTTCGGGCCTTTTGGCCGGTGTCCTCCTGGGGGCCCTTTTCAAGGGTGTGCAGCTCTCCTCCCTTTGGCTCACCCTCCTCTCAGGGGTGCTTTGGTCCCCCTTAGGGGTGAAAGACCCCCTGTTCGGGTTGGATGCGGGGTTTTACCTTTTCGCCATGCCCGCCTTGGATGGGCTGCTCAAGTGGCTTTGGGGGCTTTGGGCCCTTGGGGTTTTAGGGTCCCTTGCGTCCATGAGGCTTGATGGGGGGCTCCAAGGGCTGCATTTCAGACTCCTGTCCCTTAGATGGATACCTTCCCTGGGCCTCGTGCTGTGGACCGGGTCGGTGGCCTTGGACGTGCTGTCCCTGGTGTGGGCCCCCGGCAGGGTGGTGTACGGTGCTTCGTTTGCGGATGTGAAGGTCAGGCTTCCCCTGATGCTGCTGCAGGGGACGGTTCTGGCCGTCTCTGCCGTGCTGTTGGCCCTGGGGCGGGTTAAGCCTTCGGTTAAGCTTGCCAAGCCGATGGTGGTGCTCTTCGCGGGGCTTTGGTTTTTGCGGGCTTTCCTGCCCGGTGTGATCCAGCAGCTCGTGGTGCGTCCCAACGAGTTCCAGATGGAGAGGCCTTACATAGGGGCCCACGTGGACATGACCCTGAAGGCCTACGGCCTACAGGATGTGAAGACCGTCCAGGTGGACCCGGCCCCCAAGGTTGGCAGGGCGGACCTTACGGACAGGGCCCTTAAGAACATAAGGCTTTGGGACTACGAACCCCTCCTCACCGCCTACAAACAGCTGCAGGAGATAAGGTCTTACTACGAGTTCCTGGGGGCCGACGTGGACCGTTACCCCTGGGAGGGGGGTAGGATGAGGCAGGTGATGCTGGCGGTCCGGGAGCTGGATCACCGAAAGCTTCAAAGTCAAACCTGGGTTAACCGCCATTTGGAGTTCACCCACGGCTACGGACTGGTCATGAACTACGTCAACCAGGTGGCCCCCGGGGGGATGCCGGACCTGATAATCAAGGACATCCCCCCCTCCGGAGGCCCGGTGGAGCTCAAGACCCCCGCGGTTTACTACGGTGAGATGAACTACCCCTATGCGCTGGTGAGGACCAAGGTGCGGGAGTTCGACTACCCAAGCGGGGACTCCAACGTGAGGTCCGTCTACTCCGGCGAGGGGGGAGTCCCGGTGGGTTCCTGGATCCGGAGGCTCGCCTTCGCCCTGCGTTTCAGGGATATGGAGCTCCTGTTTACTCAGGCCTTGACTAATGATAGCAAGATTATGTTTAATAGGAACATAATTGCCATGGCAAGTCGTGTGGCCCCGTTCCTGGTTTACGATTCGGACCCCTACCCGGTGGTTCACCGGGGCAGGTTGCTCTGGATGTTGGATGGCTACCTGGTCAGTCGGTACTTCCCTTACTCAAGGCCCATGGATGCTCCGTTGGGTGGGGGAGAGGTCCGGCTCAACTACGTTAGGAACAGCGTTAAGGTGACGGTGGACGCCTTTGACGGGGAGATCCGGTTTTACGGCACCGGTGATCCCGCTTTGGAGCCCTACAGGAGGCTCTTCCCTGGCTTGTTCCGGTCCCTTTCGGAGATGCCTGGGGAACTCAAGGGGCACCTGAGGTATCCGAAGGACCTTTTTGCGGTGCAGGCCGAGGCGTTCCGGCTTTATCACATGGGGGATCCGAACACCTTCTACAACCGGGAGGACCTCTGGCAGATATCTCCGCCGGAGTCCAGGCGGCCCATAAGGCCGAACTACGTGACCATGGACATGGGGGATCCTGGTGGGGAGGAGTTCGTCCTCATGCTGCCCTTCATGCCCGCCGGGAGGAACAACCTGGTGGGGTGGATGGCGGCCCGCTGCGACGGGGAGCATTACGGGGAGCTGGTGGTGTACAAGTATCCCAAGCGCAACCTGGTATTCGGTCCCACCCAGGTGGAAGCCCTTATAGACCAGAACCCGGAGATATCCGCCCAGCTCTCCCTTTGGAGCCAGAGGGGGTCCGACGTGATAAGGGGGGATCTCTTGGTCTTGCCCATGGGAAGGTCGATCCTCTACGTTCAGCCCGTGTACCTCAAGGCGGAACGGGGGGAGCTGCCGGAGCTGAAGAGGGTGGTCCTCTCCTCGGGAGGGCAGGTGGTTTGGGGTGAGACCCTCCAGGAGGCGGTGGGCCGGCTGGTTGGTGGAGAGAGGGCCTCATCTTCCACCGAGGATTCCCCTCCCGGGGCGGATGGGCCCCGGTCCGATGGAGGGGAGGTCAAGAACGTCCTCTTGAGGGCCCGGGAGGCCTTAAAGAGGTCCCGGGAGGCCCTTAAGCTTTACGATTTCGCTGCTTACGGCAGGGCGATGAGGGATTTGGAGGAGGCGCTCGAGGAGATGTCCAGGTATTTATCCGGCGGTGATGGTCCCTGAGGTGTGGGGGCTCCCAGATAGTGGGAGCTAGAAGATATCAGGAGGATGCCTTCGGCTACGGAGAGGGGCCGAACCTCTACGGGGCCGTGGCGGACGGCATGGGGGGCATGCTTATGGGTGCGGAGGCCTCCAGGATAGCGGTTGAGGCCGCCATGGGGGCCTTGCGGGGCGGAGGCACCCCCCTTCAAGCGGTGATGCGGGCCCAGGAGGATGTACAGTCCTGGGCCAGGGGGCTTGGCATCTTGGGGCTCACCGGCACCACCCTTTCGGTGGCTGCGGTGGACCTCTCGTGCGGCCTGCTCGACTGGGCCTCCGTGGGGGACAGCCGGATATACCTCTTCCGACGAGGAGGCAGCATGGAACTGCTATCACGGGATCACACGGTGGCGGAGGCCGTTCGGGCCTCCGGGGGCGACCCCGCGTCCCTGGGGGCCGAGGGGGATCTCATAACCAGCTTCATAGGGATAGAGGAGCTGGCGGAGATCTCCATTCCCGAAGAACCCGTCAGGCTGGAGAAGGGGGATGTGGTGTTGTTGGTGTCCGACGGGGTCCACCGGGTGCTCTCCCCTGCGGAGATGGCGGCGTTGATGGACCGGGAGGACCCTGCCTCGGCGCTGATGTGGGCGGTGTCTTCCAAGGGTATCAAGAGACAGGACAACGCCACCGCGGTGGTGTTGGCCATTTGAGATGCCATGCGGGATCGTAAAGGCGTTAAGACTGGGGGTGCTTTCGAGGTGGCCCATAGAGACATAAGGCTTCCTTCCGGTTCGGTGCTCATGGAGCGCTACCGGGTAGGTACCCTTTTGGGCCGCGGGGGCTTCGGCATGACGTACCTAGCCTGGGACAGGGTGCTGGAGCTGAAGCTGGCGGTGAAGGAGTACTTCCCCATGGGCCTTGCGTTCAGGGCACCCGACGGTTCCGTTTACTGCCCCCCCGGGGAGGAGGAGACCTTCGAGGATGGGCTGGAGCGGTTCCTGGAGGAGGCCAGGACCCTGGCCAGGCTTGACCGCATAGACGGGGTAGTGCCCGTTAGGGACTACTTCAAGGCCAATGGCACCGCCTACATGGTGATGAACTACGTGGAGGGCAAGACGTTGAAGGATTACCTGGAGGAGAGGGGGGGGATGATAGACTTCGAGGAGGCCGTGGACCTGCTCATCCCCCTGATGGAGGCCCTCCACAGGGTACATCGGGAGGGATGCCTGCACCGGGACGTGAGCCCCGACAACATCCTGGTCTCCCCGGACGGACGATGTACCCTGATAGACTTCGGCGCCGCCCGGGGGAGCTTCCGCAGCACCGTCAGCGTATCCGCGGTCCTTAAGCCCGGTTACGCCCCGGAGGAACAGTACCGGGGAGGAGGTGATCAGGGCCCCTGGACGGACGTGTACGCCATGGGGGCCACCCTCTACAGGTGCGTCGCCGGGTTCCCGCCACCGGACCCCATGGAGCGCCTCAAGGGCCAAAGGCTTCCGGTGCCCAAGGGCGTCCCCAGGGGAGCCTTCAAGTCCTTGGAAAAGGCCTTGGCGGTGAACCGGGAGGATCGTTTCCAGGACATGATGTCCCTCATAGAAGCCCTTCATCCCCACTTGGGGGCCGGGATGGCGGTGAACATGCGGGCCATCAGCGCGGCACTGCTCCTGGGGATGTTCTTCGCCCTGGGGGCAGCGGTGGCGGTGGGCAGCCGCCTCCTCAGCCTTGGGGCCCCATACTTGAGACAAGCGGCTTTCTTCCACCAGGAGGAGCCGAGGCATAAGCCCCCGGATGAGAGATCCGCTGGGACCGTTGACGAGGCCCCTTTGAAGAAACCAGCGGTAAGCCTTCCCGCGGATGGGCAGGGCGCCCCGGTTAAGGCCTCGGAGGATCCTCTGGCGGAGGCTAGGAGGATGTTGAACCGGGGGGACTTCGAGGGGGCTTTAAGGCTTTCCGAGGAGGCCCAGCGGGGGAGCCGAGACAAGAGGGGCCCCCTACTGGTGGGGATAAAGGCCGCCTTGGGGCTCGGCAGGACCGACATAGCAAGGTCCAAGCTGGAGGCCCTAATGGCCCTGGACCCCCTTTATCCCGGGGCGTCTGAACTGGCGGAGCAGCTTAACCTGAAGCGGACAAATTAGAGAGAGGAGGATTGATGAACTTGTTCCCCCCGTTTTCATGTATCATGAAGAGGATTAGGGTTGTAACGGCCCTTGCGGTCGGAAGCGTTGTGGTCCTTTGGGGGTCTGCGGGAGTGGCGTTGGCTGACTTCCGGGGGTATTTCCCCGCCATCCCGGCCCTTCCAGGGGCGGTTAACCGGATGACCTTCGTGGCCCCTGAGGATGGCAAGTACGTGCTCTACAGCGCCTCCGGTCTTGGAACCTTAGGTGCCCGGGGTGTTAAGGGTGAGGCCCTTGAGATAACCGCCGCCAAGGGGGAGACCCTTGAGGTGCTGTACCGCTACGAGGGAGATGTGCCCGATGGAGTCATGGACGAGGCGGTGATAGCTGAGATGTCCGGCACGGAGGTCTTCAGGGCGGCTTTCCAGCTGGGCATGCGCCCCGTGGCGAGACGGATTGAGGTGCCCCTGGCGGTGAAGGGGTTGCCAAGGCTCGTAAGGGTGGATTTGGCGGACCAACTTCACCCGTCCCTGGATTTGAAGAGGGTTCTAAAGTCCCAAGGGGGGGCCATAACCCTCACCGGTTCGGTGGAGCACCGAGGCAAGTCCTATCCCCTTGATCCTGAGGGATGGGCGGTACTGCCACCGGAGGCCGTTTCGGGGGACATCACGGTGCTCTCCGGCCTGGTCTCCAACAAGGTTGGGGGAGCCCTGACACCGGTGCAGTTCCACCTGGACCTGCGGGAGGTGGAGCTTCCGGGGGAGTGGGCCTTTCTCCACTCCCTGGCGGGACGGTTCGATGACCCGTCGCTTGGGTTCGCCCTGACCATGCTGCCCAAGGGGGCAGTGGAGGCGGGGGAGGCCCTGGGGATCAGGGCCAAGGCGTCGGAGCAGAGGCTGTTCGCCCTTGGAGAACTGCTCCACGGTTCCGATGCCGCCAAGGCCTTCCTTAGGGGGTACCTGAAGGGGACGGACATGGCCATGGTGGCGGTGAGCCCCGGGGCGGATGTGGTGGTGAGCTCCCCAGTCGGGGGCCCCCAGGGATGGAAGGAGGTCCGGGGCAGCGGCTGGGCCTACGTGTTCTTCCCAAGGAAGGGACGGGTGCTCCTGAACCTCAGGGGGAACGGGTCCTCCGCCGTGGAGATAGTCAAGGTCCTCAAGGAGGGAGAGGTCCGGCGGTCCTACCCGGCGGGGACCTGGGAACGGGACGTGGAGGTCATCGGGGACAGGCTTAACGTCTCCAGCGGAAGTTGAGGGGCTGAAAGATGGACCTCACCTTAAACGCTCGGCCCGGGCAAGCGGATCTGGCTTGGGTGTGAGGTTAACCCTTAGCCGCCTTAGGGGGGGATGAGAGGTGTCCTTGGAGTCGGTGCTCTTGCTGTTCGACTTTTACCACCCAGCGTGGGACTTCTCCACGGTGGAAAGGGCTGGGGAGGATCCATCCTTTCTGGCGGAGCTGGTGGAGTGCGGCCTTGTGAAGGAGCGGGAAGGGGCCTTCGTGCTCACTGAATCGGGGGTCCAGGAGTTTGAGCGGCTTAGGGATGAGTGTTTCTTGGACAGCCTGCCCGGGGGAGCGCCTTCGGACCCGGTGAGGTGGCTCAGGCGGAACCGTTTGGAGCTGGCGTTCAAAGGGGCTTTCGCGGGGCGATGGGGTAACAAGAGGACCTATCCCGGACTTAAGCTTAACTTCCTGGCCCCGGAGATGGAAATGATCTTCAATGGGCGGGACTTCGTAGGCTGGCGGATCTTGGATGCCCCGAGCCCGGGCACCCTGGAGCTGGATCTCATGCTGCTCTTTGACTACGACTTCTCCTGCTACGTTGGTATGCCCAGGCACCCGGAGGACCTCGAGGGGGTTCTAAACTCCGACAGGGTGCTCATGGTGATGGTGGACCCGGAGGATATCCCCGGGGCCCTGTCAAAGCTTGGAGGGGCTCACCGGTGGCTTTGGGACCGTCGTAGGGTTTTCGGAGGTTCCTTTGATCTGGACTGCCAGGGGCAGGATTCCGTTACCTGGTGGGTATGGGTAACCGAGGAAGAGACCGGTGCGGCGGCGCTGTGCCGCCGCCTAGAACCCTTTGGGGAGGCCCTTTGCGGTCCCTCTAAGCCCCTGGACCTTTGGGTGTTGAGCCAAGAGGCGCTGGAGGACTCCCGTGGGGAGGAGACCTTCTACGACCTGTTCCACCGGTGGGGACACCGGGTCTTCGCCTCCAAGGCCGTGGGGTGAGTGGCCCAGGGGACTTCCAGGGGACTTAGGCATTAAGGCCGTGTAATGGGGAGCGGGGGATCGGCAAACTAAAAGGAACACAAGCCCCCTTGGTTTTTCAGGGAACGGCCGATGGGGAATAGGACGGGCTTCTAAAAACCTATTGGAAATCAACAAGGGAGCGTTGAGCTCCCTTGATCTTCTGTGGTCCCTCTATTCGTCAGTCCCCCAGGATCTCCATTAGCTTGCCGATGGCCCACTGGTCCAGCTCGGAGGGTTCGTCGGGCCTAGGGCCTCCGTAGGTGAGCAGGTTCCTTATGAGATCCCCCTTCTCCTTGGGGAGGTGGTCCAGCATCTCGTCGATCTCCTCGGTCTCATCCTGGTCCAGCCGGCCGGTGAGGCGCCCCACCACCATGGCGGGCAGGTATAGGTAGAAGAGCCTGTCGTCCGACTCTGTCCAGGGGCCCTCCAGGTAAGCGGCCTCGTGGAATATCTGGTCGTAGTAGAACTCCTCATCCTGGTCCTCCTCATCCGGCAGGGCCTCCAGCCCCAGGATGACGAAGGGCAGTTCCGGCGACAGAGAGAAGGCGTCGAGCACCGCCTCCCATATCTCCCCCTCCGGGGCGTCCTTCTCGATGAGGGCTATGGCCCTGGCGTGGGCCCCCGAGGGGCTGTCAAGGGGATCTTGGTCGTAGGTCTCAAGTATGGCGGAGAAGTCCTTCTTGTCCAAGAGGGTCCTGTAGAGCAGGAGCCTGGCGGGGAAGATCTCCTCGTCCGCATCGAACTCCATGAGCTTCCTGGCGTAGGCCTCCGCATCGTCAAGCCTTCCCAGCGAATGGGAGGCGGAGGATAGGTGCATCAGGGCCTCCCCGTAGGTCTGGACCAGGGGCCGCTCGTCGTAGAGCCCCTTTGGCTCCTCTCCGCCCAGGCGGCGCACCGTCTCCGCAAGGGCCTCCCTCAGGTCCCCTACGCTTCGCAGGGCCTCCTCCTCGTCCTTCAACGTCCAAAGGGCCACCTTGGCGGCGGGGTTTGATGGGTCCTCTTTCAGCACGGCCTTTGCCGCCCGCTGTATCTCCTCTTCGTCAGAGGCCTCGTAGAGCCTTTCAAGCATCTCCTCTATCTTCTCGCTGTCAAATGCCATTCTTAAAGTCCCCCTTCAAGGTCTAGGTGGGAGCATTATAGCCTAACATGCTCCTCCTGACACCTCAGGAGCAGCTCTCGGACGGCTTCCAATATGGCGGGATCGTAAAGGCGTCCCTTATCCCTTGCCATCACATCCCACGCGGCATGAGGCTCCATGGCGCATCCGTCCGGGTTGGTGAGGGACTCATAGCGGTCAAGGACCTGGAATACCCGAACCGGCAGGGGTATGTCGGTGCCCTTGAGCCGTTGGGGATAGCCACCGCCGTCCCAGCGCTCGTGATGGGACAGTATCAGGTCCGCCGCGGGCAGCAGCTCCGGGATGCTCTTGGCTATGCGGTATCCCGTGACCGGGTGGTCCTGGTCCGCCTCCAGGGCTTCTTCGTCAACCGGGGGCTCCCGGTCGATCAGGTCCTTGCAGGCCACCACGCCGATGTCGTGATAGGAACAGAGGAGCTTTAGGGACTTGCTGTCCTCCTCCCCCATGCCCAGCTGCATGTCCAGGAACTCGCAGAGGTTTACAAGGCGCTTGAGGTGGAGCCCCATGTGCCCCCCAAAGGCCTGGTGCAGCTTCCCCTCCAGGTGGGCCAGTATCCTAAGCCTCGCCCGGCGGCCCTCCTTCATCTTCATCTTGTACATGAGGTCCTCCGCCGGCTTGAGCATGGCGTCCCGCCAGTCCTCGTCCGGGTGCTCCTTCACCCCGAACCCAAGGGATATGCTGGGTCTAACCAACCCGCTGCCCTTCCAGGAGGAACACATCTGATGGATCCGGTTCACCCGGTCGACCGCCTTGTCAACCCCCGTCCTGGGAAGCAGGAGGATGAACTCGTCTCCCCCCCAGCGGAATATCAGATCCCCGGGACGGCCGCTCTCCCGGAGTATCTTGGCTATGGTGGTGAGCAAGAGATCCCCTTCCGGATGTCCGAAGGCGTCGTTGGCTAGCTTGAGCCCGTTCACGTCCCCCATTATGAGGCAAAGGGGCAGGTGCTCCGGGGTGTCCAGCCGCTTCAACTCCTCGTCGAAACAGCGGCGGTTGAGGAGCCCCGTCAGGGGGTCGTGCATGTTGAGGAACCTTATCTGCTCCTCCGCCTCCCGCCTCTCCGATATGTCCTCCACCACTCCCACGACACCCAGGAACGTGCCCTTCAAGGAGGTCATGGGGCGGAACTGGGCCTTTATCCAGCTGGTCCTGTTGCCCGAGAAGGGGGTGTAGCGGCCCTCGTACATCCCGGGGGTTCCGGACAGGGCCTGCAGGATCGCCTTCTTCATCCACGGGTCCTTCATGTTGTCTATCACGTTGATCCCTATGAGCCGTTCCCTGGTGGTGCCCATTATCTCAAGGAAGTGCTCGTTCATGTCGGTTATGATCCCGTCGTGGTCTATGTGCACTATTCCTAGGGGGGAGTGGTCGAAGATGGTGTGGTACCGCTCCTCGCTCCTCTCCAGCGTCTCCTCCGCCCGTTTGATCCGGCTTATGTCCCGGCAGGAGAGGACGAAAAGATCCCTCCCCCCTTCGGAGGTCCTGCCCAGCAGGGCCTCCGTGGGTATCTCAGCGGAGCCCTTCTTCAAGGGGATGTCCATGGGGGGGTATTGGGGCTTGCCGGAGACCATGAGGTTTCGCAACCTTCCCCAGTAAACCGGGGGGAGGATCTCCTTTATGCTCTGTTTCCCCTTCAGCAAAGCCCATGCCTTGGGAGAGGACATCAAAACCCTTCCCTCCGGATCGATCACGAAGATGTAGTCCTCGAATCCTGCCATCAGGCTAACAGCGTCCAAACGGGCTACCCCCTGAACATTCGATATTCCCTATTATCCTATGATTTTTTTGTAGCCGCAACTCTTACCCCATCGGCAGACGGAGCACATATGGGTCTTAGGTTCGTAGGGGCCCAATGCCTTTTTGGCTATATCCAAGAGCTGAGACTCCATCTCCTGCCAGTTTCCCCCCTCTACCGGTATCCTCTCGTACCTCCCGTTCACCGGCCTCAGCCGCCAAAGCGCCATGTCCGGTTCCTGGCCGGTGATGAGCCATGCGGCCAGGCCGTAGAAGCGCATCTGATCCGTGTAAAGCTCCTGGAGGGGATTCTCCTCATGGGTTATCTTGTAGTCCCTTATTATGGGGCCCTCCGGGGCGTGGAGGAACAGGTCCATGGAGCCCACCATGCGAAACCGTCCCGCCACCGGGATCCTGAAGGGGACCTCCCGCTTTGCTCCCCTTCTCAGGAGGTCCCGGAACTCCTCCCCGGTCTCCGAGAGGGCGAATCCGTAAAGCCAGTCTAACAGGGTGTCCTTCCAGCGGGTCTTCCTCGATGCCATCAGGACCTCCATGGGCATGGAGGCGGTGTCATCCATCATGCCCTTCAGCCTATCCGGGTTACCGTCCCAGTGCCTCATGACCCAGTGGGCCAGGGTGCCTAGATCGGAGCCGCCGGGTCCCATGTCCCCGAGCTCACTGTCCCACCTGGGCACCAAACCCTGCCTGAAGGTGATCCGATAAGCCACTGGGCAGAACCGGAAGACGCTGTAGGAGGTGGCGGACATCTGAAGCATCGCCCCCTCCCTTGGGGGAAGATCCACCGGGGAGGGAAGGGAAGACTCCTTCTGGGACCCCGGATCCACCCGTCCTTCCGGAGGGCTGGTGTTGATGTAGATCCCCTCCCCCAGGCTGCTAAGGGCCTCCATGGTCTTCTGCACCCACAGGTTCTTATTATTCATAGAGGGAGCCACCAGGATTAGCTTTTCCTTGGCCCTGGTGCAGGCCACGTAGAAGATCCTAAGGCTCTCCTCATTCAGGGCGGAGCTCTCCAGCCGCCGGTGGGCATTTGACAGTACCCCTTCCTGACCGCACATCCTCTTCACGAGAGAGCTGGACGGCACCGCCCCCAGGTGTTTGGATACGACGATCTTCTCCTGGCTGCCTCCGTTCTTTGCGGGGATCAGGATCACCGCCGTTATGGGGAACTCAAGCCCCTTCGCGGCGTGCACGGTCATCACGTTGACCGCCTGAGACCTGGATGCCGGCGGTTCCTCCATGGATGAGCCGCTCATGACGGATCGCAGGTGCTCCGCCGCCCCGATTAGGCTTTGCCCCATGACCTTTTGATAGTCCCGCAGGATCTCCCGGGCCCTCCTGAGGTTGAGCACCACCCGTTCCCTGTCCTGAGGACGCACATCATCAAGCCAGCTTTGGTCCTTCAGTATGTGATCCACCACCGCCCAGGCCCCGGCGGTCCTGGCGATGTCCGCCAGGCGTGATATGGCAAGCCGTCCCGCCTCAAGGGCCTCCTCAAGGCGGTCGTTGCGGATCGGGTTGCCTAGGAAGCGCCCCAGGAATGGGGAGGACGCGGCGGTGAGGACCGTGAGGTCAGATCTATCCCCCCCTATGGCCGCCATGAGGGCCATAAGGTCCCGGATCTCGAACCGATTCCCGTACTCCCTGGAGCTGTGCAGCACGTGGGGTATCCCAAGCTCCTGGAAACTTCTGCTCACCCGGGGGTACTGGGTCCTGGAGGACACCAGGACCGCGAAGTCATCCCAGCGGCAGCTTCTGGGCCCCTCCGCGTCCTTGACCTCAAAGCCCATTTCCATCATCCTCAGGAACTCCATGCCCAGGATGCGGCTTGCCCGGGCTACCTTTCTATCCAAGGTCTTGTCTGTTTCCTCCTCGTCTTCCTCATCCAGCGCTATGAGGACCCCTTTGGGCACCGCGTCCGGATGCTCCGGGTGAACCAGGGGCTCATACCCCTCCTCTATGCCGGTGCCGATGGAGGGGTGGAAGGCCTTGGAGAATATCCGGTTCACCGTGCCGATGACCTCTGGGGAGCTCCTCCGGGACTCGGTGAGGCTCACCTCCCCCCCGATGGGCCTCGCCTCCGATATGAGCCGCTGGAACAGCGAAAGGTCCGTGTCCCGGAAACGGTATATGGACTGCTTGAGATCCCCCACCACGAAGACGGTGGCCCCGCCCTCGGCGAAGGACTTCACCAGCTCGAACTGAAGCCAGTCGGTGTCCTGGAACTCGTCCACCAGCACGTGCCTGAAGCGGCTCTTAAGGGGCTCCTCCCTCACCGCCTTGCCCGCCAGGTTTATGAGGTCCTGAAAGGACAGCTGCCCGGACGAGAGCCTCCGGCGGTTCCATACCTCCCATCCCAGGGCACAGATCCGGTTGCACAGTCCAAGGAGCTCCTCCTCCCCAGGGGGGCCATTCTCCCGACGACGCTCCCGCATGTTCTTTACGTCCAGCACGGGTTTTAAGACTTCCTCCATGGCCTTTCGAACATTGCTGACCGGTGCATCATCCTTAAGGCCCAGCCAGCGGAGGTCTAAGCAGCCGAGCCGTTCGTTCATGGCGTCCTTCTTTTTGCCCCTTGCCCCCTTGGATTCGTTGATGAAGCGTTTGATGACCTCCAGCATCCCGTGGCGGTCCGAGGGATCTGGTGGCTCCACCTCTATGGAGATCGCCTGCAGCGTCTCCGCCGCCAAGCTTGAGCCCATCACCAGCCAATGGGCCATGGAGGATAGCATCTTGTCCAGGAGCTCATCGAGCCAGCCCGAGCCCTCCTGGAGGTTCCAAAGGCGCTCGGGGGAGAAACCCTCGGTGTTCCCCAGCCTGTCCGCCGCGTCGATCGCCATCCCCGCCAGCTGCTGATCCCCCACCCGGGTTACCAGCTCTTGGACCTTGGAGGCCCCGGTGATGAGGAGATCCTCCGCCCTCTGGACCCACACATCCCCGTCATCGCCCCCCGCAAGGCGCCGGGTGAACCATTGGGCCTCCGTCCCGTCCAGGGCAATGGCCAACTCCCGCCGAAACTCGTCCTTATGAAACTCCGACAGGATCGAGCAGTTCAGGGGGAGCCCCATCTCCATCGAGGACTCCCGGATCATCCGCAGGGAGAACGAGTGTATGGTGGATATGTAAGCCTCGCCTATCCGGTTGGACAGCTCCGTAAGACGCGGGTCGTTAAGCTCCTCCCCCCAGGCCTTTAAGATCACCTCTATCCGCTCCCGCATCTCCTGGGCGGCCTTGTCGGTGAACGTGAGCACCGCCAGCTGATCCAGCGACAGGCTCCGGTCGGTTGCCAGCAGGTAGGCCACCCGTCCGCTCAGGGTGTGGGTCTTCCCAGTCCCCGCCCCGGCCTTCACGGCGGTTATCTTCGATTCGGAGGTTATGGCCCGCCGTTGGTTGGGAGAGTAGCGGGACCTCAGGATCCTATCGATAGCTTCCCTGTTAGAGCTCATCCCCTTCTCCCCCCTCCTGCTCCTCTTCAAAGTCGTGGCCCGCCTCAAGCCTCCTGCAAAGGTCTCCGTAGGGGCATTTGGAACAGACGTCCCTTCTTATCGTGTAATACCGGTGTTTCGCTTCGAAACTGCCGTTTCGGAGTGCCTCGTCCAGGTCTTCCATGGCCTGGGAGGCCTTGGAAATCATGTCCTCCGCGTAGATCGGATCCCTACCGGCCTTGGAGCCCCCGGAGCCCTCCTCGGCGTTATCCCCTGTGGTACCCTTTGGCTGATACAACCTGTAGGCCCCTTGGATGAGATTGGGGGTGCCCAACCCGTCCCGGGAGGTCCACATTATGCCTATGCAGTTGTCTTTGTTGGGTGATTTCGATTTCTCGGAGGTAAAACTATTCCAACGTAAATGATCAAGCATGTCCGAAAAGGACAGGAAGCCGAATCCCAGTAGTTTTGCCCCCTTAAGTTCCTTTATCCCCTCCCCGCTGGAGGCCGCCTTTAGGGCCTTGGCGTACGCTGCCACCTGCAGGGAGTCCTTGTAGTCGGAGCTGAAGCCGGTCTTGAAGTCCAGTATCACGTATCCCCTGACGCCCTGGCATTCTATCACGTCCACCAGGTCCGCCCTGCCGGTCCCTATGTGGTTATCCATCTCGATCCCCGGCAGCGTTGCCTCGGTGATGCTGCATATGAGCCTGAGGCCGTTCTCCTCGAGCCCCTTTTTCCGGGCCCCAAGCCAATCAATTCCCCTGCCTATCATGTCACTGAGCCTCTGTAAGTATCTTCCCCTGCCGGGCTTCAAGATCGGTTCTGCGGAGGGCAGGGCCTTCACCTTATCGAGTATTTCTTCCGGGGAGGACATGTTGGGGCGCGAAGATGCGATCTTCATGGCCTCGTGGGCCAGTTCCCCCAAGAGGAACCTGGGTACCGGCTTGCGCTCGGGGGGCTTGATCTTCAACAGGTTCTCGCAGGCGTACCGGAAGGGGCACTTCACGAAGGAGTCAAGGCCGCTCAAGGGAAGGCGGCGTTTGCCTCCCCCCTCATCAGGGGATACCTTGACCACATAGGTGGTGGTCCCGGCCTCCTCCCAGCTTGGGGCTGGATGCCGGGGGAACTCTACGCCCCGGATGAACCGTTCCGACGGTAACAGGTCCCCGGGGCCGTTGACGTCCTCCGCCGGAGCTCCCATCTCCCGGAGGGACCTTGCGAAGGGGGTAGGAGGAACGGGCCTGCCGTCCTTATCCGTCGCCCCTTGGGTTAACACGAAGGCATCCCTGCCCGCCAGGGCCATGCGGATGAACATGGCCTCCTTGGCCTTGCGCCGCTCGTGCAGGCTCACCAGGTGGGTGGGCGTCAGGTCCGGCCGTTCTAGGAACGAGCTGTTCACCCGTTCCCTGTAGGGTTCTCCCATCATGGGGGATTCGCTCAGCTTGCCGGGCCACCGGGACTGGTCCGCCCCGCACAGCACGAACAGCCGGTGTTCCGCCAGGACCGGCGGGGCATCCCGGTATACTCGCACCGCCCCATCCAGTGGCTGGTCCTGGACGGTGTAGGACGAGGACCCCCATATCCCAAGGAACTCCATGGCATCCCGGAGGTTCAGGGGATCCTGGAACGCCTGGCCCAAGAGATCAAGCCCCTCCGAAAGGGAGAATATCTTCTTCTCCATCTCCTCTATGGAGGACGTGACGGCCCTCACGGTCCAGTCCAGGTTATGCATGTCCTTCACGGCCTCGGACATCCGTTCCGGGTCCGCCGCCTTCATCACCGCCAGGGCCTCCTCAAGCAGCCTCATGGGTGTCGCCCCCTTGAGGAGGAGGGCCCCGAAATCCGCCAGCCTTCGGAACCTCCTCTCCGCATCCTCCCCGCACTGGGACCTTATGAACTCCCGCCACGGGGCTAATCCCCTGGGCTGTTGGGTCATGAGCTTCTCCAAGTCAATTTCCATGACGGAGGACACGAGCCTCATGGTAGGGAGGAACTCCCATCCGGAGGACGCCGCCTCCCCGCACAACCTGAGGAGCCCCATGGGCTGGGTGTCCGTGATGGGGCTTCCACCCTGGATCCAGAAGGGGACGCGGTATCTCTCCAGCTGGGAGGCAAGGGCCCGCAGGTCCTCGGTGGGCACCGATATGGCCACCTGGTCCAGCGGGATGTCCAGGGGGAACGATGAATCCTTGGTCCCCAAGAGGGATATCTCCCTTGCCAGCAGCTCGTACTGGTGCTTCGGGTCGATCCCCGTGAGTTGGAATACCCGTGGGGGGACGGAGGGGTTCTGGGGGGTGGTTCGGGCTAAGGCCAAGCTGGCTTGCCCCGTCGTTGAAGCCCTCAAGGGATATCCATGGGAAGAGGAAGTGAAGCTCCATCCCCAGGGCGATCATCTTGCGCAGCAGGTTGAGCTGCCCGTGGGTGAAGGACATGAACCCCACCACCGCCAGCTTGACAGGGGGAGGGGAAGCGGCGGCCTCAAGGGCCTGCCTCGTGAGGGTCGGTATCTCCGTCTCGTCCGCCATTCGGGCGTTCCGCAAGTACTCCTGATAGGAGCAGAACAGGCGACAGAGGACCCTTTCGGGGCTGTCCAGGGGACAGCTCTCGCAGGATTCGCATCCGTTGGCGACGAAGAGATGCTTTTGTGTAACCTCTTCCCTCATGAACTCCACCATGTGCGACGCCGCAAGCTCCGGGAAAAGCGGGTCCCCTATCCAGGAAGGACAGCGGTCCTTTTGCTTCGGAAGCCCTGCGGTGAGCCAGCGGACCACCAGGTATCGATCCGCCGGGTCCAGGATGCGGCTGACCCGGGGGATCCCGGGCGCTGGGGCCTCCCTCTGGATTATCCGGTAAAGGTCCTTCCAGCGAAGTACCCGCGGGCGTTCGTCCAGAGCCGGTTTTGCATCCAACAATATTTCCAGCAGCATCTCCTCATCGGGTCCGGATGGCACCAGGAACATAAAACCCTGGTCCAAGAGGTCCCGAAGGGTGCCTAGGGCATCGGATATCCTAAAGTACACTTCTGCCGAAACCGCCAACGGATCACCCCCCAAGACTGTCCAGACGGCAAATACATTTTAGCCTTAAATCGAGTCCCGTGTGTTAAAATAAGACCATGTCATATGACGTGGAAATAAAAGACCTGTGTTTCGCCTATGAAGGGGAGATGGTGCTGAGGGATGTTAACTTGTCCCTCAGGAGGGGAGAGCTTTTGGCTCTCATAGGGCCCAACGGCGGCGGCAAGAGCACTTTGATAAAGCTGCTTCTGGGTCTTTTGCGTCCCACCTGCGGGGAGATCCGGGTTTTGGGGAGGCTTCCCGGGGAGAGCCTCGAGGTGGGTTACGTTCCCCAGGACACGTCGGTCCGGAGGTTCTTCCCCATAAGGGCCGTTGACGTGGTGGCCCTGGGGTGCAAGCTGCCCGGCCGAAGGCTTCGGGGGGAGGACTACGCCAGGGCCCTGGAGGCCATGGAGCGGTTCGGGGTTGGGGAGTGTCGGGACATGAAGATGAGCCGCCTTTCCGGCGGGCAGCGGCAGAAGGTGTTGATAGCCAGGGCCTTTGCCTCTTCCCCTCGGGTGCTGTTCATGGATGAGCCCACCGCCAACCTGGATCCCGCATCGCAGAAGCATCTCTATGGGGAGCTCAAGAGGTTCTGCGACGAGGGGGGTACGGTGGTGGTGGCGAGCCACGACCTCATGGCGGTGTCCGCCATGGCCACGTCGGTGGCATGCATAAGGGGTACCTTGCATTACCACCCATCCCCAGAGGTGGACAAGGCGTCCGTGTCCCTGGCCTACGGTGAGTGCCCTGTGGAGCTTGTGGCCCACGGGATCCCTCACCGGGTGCTGTCGGTTCACGATGATCTCAAGGAGGAAGACCATGGATCCGTTTCTTCTTAACGCCCTCTTGGGGGGGCTTGTGTCCTCCGTCATGGCTGGGGTGGTGGGGACCGTGGTGGTCACCTTCAGGATGTCCATGCTGGCGGGTGGGCTTGCCCACATAGCCTACGGAGGTGTGGGGCTTGGCTACTTCATGGGTTTCTCCCCATTCCTGGGTGCCATGGGGGCCGCGTTGGCTTCCGCTGGGCTGTTGTCCCGGATGGATCAGGGACGGCAGGAGCGTTTCGACTCCGCGGTTGGTGCGTTATGGGCCTTCGCCATGGCCTGCGGGGTGATACTCATGTCCCTTTCCCAGGGGTACGGGAAGGACCTTTCCAGCCCCCTCTTCGGCAACCTGCTGGCCATATCCCGGGAGGACCTCTGGGTCATGTCCCTCCTCACCGGGGTGTGCCTTTTGGCGGTGTCGATCATGTACCCGGACCTTCTGTTGGTGGCCTACGACGAGGACTTCGCCCGGGTGAGGGGCATTAACCCCGGCAGTATAAGGTTCGCGGTGTTGGTTCTGACCGCGGTGGCGGTGGTGGTGTTGATGCGGTCCGTGGGATTGGTGCTCTGTATGGCCCTCATGACCATCCCCCCCTATGCGGCCGAGGGGTTCAGCAGGTCCATGAGGGGCATGATGTTGCTATCCTCCATTTACGGATCCCTCTGTGTGCTGGCAGGACTTTGGATGTCTTGGCGGCTGGACCTGCCTTCCGGGGCTTGTATAGTGATGGCCGCCAGCGGGCTTTTTGCAACCCTGGGACTGGCGAGAGGTCTTATTAGGAGGTTCTCAAGGCCATGATAAAGTACTCCATGCGGAAGAGCCTTTGGGTGGTGCTGCCCATAGTGGGTCTGGTGATTTGGTGGACCTTTAGGTCTTTGGTGTCCGTGGACCTGGTTAAAATGCTCCCCAAATCCAGGGGTGTTGTGGTGGGCCTGGAGGACGGATGGGCCGTGGCGGATTTCATGGGCTCCCGGGGGCTTATGGGGTTTGCGCCTAAGGATGTATGGAAGATGGAGGAGATCTTTCCCTACATGGGCCGATGTGCCTTCGTGGTGGAGGAGGGAGACGTCCTTGGGGTTTTCATGGCCAGCAGGGGGAACACCAAGGCCTTGAGGGAGGGGTTGGTTAGGGGGGTTAAGCTGGAGCTCCTATCCAAGGTCCCGATCCCCATATGGGGTTTCGCTACCAGCCAGGTGGGGCTTGAACGGGTCAGGAGCGCCTACCTGGATCCTGGTTCGAGGATGGTCTCAGCGAGGAAGACCAAGGGGCCCAACGTTATCATAGACAAGCTTCCCACCGGGGAGAGGGTGGAGGTGTCCTGGTCCATGGACCCCGATGAAGGTGTTGTGGGTTTCTCCGTATATGCACCCTTTGAGAGGTTCCTTGGGGACTTCAAGCAGCGGGAGCTCATGGCCCCGGAGATGCTTGGGAAGGGAAGCTTGCACGGTTTTCTCGCCATGGAAGGTCCCATGGGGCCCGCGGTGCTTAAGGCCTTCCCCCGCCTCGGGGAGCTCCTAGGGGGCGGCATGAAGGCCCGTCTGGGCCAGGGGTTGGGAGAGGGCAAGCGGGTCATGGTCCTCCTCTCCGATCAGGGTTTGGATCTGTTCCTGGAGGGGGAGGGCTACGTGACGGGAGGGGAAAGTCTTGCGATCCCGGAGGAGCTGAAGGAGCTCCCGCTTCCCCGGGAGGTCCTGTCCATGGCCTTGGACGCTAAGGGGGTAGAAGAGGTGGCCCCGTACCTTGGGGATAGGAACCGCCGGCTTTTAGAGCTGTTGGAGCCGAGGGCGTTTTTCTTCCGGGTGCTGTCCCCCAACCGGGCGGAGGGCAGGGTGTTGCTTGGGCAGTAGGGGCATCTAGGTGCTTTGATGTGTCATGCTGTGCCAGTCCCGAAGGGATCGAGGGCGCATCCCCAAGTGCCTCGGTCCCTTCGGGCATTTTGTTATGGCCTTTTAGGCTAAATGTTCCGTTTTTTTGCAGCATCCTGGGAATCGGGCCGATCCATTGGCGGTTCGATTGGGGGTTAAAATCCTCCTATCCTTTAGGTGGGAGGTGTTGTGGATGAGGTTTGTGGCGGTTACATCGTGTCCTACCGGCATAGCTCATACCTACATGGCGGCGGAGAAGCTCAGCAGGGCGGCTCAGGCCAGAGGTCATGAGATAAAGGTGGAGACCCAGGGTTCCATAGGGGTGGAGAACCGGCTCACCGAGGAGGATATCCGGCTTGCGGATGGGGTGATAATAGCCGCGGGCAAGGGGGTTGATAAGGAGCGTTTCAGGGGTAAGCGATTGATAGAGGTGTCCGTGGCGGAGGGCATCAAGATGGCGGAGGGGATCATAGAGCGGCTTGAGAAGGGGGAAGCTCCGGTCTTCACGGGCTCCCTTGAGGGCAGGGAGGAAGCCTCGGAGACGGCGGTCGTCAAGGGCAAGGGGATGCCGGTTTACCAGAACCTGATGAACGGCGTGTCATACATGATCCCCTTCGTGGTCATAGGGGGCCTTCTGATCGCCCTGTCCCTGGCCATAGGAGGTAAGCCAACCTCCAAGGGGTTAGTGATACCGGAGGGCTCCATGTGGAACACGGTGTTGAGCGTAGGAGTTGCCAGCTTTACTTTCATGGTGCCCATCCTTTCGGGCTTCATCGCCTACAGCATAGCGGACCGCCCCGGACTTGCCCCCGGCATGGTGGGAGGATACGTGGCGGCCAACGGGGCTTTTTACGGCAGCTCCGCCGGTACCGGCTTCATAGGCGGCATAGTGGCGGGTTTCATCGCCGGCTACGTGGTCCGTTATATAAAGGGGATAAGGGTTCCCAAGATTATCCAGCCGGTGATGCCAATACTGGTCATACCGGTGGTGTCCTCTTTGGTGGTTTCGTCGGTGTTCATATTCGGCATAGGCAAGCCCATAGCGGGGATCATGGAGGGCTTAACCAGTTGGTTAAACGGCATGCAGGACTCCAGCCGGGTGGCCTTGGCCATGGTTCTTGGGGGGATGATAGCCTTTGACATGGGAGGCCCTGTGAACAAGGTGGCGTTCCTCTTCGGGTCCGCCATGATAGGGGAGGGGCATCCGGAGATCATGGGCCCCATAGCGGTGGCCATATGCGTTCCCCCGCTTGGGCTGGGGGTAGCCACCATGTTAGCTAGGTCTCGGTACTCCAAGGAGGAGGTGGAGGCCGGTAAGGCGGCGTTTGCCATGGGGCTGGTGGGCATCACCGAGGGGGCCATACCCTTTGCCGCCAAGGACCCGGTTAGGGTGATCCCGAGCATAATGGTGGGCTCCATGTGCGGGGCTGTGGTGGCCATGCTGAGCGGGGTGACGGATCATGTCCCCCACGGGGGTCCCATAGTGGCGGTCCTTCAGGCGGTGGATAACGTCCCCATGTTCTTCGCCGCTGTGGCGGTGGGTGTGGCTGTTACGGCGGTGATGGTTAACTTCCTGAAGAGCAGGTAGATGCCCATGGGTTTTTCTCACCCAGGGGTTCCCGGTGTGCCCGGGATGGAGGGGTTCCATGGAGCCAAGGCATCGGAGGATCCTCAAGCTGCTTATTGAAGCGGATGACTACGTTCCCTTGTCGATGGTTGCGGATCGGCTGGGGTGCTCGGAGAGGACCGTCAGGAACCACCTTAAGGCGATGGACGAAATGCTCCGCCGGGAATACCGCCTGTCTTTGGATCGACGCCCTGGCCGTGGTGTGGCCCTGGTGGGGGAAGGACAGAGCCGGGGTGGTCTTCTAAGGGATCTATTCGCTCAGCCCGACCCCCGCTTGGGGGACCTAGAGAAGGCGGTCTTGTCAGAGCTGCTGGACCCCCATGGGGAGATTACGGTTGGCAGGCTGTCGGAGCGGCTCCGCTTAAGCCGATCTACGGTGACGGGTATCCTGGACAGGGTTGAGTCCTGGCTGTCCCAGATGGGCCTTAGACTTTCCAGGAAGCCCAACGTGGGGGTGCAGGTTCAGGGGGATGAGAGGGCCAAGAGGCTTGCCATATCAAGGCTTCACAGGCTTCTTCTGTCACCAGGCCCCCGGTGCGGAGCTGTGGATCCGGGCGGTCTTCTTCACCAGGGGGAGCTTGGTTTCCTGCTAGTTAAGATCCGGGAGGTCCTTGAGGGGATGGGTATAGCCCTGACGGAAGACGCCTTGCAGGGTCTCGCGGTTCACCTGGCGGTGGCGGTAAAGCGGGTGAGACAGGGGTGTCCCATAAGGGTTGCCCCTAACGAGGTTTCCATGGTGGAAGACCGCAGGGAGCTGACCGCCGCAAGGCGGATAATAGAGCGCCTGGAGGAGGGGCTTTGTCTTAGGATGCCCAAGGATGAGGCGATCTACCTGGCCCTCCACATCAGGAGCTCCAGGCTTCTTACGAAGGGGGATATATCTGCTTCACTGGATGTTAGCGAGGAGGCGCTTAGGTTAAGCGGCTTCTTGATAGGGGAGTTCGCAAGCCGACTTGATTCAAGGCTCGGGTCCGATGAGAGGTTGCTGGCGGATCTTGCCACGCACCTTACGTCCTCCTTGAACCGAATCCGCTGCGGGTTCCCGGTTGTTAACCCCATATTGGGGCAGATAAAGAGGGCCTTCTTCTACGCCTTTGAGGTGGGGTTAGAATGTGCCTCTAAGTGCGAGGGACGGATGGGCATAAGGCTGCCCGAGGACGAGGTGGGATACGTGGTCCTCCATGTGCAGGCGGCGTTAGAGCGGCTTAGGGGACTCAACGGGGGAGAGTGCAAGGTGGTGATCTTCTGTCCCCAGGGGATCGGCATAATGCGCCTGATGGAGGCCAAGATATCCTCCGCGTTCCCGGGTTTAAGGGTTAAGGGGGCCGGATCATTGAAGTGCCTCGTGGAGGAGACAAAGGACCCTTACTCGGTGGTGATAGGAACGTCTCCGCCCCCTGGAGGCCTCAACTGTCCGTACCTGGAGGTAACACCTCTGCTCAAAGATGGTGAGATAAGGAGGATTGAGGAGCTAATCCGCAAGGAGAGTCAGGGGGGGCTGTCCCGTTCATCCCGCTATCCTTTCATCCTAAGTCTGCTGCGGGAGGACCTTTTGCTTCTGAACCACAGCGGAAGGGACAGATGGGAGGTTATAGAAACCATGGCATCAATCCTGCACAGGGTTGGCCTGGTTCGCGGGGACTACTCCGAAGCAGTAAAGGCCAGGGAGATGATCTCGTCCACCTGCATAGGAGGGGGCCTTGCTATACCACATGGCGATCCCCATATGGCCGTTGGCAACGCCGCGTCGGTTGCCTGCCTTATGAGGCCGGTGGACTGGGGGGGCGAGGAGGTCCAGGTGGTGATCATGATAGCTGGTTGTCCCGGAGATGGACAGGATCTAAAACGCCTCTTCGGGGAGTTGGCGGCCTTGTCGGAGGATGGAGAAACCTTGGAGAAGTTAAAGGCTGCTAAATCCGTCCAGGAGTTCTGCAGCGTTCTTAAGGGGGATTTATTTTGACCGTGAATTTGATGGATCTGATGCCTATGAGCCTTGTAAAGTTGGACCTTAAAGGATGTACCAGGGAAGAGGTCATCGAGGAGATGGCCGAGATGATCTGCTGCGAGGGCTTTCTTGGCGACCGCGATGCCTACGTTAGGGACGTGATGGCCCGGGAGGCCCTGGGCACCACCGGCGTAGGCATGGGCATAGCAATACCTCACGGCAAGAGCTCGGGGGTAAAGAAGCCCTGTGTTGCCTTTGGTAGGAAGGCCTCGGGGATTGAATGGGGCAGCCTGGACGGAGAGCCCGCTCGTCTTGTGTTCATGATAGCAGTCCCCGCAGAGGGGGCTTTGGACCAGCACCTGAAGATCCTGCAGTCCCTTTCCCGGCGTCTCATGGATGATCCGTTGCGGGAGGGGCTCATGCGCGCGACGAGCCCCTCCGACGCGATCGCCCTATTGTGCCGGGAGGATTAATGGCGGTGGAGAACCTGTTGTTCAAACTGCGTCCGGTCCTTAAGGAGAGGATCTGGGGAGGCCGTAGGTTGTCGAAGCTTTTCGGCCCCGCGGAAGGGACCCTTGTCGGGCCCGTGGGGGAGTGCTGGGCCCTTTCGGGGCATCCGGACGGGGAGAGCCTGGTGGACTCCGGCCCCTTTAAGGGCATGGGGCTCTATGAACTCTTCAAGCTCCGTCCCGAGCTTTTCGGGGACTTCAGCCCCTCGGACCGGTTCCCAATCATGGTGAAGCTCATAGACGCCAACGAAGACCTCTCCATACAGGTACATCCGGACGATCGGTTGGCCGGGGAGCTGGGTGAGCCTGATCCGGGCAAGGCGGAGTGCTGGTATGTATTGGACTGTCCAGAGGGAGCATCCATAGTGCTGGGGCATAACGGGGACACGGTGGGACAGGTGACCGAATGGATCCTGGAGGGGATGTGGGATCGGTTGGTAAGACGGGTGCCTATACGTCCCGGGGACTTCGTCTTCATCCCCCCCGGCACGGTTCACTCCCTGTGCGCCGGGGCTTTCGTGGCGGAGGTGCAGATCAGCTCTGACGTCACGTACAGGCTGTATGACTACCAGCGCTTGGGTCCCGACGGATCTCCCCGGCAGCTTCACGTGGACAAGGCCCTTAGGGCCCTTCAAGCGCCCCAAAGGCCCCTGCCAAAGGGGCCTATGAAGGTCCACAGGGGAGACGGATGGGAGGAACGGGTTTTCCTTAGGGGCAGTCCGTTCTCCGTCTCCGTGGTGAAGTCCAAGCGGTCTATAAGCCTTTCGGCATTGGAGTCTTTCCTGTGCGTGGGGGTAATGTCCGGGGAGGGGCGGATAAGGTGGGATTCCCAAGAGATCTCGGTGTCGACCGGGGACCACTTGGTGGCGTGCAGGGGGACGAGGTTCGTCCTGGAGGGGGCCGTTGAGGTCCTCCTGTCCTCCCCGGAGGGGAAGCCCGCCGTGGTATGTCCATAGGGGCGGTGGGTTCCATAAAGCATGAAGGACAAGGGCGTGGGGATCGCTGCACCCCACGCCCTAATTCACTTGTGATGTGCTCCAGCCGTAAACGACCACGCAAACGCTATCCCTGCGGCCCTCTCTATAGCTTCACGTCGTTCAGGTTCTTCTGGGCCTTTACTATGGAGGATATGATGGATGCCATGGACTTGAAGCGGTTCGTGGCCTCCTCCATGACCCGCACCGACTGGTTCATCTCCTGGGCGCCGCCGGATATCTTGGTGCTGGCGTCCTCCAGTATCTGGTCCACCCGGCCCAGGAAGTCCTTGTTGGTGGCCAGGAACTCCATGAAGCCCGACAGGGAGCCCCGGATGACCGAGAACATCTCGCTCACCCGCCGAACGTTCTCCATGGCCCCCTGGACCTGGGCGGAGATGGAGAAGACCCGGCTTGAGATCTTCTCCGACGCCTCCTTGGTCTCTATGGCCAGCTTCTGAACCTCCTGGGCCACAACCGCGAAGCCCTTGCCGTGCTCCCCCGCCCGGGCGGCCTCGATGGAGGCGTTGAGGGCCAAAAGGTTGGTCTGCTTGGCGATCTTCTGGATCTCCTTGGAGATCTTCTCTATCTCCAGGAAGGAGTTGAGGGTCTCGAACGTGGAGTCCACGGTCCTTGCCACGTCGGAGTTCATGCTCTCCAGGTCCGTGCCGGACTTCCTGAGCTCCTCCTCCAGCCTGACGTTCATCTGGTTTATGGTCTCCACGTTATTTCGGGCTTCCCGGCTGCTTCTCTCGAACTCGTGGACTATATCGTTGAACAGCCTCTCCAGATTCTGAAACTTGTCCGCTATGTCTCCCAGCTCCCGCTGGACATCCAGCACCCGCCTGACAAGCACGTCGTCCAGCTGGGACATGAAGGAGTTCATTATGGTGCTGCTGAAGTGGGACGCGGAGAGGGCTTTTATGACCTGAGGAGTATCGCTCATGAGAAAACCCCCTTAGCGGGCGGAGAGCTTGCCCTGGGCGTTGTAGAAGTTATCCAGGATGTCGCTGCCGCACTTGAGGTCCCTGAACCAGTTGAGGAACCGCCTTGCGGCCTCTCCCTTCATCACCGCCCCGTGCTGAGGGGCTATCACATCCACGTCGAACCGGGAGACCATGTCCACCCACTTGCGGCACGCCGTGTTGGACGCCATGTAGCGCTTGTGGAACCCCTCCATGTACTGCACGTGGCTGTCGAAGTCCTTGACCTCCGGATACCTCTTCCCCGGGGGGAACACCGCGGCCCCTATGTCCCCGCTGAAGAGTATCCGGCTTGAGGGGTCGTAGAGGGAGAAGCAGCCGGTGGAGTGCAGGAAGTGGCTCGGGATGAAGTGCACCTGGTTCCCGGAGGAGAAGGATAGGGTGCCGCCCCCGTCCGGTATGGGCACTATGCGGCGCTGATCGTAAACCCCGAAGTGTGGCAGGAACCTCGTCCACAGCCCGGATATGTAGACCTTCGCCCGCTCCGCTATGGGCAACCACAGGGTGACCCCGGAGGACACGTCCGGGTCCTGGTGGGTGTAGAAGATGTACCTTACCTTGCTTAAGTCCACCACTTCCGCCACGTTGGCCAGCACCCGGGGGAACACGTGAGCCCCCCCGGGATCAAGCAGCATGACCTCGTCTCCGTCCTGTATCATGTACTGGTTGGTTTGGACGAACCCTTCCTCTTCCTGTTCCTCCCAGCCGAGGTGAAAGAACTTGTGAGAGGGGCTCTCATATAACACGGTGGTGCTGAAAAGGCCCATCTTGAATCCCCCTTCCATGTCTATGGCTGACTCATATTCTATCATCTTTAGTGGTTTCAATGCCCCAGCTGGTTTAATCGGCGGATGCGAGGGCCACAATCCCCCTCTCCCCCTGGCCGTCCAAGTAGACGTTGAACGAGCCGGTGTAAAGCCTCACCGCCCGGTGGAGCCCCTGCTCGAATGGGGCGGAGTTGAACCACCGGCGGTTGAAGCGGTTGCCCTCCTGACCGTCGAAGACCGGCAGGTAAAGAATCCCGTCGCTGTCCATGTCCAGGAAGAAGTGGGTGCCGTAGGAAAGCTCCGGGCTCATGCCGTAGGATGGGAGGCTCAGCTCCACAAGGCACCCGCAGTTGCATATCTGGGCGTAAGAGGCCGGCACCCCCAGGGACGGGTTGCTGCTTCCCCATCTGCCAGGTCCCACCAGGATGTAGGGCTCTCCCTTAAGCCTTGCGTTCATCTCCCCCACCGCGTGGGCCACCCTGGCGGGGTCCCAATTGGACATGTAGGCCTCCGCGTCCACGTATACCAGGTGGCGAACCCCTTCGAGGACCCCGTTGCTCACCATCCGGTCTCCCTTGAGGAGTACCACGTCATCCCTAATGGAAGGTATCTCCACGTGGGCCATCTCGTCGAAGGACGCCAAGGGCCGCATCTGCAGGAGGTGCATGTCGCCCCCTTCGGTCTCGTAGGTGAACTCCATGTCCACCGGGCACCCCATCCGGGCCTCCATGAGCCCCATGAGCCTCCGTACAGTGTCGAAGAGATCCCGGAACCGCACCGGAAGACCGTGGAAAGAGAATATGGGCCTTGAGGGGCCGTCGGTCTCCGACAGGGTGGAAAGCAGCATCCCGTCCGAGTACTTCTCGATGAAGGCCCCGGCGTTGCGGTGGTTCTTGAGTATGGACTTAAGGAACAGGTTGTTCAGGGACCCGGTGAGGAAGGCCCTTCTGGCCACGTCGATGTAATCGAAGTCCCACTGGCTTGACTGGGCTATCTGCTCCGGGGTGTTCCCCTCGGGTCTCAAGTTGGGGTTCGTGAGGTAGAAGACCCTGGCGTTGCCCCTTTCCACGGTCCTGGTGCCCAGGCCGAAGCAGATCCTCATGACCCCGTCCTCCTTGCGGACCCTTGGGGTGGGGCGCCGGAAGACCCTTGAGAAGACGGTGCCTGACAGCTCCGGGTAGTAGAGGTCTCCCCGCCGACGACCCACCACCGGCTGTATCAGCACCCCCATGGCCTCCATCCGGTCCCCCATGCCGTGCTTGGCCCGGTAGGCCTTGGCGGAGGGGTTGAACAGGGAGAGCCACACCCGCTTGATGGCCCCCTCCAGGGCGTTGAGCCCCTCCTGGTCGGGGGTGCCGGCGGCGACGAAACAGGTCTCGTACTTGCCGGCGAAGGAGAGGGAGAGCGAGTCCTCCAGGAGGGAGCTGGACCGGACCGCCAAGGGCAGTCCCCCGGCCCTCTCGAGCACTCGCATCAGGTCCCGCTTCAATCCCTCGCCCACGGAGAGGGCCTCCGCCATGCTCTCAAGGTCCGCCCCGGAGGGGTCGTCGTAAAGCCAGTCCAGGCGGTTGTCCTCCACGAAGTCGAAGAAGGCCTCGGTGGTGATGGAGAACGAGAAGCCCGGGAAGGACACCAGATCCCGCAGGGACGAGGACTCCACCACCGCCCTGGCGAAGGCAAGGCCCTTGGCCTTGCCCCCGCACTTCCCGTCGCCTATGAGCTCACCCCGGTCCTTGTAAAGGGGTTCCGGGTCGAACCGTATGAAGTCGGACCGATGAAACTTCAGGGGTTCAAGCGGTAGATCGTCCGGGGCCACGGTATTGCCTCCCTTATGTGCTTAAGGCCGCATATCCATGCCACCGCCCGCTCTATGCCCATGCCGAAACCGCTGTGGGGGAAGGAGCCGTAGCGGCGCAGGTCCAGATACCAGGAGTATGAGTCCTCCGGGAGGGAGTGACTCCTTATGCTGGATAGCAGAAGTTCCAGGTCGTCCTCCCTCTGGGAGCCCCCGATTATCTCCCCGTAACCCTCCGGGGCGAGGAGGTCGTCGCAAAGCACCAGGTCCTCCCGCTCCGGATGCTGTTTCATGTAGAAGGCCTTCACCTTCTTGGGATAGCACTCCACGAAAACGGGGCGCTGGAACTGCTGGGTGAGCATGGTCTCGTCATCGCCCCCGAAGTCGTCGCCGTAGGGGATGTCGCTGCCCAGCTTCTGAAGCAGCTTCACCGCATCGTCATAGGTTATGTGGTGGAAGGGCCCGTCCACCGCCTTGGCCAGCTGGTCCACGTCCCGCTCCAGGAACAGGAGGTCCTTCTCGTGGTGCTCCAGCACCTCCTTGACTATGAAGGATACCATCTCCTCCTGCAGGGCCATGTTGTCCTGGTGCTCGAAGAACGCCGCCTCGGGCTCTATCATCCAGAACTCCGTGAGGTGCCGGCGGGTCTTGGACTTCTCCGCCCGGAAGGTGGGGCCGAAGCAGTAGACCCTCCCGTAGGCCGCCGCGGCGGCCTCCAGGTACAGCTGGCCGGTCTGGGCCAGGTACGCCTTCCCCATGTCGAAGTAGTCCAGCTCGAACAGCCCATCTGCCCCCTCGCCGATGGAGCCGGTGAGTATCGGGCTGTCCACCAGCATGAACCCCTTGCGGTGCAGGAAGTTACGGCAGGACAGGATGACCCGGTCCCTTATGGACATGATGCACCTCTGCCGCCGGCTCCGGAGCCACAGGTGCCGGTGGTCCAGCAGAAAGTCTATCCCGTGCTCCTTCTTGGATATGGGGTACTCCACCGTGGGGTTTGAGATGATCTTGAGGTCCGTGACCCCTAGCTCGTACCCCGAAGGGGCCCTGTCATCCCGCCTTACGGTCCCCTCCACCTCCACGGAGGCCTCGATCCAAAGGCCCTTGGCGGCGGAGAAGAGGTCCTCGCTCACGGAGCTCCGCTCCATGACCGCCTGTATGAACCCGGACCCATCCCTCACCTGGAGGAAGTGGATCTTGCCGGAACTCCTCTTGTTGTAGACCCAGCCCTTGATGGTCACCGTCTTACCCTCGTAGGGGGCCAGGTCGCATATCCTTATCCATGGGGCGCTCATGACTCATTACCTCCCGTCGAAAAGGGCGTTATCGTTGGCTTGGGATATATAAATGTATAATACACTAACGGGGCCCTGTCGTCCCCGTTGGATTCATACTTTCTTGGATCAAGGGGAACTTATTGGACATGGATATACCGCGTCTTATCCTGGCGGAAGAGGCAACCGGATCCCTCCCGGTGGGGGTCATGCTGGCGGGGGCCCTGAAGCAGCGGGGTTACAAGCTGAGGCTCTTCTCGTCCTATCGGGACGAGAGGGTGCTGCGCCTTGTGGAGCTGGTCTGCTCCCAGCGGTGTCATCATCTGGATGCGGAGGCCTTGGGTACCGTTTCAAGGCTGAAGGCCCTTTTCGAGGCCGCCTCGGCGGAGGGGGAGCTGAGCTTGGTGCTGAGCCCCCTGGGGCATAGGGGGAAGAACGATCGGTTCTTCCCGGCGGACAGCACCTTGAAGCTCATGGAAGCCCTGGAGTGCCCGGTGCTGCCGATACTGCGGGCCGACACGTCCGCCTTCGCCGCCGCCGGCGTGCTGGCTCAGGTCATGGGGGCTATCCCCCCGAATTGGGCCCCCATGGGGCTTTTCTTGGGGGTCCCTAACCCGAGGGAGTATCAGCTGCTGGACCGGGAGGTGGGCCGGCGGCTGCCGTTCCTGAGCCTTGGATACCTGCCCAGGGACTTCATCCGGGACATGCCCTCGGTGGAAGAGCTTTGCTCCTCCAAGTCCCCGGCGCTGCTGGCGGGCCTTAAGGCGGCGGTGGCCAGGCTCCAGTCCATGGAGCACCAAGTGCTTTGGCCCGCCTTCGGCGCCCTTGGGACCATGGCGGAGCCTTGGAGGCCCCAGGATATGCCGGAGTTGCTCCCTTCCAAACCCATGGTGGGCATCTTGAAGCACCATTCCATGTCCCTCGGAGGGGGCAATGGGGAGGCCCTGCTCGCCGCCATGGGTTGTTCCGTGGTACCAGTGCCGGTGGAGGATGGGGACCTGCCCCAGGGCCTTGACGGGCTTTTAATCCCCCATGGCCCCGCGTATCTGGGTCTGTTAGAATTGCGTAACAACCGGTCCCTTGTGGCTTCCATAGGCAGGATGTTCCTGTCCGGCAAACCGGTTTTGGCGGACGGCGGGTCCGCGGTCATCCTGGGCCGGGAGGTGCTGGCCCCGTCCGGAAGCGTAAGGGGGCTTGCCATGTTCCCCTACGACGGCATCGCCCCCGGGTCAGATGGGGAGCTGGAGCCGAGGGTCATTAGGGCGGTGGAGGACGGCCCCCTTCTCAAAAAGGGGGAGACGTCCCTGGGATTGAAGAGCCCCTGGTCCGGCTTCCTCAGGAGCCGGGAGACCCAAGGGGAGTGGCAGGTGGAGTACGTTAAGGGCGGCCTTGAGGGCATGGACGGCTGGAGCCTTCGAAAAGGGGTGGCCTGTTCGGTTCGGTTGGAGCTTTGGAGCTGTTACAGCCGGGTGCGTCGCTGGCTTGGGGGGCTATAGATCCCGTCGGCCTCGGGGGCCTGGGTGCAAGGGGGGGTTAGCTTGAAGGAAGACGACATGTGTGGCTTGGGGCCGGAGTTGTTGGCGGAGGCCCAAGGTCTCGGGGAGATGCTGATATCCTGGAGGAGGGAGTTCCACCAGTTCCCGGAGCTGGCGTTTGAGGAGAACATAACCGCTTCGAGGATAACCCAGGCCTTGTCCTCCATGAAGGGGATGCGGGTTTTCACTGGCTTTGGGACCCCCACGTCGGTCATAGGGGTTTTGAGAGGGGATATCGATCGGCCCGCCCTGGTGCTCCGGGCGGAGATGGACGCCTTGCCGCTGGAGGAGGAGACGGGGCTTCCCTTCTCGTCCTGCATGCCGGGGGTGATGCATGCCTGTGGTCACGATGCTCACATGGCATCCCTCCTGGGCTGTGCCATGGTCCTTGCAAACCGGGCGGAGCAGTTGGAACGGCCGGTGATATTCCTGTTCCAGCCCGCGGAGGAGGGCCGGGGTGGCGCCAAGGCCCTCGTGGAGGGAGGGTTCTTCAGGCGCTTCAAGGTGGATAACGTTATAGGTGTTCTCATGTGGCCCCATCTGCCCTACGGGTACCTGGCCACCAGGAGGGGAGTCATGACTGCCCTGTCGGACCGGGTACACATTGAGATCCGCGGCGTCGGAGGCCATGCGGCCACCCCGCATGCCACGGTGGACCCGGTTTTGGTGGCCTCCCACGCGGTGATCGGGGTTCAGAGCCTCATATCCCGGGAGGTGGACCCCTTGGAAGGGGCGGTAATATCCTTCGGTCAGATGGAGGCCGGGTACGCCTACAACGTCATCCCCGAGAGCGCCCATCTATGGGGGACCTTAAGGGCCTTTAACACCGAGGTGAGGGACAGGCTGAAGGAGCGCCTGGAGGAGATGGTGCCCCTCATCGCCAGGGCCCACAGGGCCAGAGCTTCGGTGGAGTACGTGAAGAACTACCCGTCGGTGTACAACGATCCCGACTGCGTGGAAAGGGTTTTGAGGGCCGCGGACCGGTTCTTCGGGGCCGACTCGGTAAGCGAGTTGGAGCATCCGCTGTTGTCCGGCGAGGATTTCTCGTTCTACTCCATGGAGGTGCCCTCTTGCCTCATGCTGCTCGGCACCGGCATGGAGTGCGGTCTGCACCATCCCAGGTATGACATACCGGAGGAGCTGATGCCTCTCATGTCCGCCTGGGAGGCCTTCTTGGCCATCACCATGGGGTAGTATGCGCTGAGCCGGAGGTGCATGCCTTTGCACAATAAATTCCCTTATCGTTTCTGGAGGCGACGACGTGAACCATAGACTGGAAGAAGCTATCTTAGAGAGGCTTGGCACCGGAGAAGGGGAGCACTGTCTTTGGTGGCGCGGCACCTGGTGGTCTAGGGGGGCGTTCCTCGGGATGTTCGAGGACTGTCTTGAGGTGCTTGAGGCCAGCGGCTTTGGGGAGGGCATGAGGTTGGGTCTCCTTCTGCCCAACAGCCCGCTGTTCTGGGCCCTGACCCTCGCGGTTTGGCGCCTCAGGGGTGCGGTGGTTCCCCTCAACTGGCGGGGTGTGTTGGATCGGAGGACCTTGGAGCACCTGGACCTCTTCGCCCTGGTGGAGGAGGAGGGATCTGGTGTGGAGCTTCCATCCTCCTTGCCTCGGACCGTGGGGAGCCTCGACGGGGGCATTCAGCGGTTCACCGGGCGGGAGTGCGTCCCGGACAGCCCGGACGTGGCGGTGGTGTTTCTGACCTCCGGCACCACCGGCACGCCCAAGGCGGTTCCGCTCACCCACCGGAACCTTGTTTCCAACGCGGAGGCCTGTGTGAGGCATGTGGCGGACCTTCGGGAGGACGATGTGTTCCTCAACGCCCTGCCCAATTTCCATGCCCTGGGGTTCACCGTGTGCGGTCTCATACCGCTCCTCTTCGGCTTTCCCCAGGTGGTGATGCCCTCTTTCATGCCCCCCGAGGGGACCGCAGAGGCCATCCGCAAGGGGGACGTGACGGTATTGCCGGCGGTGCCCATAATGATCTCCATGCTCATCGGGGCCTTCATGAGGAAGGGTATATCCCCCAGCTCCCTTCGGATGGTCATATCCGGCGGGGACCGGCTGCCCCCTAAGCTAGACCAGCGGTGCCAGAAGGTCTTGGGGGTGCCGGTGCTGGAGGGTTACGGTCTCACCGAGACCTCCCCGGTGTTGGCGGTGAACCCCTCTAAGGCCTTAAGGCGCCCTGGTACCGTGGGGACCTTCATCCCCGGGGTGGAGTACATGGTACTGCGCCGGGATGGGCAGCCCGCCGGGGAGGGCGAGGAGGGGCGTCTCCTGGTTAAGGGGCCTTCGGTGTTCGATGGGTACTTCAGGAATCCGGGGCTCAACCTGACCAGGTTCAAAGACGGGTGGTTCGACACGGAGGACCTGGTGAAGGTGGACCGGGATGGCTACGTGACGCTTGTGGCCCGGGTTAGCGACCTCATAATCGTAGGGGGCTTCAACGTTTACCCCCAGGAGGTTGAGGCGGTGCTCTTGGAGCACCCCAAGATCAAGGAGGTGGCGGTGGTTGGGGTGCCTAACCCCTTGAGCGGTCAGGCGGTTAAGGCCTTCGTGATACCCCGCAACGGGGAGATACCCACCTTGAGGGAGATCGCGGAGTTCTGCAAGGGCAGGCTTCCTCATTACAAGATCCCAAGGTCCCTGGCGGTGGTGGATCAGTTTCCCCGCTCCAGCATAGGGGAGGTAGTGAAGAGGGAGTTGAGGAGCATATGAGCTTTGGGGTTGAGACGGAGTTCTTCCATCCTTCAAGGCATGGGATGCCGGAGGAGGCGGAGGAGCTCCTGCTGTCCCAGGGGCTGCGTCCCGAGGGGGCCCCGGACGTCACGGTGGTTTTGAGGATGGGATCTCGCCCGGCCGCCACCGCGTCCCTGGAGGGGGACGTGATAAAGATGGTGGCGGTGGCGGAGGAGTTCCAGGAGATGGGGCTTGCCGCCCAGGCGGTGTCCCGGGTGATCGAGTGGGCTCGATCGAAGGGGCTCGGGCACCTGTTCATATACACCAAGCCGACGGAGGCGGATAAGTTCGTGTCCCTGGGTTTTACGGAGATCGCCAGGTCCCACGGGGCGGTGCTGCTGGAGATGGGGCGTCCTAACGTGGAGGACTTCGGGGGCTCCTTAAGGGCACTCCGAGAGGCTCTTGGGGTGACCGAGTCCGGGGCGGTGGTTATGAACGCCAATCCGTTCACCCTTGGTCACCGTTACCTTGCCAAGACCGCTTCCGCCATGTCGGAGCACCTTTTCGTGGTGGTGGTGAGGGCGGATAGGTCGTCGTTCCCCTTTGAGGACCGGTTTGAGATGGTGAAGCTGGGGGTTGCGGACCTGTCGAACGTCACCGTGCTTGACAGCGGTCCCTATGCGGTGTCCTCCGCCACGTTCCCCACCTACTTCCTGCGGGATCCCTCCATGGAGGACCTCATAGGGGTCCAGACCCGGCTGGACTCAGACCTGTTCGGCCGGTTGTTCGTCCCCTCCCTGGGGGTTAAGAGGCGTTTTGTGGGCACCGAGCCCTACTGCCCGGTCACGGCGGCGTACAACCGGGCGATGAGGGAGGTGCTTCCCCGGTACGGGGTGGAGGTGGTGGAGGTACCCCGTCTTGAGGTGTCCGGAAGGCCCGTGTCCGCCTCCGAGGTCCGCTCCGCCATGGCGGAGGGGCGTCTTGAGGACCTGAGGGGGCTTTTGCCGGACAGCACATTGAACTACCTGTTCTCCGAGCGGGGGAGGTACCTTTTCGAACGGGTGGCGGCGTCGAAGGGAGGGCACTGAGTTGCTGGAGATACCCCTGGACAGGGGGTCCGGTGTGCCCCTTCACCGGCAGGTGAGCCGCCACATAAGGCGTCTCATCCTGTCCGGTGCCCTCCCTCCGGGTAGTCAGCTGCCGTCCTTCCGGGAGATGTCCTGGTCCTTGAAGGTGAGCCGCAGCACCGTAGAGGAGGCCTACTCGGATCTGGAGGGGGAGGGGCTTGTGTGTCTTGTCCCCCGAAAGGGGGTTTTCGTGGCCCTTGGGGATGGGGACGGCGGATGCGGTTTAGATGATGAAGACCGCTGCATCGGGGCTTGCTCCGCCCCCGGGGATACGTTGGACCTGGCGTCGGAGGTGCCCTTTGAGGACCTGGTGCCAAGGCGGGAGGTTCGGAGGGCCCTTAGGTGGGTCATGGGGACTCTCGGCACCCCCGGTTGGAACGCACCGTTGGATGGGCTGCCGGAGCTCAAGTGTCACCTGGCGGGTCACTCCGCCCTGAGGGGGGTGCCGGCGCTGAAGGAGCAGATGATAGTCACCTCCGGCGGCAGGGAGGGGCTTGCCCTGTGCCTTTGGGCCCTTTCGCAGCGGGGGACTAAGAGGCTTTGGGTGGATCGGCTCACCTATCCGCTAGCCTTCCTTCAGGCGGAGGCGATGGGCATGGAGGTGCGGACCTTTGGGAGTCCCCGGGAGCTCCAGGGGGCCCGCAGGGGGGACGCGGTGTACCTGATCCCCAGCTTCCACAACCCCACCGGGAGGACCATGGGGGCGGAGGAGAGGAGCTGGGTCCTTGAGGCGGGCCGGGACAGGGGGCTTGTGATCCTGGAGGACGACACCTACGGAGAGCTGCGCTACGGTCCCAGGAGCGTGCCCGCCCTCAAGGCCCTGGAGCTTAGTGGGGACGTTCTCTACCTGGGATCCTTTTCCCAGGGGTTGTTCCTGGAGGTTAAGCTTGGCTACCTGCTGTGTCCCCAGGGCATGATGGAGCCCCTCTTAAGGGCTAAGGAGATGTTCTTCGGGGCCACCAACCTCTTCTCCCAGCTCGTGGCGCTGCGACTTTTCGATGACGGGGCGGTGCCGCGCATACTGGATAGGAACCGTTGCATCGTAAGGCAGCGCATGGAGGTCCTGTGCCGCGTTCTTGGGATCCCGATGCCCGAGGGTGGCGTTTTCGCATGGCTCGACGTTCCCTTGGGAGGTGACGAGTTCGCCCGGCGGCTTAGGGGTCTAGGGGTGGAGGTGGTGCCCGGGGGCCGTTTCTCCCCGGTGGGTGAGGACGTGCGGGCGGTCAGGATCTCCGTGGCTTCCGCCTCATCATCGGGCGTGCGCCGGGCCGCCAGGATTATAAGGGGGCTTGCGGATGAGCTGTCTTCGGGGGAGGAACGGTAAGGGGCCATCACCTCTCGAGGAGGTCTTGAGGGCCCGGGAGGAGAGGACAGATCTCCGGAGGGCCCTGGGCTTGGAGCTGCTCGATCCCCGCCGTTACCTGGCGGGGCCCTTGGCCTTGGTTCAAGGGGGCCTCAACGTCCCCGGGTGGCCAAAGGGGCTTAAAGGTGGGATGGAGCGACTTGAGGAGGCCCTTTCCCTGGCCCTTGAGGGGCTTAGGTGGCAGAGGCTGGCGATCCGCCAGGACCCCTTGGGTCCCTTCCTCTTGGCGGCGGTGGAGCGGGACCCCATGGAGGTTAAGGGCCGGTGTGTGGCGGCGGAGGAGGGTCTTCCCTGGGGGAGGCTCGTGGACCTGGACGTTTTCTTCCCCCTGGATCTTTCAAGGCCCATAAAGAGGCATGCCCTGGGATCCCCGGAGCGCCGGTGCCTCATGTGCCGCAGGCCCGCCAAGGAGTGTGCCCAGGCTGCCCGTCACCACCCGGAGGCTTTACGACGAAGGGCCTTGCTGCTTTGGGGTTTCCCCGAACACTTCCTTCAGGTATTCCCTCCAGAGCTTGAGGGCCAAAAGGGCACACCCGGTGCCCCCCGCGAGGCCTAGAACCACGTAGGTAACGCTGCCTCGGCCAAGCAGGAAACCCCCAAGGCCCCCCAGGGCGTATCCGTAGGCTGCGACGCTGGAGATTGAGAGGACTAGCACCAGAAGCCGCTTGTTCATCCCCGCACCCCTTCCGAGGCCAGCTCCCCTATGATGTCCGCCGCCCTTTGGAGCTCCTCTGGGGAACACCAGGAGAAGGAGAGCCTGAGGAACCGGTCCTTGGCCTCCGGAACGTGGGGCCAGAAGGCCCTTTCCGGCACCGTGGCAACCCCCCTGTGGGTTACCAGTTCCATGGCCATGGCGGAGGGCTGGTCCACGAACAGGTTGATGAAGCACCCCCCGGAGGGTACCCGGACGTTGAGTTTCCATCTTGCGAGCCCCTCTTTTAAGGCGTCCCGCCGGACCTTGAGGAAACGGCGCACCCGCTGGAGCTGTTCCGCCATCAGCCCCTGCTTGAGGAACTCCAACACCAGCAGGGAGTCCGCGGCGGGCATGGAGATCATGGTCATCTCCTGCAGCCTTGCCAGGGACTCCACCATGGCGGGATGTCCCAGTATCCATCCAAGCCTAAGCCCCGGCGCCAATACCTTGGAGAAGGATCCCAGGTACAGCACCAGCCCCGACTGGAAGCCCACCAGGGGGATGGAGGCCCCGTGGTCCCTCGGGCCGTCCAGGTTGAGGAGCCTGTAGGGGTCGTCTGCCACGATGAGGAAGCGGTAGCGGTCCGCCATCTTGAGGAGCCGTGCCTGCCTTTCGGGGCTCATGGAACACCCGGAGGGGTTTTGGTGATTTAAGATGGTGTATACTAATTTGGGGATGTCTCCCCGGGTGCACCGTTCCTCCAGGACGTCCAGGTCCATGCCGTCCTGGTCCACCGGTATCGGCATGAGGCGGGCTTTATGGCGGATGAGGGTGCACCAGGTGTCCGGGTAGCATGGGGCGTCTAACGCCACCGGGTCATTGGGTTTTACGGTGCCCTGGCAGATTAGGTCGAAGGCGTACTGGGAGCCCAATGTCAGCATGAGGTGTTCCTCTCCGGCCTCTTCCGGGGCGCAGCCCTCGGTCTTCTGCCAGTGGAGCACCGCCTCCCTCAGGGCCCCAAGACCTCGGTTGCTCCCGTACAGCAGCCCCTTGGGGTGGGAGAGGATCCCTTTCATGGCGCACTCCGCCATGGCTTCCACGTCCATGGCGTCGAGGTATGGCTGGCCGGAAGTCAAGGGAAGCGCCCCGTTGGCGAGGCCCAGGCGTATGTACTTCACCAGCGGTGAAGGGTGGAGCGGGAACTGGGAGGCAAGCTCCTCCGCGGGATGCAGCATAAGACGCACCTCCGGTTGTGAGTCAATGGTTTTATGCACCAGGGGCCCCTCTTCTTGCGTAATAGTTTGACTGGCGCTACAATGCCAAATAATAGTTTATATTGGAAAAAATTCCCCTGTGGGAGGGGCGCCCATGTTAGAGCCGTCGCTTAATGAACCAGTTCAGGAGCATAGACTTTATACCACTTCTGCGGAGTATGTCTACTCTACCCTGAGGCGGGAGATAATAACCAAGCAGCTTACCTCTGGGACAAGGCTGCCGGAGGTGGCTATAGCCACCAGGTTGAAGGTGAGCCGCACGCCGGTGCGGGAGGCCTTGAGGAGGCTGGCAAGCGAGGGTTTGGTGCTAATAATCCCGAACAGCGGAGCCAGGGTGGCGGCCCCCAGGAGGAAGGAGATGGAGGACGCGTACGTGGTGAGGGAGGAGCTGGAGTGTCTTGCGGCCCGGCTCGCCTGCGCCAACGTGACGGAGAAGCACTTGAGGCGTCTTGAGGAGTGCGTGGCGGATGAGGAGCGGGCCTTTGGGGAGCGGAACCTGGAGGCGTACCTTGAGATCAACGAGGCGTTTCACCGGATAATAGCGGATGCCTCGGGGAACCGGGTTCTTAGGGAGTACGTGGAGAACATCCTGGCCCGGACGAACGTGTACATAGTGTTCTACGACCCGTTCTACGTGGTGGAGAGCAACCCCAGCGTTCAGGAGCACCGTCTCATAATCGAGGCCCTGAGGGCAAGGGATGCTCAGGAGGCGGTGGAGAGGATGAGGAGCCACATAAGGCTCTCCAAGGGGAGCTTGAGCGAAGGGGAGCTGAAGGCCCTCTGAGGTGCGGTCCCATGGGGGGTGATGGACCCTTGGGGTGGCGATGCCGAAGGGCCCGGGAAGCGAAAAAGTGAAAAAGTCCACGTTGCGCCGATCCCCGGGGATAACTAAAATGGCCCCCGGGGTCAATCTTTTTTGAAAAGGGGTAGAGCCGTTTTGAGTTCAATACCTTCGTTCGATCTAAAGAGGAACTACGAAAGGGTCCGCCAGGAGGTTAGGGATGCGGTGGACAAGGTGCTGGAGAGCCAGCATTTCGTACTGGGGCCGGAGGTCAAGGCCTTCGAGGATGAGTTCGCGTCGTACCTTGGGGTGCCCCATGCGGTGGGCTGTGCCTCCGGGAGCGATGCGCTGCTCCTGGCCCTAATGGCCATAGGGGTAGGTCCCGGGGACGAGGTCATAACCACGCCGTTCACGTTCTTCGCCAGCACCAGCTGCATATCCCGCCTTGGGGCCCGGGCGGTATACGTTGACGTGGACATGGACACGTACAACATGAGGATGGACATGGTGATGGACGCGGTGACCCCAAGGACAAAGGCGGTGCTTCCGGTCCACATCTTCGGGCAGATGTGTCCCCTGGAGGAGATAGCCTCCGAGTTGAAGGACCGGGGCATAGCTTTGGTGGAGGATTGCGCCCAGTCCTTCGGGGCGGTTCGGCGGGTGGATGGGAACCTCATGAGGGGCGGTGCGGTGGGGGACGTGTCGTGTTTCTCCTTCTTCCCCACCAAAAACCTGGGCTGCTACGGGGACGGTGGTCTTGTGGCCTCCGCGGATCCCGAGATGGATAAGCGGCTCAGGTCCCTTCGGGTGCACGGTTCCAGCGCCACCTACTTCCACGACGAGGTGGGGCTCAACAGCCGGCTTGACGAGATCCAGGCGGCCATCCTTAGGGTTAGGCTGCGGCACGCGGAGCAGTGGAACGAGGAGAGGCGGGCCATAGCGGAGCGGTACAGGCTCCTCTTCGCCGCCCATGACCTGTTGGAGTTCGTGACGCCCCCCGTGGAGCTGGAGGGCAACCGGCACGTGTTCCACCAGTACGTGGTGAGGGCGAAGGACCGGGACGAGCTGCAGAGGTTCCTGGCCCAGCGGGGCATAACCACTAGGGTATACTATCCCCTTTCCCTGCACCTGCAGCCCTGTTTCCGCTACCTGGGCTACAAGGAGGGGGACTTCCCGGCCAGCGAGGCCTTGACCCGACAGGTGCTGGCGCTGCCCATGTTCCCGGAGCTCACCCCGGAGGAGCAGGAGACGGTGGTGTTGGCCATGAAGGATTTCTATCGCCGCTGATTTGACCATTATTGCTCTTTTGGTGAAAATAGGTTAGACTACTGAGGAGGGGGTTGTCCCCTCCTCAGTATGATTATGTGTGTCCGGATAAGGGGTCCCTGGGGTTTTCCCCGGGGGCAAGGTATAAGACGGGGGATGTAAAGAAGGGGGAGGGATTGCAGATGTTCTATCCGTTTTTTGATCCCACCATGCTATTTCTGATACCGGCGGTCATCCTTGGCATCTGGGCCCAGATGAGGGTTCAGAGCACCTATGCCCGGTATGCGGCGGTGTGGGCCCGGCGGGGGGTGACGGCGGAGCAGGTGGCCCATGGGCTGTTGGGTCGTTTTGGGCTCCGGATCCCGGTGGAGCGGGTGCCTGGGAGCCTCACGGATCACTACGATCCCCGGGCCAAGGTGCTCCGGCTTTCGGACAGCGTGTGGGGCAACTACAGCATAGCCGCCATAGGCGTGGCGGCCCATGAGGTTGGTCATGCGGTGCAGGACCTGGAGGGTTATTCGCCGCTGAAGATAAGGAACGCCATAGTGCCGGTGGTGAACCTGGGATCCATGGCGGCGCTGCCCTTGTTCTTCATAGGGTTCCTGTTTAGGTCTCCGTCTATGATGGACCTGGGGATACTGTTCTTCCTGGGGGTCATATTGTTCCACCTGGTGACCCTGCCGGTGGAGTTCGACGCCTCCAGCAGGGCGTTGAGGCTTCTTGCGGACACCGGGTACCTTGCCCCGGACGAGATAAGGGGGGCCAGGGAGGTGCTCAACGCCGCGGCCCTCACCTACGTGGCCGCCACGGTGATGGCGGTTTCCCAGCTGCTCAGGCTCCTATTCTTGAGGGGCATGGTGGGGGGCCGGGACGAGTAAGACCTTTTGCAGTGGGGTGGTTTGTTATAAACTCGTGGGGGCTTCCCCCGCGGGTTTTGTTTTTTGTATTCCCTTATTAGGGATTTCGCGTTCCCGGGAGGAACCCGACTGGAGGAGATGTTTGCGATATGAAGGGGATAGAGGCTGCGCTTTTGGTTTGGAAAGAGGTGGGGGAGGGGGCCTTTGCGTCCGAGGCCCTTCGCAGGGTTTCGGGGCAGCTTTCTCCGGGGGACAGGAAGCTGGCGGCCCTTTTGGTTTACAGTGCCTTGAGGCGCCGCAGCCTGTGGCGCTTCATGTTGGAGAAACGGCTCCGGCGGCCCTTCAAGGAGCTGAAGCCGATCACCCGGGACGCCCTGATGCTGGGTCTTGCGGGCTTGATGGAGCTTAAGCGGTTTAACCCCGGGCCCCTTTACAACGGGCTTGCCCAGGTGATGAAGGCCCAGGGGGCGGATGACGAGGTGCCCCTTTTCCACGGGGTGTTGAAGCGTCTGGAGCGGGAGGGGCAGGAGCTCCTGGATCGTCTTAGGGTCAGCTCCTCCCCCAGGGACGTGGCCATGTACCATGGGCTTCCCCTGTGGGGGCTGAGCTTGTTCATGGACCAGTGGGGGCCCAAGAAGGGCAGGGAGCTTGCCAGGCTGATGGGCATGACCCGTTACTCCTCGTTCTTCGTCCCCCCCTCGGAGAGGGAGGGGTTGATGGACGCCATGAGGTCCGCGGGGATCCGCTGCTGGCCGTCGGACGAGCTGGATTTCTCCGTGAGGACCTGTTCCCACGGCTTTCCCCCGGAGGTGCCCGGTTATCGGGAGGGGCTTCTGCGTCCCATGAGCGAGTCGTCCATGTGGGTGGTACGCTGTGCCGTTCACCTCGCCAAGGGGGGCCGGGTTCTTGACATGTGCTGCGGCAGGGGAGTTAAGGGGTCCGCGCTGCTGTCCTTGGATGACCGGGTGACTTTGGAGGGCTGGGACATATCGGAGGGGAAGGTGAGGGCTGCCAGGGGTGATCTGGACCTTCGGGGGCTTTCCGATCGGGGGGTCATAAGGGCCGGGGACGCGTTGGATCTGATCCCGGAGGAGGAGCCTCATCTTGTGCTTCTGGACGCCCCTTGCAGCGGCAGCGGCACCTGGGGCAGGCATCCGGAGGGCAAGTGGCGCATGTCCCCGGAGGAGGTGGATCGCCTCTCGGGCCTTCAGCGTAGGCTGTTGGACCGGGCCTTGAGCCTTGTGCCTAAGGGGGGCCGGGTCATCTACTCCACCTGCAGCCTCTTCAGGGAGGAGAACGAGCGGGTGGTGGGAGAGGTGTTGTCTTCTCGGCGGGACGTGGTGGAGGAGCCGTTTCCGTTCCGGGGGGCGGACATTGTAAAGGGGCGTCCTTTCGGCGTCTACGTGTGGCCCAGGCTCCCCTGGGCGGACGGATTTTACTGCGCGGTGCTCTACCGGCGCGGTTAGCGGGGGGATATCAGGATATGGGTCGTTTTCTGAAGCTTGGGGTTCTTGTCTCCCTTCTGGTCATAGTGGGCTCCGCCTACATGGCCCTTAAGCTTGTATTCTTCGAGAGCCCGGAGGTGCAGGTGCCTGCGGTGGTGGGCATGGACGCGGTTAAGGCGGTGGAGGCGCTGCGGTCTCAGGGGCTGTTGGTCCGGATAGACCAGGTGGACTCCTCGCAGCCCCAGGGGATGGTGGTGTCCCAGTGGCCGGATCCGGGGGAGAAGGTGGAGCGTGGCAAGGTGGTGATCCTCAAGGCCAGCCGGGGAGGCCGGGTCGTCACGGTGCCGGACGTGAGGGGCCTTGAGATGGGAGAGGCGGTCAAGCGGCTTTCCGACGCGGGGTTGAAGGTGTCCGAGGTGCTCAAGGTCCGGGACCAGGTTACCCCCTCCGGGAAGGTCATAGCCCAGAACCCCGCGTCCCCCGCGGCGGTTCCCAGCACCGCTTCGGTGAGCCTTTTGGTGAGCCAGGGGCTTGGGGGAGAGGACCTGGTGGAGATCCCAGATCTCACTGGACAGCCGGTGGACCAGGCGATGCTCATGGTGTCCCAGATGGGGCTGAAGGGTGAGGTGGGGGCTAGGGTGAAGACCCAGGCGTTCCCGGAGGGGGTCGTGGTGTCCCACGTGCCCCGGATGGGGGCCAAGGTCCCGCCGGGCAGTGTGGTGTCCCTGCGGGTGGCGGCGGCGGGCAGTACCGGCCAGGGTGCCTCTGCCCCATCTGGGGAGGTCCAGCCCCAGGGAGCGGCGGGTGTTGCGGAAGGGACCCCTAAGGCCGAGACGGCCCCGGTGAACCCCGCGCCCTCCAGCTCTGGCAAGCCGCAGAAGGAGAAAGAAGAGCCCAAGCCCCAGGAGGCGCCTAAGCTCAGTGTGCCGCCAGGGGGCTCCTCCGGGGGCAAGGTGGAGCCCAAGGAGGGGGCTAAGGTGCTGAGCGGTCCCTTGAGGACCGCCAAGATAAGGTATCAGGTGCCGCCGCTCACCCAGCCCATGGCCCTTAAGATAGAGCTGGTGGACGACGACGGCACCAGGGTGGTTAAGGAGACCCAGGTCAAGGGCGGGGAGTACGTGTCCGTGGACGCGCCCTTCCGTGGAGAGGCCCGGGTGGTCATATATCTGGGAGGCGAGTTCGTATGGCAGGACCGGTATCGGTAGGAGCCGTTAGGGGCATGGGCAGGGCGCTTCTCGCCCCGTCGCTCCTCTCCGCAGACCTTATGAACGTCAAGGGCTCCGTGGAGGCGTTGGGCGGGGCTTGGGACTGGCTGCACGTGGACGTGATGGATGGGCACTTCGTCCCCAACATAACCTTCGGCCCCGGTTTCGTGAGGTCCCTCCGGCGCGGGTTCCCCGACGCCTTCCTGGACGTCCACCTCATGGCGGATGCCCCGGAGGACTTCGTGGAGGACTTCGCTTCCGCCGGGGCGGATCTCATGTGCGTGCACGTGGAGGCCTCCAGGCACCTGCACAGGCTTTTGAGTTCCATCCGGGAGGCGGGGGTCATGGTGGGGCTTGCGGTTAACCCCGCGACCCCGGTGGAGTGGACGTTCCCGGTGCTCCACATGGTGGACCTGGTGTTGGTGATGTCCGTGAACCCCGGTTTTGGCGGGCAGAAGTTCATCCCCGAGACGATGAACAAGACCCTGGAGCTCTTCCGCAGGAGGGAGGCGGAAAAGCTGGAGTTTCTCATAGAGATGGATGGTGGCATCGGGGAGGACAACTGCCGGGAGCTGGTGAGGAACGGGTGTGACGTGCTGGTGGCAGGTAGCGCGGTGCTTGGCGCCAAGGATCCCGGGGAGGCGGCAAGTCGCATCATGTCCATGCTGGGGAGGTGATGAGCGGTGGCTAGCTTCCCTGAGGGCGGGGATGTGAGCCGGGAGGACCTTAAGGGTCTTGGCGAGGCCCTTAGGGCCATGAGGGAGGGACAGGGGCTCTCCCTGGAGGACGTTGAACGGGACACCAAGATAAGGAAGGCCTTCATCGAGGCCATAGAGGCCGGGGATTACGGTGCCATACCTGGCATGGCTTATGCAAGGGGGTTCGTCAAGTCCTACTGCGAATACCTCAAGGCCCCGGACCTGTGGCCCCGGTTTCAGGGGCTTTTGAGGGGGGAGGAGCCCTCCCTGGGCACCTACGCCCCTCCCAGGACCGCTTTCCGCCGCACGTCCCACTGGTGGCTTTACGCCATATTGATAGGGGCGGTGGGGTTCGCATCGTACCTCATATTTCAGCAGTGGCAGGACTTCAAGCTTCGCATGAAGGACTCGGTGATAACCAAGCCCGCGGAGGTGACGCCTCCGTCGGAAGAGACGGTTCGTTCCCCCTATTCCGAGGATATCGTACCCCTCTCTCGGGATGAGGCGGGGGCGGTTGAAGCGTCCGGGGACAAGGGGGTCGTTTCCGCCGACGGGTCCGGCCCGGTGAGCGGGGAGATTGCTTCTGACGACCTTTCCTGGATGACCGGTGCTGCCCCGGCGCCTCGTCCAGCCGATGTGGTGCCCTCCGCGGGGTTCACCGTCACGGCCCGAAAGCCCTGCTGGATAAAGGTCACCGACCTGGGGGATAAGGGGCGGGTTGTCTTTCAGGGGGTCCTCAAGGAGGGGGAGAGCAAGTCCTTCAGCTCCCAGGGGGTGCTTCGGCTGAGGGTTGGGAACGCCGGGGCCGCGTCGCTTAAGACCCCATCGGGGGAGATGGATCCTTTGGGCCCCTTGGGGATACCGAAGACCTATTACGTGCTGCCGGATGGAACGGTTAGCAAGGATCGTCTAAAGGCCCCCCGCTGAGGCTGGGGGTGCTGCTGCAGTGCGGGGGATATGCCTAGGGATCCCCCGGTTTAATTTTGTTGGGGCCCTTTGCCCCAGGGTGAGGTCGTAAGAGGGATATGAATGCTGGAACTGAGGGTTTGAAGGAGAAGACGGTTTTCGTTCTGAGCTTGGGTTGCGCGAAGAACCGGGTGGACAGCGAGAGGTTTCTGGGTGTTGCCCTCTCGAGGGGTTACCGCCGGGTGCAACGGCCGGAGGGTGCGGGTCTTTGCGTAATCAACACCTGCGGATTTTTGGAGAGCGCGGTGAGGGAGAACCTGGACTCCATCCTTGAGGCGGAGGAGATGAGGCGGAGGGGGCTTATAGGTTCCCTGGCGGTGGTGGGTTGCCTGGTGAACCGATACGGGGAAGATCTGAAGGAGCTTGAAGTGGATTTCCTAGGGCCCACCGAATGCTATCGGGAGTTTGGGGCTTTTCTGGATAGGGGGGAGCTGGAGTCCCGCATCACCCCGGGCCGTGCTCCCATGGGAGATGGGGAGGCGGTTCGGTACCTCAAGGTGGCGGAGGGCTGCTCCAACCGGTGTTCTTACTGTGCCATACCCATGATAAGGGGTCCCCTTAGGAGCTCGCCGGTGAGGGAGCTGGTGGCCGAGGCGGAGGAGCTTTTGGACCAGGGGGCCAAGGAGATATGCCTCGTGGCCCAGGACCTCACCCGGTACGGGGAGGACCTGGGAGTGGGGCTGATGGATCTGCTGGGGCCTCTGGAGAGCACCGTGGCGGGCAGGGCCAAGCTTAGGCTTCTGTACCTTCACCCGTCCCGGGTGACCCGGGAGCTCATTGAGCGGGTGGCATCGTCCCCGGTGATCCATAGTTACCTTGACGTGCCGGTTCAGCACGCTTCCCCGGGGATACTCGCCTCCATGGGGCGTCCCATGGGTTTTGAGGATGTGGTGGGGGTTTTCAAGATGGCCCGTCAGGTGGACCCGCTGTTCGCCATGAGGACCACCTTGATGGTGGGCTACCCGGGGGAGGGGGCGGAGGATTTTCAAATGCTCCTCCGGTTTCTGGACGAGGCCCAGCCGGATCGGGTGGGGGCTTTCGTGTTCTCCCCCGAGGAGGGGACCGGGGCGTTCCACCTGGCGGGAAGGGTGGGTATTAGGACCGCCCAGGCTCGTCTTAAGGCCCTGATGGATAGGGCGGCCCAGGTGTCCCTGGCCCGTCAGCGGCTGTTTGAAGGCCGGGAACTGGAGGTGCTGCTGGAGGATATTGAGGACGGGATGGGGGTTGGCCGTTCCTATCGGGAGGCCCCAGAGGTGGACGGATCGGTGCTCATCCCGGATGGCTCGGGGCTCATGGTCGGCAGGACTTACCGGGTCCTGGTGGACGAGGCCCTGGAGCATGACCTTATAGGGTCGGTAATCGAGGAGGTGTGACGAGTGCGGGACAGGGAGGCCTTCATGACCTGGTACGGCATGGTATCCACGTGCTTCGGCCTGGGGTTGTCAAAGTGGGCCCCCGGTACGGTGGGATCCTTTGGGGCCTTCGTGCTGGCGCTTCTCATGGGGCGCATACCTCTGGCGGCGCTGGTGGGGGTTATAGTGGTCGGCACCGCGGCATCCCACAGGTACTCTCATAGGGTCAGGGTTGAGGACCCCCCCGAGGTGGTGATAGACGAGGTCGCGGGGTATTGGGCCGCCCAGTATGCCCTCCCGATGGAGATGGCCTTGGGGACCCTGCTGCTCTTCCGCATAGTTGACATAGCCAAGCCGTTCCCCATAAGGCGCTTTGAGGCGCTCCCCGGAGGGGTTGGGATCATGGCGGACGACCTGGCGGGGGGGATAATGGTGAACCTGATCGTGCGGTTCACCTATTACCTGCTCTTCCAAGGCGGCCTTGCGGGCTTGTACGCCTTCTTCTCCTGATATTGATGGGGTTGGAGCTCCTCGGGGTGGGATTTGGATCGGGTGTGGCGTCCTCTGGGCCAGGGGTTGGTGGTCGGGGATGCCTAAGCGGTGTGGCAGCGTGTTTCTGGAGGTGGTTCCTTGTCCTGTTATGAGGATCCCGCGGTGGTCATGGCGAGAGATCTGCTGAGGGAGCTGGAGTCATCGGGGCTCACCCTTTCGGCGGCGGAGTCCTGTACCGGAGGCAGGCTTTGTGCCGCGGTGACGTCGGTCCCCGGTTCTTCGGCCTCGTTCCTAGGGGGGGTTGTGGCCTACTCGAACCAGGCGAAGGTCAGGATGCTGGAGGTTCCGGAGGACGTCATTGCCCTTCACGGGGCGGTCAGCCGGGAGTGTGCGCTCAAGATGGCGGAGGGCTGTGCCCGGGTGTTTGGTGCCTCCGTGGGGGTTTCCATCACCGGGGTGGCGGGCCCCTCCGGTGGAAGTCCGGAGAAGCCCGTGGGGACCGTGTGGTTCGGCTTCAAGCTTCCCTGGGGGCTGGCGGCGGAGATGCGGCTCTTCCCGGGTTCCCGGGAGGAGGTGCAGCGGTCCTCCGTGGCCTTTGCCCTTTGCAGGTTGTTGGAGGAGCTGCGGGGGGCCAAGGGCGTTGCGGCAGGGGCAGAGGGGGCGATCCCGTGAGGTGTTTCGTGTGCCTGGTGCCGCCGGCGCCGGTGAGGCGTCTTTTGTGCGAGCGGCTTTCCCGGGTGAGAAGGGAGCATGGGGGTGTCAAGTGGGTACGGGAGGACCTGCTGCACGTGACGCTGATGTTCCTCGGTGAGGTTGCCCCCAGGGTGCCTTCGGAGCTTGAGCTGAGGTTGAAGCCCCTTTTGGCGGGGATCCCGCCCTTCCGGCTGGGGCTTGGCGGGATGGGGGTGTTTCCGTCCGCGTCCTCCCCTAGGGTGCTTTGGGTGGGCCTGGAGGGGGACGGCGGGAGCATGGAGCGGCTTAAGGCCCTTGCGGAGGCGGTGGAGGAGGCGTCCCGTGGGGTCCTCATAGCTCGGGGGGAGCCCTTCGTGCCCCACATGACGCTGGGCCGGGTCCGGCGGGGGGAGACGGTTGGGGCTGGGCTGATGGATGCCCTTGAGGGGGTTAGGTTCAGGCCCGGGGAGGGGGATTTCCTGGTGGACCAGGTGGTTGTGATGGAGAGCCGTCTAGGCCCCGGGGGTCCTTCGTACGTTCCATTGAAGAGGATTCCCCTTGGGGTAGACGGGGGTTTGGGTGGTTTGCCCGGTGGTCTTTAGGGGGTTTTTAGGTCTTTTGTTGGAGAGGAGGGTTTTGGGGTGGCCAAGAAGAAGGAGGCTCTTACCCGGGAGGACATTTTAGATCAGGCCATAGATGAGATCCGGTCCAAGTTTGGCGAAGGGGCCATAATGAGGCTTGGGGACAGGGCTTTGGGGCAGGTGGAGGTCATTCCCACGGGGATACTTCCTTTGGACGTGGCGTTGGGCATAGGTGGTCTTCCCCGGGGGCGTATAGTGGAGATATTCGGTCCCGAGGGCACTGGCAAGACCACCATAGCCTTGCATGCGGTGGCGGAGGCCCAGAAGGCGGGGGGCGTGGCGGCGTTCATAGACGCGGAGCACGCTTTGGACCCTAGGCTTGCCTCGGCGGTGGGGGTTAACACCGAGGCCCTTTACCTTTCCCAGCCGGACAGTGGGGAGCAGGCGCTTTACATCCTGGACACCCTGGTCAGGAGCGGTGCGGTGGACATAATAGTGGTTGACTCCGTGGCGGCCTTGACCCCCCAGGCGGAGATAGACGGGAAGATGGGGGAGGGGACCCAGGTGGGTCTTCAGGCCAGGCTGATGTCCTATGCGTTGAGGCGTCTTACCGCTGCCATATCCAAGAGCAAGACCACGGTGGTGTTCATAAACCAGCTGAGGGCCCAGATAAGCACCGGTTACGGCCAGGGGCCCCAGGAGACCACCACTGGGGGTCGGGCGCTTAAGTTCTACAGTTCCGTGAGGATAGAGGTTAAGAGGGGTAAGGCGGTGACCCAGGGGGAGGACACCATAGGGCATGAGCTTTGGATGAAGGTCGTTAAGAACAAGCAGGCTCCGCCTTTCAGGTCTGCCCACGCCACGTTGATATATGGCAAGGGGGTGCCCCGTGCGATGGCGGTGCTGGACATGGCGCTGGACTATGAGGTGGTGAAGCGCAAGGGATCCTGGCTTGCGTATGGGGGGGAGACCTTGGCGCAGGGTAAGGAGGGCACCGCCCAGTACATATCGGAGCATCCGGAGCTTTTAGAGGAGCTCACCCAGGAGGTGCTCAAGCTGGTGGTGCCTGGTTACGGGGAGCCCATGAGGGAGTCGGAGGGGGAAGAGGTTGGGGAGCGGGTGGATCTGGAGCCCTTGGAAGATGTCCCTCCGGGAATTTTGGACATAGATCTGGGGGATGGTTCTATTTAAATGAAGCCCGGGGATTGACATAAAGCCTTAACGCAGTCGAAGTTAAAACATAACAAGACTTTAAGCACTCCATCGAGCCTTTGTGGTAAACTATTTGTCTGTGTTGACTCTCAAGGCTTTCTGGAGTACACTACGCCTTGTCCCGCGGGGGCGAGCCTGATGGCGGCCTGGTAGGGTCGGCGGTGGTGAGCTTGGCGGGGGAACCGATGACAGGTGGATAAGGGAGACGGGCCTGAGGCGTAGTGTCTCGGGTAGAGAACGGGCTCTTGATAGAAGAATTGCTAGGAGAGTTTGATCCTGGCTCAGGACGAACGCTGGCGGCGTGCTTAACACATGCAAGTCGAACGGGCCGATGGGTGAAAGTTCGCTGGATCCTATTGGTTAGTGGCGGACGGGTGAGTAACACGTGAGAACCTGGCCTGCACAGGGGGACAACTGTTGGAAACGGCAGCTAATACCCCATAGGCGCGAGAGCGTTAAAGGAGAGATCCGGTGCGGGGTGGGCTCGCGGCCTATCAGCTAGTTGGTGGGGTAATGGCCTACCAAGGCGATGACGGGTAGCCGGCCTGAGAGGGTGTACGGCCACACTGGAACTGAGATACGGTCCAGACTCCTACGGGAGGCAGCAGTGGGGAATATTGGGCAATGGGCGGAAGCCTGACCCAGCGACGCCGCGTGAGGGAAGAAGTCCTTCGGGATGTAAACCTCTGTTGTAAGGGAAGAAGGAAGTGACGGTACCTTACGAGGAAGCCCCGGCAAACTACGTGCCAGCAGCCGCGGTAATACGTAGGGGGCGAGCGTTGTCCGGAATTACTGGGCGTAAAGAGCGCGTAGGCGGCTGGATAAGTCGGCTGTGAAAGATGCGGGCTCAACCTGCGGATTGCGGTCGATACTGTTTGGCTGGAGTGCGGGAGAGGGAAGTGGAATTCCCGGTGTAGCGGTGAAATGCGTAGATATCGGGAGGAACACCAGTGGCGAAGGCGGCTTCCTGGACCGCGACTGACGCTCAAGCGCGAAAGCTGGGGGAGCGAACGGGATTAGATACCCCGGTAGTCCCAGCTGTAAACGATGGATGCTAGGTGTGGGGGTCGTATGGCTTCCGTGCCGGAGTTAACGCGATAAGCATCCCGCCTGGGGAGTACGGCCGCAAGGCTGAAACTCAAAGGAATTGACGGGGGCCCGCACAAGCGGTGGAGCACGTGGTTTAATTCGATGCAAACCGAAGGACCTTACCTGGGTTTGACATGTACGTGGTAGGGAGATGAAAGTCGAACGACCTTGGGGAGACTCGAGGAGCGTACACAGGTGCTGCATGGCTGTCGTCAGCTCGTGTCGTGAGATGTTGGGTTAAGTCCCGCAACGAGCGCAACCCCTATTGCCAGTTACTAACGGGAGAGCCGAGGACTCTGGCGAGACTGCCGTCGACAAGGCGGAGGAAGGTGGGGACGACGTCAAGTCATCATGGCCTTTATGCCCAGGGCGACACACGTGCTACAATGGCCGGCACAGAGGGAAGCGAAGCTGCGAGGTGGAGCGGATCCCAGAAAGCCGGTCCCAGTTCGGATTGCAGTCTGCAACTCGACTGCATGAAGCCGGAATCGCTAGTAATCGCGGATCAGCCAAGCCGCGGTGAATACGTTCCCGGGCCTTGTACACACCGCCCGTCACACCACCCGAGTTGGGTGTACCCGAAGTCGCCGGCCTAACCCGCGAGGGGAGGAGGCGCCTAAGGTATGCTTGGTGAGGGGGGTGAAGTCGTAACAAGGTAGCCGTACCGGAAGGTGCGGCTGGATCACCTCCTTTCTAAGGAGAATATGTTATGTGGTTCGTTCTCACGTCTCCCTGTCCGTCGTGGTTTTAGGACAATGACAAAGGCCCTTTTTGGGGTTATATGAGGAAGATGGGGTTAAGGTAGTAAGGGCACGCGGGGGATGCCTAGGCGCCAGATGCCGAGGAAGGACGCGGCAAGCTGCGAAAAGCCACGGGGAGGCGCAAGCGGCCATTGATCCGTGGGTATCCGAATGGGGCAACCTGCCGGGAGCAGTCCCGGCGCCTCTGAGAGAGGCGGGCACTCGGCGAAGTGAAACATCTCAGTAGCCGAAGGTAGGAGAAATCGAAGAGATTCCCTGAGTAGTGGTGAGCGAAAGGGGAGCAGCCTAAACACGGTGCGTGTAAGCGTGCGGGCGTTGCGTACTGTGGGTAGTGGGACGTGTTGGGGGCGAGCCGCATCTTGCCCGGTCAGTGAGAAAGGTACACTTTAGCGGAACCGTGTTGGGAAAGCGGGCCGCAGAGGGTGATAGCCCCGTACGCGAAAGGGTGTACTCTGGCTAGACGCGATCCCGAGTAGGGCGGAGCACGTGGAATTCCGTCTGAATCAGGGCCGACCACGGTCTAAGGCTAAATACATCTGGCGACCGATAGTGGAGCAGTACCGAGAGGGAAAGGTGAAAAGCACCCCTGGCGGGGAGTGAAATAGACCTGAAACCGCGTGCTTACAAGCAATCGGAGCCACGTTAGTGGTGACGGTGTGCCTCTTGGAAAATGAGCCGTCGAGTTATGGTGTGTGGCGAGGTTAAGGTCTTTAGAGGACTGGAGCCGCAGGGAAACCGAGTCTGAATAGGGCGTAAGTCGCATGCCATAGACCCGAAGCCGTACGATCTATCCATGTCCAGGTTGAAGTCCGGGTAACACCGGATGGAGGACCGAACCAGGGCCTGTTGAAAAAGGCTTGGATGAGGTGTGGATAGGAGTGAAAAGCTAATCGAGTACGGTGATAGCTGGTTCTCCCCGAAATGCATTGAGGTGCAGCCTCGACGAAAGGTGTAACGGGGGTAGAGCTACTGGATGGGTGAGGGGGCCGATGGGTCTACCGAGCTCAACCAAACTCCGAATACCGTTACATGTAGTTGGGAGTGAGACTACGGGTGAGAAGATCCGTGGTCGAGAGGGAAAGAGCCCAGACATCCGGCTAAGGTCCCGAAGCCCGCGCTAAGTGTTACAAGGATGTGGGGGAGCTGAGACAGCCAGGAGGTTGGCTTAGAAGCAGCCATCCTTGAAAGAGTGCGTAACAGCTCACTGGTCGAGCGCCCCTGCGCCGAAAATGTGGGGGGCTAAGCGCGGCACCGAAGCCGATGCATGTGCAGCAAGGCTGTACATGGGTAGGGGAGCGTTCTGTACGGGGTGAAGTCGTTCTGTGAAGCGCGGTGGACTGTACGGAAGTGAGAATGACGGCATGAGTAGCGTTAGGCAGGTGTAAACCCTGCCCGCCGGAAGCCCAAGGATTCCTGGGGAAGGTCAGTCCGCCCAGGGTTAGGCGGGACCTAAGCCGAGGCCGAAAGGCGTAGGCGATGGACAGCCGGTAGACAATCCGGCCCCACTGAGGGCGCGTTATTACCGATGGGGTGACGCAGGAGGCTAGGTGCGCCGGGTGATGGAAGTCCCGGTCTAAGGAGGTAGGGGGACAGGATAGGCAAATCCGTTCTGTCGTAACTCTGAGATCTGATGGGGACTGCGTTTATACGCGGGAAGGCATTGAAGCCATGCTGCCGAGAAAAGCCTCTAGGGAGTGCTCTTGGTGCCCGTACTGCAAACCGACACAGGTGGGCAAGCTGAGAAGGCAAAGGTGAACGGGAGAACCCTCGTTAAGGAACTCTGCAAGTTGACCCCGTAACTTCGGGAGAAGGGGTGCCCTGGTTGGTGAAGTTATAAGCTGACGGAGCTGACTGGGGTCGCAGAAACCAGGCTCAGGCGACTGTTTAATTAAAACACAGGACTCTGCTGAAGGCGTAAGCCGAGGTATAGGGTCTGACACCTGCCCGGTGCTGGAAGGTTAAGGGGAGAGGTTAGCCGCAAGGCGAAGCTTTGAACCGAAGCCCCAGTAAACGGCGGCCGTAACTATAACGGTCCTAAGGTAGCGAAATTCCTTGTCGGGTAAGTTCCGACCTGCACGAATGGTGTAACGATCTGAGCGCTGTCTCGACGAGGGACCCGGCGAAATTGTGGTACTGGTAAAGACGCCAGTTACCCGTGGTGGGACGGAAAGACCCCGTGGAGCTTTACTGTAGCCTGATATTGGATTTTGGCAATCTCTGTACAGGATAGGTGGGAGGCTTTGAAGTCATGCCGCCAGGTGTGATGGAGCCGTCGTTGGGATACCACCCTTAGGTTGCCGGGATTCTAACCGCTAGAGCTGAACCGCTAAGCGGGACACTGTCAGGTGGGCAGTTTGACTGGGGCGGTCGCCTCCTAAAGAGTAACGGAGGCGCGCGAAGGTCACCTCATCGCGAATGGAAATCGCGAGTTGAGCGCAAGGGTATAAGGTGGCTTAACTGTGAGAGCGACAGTTCGAGCAGAGACGAAAGTCGGTCCTAGTGATCCGGTGGTACCGAGTGGAAGGGCCATCGCTCATCGGATAAAAGCTACCCCGGGGATAACAGGCTGATCTCCCCCGAGAGTTCCCATCGACGGGGAGGTTTGGCACCTCGATGTCGGCTCGTCGCATCCTGGGGCTGGAGAAGGTCCCAAGGGTTGGTCTGTTCGCCCATTAAAGCGGTACGTGAGCTGGGTTTAGAACGTCGTGAGACAGTTCGGTCCCTATCCACCACGGGCGTAGGGGATTTGAGGCGATCTGCTCCTAGTACGAGAGGACCGGAGTGGACGAACCGCTGGTGTACCGGTTGTGGCGCCAGCCGCATAAGCCGGGTAGCCATGTTCGGATCGGATAACCGCTGAAGGCATCTAAGCGGGAAACCGGCCCCGAGATGAGATCCCCCACTGGGAAACCAGGTAAGGCATCCTGAAGATGACAGGATTGATAGGCCGGAGGTGTAAGCGGTGTGAGCCGTTGAGCTGACCGGTACTAATATGCCGAGGCCTTAACCCCATCTTCCTCATGTAACCCAAAGGGTTGCACAAGATTTCCGGTGGCCATAGCGGAGGGGAAACACCCGGTTCCATGCCGAACCCGGCAGTTAAGACCTCCAGCGCCGATGGTACTGCGGGGGGTACCCGTGGGAGAGTAGGTCGCCGCCGGTCCTTTCTTAAAACGGCCTTCCTGACAAACAGGAAGGCCGTGGTTTTTTTTCCCCGCCCAAGAACATACCAATGCCCCCTTATATACAAATGCCCGCAGAACAAACCCCAAGGCCATCACAAATCACCGAACCCCTCATCCAAAGTCCGATGGCGGATGGCGGAAGCGCCCTAGGCGTCAGGATGCGGTACGCCCAGGACATCCCTGGTTCTTTGCCCTGCTCGATCGATATGGTGTAGCATATCATTGAAGCCCTTAAACTCCCCTTTTATCCTTACAGGAGGTGTCCCTATGAAGTTCAGCTTTTACAACCCCACTCGGCTCATATTCGGCGCCAGATGTGTTTCCAAGCTTGGGGAGGCGGCGGCCTCTTACGGCTCCATGGCGCTTCTGGTCACCGGCCGGGGCAGCGTTAAGCGGAGCGGTGCCTTTGAGAGGGCCGTAGAATCCCTCAAAACCGCGGGGGTGTCCTTTGTGGAGTGCGAAGGGGTCGAGCCGAACCCCAGGATAAGCACCGTTCGCCGCGGTGCGGAGATGATAAGGCGCCACAGGTGTGACCTGGTGGTGGCCCTAGGGGGCGGCAGCGTCATGGACGCCGCGAAGGTGATGGCCGCCGCGGCCCTTTACGAGGGGGACCCTTGGGACATGATGTACGTGAGGGGCAGGAAGCCCCGGCTGCCCGACAAGGCTCTGCCCGTAATCACCGTTCCAACCCTGGCGGCCACCGGTTCGGAGATGAACGAGGGGGCGGTCATAAGCTCCGATGAGCTCAAGGTGAAGACCTTTGTGGAGGCGGAGTGTCTCTTCCCAAGGGTGGCGGTGGTGGACCCGGAGCTCACCCTTTCCGTGCCCAGGGACCACACTGCCTACGGGGTGAGCGACATAATAGCCCATTTGACGGAGGGGTACTTCAACGGGGTTGATGGTACCCCCATACAGGACGGCTTTGCGGAGGCGGCGCTGCGGACCGTGATACGATGGGGCAGGGTGGCGGTGGAGGACGGTTCATCCTTGGAGGCCCGAACCCAGGTCCAGTGGGCGTCGGTGGTGGCCCTCAACGGTTGGGTTCAAGTGGGTACCAGGGCCTATTTCCCGGTGCACATGATGGAGCACACCCTGTCGGCGCTTCATGACGTTCCCCACGGGGCGGGCCTTGCGGTTCTTAACCCCGCCTGGATGTCCTTCGCCGCCCCTTCAAGGGTTGAGAAGTTCGCCGCCTTCGCTAGAAACGTCATGGAGGTTCAGGACCGGGACGACGGATCCGCCGCGGAGGAGGGGATAAGAAGGCTTAGGGAGTTCCTTGCCTCAATAGGCTGTCCCTCCAGGATAAGCGATATGGTGGACTCCCCGCTGGAGCCTGTGGACTATGCGAGGGCCACGTTGGACGTGGCGGGGGATGAGAGGGGGCTGCTTCGGGGCAGGCCCCACATGGACCTTTCGGATCTAGAGGGGATATTTAAGTCTGTCGTTTAGCGCCCTGTCGTTTGGCAGGGTTGGGGATCGGCCTTTTTATGTTGTCGCCGGAGGTGCTTACCTGATGAACAAGGTATTGCTGAACAACCGGGTGGAGATGCCCATTCTGGGGCTTGGGGTTTACGAGGCGGGTACGCTGGAGGAGTGCGAGCGCTGTGTCCTGGAGGCCTTGGACGCGGGTTACCGCATGGTGGACACCGCGGCGGTGTACGGTAACGAGGAGGCGGTGGGACGGGCCATCCGCCGGAGCTCTGTTCCAAGGGAGCAGGTCTTCGTGATAACCAAGCTATGGTTTAAGGACAGCGGTTACGAGAGGGCCATAGCGGCGTTCTTCGGGTCATTGAAGAGGCTGGGGCTGGACTACGTGGATCTGTATCTGATCCACCAGCCCTACGGGGACGTATACGGTTCCTGGCGGGCCATGGAGGAGCTTTATCGGAGGGGCTATGTAAGGGCCATTGGGGTCAGCAACTTCTACGCCGACAGGCTTATGGACCTTTCCGTTCACTGCGAGGTTATGCCGGCGGTGGATCAGATAGAGCTGCATCCCATGCACCAGAGGCCCGAGGAGCTTAGGGTGATGCGCCGCCTTGGGGTGATCCCCCAGGCCTGGGGGCCTTTGGCCAGGGGCAGGGACGGCATATTGGAACACCCCGTTCTCAGGGGTTTAGCGGATAAACACCACCGCACGGTGCCCCAGGTTATACTCCGTTGGCTTGTGCAGCAGGGCATATCGGCGGTGCCAAAGACCGTAAGGCCCGAGAGGATGCGGGAGAACCTGGATGTGTTCGACTTTCACCTGGATGAGGAGGACATGAGGTTGATTGCCTCCGCGGACACCGGCAGGAGCTCCTTCGGAGATCACCGGGACGTGGCCCTGCTGGAGAAGCTCCTTGCATTTGACCCCGCGGGGCTTTGGTCGTGACCGTCACCACCAGCCGGTTCGCTCCCCGCTTAAGGGGACACGCGGGACTTTAAGCTCTTTTAGTGTGTTTTTGGAGTGTTTCGTAGGGGGTAGAGATGGGATGTCCCGTGGGGTATCTGGGGTGAACTTGGGGACAGCTGCTGTTGTGTCATCCCCTTAAATGGTACATAATGTTCCCGTGACATTTTAGTAACCATTAAGTGTCACGGGGACTTTTATTTCCGATGTCTTAAGGAGGGGAGTTTAATGTATGGTGGCAAGAAGAGGCAGTGGTTGCGAGGTGTTCTCCTGGGGATTGGCTTCGTCTTTGTCATGGCCTTTCAAGCCCTGGGTTGTACCTCCGTGTTCGTGGGTAAGGATGCTTCCGCCACGGGGCACATCCTCATAGCCCGTAACGAGGACTACAAGGAGGGGTGGGCCAAGCATTTCGTGATAAACCAGCCCCGGCGGGTGTCCAAGGGGGAGGTCCAGCGCTTCTGGAGCGGCATGGAGCTGGGTTACCCGGAGGACATGACCTGGACCCTAAAGTACTTTTCGGTGCCCGACTGGACCCATGGCAATCCCGATGAGACCTACGTCCCCATGGACGAGGTGGGCATAAACTCCGCGGGGGTTGCGGTGTCCGCCACGGAGACCCAGGGTCTTAATCCCCGGGCGGAGCTTTTGATCCCCCTTGACGGGCTTATAGAGGAGTCCCAGATACCCTCCATAATACTCCCACGGGCCAGGACCGCCCTGGAGGGGGTCAAGATCTTCGGGGAGGCCATAGAGAAGTTCGGTTCCGAGGAGTGCGGCGGTTTCGCGGTGGCGGACAAGGACAACCTGTGGTACATCGAGTACAGCGGCAACCGGTGGGCCGCCGCCAGGATCCCGAACGACAAGTACATAGTGGTCCCCAACGCCAAGGTGTTGAGCAACTACAACCCCTATGACAAGGAGAACTTCATGGGCTCCAAGGACTGGGTTGAGTTCATCCGGAAGAACCAGCTGCTCCCCCCGGAGGAGACCACGTCCTCCTACATCCATGCCCACGGTCTTAACCTGGCGAAGGCCCTGGGGGACATGGACTGGAAGAACAACGCGGTCAGGGTATGGTGGGGTCACAAGCTCTTCACCCCCTCGAAGCCGGAGCAGCCTGGGAAGGACTCGTACCCCTTCCTAATGTCCCCGGACGTGAAGATCACCAAGAACATGATCATGGAGTTCTTGAGGTCCGACAACTACCCCGGCACTCCCTATGAGAACCGTCGTCCCGGGGTTACCGAGGTCACCCGTCCCATAGCGAAGAGGACCAACCTGGAGTCCCACATAGTGGAGCTTGGGGAGGGGCCTGGGGTGCCCGGTGAGATAGGCAACGTGCTGTGGCTTGCCCTGGGGAACGTGGCGGACAGCGTTTACCTGCCCTTCTGTCAGGGCATAACCAGGCTGCCGGAGGCTTACAGCATGGGCACCAACAAGAGGGACTACCGGTCTGCCTACTGGGCCTTCTACGGCCTAGCTGCCAGGGCCCAATCCCAAGACGACGCCCACGGCACGAGCTTCGAGAAGGGGGTTAAGGGGTACTGGGCCCCCTTCCAGGATCAGCTGCTGAAGTCCTTCGAGGAGTTCCAGGCCTTTGCGCTCGCGAAGTACCGCAAAGAGGGGATGGCTTCGGCGGTGGAGTACCTTAACCGCCAGGCGGAGGCCTTCTCCACGAAGACCATAGCCAAGGCCTGGGAGCTGCAGTATGACCTTGCGCTTGCGGCGTCAAAGGGTCCTAAGGCGGTCTTCGAGCCGGTCTACAGGCCGGGAGACGCTCCGGTCCCCCAGGACGTGGAGGGGTACGTGCCGGCCCGGTAGATCCGTTCTCAGGGGAATAAATTCCCGTAAGTTCATGGTCTAAGAAGCCCCCCGATGTCTCACCGGAGTGAGACATCGGGGGGTTGTTTTACCATCCGACCTTGCACGGAGCAGGTGGGGCCTCTTCTAGATCTAATCACCGGGGGCTTGACAAAAAAACGATAGACTGTATCATCCCGTACCAATAACCTCAGACGGTTTGGAAAGGAGGGTGCATCAGGGTGGCCGCAAAAGGGGATTCTCTCCGGGGCATGGTTAAGGGCTTTTACTTTTACTTTATCCAGGGGCAGTGGCGTTTTTATTACTACGCCAGTGCCCCGTTTCCCCATGGAGATCCCCCGACCCAGGGTCCCTGGTGCAGCCTTAACTTAACGCCAAACCTTTAAGGGACCCGAGCATCCTGAGAGAGGGTGATTTTCAGCCTCCCAAGGGACGATACAGAGGGCCGGAGCCGGATTTCCAGGGGCTCCGGCCCTCTTCGTATTCCGAACTTTCCAGGGTTCCCCGATCATTTGCTCAAGAGGAGGTATGGAGGATGATGTCGGTTTTGGAGCTTTCTGAGCGTTGTTCCGGGGTTTTGCAGGCGGATCTAATGGAGTCCTTATGGGACAAGGGGCTGGAGGCCCGCATGGTGTCGGCGGGAGGTTCCAGGTACGTGGTGGTAGACGGCCCCATCGAGCTCGCGGACCTTCGTCCCTTTGGTGTGAGGTCCGTGCGCACCACCTCCCATCCGTTCCCCCTGGTGAGCCGGGATGCGGGGATAGCCTCGAGCCCCGTCATGGTGGGGGATGTGGAGGTGGGAGGAGGGGACTTTGTGGTCATGGCGGGCCCTTGTTCCGTGGAGAGCCGGGAGCAGATAGTGAGGACCGCCATGGCGGTTAAGTCCGCGGGGGCTTCGATCCTTAGGGGCGGGGCCTTCAAGCCCCGGTCGAACCCCTACAGTTTCCAGGGGCTTGGGGGGATTGGGATATCTCTTCTGGAGGAGGCCTCAAGGGCGGCGGGCATCCCAGTGGTGACCGAGGTCATGGATCCCCAGGACGTGGAGGTCGTATCCCGGTGGGCTCACATGCTCCAGATAGGCACCAGGAACATGCAGAACTTTCCCCTCCTGAAGGAGGTGGGCAGGTCTCACCGGCCGGTGCTGCTTAAGCGGGGGATGATGGCCACCGTGGATGAGTGGCTGCAGGCGGCGGAGTACGTGGTCTCATCGGGGAACCCGAACGTGGTGCTCTGCGAGAGGGGGATAAGGGGTTTTGACCGGGCGGTGAGGAACGTGCTGGACCTCTCCGCGGTGCCTTTGGTCAAGGGGCTCTCGGGTCTTCCTGTGGTGGTGGATCCCAGCCACGGGACCGGCAGGAGGGATCTCGTAATCCCCATGAGCATGGCGGCGGCGGCAGCGGGAGCGGACGGTCTCATCGTGGAAGTTCACCCATCCCCGGAGGAGGCGCTGTGCGATGGGGAGCAGTCCCTGGACTTCAACGGTTTCAGGGTGCTCATGGACTCGCTGTCAGCCCTTCTTGAGGCGGTCAAGCTGAGCCAAAGGCAGGGGGATTTGAAGAGATGCTCCGCCGTCATGTAGGGATACTGGGGCTTGGCCTAATAGGGGGCTCCATGGCCATGAGGCTAAAGGGCCGGTGTCTGCGCCTCTCCGGATGGGACGGGGATCCTAGGGTTTTGTCCTGTGCGATCTCCATGGGGATCCTGGACAGGGCCTCGTCGGGGCTGGAGGACCTGGCGGTGGGATGCGACCTGCTGGTCCTGGCAGTTCCCTCTTCCTGCATAGTGCCCCTTGGGCTCAAAGCGGTCCGTCATCTTAAGGATGGGGCGGTTCTTATGGACACCGGCAGCGTCAAGGTCCCGGTGGTTGAGCGGCTGGATCCCGCTTTGTCCGGGGGATACCTGGGTTTCCATCCCATGGCGGGTCGGGAGAGGGGAGGACTTGGAAACGCCTCGAAGGATCTCTTCGAAGGGGCCCTTTGTGCTTTGGTCCCCGGTCCCAGTTCTTCCCCGGAAACGGTGGAGCTTGGCAAGGAGCTTGCGGAGGAGCTTGGGGGACGGTGGGCGGTGATGGGGCCTGAGGAGCATGATCGAGGAGTGGGCTTCGTTAGCCACCTTCCCATGCTGTTGTCCGCCGCTTTGGCGGGATCTGCCATGGAGGCCTCTAAGGGCGGCTCGGAGGTAGAGCTTCTGGCCGCCTCGGGATTCCGGGATGTAACGAGGCTGAGCCTTGGTGGGCCGGACCTGCTTCAGCCCCTTAGAAGGATGAACCGGCGGTACATAGATGAAGCCCTTTCGGAGTTCCTTCGACAGGTCAGGGAGATCTTGTCTCAGGAGGACGGTGCCCTTGGGGACCGGCTTCAGCGAATAGCCCGGTGGCGTGAGGAACTGGGCAGGGGAAAGGGGTGGCTTAATTGAATCGTTGCGGCGCTATTAACGACTCGGTGGCCCTTAGGGTCCCGGGGGATGGCAAGGGGCTTCGAGGGGAGGTCACGGTGCCGGGGGACAAGTCCATCTCTCACAGGGCGGCCTTCCTGGGGGCCTTGTCATCCAGGGGGATAAGGGTGAGCAACTTCGCCCCCGGGGATGATTGTTCTTCCACCCTGAGGTGCCTTTCGGACCTTGGGTTTGAGGTTCAAAGGGATGGGGAAACCGTGGAGGTCCGGACTGGGTCCGGCCCCGTTGATCCGATCGGCATCTTGGACGCCGGGAACTCCGGCACCACCGCAAGGCTTCTTTGCGGTCTTTTGGCCCCGAGGCCCGGGCTTTTTGGGGTCGTAACCGGGGACCCAAGCCTCTTGAGGCGTCCCATGGACAGGGTGGTGGAGCCCCTTAGGAGTTTGGGGGCTAGGATAGAGGGCCCCCAGGGGGGGCGTAGGCTCCCGCTGGCGATAAGGGGTTCCCGTCTCTCCGGCGGTAGGGTGGAGCTGAAGGTCAAGAGCGCCCAGGTGAAGACCGCGTTGATCTTGAGCGCTCTCAGCGGCTCCCATGTGGTGGTGGTTCAGGAGTCGGCCCCCACCAGGGACCACACGGAGGTGATGCTCCAGCACCTGGGGGTGCCCCTTAAGAGGGAGGGGGGGTGCATAACCGTCTATCCGTGTCACGACCTGCCCGGGGGTAGCTGGAGGATCCCGTCGGACCCTTCATCGGCGGCCTTTTGGGCGGTGGGCTCGGCGGTGCTGCCCGCCTCGGATCTTATGATACCCGCTGTGGGGGTTAACCCCGGCAGGGTGGGCTTTATAAAGGTGCTTCAGAGGATGGGGTGTCCCGTTGAGGTGGCCTTCAGGGACCCCCAGGGGGGAGAGGTGGTGGGGGATATAAGGGTCCGCCACTCCTCCCTCAGGGCTGTTGAGGTGGAGCCCCATGAGGTGCCGGGGATGGTGGACGAGCTGCCGGTGCTGGCGGTGGCGGCCGCTCTGGCGGAGGGGGTTAGCCGAATAAGGGGGGCTCAAGAGCTTCGCCACAAGGAGTGCGACCGCATAAGGGCCGTGGCGGAGTGCCTTAACGCCATCGGCGGGAGGGTGAGGGAGCTGGAGGACGGTTGGGAGATGGAGGGGGTTGAGATGTTCGACGGAGGAGATGTGGACTCCTTCGGGGACCACCGGATCGCCATGGCCATGGGGATAGCGGCGCTGAGGTGCCGTTCCACGGTGACGATACGGGGGGCCCAGTGCGTCTCGGTCTCCTACCCGGGGTTCTTCGAAAGGCTTGAGGAGATGATCCGATGATTGGGTCTGGGACCTTTCTAATCGCTCTTTTGGGGGCCCCGGTGTCCCACAGCCTGTCCCCCCGGATGCAGAACCGGGGTCTTAGGGTTCGAGGGATAGACGGGGTGTACCTGGCGTTTCACGTCCTTGGGGCCTTTGAGGATGCGGTTAAGGGTCTCACGTCCCTTGGGGCCCTTGGGGCCAACGTGACGATCCCTTTCAAGGAGGAGGCCTTCCTTCTGAGTGAGCCCCAAGGGAACGCATGCATGGTGCGGGCGGTCAACACGTTGGTGTTTCGGGGCCCCGGCTTTAGGCCTTTGGGTTACAACACCGACGTGGAGGGGGTTCTTTTCGCGCTTAAGCGGATGGGGAGGCCCTTTAAGAGGGGGCTGCTCATCGGGTCCGGGGGTGCCGCCAGGGGTTGTGCCTTGGGTATGGCGCTTGGGGGAGTGGAGGAGCTAGTTGTGGCGGCCAGGGATCCGGCTAAGGGCAGGTTCTTGTGTGAGCTGGCATCCGGTTGGGGACTCTTCCGGCGGGTGGAGCTGCTGCCTTTGAGGGATTTAGGGGCCGTCCGAGGCGCCGGGAGGTTCGATCTGGCGGTGAACGCCACGTCCCTTGGTCTTGCGGGTTCCCCGTGGGCAAGTTCCCTTTTGGATGAGGTGGTTTCTGCGGTGGATCCCCCGGGGGGGTTCGTAGACATGGTATACCGTGCAGGTCCCACCGAAGCGGTCGAGCGCTTTAGGGCCCAGGGGATAGAAGGGGTTGACGGGCGGGTGCCCTTGTTGGGGCAGGGGGCTGAGTCCTTCCGGCTCTTCACCGGAGAGGAGCCCCCTTTGGATGAGATGGAGGCCGAGCTCTTCGATGCGGGAGGTGATCCCCTTGGGGCTTAGGATGCTCACCGCTGGGGAGTCCCACGGCAGGGGCCTGGTGGTGGTCTTGGAGGGGCTTCCCTCGGGTTTGGATGTGGACGTTCCCCGCCTTGAGGGGGAGCTTAAGAGGCGGCGCAGGGGCTTTGGCAGGGGGGGCAGGATGGAGGTTGAGCAGGATCGGCTCACCCTGTGGGGAGGTATAAGGGGTGGGCGCACCACCGGTTCCCCGGTGGGGATCACCGTTGAGAACTCCGAGTGGGAGTCCTGGCGGGACGTGATGGATCCCGTGGAGGTTCGGTCTTCTCGCGGTGTGTTCACCTGTCCAAGGCCCGGCCATGCGGATCTTGCGGGGGGTATGAAGCACGGTTTCCATGACCTGAGGGACGTGCTTGAGCGGGCCAGCGCGAGGCAGACCGCCGGGTGGACCGCAGCGGGCGCGTTGTGCCGGGTTTTTCTTGAGAGGCTTGGGATAGGGGTCTTTGGGGCGGTCCTGTCCATTGGAGGGGAGAGGGCCAAGGTCCCCGGTACGGAGGACCAGTGGTTGCAGGCCATGGCAAGTCCCATGGGTTGTTGGGACCTTGAGGATGCAGCGCGTCTTGAGGCCGTGGTGGCGGAGGCCATGAAAGAGGGGGTAAGCCTTGGTGGTTCGTTTGCGGTCATGGTTAGGGGCCTTCCGCCTGGGGTGGGGTCCTACTCGGAGTGGGACCTCAGGCTTGACGGACGACTTTGCGGGGCCCTCATGGCAATCCCGTCGGTTAAGGCGGTGGAGGTGGGTGACGGGGTGGAGCTTGGGAGTCTCAAGGGTTCCGTGGCCCAGGACGAGATACTGCTGGGTCCCCGTGGTGTGGTTCGTCCCACCAACAGGGCTGGAGGCATAGAAGGGGGCATGAGCAACGGGGAGGACGTGGTGCTCAAGGCGGTGATGAAGCCCATCCCCACCATGAGGACCCCCTTAAGATCCTTGGACCTGGCTACGAAGGAGCCCGCCTTGGCGCATCGGGAGAGGTGTGACACCTGTGCGGTTCCCGCGGGCTGCGTGGTGGGGGAGGCCATGACGGCCTTTGTCGTGGCCTCGGCGGTGCTTGAGCAGTTCGGTGGCGGGGGGCTGAATGACATTTTGGAGCGGGTGTCCCTTTACCGGGAGAGGGTTCGGAGGTACTTAAATGAGAGGTTTGAATGATATGTGCCCGGTGTTCCTCACCGGTTTCATGGGGTCTGGGAAGACCACGGTGGGGAGGGAGCTGGCGCGCCTTATGGGGGTGCCCTTCCTGGACCTGGACCGTATGGTGGAGATGGGTTCCCGCTTGACGGTGGAGGAGATATTCCGTCGTGGTGGGGAGGAGTCCTTCAGGGCTCTGGAGCGGGAGGCGCTCCTGCAGACCCTGGGGCTTGGGAGATGCGTGGTTGCCCTTGGTGGGGGGACCCTGATGGACCCCCGCAACCTGGAGGCGGTGCGCTCCTCCGGGCGGCTGGTGGCCCTGAAGGTCCCTTTGGACGTGGCGTCCCGACGGATAGGGGGTGATGTGAGGCCCCCCATGGAGAGCTCCTCGTTGGAGGAGCTCTTCGAGGCCAGGCGGCGGGGCTATGAGGCCGCGGAGATCGAGGTGGGAACTCATAGGACCGGGGCCCGGGAGGCTGCGAGGCTGATAGCCTCGGCTTTAAAACTTGAGATCCGCTCCCCCGGGGCGCCGAGGGAGGTCAGATCCGAGGTCCTGGGGCTCACGGTGAGGATAACCGATGGGGAGTTTGTCCCGTGGGGGATCTCCAGGGTGGTGCCCGCAGGCTCGGCGGGGGAGATATTCGCCGTAGGGGATTGCCTCACGGGACCGCTTTTCGTGGACCCAGCTGTCAAGGGGGTTCATCTTCTACCCCGGGGGGAGGCCGCCAAGGATCTCAAGCGGGTGGAGGAGCTTTACGATGCCTTCTGGGAAGCGGGGGTGCGCCGGAGCTCCACGGTGGCGGCGGTGGGGGGCGGTACCGTGGGGGATGCGGCGGCCTTCGCCGCCTCCACTTACCTCAGGGGGGTGGGGATCGTCCATTTCCCCACCACCTTGCTGGCCCAGGTGGATAGCTCGGTGGGTGGTAAGTGCGGGGTGAACATGCCCCAGGGCAAGAACCTGGTGGGGTCTTTTGTCTTCCCGTCCCTTACGGTGTGCGACGTGGGCTGTCTTATGTCCTTGAGTGAGCACGGCTACCGTCAGGGCCTAGGGGAGGTGGCCAAGTACGCCATGATGGACCGAGAGTTCTTCCGGTGGCTGGAGGCCCACGGTGCCTCCCTCTTGGCCCGGGATAGGGATGTCTTGATGGAGTGCGTTTTTAGGTGCTTGAGGCTCAAGCTGTCGGTGGTGGAGAAAGACCCCTTTGAGACCCGTGGGGGCAGGGAGGCGTTGAACTTGGGCCACACCGTAGGTCACGCCCTGGAGGCCTTGAGGGGCTTCAAGATGGGGCACGGGGATGCGGTGGCGTCGTCTTTGATGGTGGACCTGGCCCTTTCGGTCCGGTTAGGGGTGGGGGAGCCAGCCATGATGGACCGTCTTGGGGGACTGTTAAGCGCTTTGAGGCTTCCGGTCTCCCCTGGGGTCCCGTGGGGTGATTTGGAGGGCTTCGTTATGGGGGACAAGAAGTGGAGGAACGGCTCGCTCATGATGCCCCTCCCAGGGCCTAATGGTGTTGTGGTGAGGCCGGTGGGGCTGGAGGATCTCAGGAGGGCCTATTCGGAGGTGGTGGGCGGTGCTTAGGTTTCTGGTGATAAACGGTCCCAACATGGACGTTTTGGGACGCCGGGAGAGGGGGATTTACGGTTCCGCCACCCTTGAAGACCTGGAGGCTTTGTGTGTCCGGTGGGGGGAGACCAACGGGGTTTACGTGGAGTGCCTTCAGAGCAACCACGAGGGGGATCTAATCGAGATGGTGCACCGGGGAAGCGAAGAGTTTCAGGGTGTTGTGATGAACGCCGCTGGCTACGGGCACACCAGCGTGGCCTTGAGGGATGCGGTCAGCGCCTGTTCCGTGCCGGTGGTGGAGGTCCACATGACCAACGTGGCGTCTCGGGAGACCTTCAGGCATCGGAGTCTGTTGACGCCGGTGGTGAGGGGTTTGGTGATGGGGCTTGGAATCAAAGGCTACGTCCTGGCCCTTCAGGCCCTTAAGGACATGGCGGAGGGGGGCGTTTGAGCCCCCCTGGGGCCTTGCTAGTCGTATATGGGGTGTCCCTCTCGGGCCACCAGCTGGGAGAAGGCCTGTTTAAGGCGCAGGGTCATCTCCCCGGGCTTGCCGTCCCCGATGATCCTGCCGTCTATCCTGGTCACCGGCACCACCTCCGCGGCGGTTCCGGTGAGGAACACCTCATCGGCGGTGTATAGGTCGAACCGGGTGAACAGCCCCTCCTCGGTTGGGATGCCCATCCCCCGGGCCAGCTCCAGCACCGCGTTTCTGGTTATGCCCTTGAGGATACCGCAGGAGGGGTGGGGGGTTTTTAGAACCCCTTCCCGCACCAGGAATACGTTGTCCCCGGTGCACTCCGCCACGTAGCCCTCCCGGCTCATGCACACCGCCTCCTGGGCACCCGCGTTTATGGCCTCTATCACCGCCATGATGTTGGGAAGGTAGTTGCAGCTCTTTATGTGGGGGGACAGGACCTCCCCGTAGGACCTCCTGGTGGCGGCGGTGATCACGTTGAGCCCCCGCTCGGTGAGCTCCGGCGGGTACATCTGGATCCGGTCGGCGATGCACACCACCGTGGGCTCCTTCGCCTTGTTGGGGTTGAGCCCAAGGTCACCTTCCCCCCGGGAGACCACCAGCCTTATGTAGCCGTCGCTTATCTGGTTGGCCCTGCAGGTCTCAACGCATACCCGGGTCATCTCCTCCATGGAGAGGGGTATCTCAAGGCATATGGCCCTGGCGGAGTCGTAAAGCCGCCGGAGGTGTTCCGAGAGCCTGAATATCCTGCCCGAGTAGGCCCTTATCCCCTCGAACACCCCGTCGCCGTACAGGTATCCGTGATCGAACACCGACACCTTGGCCTCTTCCTTCGGCACCAGTTTCCCGTTTAAGTACACCAGCATTTTTCCGACCCTCCTTGATCTGAGGCCCCGGGCCTTGTCTTAGGCCCTCTTAGGGCTTAGGAGTTTCCCCATTTACCCAAAGGTCCTTCATGGCCGCCCCCTGGGCCCCCGAGGAGGCTAGGGCGGCGAAGCGCCGAAGTGCCGGGGAGCTTAGCAGGTCCTGGTCCCCCGGCCTTGGGGCACGCCTCTTGGCGAGCTCCTCCGGGGGAACTAGGAGCTCCAGCCGGCCGTTGGGGATGTCCAGCTCTATGAGGTCCCCCTCCTCCACCAGCCCTATAGGACCCCCTTCCGCCGCTTCGGGGGACACGTGTCCCACCGAGGCCCCCCTGGTGGCCCCGGAGAACCTGCCGTCGGTTACAAGTGCCACGGACTTGTCCAGCCCTTGCCCCGCCAGGGCGGCGGTGACCTGAAGCATCTCCCGCATCCCAGGCCCCCCCTTGGGGCCCTCCCATCGGATCACCACCACGTCACCTTCCCTTATCCTTCCCTTCATCACCGCCTCCATGGCCGCCTCCTCCCGGTCGAACACCCGGGCGGGGCCTCGGTGTTTCAGCATGGAGGAGTCCACCGCGGAGCTCTTCACCACCGAGCCCATTGGGGCGAGGGAACCCTTTAGCACCCGAAGCCCCCCTTCCGAGGAGTAGGGGTTGCTGATCGGGCGTATGACCCTGCCGTCCGCCCCGGGGCCTGAACAGCGCTCCCCCAGGGTACGCCCCTCCGCCATGATCCTCTGTGGGTGCAGAAGACCGCCCTTCATGAGCTCCCCCATAACCGCGGTAATCCCCCCCGCCAGATGGAGGTCCTCTATGTGGTGGGATCCCGCAGGGCTCAGCCTGCAAAGGTTTGGGGTGGAGCGGGAGATCCGGTCCAGGTGCTCCAGGGTTAACCCAATCCCCGCCTCCGCCGCTATGGCCAGGAGGTGCAGGGCCGAGTTGGTGGAGCCTCCCAGTGCAACGTCCACCGCCACGGCGTCCTCGAAGGCCTCCAGGGTCAGGATGTCCAAGGGCCTTATGGATCTCCTCACCATATCCATGAGGCACAGCGCCGATTCCTTGGCCAGCATCAGCCTCCTCGATTGGACCGCCGGGATCGTGCCGTTGCCGGGGAGGGAAAGCCCCAGGACCTCCATGAGGCAGTTCATGGTGTTGGCGGTGAACATCCCAGCGCAGGACCCCACCCCGGGACAGCAGCTGTTTTCCAGCTCCTCGAGATCCTCCTCTTTCATGCTACCCTTGGAGAAGCTCCCCACCCCCTCGAAGGCCTGGGAGAGGTCCACCTTCCGGCCCCTGAAGCTCCCGGCTTCCATGGGACCGCCGCTCACCATCACCGACGGGATGTTGAGCCTCGCGGCCCCCATGGCCATTCCGGGGATCACCTTGTCGCAGCTGCCTATCAAGATCAGCCCGTCCAGCCGGTGGGCCTGGGCCATTATCTCGATGGAGTCCGCTATCACCTCCCGGCTCGGGAGGGAGAACTTCATGCCCCGGTGTCCCATGGCTATGCCGTCGCAAACCCCTATCACCGGGAACTCCAGGGGCAGCCCACCGGCGGCGTATACGGCGCCCTTCACCGCCTCGGTTATCTCCCTGAGGTGTCTGTGCCCTGGTACGATTGAGTTGTAGGAGTTGACCACCCCTATCCAGGGACGGTCCATCTCCCATCTGGTGTAGCCGGAGGCCCTCATTAGCGCCCGGTGGGGCGCCCTGGTGGGGCCCTCCTTGGCCTCGGAGCTTCTCATCTTAGATTCCCCCACGTCCCTCATGACTCCATCATCATCTCCTCCAAAGATCTTCCAGGGGGCACCATGGGCATCACCAGCTCCTCCTTGGGTATCCATATGTCCACCAGGGCGGGTCCTGGGTGCTCAAAGGCCCGCTCCAGGGTCCCAATAAGCTGATCTCCCCTCTCCGCCCTGAAGCCCTTTACCCCCATGGCCTCCGCTATCCCCACGAAGTCCGGGGAGCGGTGGTAAATGGTGTTGGAGTACCTCTTATCGAAGAAGAGCTCCTGCCACTGGCGCACCATCCCAAGACACCGGTTGTTAAGCAGCACCACCTTGACCGGCAGGTCGTACCGGGCCAATGTGTCCAGCTCCTGGATGTTCATCATGAGGCTACCGTCCCCGGCTATGCAAACCGCCGGGAGCCCCGTATCCGCCGCGGCGATCCCCATGGCGGCGGGGAGCCCGAAGCCCATGGTGCCGAGCCCGCCGGAGGTTATGAAGGTGCCCGGGCGCTTGATCTTAAGGTGCAGGGCCGCCCACATCTGGTTCTGTCCCACCTCGGTGGTGAACACCGCATCCCCCTTGGTGATCTCCCTCAGGGCCCGCATCACCTCCCGGGGGCGGATGGCTCCGTCAGCGGAGTTCCCCTCCTGCGAATCCCAGGGGGCCATGAGGGGTGCCCAGTCCCTGCTCCTCCACCCCCCGAGGCGTTCCCTTAGGGCCCCAAGGGCCCTGCGGGCGGACACGGTGCCGTGAACGAAGGCCCTCACGTTCTTCCGGTGCTCCGAGGGATCTATGTCCAGGTGGACTATGGCGGCGTCCTTGGCGAAGGCTTCCCTGTCCCCGGTGGTCCTGTCGCTGAACCGGACTCCCACGGCGATGATGAGGTCCGACTCCACCATGGCCCGGTTGGCGCTCGGGGTCCCGTGCATCCCCGCCAGGCCCAAGCTTAAGGGGTGGTCCTCCGGGATAGATCCCTTCCCCATGAGCGTGGTGGCCACCGGAAGGTTAGAGGCTTCTGCAAGGTCCATCAGCTGCTGGAAAGCGAAGTCCCGCACCACTCCTCCTCCCGCGAGGATCAGGGGCCTTTGGGATTTCATCAGCAGTTCCACCGCCTGGTCCGTCCAAGAGAGGTCCTCCTGAGGAGGCTGGTAGCCCCTGAAGGTGACCTCCCGGGGCATGGAGTACTCCCCTTCCGCCCGCTGCACGTCCAGGGGCAGTTCCACTAGCACCGGGCCCGGCCGTCCGGTGGAGGCCAGGTAAAAGGCCCCCTTGAGGATGCCCGGTATCTCCCTTGGGGCCGAGGCCCTAAAGGAGTGCTTCACCATAGATAGGGTGGCCCCCATCACGTCCGCCTCTTGGAAGGCATCGGAGCCTATTGCCCACCGGGGCACCTGTCCTACCAGGGCGACCATGGGAGATGAGTCCAGGTAGGCGTTGGCGATCCCGGTCATCAGGTTGGTTGCCCCAGGGCCTGATGTGGCTACGCATACCCCGGGCCGCCCGGTTATCCTCCCGTAAGCGTCCGCCCCGTGGGCGGCGGCCTGCTCGTGTCGGGTCAGCACGTGTCTTATGGAGCTGTGATAAAGGCCGTCGTAGAGGGGGATCACCGGGCCCCCGGGGATCCCAAAGGCCATCTTCACCCCCAGCTCCTCCAGGGCCCTTACGGTCATCGAAGCCCCGTTCATGGGGAACCCTCCAGCAGCCCCAGTATCCGTTCCCCAACCCTTCTCGTCCCCCAAGTGCCCCCCCATCTCCAGGGGTAACTCCTCCGGGGTGCTTTGGGACATGTAGATCCTCACCGCTTCCCTTGCGGCCCTGGCGGCCTCTCCCTCTCCCAGGTGCTCCAACATCATGGCGGAGGACAGGATGGATCCCAGGGGGTTGGCCCGGTCCTTCCCCGCTATGTCCGGGGCGGAACCGTGCACCGGCTCGAACATGCACAGCCCTTCCCCTATGTTCCCCGACGGGGCCATGCCCATGCCGCCGCCCAGGGCGGCCAGGAGGTCGCTTACTATGTCTCCGAACATGTTGGGGCACAGGATTATCCCGTAGCTCCCGGGGGATCGGACCAGCCGATAGCACAGGGCGTCCACGTTCTCCACCTTGAGGGACACGCTTTCGTACTCCTCGGCCACGGACCTGCAGGCCTCCTCGAACAGGCCGTACAGATCCTTTACCGCGTTGGACTTGCTGGCCAGGACCACCTGGTCTACCCCCATGTCCAGGGCCATGTCGAAGGCGTAGCGGCATATCCTCTCCGCCGCCTCGAAGGTATGCCATGCCACCTGCAGGCTGAACCTCTTAGGTGGACTGGTGAAGGCGGATATCTGACCCTTCATATCGTAAGAACCCCTTTGGACCCCCATTGATAGGTTCACCGCCCCGTCCCCGGTGCCGCCGATCCCAACGTACAGGTCCTCGGTGTTCTCCCTTACCACCACCGCCTCCACCGGGCCCAGAGGTCCTGGCCGCCCGTAGGATTCCACCGGCCGTAGGTTGACGTACTGGTTGAAGTGGAACCGCAGCTGCAGCAGTATGCCCCTCTCCAGAACCCCAGGCGGAACCCTTGGGTCCCCTATGGCGCCCAGAAGCAGGGCGTCCAGGCTACCAATCTCCTCAAGGGCGTCCTGGGGCACCGTTTCACCCGTGGCGAGGTAGTGCTCCGCCCCGAAGGGATAGGTTGTCCACAGCACGTCAAAGCCGAACCGTTTCGAAAGGGCTTCCACCACCAGCTTGGATTGTTCCGTGACCTCCGGCCCAATCCCGTCCCCCGGGATCAGGCCTATTCGGTAGCTTCGAGACATCCCATCACCTCCTTGAGGTTCCATGGACGATGATACCTTTGACGTAGTTGACCAGCCCCCCGGCGGAGACGATCTTTTCCGCCATACCCCTGATCGGGGGGAACTTCCGCTCGGTCCCCTTAGTGAGGTTGCTCACCCTGCCGTGGTCTAGGTTTACGCTTAGAAGGTCCCCCTGGGACGTGAACTCCAGTGGGTCGGGTATCTCCAATATGGGAAGCCCCAGGTTTATGGCGTTTCTGTAGAATATCCTGGCGAACGAAGCGGCTATGACGCAGGAGATCCCGCAACCCATTATCGCCAGGGGGGCGTGTTCCCTGCTGGAGCCGCAGCCGAAGTTCTCCCCCGCCACGATGATGTCCCCTCTCTTGACCTCCCCTGGGAAGTTGGGGGATGCGTCCTCCATGCAGTGCCTTCCAAGCTCCACCGGGTCGTGGGTGGTGAGGTATCTGGCGGGGATTATCACGTCCGTGTCCACGTGGTCCCCGAAGACCCAGGCGTTACCCCTTATGATGCGGGTCATCGTGAAGTCCCCCTCTCCTCTCAAGCCCTTAATCCAGATCCGCCGGGTCGGTTATCCTGCCGGTTACCCCGCTTGCGGCGGCCACCGCCGGGTTTGCCAGGTACACGAGGCTGTCCCGGTGTCCCATGCGGCCCGTGAAGTTTCGGTTGCTGGTGGATATGCACACCTCTCCCTTGCCGAGTATGCCCAGGTGTCCCCCAAGGCATGGCCCGCAGCTGGGGGTGCAGATCGAGAAGCCCGCCTCAATGAAGACGTCCAGCAGCCCTTCCTTCGCGGCGGCGCTGAAGACCCTGCGGGAAGCGGGGATCAAGACCCCCCGGACGGAAGGTGCCAGCTGTCGGCCCTGGAGCACCGATGCGGCGGCCCTTATGTCCTCCAGGCGGCCGTTGGTGCAGGAGCCTATGAAGACCTGGTGGACCTTCACTTCCCGGAGCTCCCTTGCGGGCTTTACGTTGGAGGGCAGGTTGGGGCACGCCACCAGGGGGCGTCAGGTGCTGAAGCTGGACCGTCAGCTCCCGGTGGTATTGGGCTCCCGCCTCCGGGTAGGCGGGTTCAAAGGGCCTTTTGGGGTTTCGGCGGGCGTACTCCAGGACTGTCTCGTCCGGGACGAACAGGGCGGCCTTGGCCCCGCACTCGATCCCCATGTTGGCCATGGTGAACCGGGAGTCCAGGGAGAGGTTTTTAACTCCCTCCCCGTGGAACTCGAGGGCCATGTACCTGGCCCCGTCCACCCCGATCTCACCTATGATGTTCAGGATCACGTCCTTGCCGGATACGAAGGGCCCCGGTATCCCTTCCAGGGTCACTTTTATTGAGGGAGGCACCTTGAACCAGGTCTTGCCGAGCGCCCAGATGGCCGCCAGGTCGGTGGATCCCATGCCGGTGCCCAAGGTCCCCAGGGCCCCCATGGTGCAGGTGTGGCTGTCCGCCCCCACTGCTATCTCCCCGGGCAGGACGTAGCCCTCCTCGGGGAGGAACGCGTGTTCCACCCCGCACTTCCCAGGTTCGAAGAAGAGAATGCCCTGCTCGGCGGCGAAGTCCCGGCATATCCTAAGCTGCTCCGCGGACTGGATGTCCTTAGGGGGGGTGAAGTGGTCGGGCACGATGGCGCATCTTGCCGGGTCGAACACCCTTTTAGCTCCCATCCGAAGGAACTCCTCTATCGCCGGGGGGGCGGTTATGTCGTTGGCGAAGCCGAAGTCCACCTGGGCTTCCACGATGCTTCCGATGTCGCCGTCTCCCCCGTGCCGGGCAAGGATGGTCTGTATCATTGTCCTAGGCACGGTCCACCACCCTCTCCCTCGCGGTGAGCCGGTTTAGGGCGTTCACGTAGGCCCCGATGGCGGAGCCTATGACGTCCGTGGATGCCCATCTGCCGAGGGCGGAGAGGCCGTTGAGGGAGAGCTCCACCGAGGCCTCCCCAAGGGAATCGGCGCTGCCGCTCACCGCGGTTATGCGGAACTCCTTGAGCTCCGGGCTGAGGCCGGTTATCCGGTCTATGGCCCTGTAGGCCGCCTCCACCGGGCCGTTCCCCGCCGCCGCGTCGGTCTTCTCCTCCCCGTCCACCTTTAGGGTCACGCTGGCGTGAGCGGTGTCCGACGAGGCTTGGACGGAGAAGCTCAGGAGCTCGTAGCGGCAGCCCTCCATGGTGCTCATCACCCGGTCCTCGAGGATGGCCTCGATGTCCTCGTTGGTGACCGATTTCTTCCGGTCGCAGAGGTCCTTGAAGAGCTTGAAGGCCTCCTTGAGCTCCTGGTCGCTGAGGTGATAGCCCATCTCCTTCACCCGTTCTCTAAAGGCATGGCTCCCCGAGTGCTTGCCCAGCACGAGGGAAGAGGAGGGTGCCCCCACGTCCTCGGGGCTCATGATCTCGTAGGTGTTCCGGTTCGACAGCATGCCGTGCTGGTGTATGCCCGATTCGTGGGCGAAGGCGTTGTCCCCCACCACCGCCTTGTTGGGAGGCACGGGGAGGCCGGTGAGGCGGCTCACCAGTCGGCTCATGGGGTAAAGGTGCCTTGTGTTCACCCCGGTGTCCAGGCGGAAGAAGTCCCGTCGGGTCTTGAGGGCCATGACGATCTCCTCCAGGGAGGCGTTCCCCGCCCGTTCTCCTATGCCGTTCACGGTGCACTCCACTTGTCTTGCCCCTGCCGCCACCGCCGCCAGGGAGTTGGCCGCCGCGAGCCCCAGGTCGTCGTGACAGTGGACGGACCAGATCAGTGAGCTTGTCCCCATGGAGTCGATGAGGGCCTTGACGAAGGCCCCGAACTCCTCCGGCTGGGCGTATCCCACGGTGTCAGGCACGTTGAGGGTGGATGCCCCCATCTCCGCGGCGGTCATGTAGGCCTCTTTGAGGAAATCGATCTCCGAGCGGGAGGCGTCTTCGGCGGAGAACTCCACGTCTTCCGCCAGGCTTTTGGCGAGCCTTACCCCCTTCCGGATCTCCGCCAGCACCTCTTGGGGGGTCATCTTCAGCTTGTACTCCATGTGTATGGGGCTGGTGGCTATGAACACGTGTATCCTTGGGCGGGCCGCCCCCTTGAGGGCCTCGAAGGCCCTCAGTATGTCCTGTTCCCTGGTCCTGGCGAGCCCCGCCACGGTACAGGACACCGCCTCCCCCACGGCTTTCACCGCCTGGAAGTCCCCGTCCGATGCGGCGGGGAACCCGGCTTCTATCACGTCTACCCCCATCTGATCCAGTCTCTGGGCTATCCGGAGCTTTTCTTGGAGGTTGAGGTTTACCCCCGCGGCCTGCTCCCCGTCCCTAAGGGTGGTGTCGAATATTCGAACCCTATTCAACGGCCCCGCCCCCCCTTTCCGGTATCCTGCTTCGGAGGCTCCTTCGACTCCATCCAGGGCATCATGGAGCGGAGATCGCGCCCCACCTTTTCTATGGGGTGTTCCGATTCATCCCGTATCCAGCGGGACATGTTGGGTCGGCCGGAGTGGTTTTCGTCGATCCAACGTCTGGCGAACTCCCCGGATTGGATGTCCGATAGGAGCTCCTTCATGGCCTCCCGGGAGGAGTGGTTGACCACCCGGTGTCCTGCGATCATGTCCCCGTACTTGGCGGTGTCGCTCACCGAGTACCTCATCCATGAGAGGCCCCCCTCGAACATCATGTCCACGATGAGCTTTAGCTCGTTGAGGCATTCGAAGTAGGCTATCTCCGGTTGGTATCCCGCCTCCACCAGGGTTTCGAAGCCCGCCTTTGCCAGCTCCGTCACGCCCCCGCAGAGCACCGCCTGCTCCCCGAACAGGTCCGTCTCGGTCTCCTCCGCGAAGGTGGTCTCTATGATGCCCGCCCTGCCGCATCCCAGGGCGCAGCCGTAGGCCAGGGCTACGGAGCGACAATCCCCGGATCTGTCCTGGTGGATCGCCATGAGGGCCGGCACTCCTTTGCCCTCCTGGTACATCCGTCGCACCAGGTGTCCCGGGCTCTTGGGGGCGATCATGAACACGTCCGCATCCTCCGGTGGGGTGACCGTGCCGTAGCGGATGGCAAAGCCGTGGGCGAACGCCAGGGTTGCCCTGGGTTTTAGGGCATCCCGAATGGACTGGAACACCGCCCCCTGTATGTGGTCTGGCATGAGGAACATCACCACGTCCGCCCTGGCCGCCGCCTCCCGGGTGGGGAAGACCTCAAGGCCGTGGGACCTGGCCAGCGGGGCGGAGGGGCTGTCTTCCCGGAGCCCCACCACCACGGATACGCCGGAGTCCTTGAGGTTCTGGGCGTGGGCGTGTCCTTGGCTTCCGTATCCAAGGATCGCCACCGTCTTGTCCTTAAGAAAGCCCATGTCCCCGTGATGATCGTAGAAAACCCTTGCCATAGCTGGATTCCTCCTTTGGTTTTTGGTTCTTTAGCCTTATCCCCCAAGCCCTGGTGGATCTTGGGGCGGGCGTTTGATTTTGTTGGTTGAGGCGGTTTAGCAGGCCACCGCCTCCCGGGGCAGGAGGTTTTGTTCCGCCTCCTGTGGAGAGGTCTCCCGGTTCATGCATACGGAGCCGGAGGATGCGGTTTCAAGGACTCCGTACGGCATGAGGGCCCTGATGCAGGCCTCTATCTTGTCCTTGTCACCGGTGACCTCGAAGGTTACGGTGCTGTCACCCAGGTCCACCACTCGGCACCGGAATATCTCCCCCAGCCTTAGGATCTCCTGTCTCATGGGGACGGGGCATCTTACCTTGATCAGGGCTATGCGGCGGTCCACGGAGTTCTCATCCTGGAGCTCCTGGACCCAGAGCACCTCTATGAGTTTCCTGAGCTGTCCCATGAGGGGGAATATCTCTCGTCGGTCCGATTGGATGACCACGGTGAAGCGGGATATGCCCTCTTCGTGGGTTGGGCCCACGCTGAGGCTTTGAATGTTGTAGCCCCGTCGGTAGATGAGTCCTGCTATGCGCATGAGGACCCCCGGGTGGTCCTCCGCCAGGATGCTGAGGGTGTGTCCCATGTTTTTCTACTCCTCCTCTCCTTCGAATGCGAAAGGGGCGGGACCTTTTCTTAAGGTCCCGCCCCGGTGAGCCGCTTGAGATCCCCTTTTTACGCTGCCTTGGGGTGCGCCCTTACCGGACAGGACCTGGGTCCTATGAGAAGCACCAGCAGGGATATGAGCAGGCATAGTAGTACCAGTACCAAAATGGACAGGCTGCTGATGGGGGATATGGAGATAGAAATCGAAGAGGACGCGGCGAGACATTCTAAGGCCGCGTCCTCTCCAAGGCGGAAGGGAACTGAGAGGCCATGAGGGTGGCCGCAACGGCCGTTTGGGTTGGAAGCGTAACCGTTGGAGCAAGAGATTTCACACGATTTTGCGGTCCTGTTCCAAACCATGGGCCTCACCTCCTCGTTCGTCCCGATTCCCTGCGTTTCTGGGTATAAATTGCGGAGGATTTTACAGGTCAGCTCCGCTTATGTCAAGCGGTTTGTGTTGGTTTTTGAACCTGGGGTTTACGTTGGTTTTTTGCCGTTACCGGGCATCCGCTTATGTTGTAAAATCCCATCTGACCTTTAGGGAGGTGGATTGAAGTGGAGTACCGGATATGGGAAGCGGTGTTTCGGGTTTTGCCGGATTTTAGGAGGGCGGTGGTGGTTATCCGTGGGGCGCGGAACCAGGGCCCGGTTCCGGAGCTGGAGAGGCGGTTTGAGGAGCTGGTGCGGGGGATAAGGGATGATTCGTCGGTGGATGGGGATCCTAGGTTGTTGGACCTGGAGGAGGCGTTCCGGTCCATGGGTTTCAATCCCAAGCGAATGCCCCCTTCGGTGGTGAACCTGGTCCGTCGGATTCGCAAGGGCGGGGAGATCCCCTTTGTGAATCCCTTGGTGGGGATGTTCAACTGCGTGAGCCTGATGGGTTTGATCCCCTGCGGGGGGGACGGATCTGGGGGTGGTGGAGGGGGATCTGGAGCTTAGGCCCGCCGTTGGGGATGAGATCTACGTTCCCCTTGGGAGGCCCGATGAGTTGGAGCATCCCAGGGAGGGGGAGATAGTGTACCTGGACTCGAAGACCCGTCGGGTCTTCTGCCGCTGTTGGTGCTGGAAGAACGGGGACACGAGCAAGATCACCCAAGGCACCACGGACTGTGCTATCAACGTGGACACCCTGGGGCACCTGTCCCGGGAGGAGCTTTCGGGTTTGGCGTCCTGGGTGGCGGGGTCGGCGGAGCGGCATCTTGGGGCCGAAGCCCGGATCTTCTTTTTGGACAGGGATAACAGGTCCTTTGTGATGCCTTGACATACTTTCCCTTAATATGTGCAACTTCGTTGCATTTATGCCCATGGGGGCTTACAATGCCCCTTGGAATTTCAGATTTGCAACGAAGTTGCATTTTTTGCCCTTGGGGGGGATGGAATGGATTTTGAGAGCCTTTTCAAGCTTCGTGGCATCCGGGTGACCCGGTTCCGGTTAAAGCTTTTGGCGGCCCTTAGGGAGGCGGGACGTCCCTTGTCCTACCAGGAGATGAAGGGGCTCATGGGGCGGGAGGCGGACAAGGTGACCTTCTACAGGAACCTTGAGGCCCTTTGCCGGGCCCAAGTGGTTCATCGGGTTCTGGGGCTGGATGGGGCCTTTCGGTATTGTGCCAACGACGTGTCGTCCCATCGGTGTCCTGGCAACCATCCTCATGCCCTTTGCCTTCGGTGTGGCAGGATGTGGTGTCTTAAGGGGGAGGAGATGCCCCGGCTGGAGGTTCCGGAGGGGTTCCGGGTGGAGGGTAAGCAGCTGGTGGTCTTCGGGGTCTGCCCGGACTGTGAGGGGGAGGGCAGGATGGATGGTGTGATGAGCGGGAGGTGCCTTTAGGGTGCTCGAGGAGGTTCTTCGGAGGGCTATGGATCTTGCTTGGGGCCGGATTGGGGAGGATACCCCTGTGACGGTGCGGGTTCTCACTCCCAAGGAGGCCATTGGGGATGCGGAATGGGATTTTCCCCTTCTGAGGGGTAAGGAGCGCCTCTTGGAGGCGGACGTCTTAGGGGCCAGGGGGCAGGCTTTTTCGCCTTTCGCCAGGGATTTTCAGGGCACCGTGGGGGAGCTTTTGGCCCTTGATAGCTCCGACCCCTTTGCCAGGGCCCTCAAGGTGGCGTTTGCGAACGGGGTTGTGCGGCTCATGGGGATGGAGGAACGGACGGTTCACTGCCGGGACGGGGCTCCGACGAAGTGCGCCCTGGAGTTCAAGGCCAGGCTTGCGGAGCGGGCAGGTCATGATGGGAACGTGGTTGTGGTGGGGCTTCAGCCGGCGATACTCTGGGGTGCCGTGGAGGCATTGGGGGCCCATAGGGTTAAGGTCCTGGACCTTCAGCGGGAGAACATAGGGCTGGAGGTCCATGGGGTGACGGTTTTGGACGGTTCCTCGGAGCTTGAGGCGGCGCTTGAGGGTGCCAGGGTCGCCCTGGTTACCGGCTCGTCCTTCGCCAACGGCACCTTCGAGGGGATATCCGATGCCTGCAGGCTGGCGGGCTGCGATGTCATACTTTACGGAACCACCGGTGCGGCCCTTTCAGCCCTAATGGGGGTGGAGCGCTGGTGTTTCTTCGGGGAGTGATGGGGATTTCGCTCGTCTCGCCGCGGGGTTGTCATTAAAATTTAAAATTAATTTTAAGCGGAGGTGTTCTTCCATGTTCAAGGGGGCTTTCAGGTTCTTGTCCCGGGCTGTCTTGGTCGCCGCATTTCTCTCGCTGTCTCCTTCGGTTTCCCTGGGGGCCGGGGGAGGGGATCTCATGGTGGCGGTGGTCTTTGGCTTCAAACCCCCCATGGAGAGGATCGTAGAGAAGTACAATGAGAGCGGAGTTAAGCTGAGCGTCTCTTACGGCACTTCCGGTGAGATAGCAAGACAGATCAGCATGGGGGCTCCCTATCAGGTCTTCATCTGTTCCGACCGGCGTTGGGAGGATTTCGTTAAGTCCAAGGGGCTTGTTAAGCATGGCTTTGAGATTGCCTCCAACCCGGTGGTCCTTTGGACCCCCAAGGGCAAGAAGCCCCTTGAGTTGAAGGACCTGCCGAACTCCAAGATCGCCATACCGGACCCCAACACTGCGGCGTACGGAATTAAGGCAAGGGAGTACCTTGAGAAGGTGGGCCTTTGGAATTCCATGGTTTCCAAGGGGATGGTGATAATGGGGGGAGGTCCCCAGAGGGCTGCGCTGGTGGCCAAGACCGGGATGGCCGATGGGGCCATCATAGGCTGCAGCGTGGCGAAGGACATGAAGGAGGGGAGCTTCGTGGAGGTGCCGGTGAAGGCGCCGGTGTTCACCGTCCTGGTCTTAAAGGGGGCGTCAAGGGAGGCGGAGGCCCTGGCGGAGTTCTTGAGGAGCCGGGATTCGGTGAAGGGTATCCTGGAGGACTGCGGGTTCATCCCCTTGAGGTGATCTTAGTTGCTGGACGCGCTTCTCATAAGCTTGAAGGTGCTTGCCATAGATGCCCCGATCCTGGCGCTCCTGGGGGCAGCCCTCGGATGGGTCTTGTCCCGGTGGAGCTTCCGGGGTAGGGAGCTGTTGGGGCTTATGCTTCAGCTCCCGGTGATCATGCCTCCTTCAGTGCTTGGCTTTTACCTTTTGTTTGTAATCGCCAAGACTCCGGGGCTTAGGGACATGGGGGTGTTGTTCTCCTTTCCCGCGGCGGTGATTGGGTCTATAGCGCCATCGCTGCCCCTGATGATTCAATCCGCCAGGGGGGCCTTTGGATCCGTGGACAGGACGTTGGAGGAGGCCGCCAGGGTCCTTGGGGCCTCGAGGCTAAGGGTCTTTTTCTCCGTCACCCTTCCCCTTTGCAGGCGCCAGTTGGGGGTGGGCCTTGCTTTAGCCTGTGCCAGGGCCCTTGGGGACTTTGGGGTCACCTTGATGCTGGCGGGGAACGTGCCGGGTTCAACCCAGACCCTGCCGCTCTACATATACAGCCAGGTGGAGACCCTGGACTTCGGAGCTGCCCACTTGGCCTCCGGGCTTCTTGCCCTGGTGGGCGTAGGATGTCTTTTTCTGATTAGGGTGATGGAGAATGGCCGGGGAACTCTTCATTGACTTCAGGATGGTTCATCCCCTGGGGAGTTTTCGAATTGACGCCTCGTTCGGCATGGATCGGGAGTCCTGCGTCCTATTCGGTCCCAGCGGCTCTGGGAAGTCCAGCCTCTTGAGGGCCATGGCGGGGCTGATATCCCCGAGGGATGGTTACATGAGGCTTGGGGATAGGGTGTTGATGGACACCTCCAGGGGGATATTCGTGCCTTCGGAGCTTCGCAGGACGTCCCTGTGCTTTCAGTCCCTGGCGCTTTTCCCCCACATGACTGCATTGGAGAACGTGGGATACGGGGTAAGGGGTGGTGGGGAGGTTAAGCGCCGGAGGGCTCTGGAGTGGCTCGAGCGGGTTCACATGAGGGGGCTTGAGAACCGGTATCCCCACCAGCTCTCCGGGGGACAGCGTCAGAGGGTGGCGATCGCCAGGGCCCTTGCAGCGGATCCGGAGCTCCTATTGTTGGACGAACCGTTCAGTGCCCTGGACGGTCCTTTGAGGAGGAATTTGAGGAAGGAGCTTCGGGATCTGCAGCGACAGACCCGGATCCCCATGGTGTACGTGACCCATAACATGGACGACGTGTGCGCCCTTGGGGACAGGGTTGTAATCATGAGGGACGGACAGGTCCGGGGGGTGTTCTCCGGCCGAAGCATGTGGGAGGCGGGCAGGGCCGGCGAGGTCTTCAGCGCCCTGGGCTGGGGCAACCTCCTTGAGGGGCGTTTCATCCGCTCCGAGGGGGGGTGGGCCATGGTCGGCCCCTTTGGGGAGGTGTTCCTGGGGATCCGGGAGGGGCTGAAGGAGGGTCCGGGAAGGGCCTTCGTGTCTCCCGAGGCGGTTAAACCGGTTTATCAGGACGTGCCCATACAGGAGGATCTGCGCCGCAACGTCTTTGAGGGAACGGTGGAGGAGGTGCTTCCCCTGCCTTCGTTCGTCAGGCTGGAGGTGTCGGTTGGGGAGGGTCGGATTTGGCAGGTGGACGTGCCTAGGTCATCGTCATTCGCCTTGACCGTCCGGGAGGGCATGGCCGCTTTATTTACTATACCGCCCTGGTCGGTGGAGGTTGTAGGCTGTGGGTAAGCCTTAGGACGTATCATTTGATAGCGGACCTGGAGTGATAAGAGCCGGAGGTGGTGGCTGTGGAGGTAAGGATAGTGAAGGCAGAGGAGGCGGTGGGGCACCAGCTGGCCCACGATCTCACCCAGATAGACCCAAAGAGCGGCTACAAGGGGGCCCGGTTCAAGCGGGGGCATGTGGTGGTCCCGGAGGACCTGCCGGTCTTGCTTTCCATGGGACGGGAGCACCTTCAGGTGCTCACATTGGAGGCCGACGAGGTGCACGAGGACGACGCGGCCTTGATGATGGCCCGGTTGGTGGCGGGGGAGGGGCTCACCGTGGAGGGCCCCGACGAGGGGCGCTGCACCTTGAGGGCGGCCCACAACGGGCTTTTGCTTTTCAACGGGGCCTTCGTGGACCGGATAAACCAGGACGGGGACTGGATTTTTTCCACCCTTCAGGAGGGCCGTCCTGTTAAGGCCTCCCAGCCGGTGGCGGCCTTTAGGATAAGGCCCTTGGTGGTTAAAAGGCGCCAGGTGGACAGGGCCTTGGCTGCGGCGGAGCCCATTCGGGTGCTACCCTTCAGGCCCCTCAAGGTGGGGCTTGTGACCACCGGTTCGGAGTTTAGAAAGGGCCTTGCGGAGGATGCCTTCCGGCCCCGGCTTCAGCGCAAGCTGGACTTCTTCGGTGGCGTCATGGTGGGTCAGTGGTTCGCGTCGGACCGGATGGAGGAGATCGCTGAATCCGTGAGGGAGGCACTGGATGCCGGGGCGGAGCTGGTGATATGCACTGGCGGCATGAGCGTGGACGTGGACGACCGCACCCCCGGGGCCATAAGGACCGTTTGCGATCGGATATCCTTCCAGGGGGTTCCGTCCCTGCCGGGCAGCATGCTGATGCTCGGCTGGGCGGGTGAGGTCCCTGTGGTGGGGGCTCCTGCCTGCGTGGTGCACGATGAGCGGACCACCCTGGACAGGCTTTTGCCGTACCTCTTCGCCGGGCTGGACGTGCCGGAGGGGCAGGTTCGCAAGTGGGGGGTAGGAGGGTTGTGCTGCCGGTGTGAGGCGTGCTTCTTCCCCAACTGTTCTTTCTCGTGGGGATAGGAGCTTAGGTTTTCCCAGATCTCCAGGATCCCACGGGGCCTGGGGGGCTTGAAGCCCCAGGCCCCGTGGTCTTTGGACCCCGTTTTTATGCCTTGGCGGTCCCGATCAAGGACCCCTTCAGCTTGTCCACCAGGATGGCGATGGCCCCGTCGCCGGTGACGTTGCAGGCGGTGCCGAAGCTGTCCTGGGCTATGTAGAGGGCTATCATGAGGGCCTGCATGTCCGGTCCGAAGCCCAGCATGGACTGGAGTATGCCAAGGGCCGCCATTATCGCCCCTCCGGGGACGCCGGGGGCGGCCACCATCATGAGTCCCAGCATCATGATGAAGGGGAACATGGTGGAGAAGGAGAAGTTAACCCCGTGCATCATCATGACCGCTATGGAGCAGCTGGTTATGGTGATGGTGCTGCCGGACAGGTGTATGGTGGCGCAGAGGGGTATCACGAAGTCCGCCACGTCCTCGGAGACGTTGTTCTCCTTGGTCTGCCTTAGGGTCACCGGTATGGTGGCTGCGGAGGACTGGGTGCCTATGGCGGTGACGTATGCGGGCACCATGTTGAGCAGGGCCTTTATGGGGTTCTTGCCTGCCACGGTGCAGGCCACGGTGTACTGGATGGCGATGACCGTGAGGTGAAGCCCTATTACCACCATGTAGACCTTGGCGAAGGTCTTGAGGAGCACCTGTACCTCCCCCACATAGGTGAGGTTGGCGAAGGTCCCGCATATGAGCAGCGGGAGCAGGGGGATTATGAAGTTCCCCAGGATGTTCTCGATGATGTTCTGGAACTCCTTCATGCCGTTCATTAGGGAGCGGCTCTTGGTCTGGGCCATCCCCACGCCGAGCACGAAGGCAAGCACCAGGGCGCTCATGACCCCCATTATCTGGGGCATCTCGATCACGAAGAAGGGTTTGAGGAGCGCCTCCTCCGGGTTGCCCCCCGCATGGGATGCCGCGTGGACCAGGTGGGGGAAGAGGGAGCTGTCCACCAGGAAGGCCAGGGATCCGGCGAACAGCGTGGAGGCGTAGGCTATGATGACCGTGAGGGCCAAGAGCTTTCCTGCCCCATGCCCCAGGTCACCTATGCCGGGGGCCACAAAGCCTACGATTATCAAGGGAATCATGAAGCTGAGGAAACTTCCGAAGATGGAGCTTAGGGTCACGAGCCCCCTCACCGCCCACTCCGGTGCCACCGAGCCGATGACTATTCCCAGCACGATGGCGATCACAAGGCGAGACAACAGACCGAGCTTCTTCACATCCTAGACCTCCTGACAAACAAATTACGGGCCCTGGGACCCGCATGATTAGCATGGCCAGATGCTCGGATTTTGTCAATGGAATATGAGCTATGTTAAGTATATTATAAATTTTCGCCGGATGATATATGTAATGCCCGGGCCCTCATGGGGCTTAGCAGGGGTGTGGGGTTAAGGGCTTATCAGGATCGGTCCATCATGTTCAGGAAGTGGGCCACCACATCCGGGTCCAGGTGGTAGCCCTTGAGGGAGGCGATGTACTCCATGGTGCGCTGTCTCTCCCAGGCTTTCCGGTAGGGCCTGTCGGAGGTTAGGGCATCCCATATGTCCACCACCGCGAACATCCTGGCGGAGAGGGGTATTGCGGTGCCCTTTAGCCCCTGGGGGTAGCCGGTGCCGTCCCACTTCTCGTGGTGGCAGTAGGGGATTGGTATGGCGGGGTGCAGGTACTGTATGGGGGTGAGCATGTCGTAGGCGTACAAGGGGTGCCGTTTCATTATCTCCCATTCTTCATCGGTGAGGGGGCCCTGTTTGAGCAGGATGGAGTCTGGTATCCCTAGTTTGCCTATGTCGTGCAGGATGGCACCCCGCCGGAGGTGGATTATCCGGTCCTCGGGGTATCCCATCCGCTCCGCCAGGGCCACCGTGAGCTCCGTTACCCGCCGGGTATGCCCTTCGGTCTCCTTGTCCCTCAGGTCCAGCGCAAGAGACCACCCTTCGATGGTCTTCTCGTAGGCCTCCGCCAGCTCCAGGTGGGCGAGCCTTGCGTCCATCTCCGCCTTCTCCCGCTCCCGGAAGTTCTCCCGGATGGCGTTTAGGGCCTCGTTCAAGGTCTTCCCCAGGGCGCTTATCTCGTCCTCGCAGTCGTCCACTGGGACGGTTTCGTCGGAGTAGAATTTTATATCCTGTATCGTGCGGTGCAGGTTTTCCACCCGGGAGAGGATGAACCGGTCCAGCACCCAGAGGGCTAGTATGCCGAGGGTGGTGGCCATGAAGAGCATCATGGCGCCGTTGCGTAGCATCTCCCCCATCGCCCTCTGGTACCTGTCCCTTTTCGCCTTCACCGCCACCCAGAAGGCCCCTTTGTCGTCGAAGTTCCGGAGCATCACATACCCCTCGTGTTCCGAGGGGTCCAGGATCCATCGTCCCATGGGGACGTCATCGTCGGGGTTGAACTTAAGCCCCTGGGGGATCTCATGGTTCGGGACTATGCGGATGTTAAGCTGGGTGATGTCGGCTATCTTGCGAAGCCGTTCCCCCTGGAGGCTTCTTGATACGAAGAAGAGTCCCGTGCGGGGCATCTGCTCCTTGGAGTCCCTTATGGGGTAAGCGGCCACGATGGCGGGGTATCTGCCGAGCCACATGAACCCCACTCGGCCTTCGTCGGGCACGGTGGGGGGGAACAGGGGCCCTTGGGGCTTAAAGAGCCCTGGCAGGTTGTACGGCGTCTCCCGGGGCTTGAGGGTGCCCGGCATAAGGGACCGGGTGAACAGGATGTGTCCCGACTGCATTGCCACCGCCAGGTCGTCCACCTGTATGGTGAGAGCCATCTTCTCCGGGGAGAGGCTGGCGTCCAGGAACCTGAAGGTTCCGTTTTGCACGAAGTCGTAGGTGTCGTCCCAGTTGGCCCAGTCCCGGGTTATGCGCAGAAGCTCCCGCTGTTCCTGCTTGAGGGTCATGTATATGCGGTTTAGGTCTTGCCCCAGGCTGATCTGGTCCGCCCGGTCCGCCTCCTGCAGCATTGACCAGCGGTACGTGAGAGCGAATACGGCGAAGAAGAGGACGCAGAACGAAATCATTGCCCACAGTGCTTTAGAGCGAACCGTCAAGAGGGCACCCCCGAATACCCGACTTGGATGATGAATAAGATTTTATACTATCCGGGGGCTTTGGTAAGCCCCCGGAGGGGTATTTTGAACCCTCCTGAGGGGCCGCGCCAGAAGAGCCTGGTGATTTATCCCGTCCTGGCTTTGACTAGAGCCTGATGAGCTTGCCGACCGGGCAGAAGGAGCACCAGGTCCTGTGGTTCGCCCAAAGCCCAAGGGGCAGGGCCACCAGGGATGATATGACGCACATGCGCCAGAATATGAAGCCCAAAGACCTTGCATCCAATCCCCCTGCCCTATGGGCCAGGAGGAGCTGGGTCCCGAAGAGGATGAGGAAGGTGCTAAGGGCAACCCCGTAGAACTTCCAGGAGCTTAGCCACTTGGGGGCCTGGCGCCTGGGGCTCAGCTTGGACCATACCACGTCAAGGAAGCTGCCTCGGGGGCACGCGGAGGCGCACCACTTCTTCCTCCCCCCGAGCAGCACGAAGGCCCCCATGAACGCGAAGACCAAGGTGCCAAGTAGTGGGTACCTCCAACCAAGGGCCAGCATGACCACGTATGCTGCGGCAGAGGCCCATTTGACCCACCGAGCGCTCATCTCTGAATTCCCCCTTTGAGGATGTGTTTTTGCAACATATACCTAACAGGGGTATATAATACACCAGGGGGGTATTTTGTCAAGGGGGGATAAAAGGGGGCAGCAGCCCCCGTGGATAAAAGACACATATGACGAGCGGTCCTTTGGGAGGCCCTAAGTCCAAGCCCTGGGGGCCCCGGATCCCTCGGCCTGGCCTGTCCCCCAGGCTTTCCCTGGCCGGTCTCCTGCCCGGCGGCGTCCCCGTCGGTTGATGAGGGGCACCGCGGGCAGGGTCGTCTCGCTTCCGGTCAGCCCTTCTTCTGTGCCTTCGCCCAGGAGTCCTTTAGTGACACCGAGCGGTTGAAGATCAGGTGGTCCTTCGAGGAGTCCGGGTCCAGGCAGAAGTACCCGTGCCGCAGGAACTGGATGCCCTTGAGGGGCTCCGCGTCCCTCAGGGCTTCCTCGCCGAAGCCCTTGACCTCCACCAGGGAGTTGGGGTTCAAGTAGTCCTTGTAGTCCTTGCCCTCCTCCATCTTGGACATGTCCCTGAGGGTGAACAGATGGTCGTAGAGCCTTGCGGTTATGGGGACGCAGCGGCGGGCGTTGACCCAGTGCAGGGTGCCCTTGACCCGCCTTCCGTCCGGGGCCTCTCCTCCCCGGCTTTGGAGGTCCGCCTCCACCAGGACCTCCGTCACCCGGCCGTCCTCCTCCCGGTGGGAGACGTATCTCACCAGGTAGCCGTGCTTAAGGCGAACTTCCCCGCCGGGCTGCAGGCGGAAGTAGCCCTTGGGGGGATCCACCATGAAGTCCTCCGCCTCTATGAGCAGGTCCCTGCCGAAGGGGATGAGCCTCGTGCCCGCGGAGGGATCCTCTGGGTTGTTCTCCCCCGGCACCATGTCCACCTGGTCCTCCGGCCAGTTGAGGATCGTGAGCCTTATGGGGTTGAGCACCGCCATCCGCCTTGGGGCGGTCTTGTTGAGCTCCTCCCGGAGGCAGTGCTGAAGCAGCTCCACGTCCACCAGGCTGTCCGCCTTGGATACCCCTATCTCCTCGCAGAAGCGCCTTATGGAGGATGGGGTGTAGCCCCGGCGCCTCAGGCCGCTTACGGTGGGCATCCGTGGATCGTCCCACCCAGACACGATCTTGGACTCCACCAGCTCCAGGAGCTTCCGCTTGCTCATCACCGTGTGGCTCAGGTTCAGACGGGCGAACTCGTACTGCCGCGGCCTGTGGGGGACCGACACGTTATCCAGGAACCAGTCGTAAAGGGGCCGGTGGTCCTGGAACTCCAGGGTGCATATGGAATGGGTGACCCCCTCTATGGCGTCCTCGTAGCCATGGGCGAAGTCGTACATGGGGTATATGCACCACTTGTCGCCGGTCCTGTGGTGGGACCTCTTGAGGATCCGGTATATCACCGGGTCCCGCATGTTGAGGTTGGGGCTCTTCATGTCTATCTTGGCCCTTAATACGCACTGGCCCTCCTCGAACTCCCCGCTGCGCATGCGCTCAAGGAGCTTCAGGTTCTCCTCCGGCGGGGTGTCCCTATAGGGGGACTCGATCCCCGGCTCGGTCAGGGTGCCCCTGGTGCGCCTTATCTCCTCCGGGGACTGGAAGTCCACGTACGCCAGGCCCTTAGATGTGAGCTCCACCGCCCACTGGTAGAACTGCTCGAAGTAGTCGGAGGCGAAGCAGAGCCTGTCCCATTTGAACCCCAGCCAGCGCACGTCCTCCTCTATGGACCTTACGTATTCGTCGTCCTCCTTGGCGGGGTTGGTGTCGTCGAACCTGAGATTGCAACGCCCGCCGAACTTCTCCGCCAGCCCGAAGTTTAGGCATATGGACTTGGCATGTCCTATGTGAAGGTAGCCGTTGGGTTCCGGGGGAAAGCGGGTCACTACCTCCCGGACCACCCCCTGGTCCAGGTCCCTCTGTATTATCTCCTCAAGGAAGTTGGCCCCCTTCTCGGGGGACCTCTTCTCCGGCTTTTCAGGCTTCTCTAGGTCCGTCACGGTCCACCATCCCTTCATGGCCTTCGTATATTGAGCATTTGATAATTATCCCACCCATCCGGTGCCCTAGCAAGGCTGGTTCACATGACGAGGCTAAGCTTAAAAGGGACGCACTTTAATAATAACGACCATAAAAATTCTGTTATTTTGGTAAACAAAGCTCATTGAGCGCTCTATTTGAATTAAATATAATCAAATTCTATCAATTAGGTGGTAAGTGGAGGTGGTCCGGTGGCTAGGGATCTAAGCTCCGGAAGGCTGGAGCGTCTCAAGGGGCTTGTGGCGTTGTTTGACCGCAAGGGCGGGTACCACAAGGGGGAGCTCATGGCCAGCATGGGCTATCGTTGCGCCAGGACCATGGAGAGGGACCTTAAGCTGCTTAGGGAGCAGCTTGGGGTGGACATCCGCTTCGACAACGCCTCAAGGCGCTACAGGATAGCCCGGATAGATCGGATGCCGGTTTCGCTCTCGCTCTCTCCAAACGAAGCCTCCGCCCTTTCCTTTGCCCTTGAGATAGCTCAACGGCTCACCCCCCAGATGTCCCACTTATTCCAGGGGGTCCAACAGATGCTTGAGGGGCAGGTGCCCTCTAGGATCCTAGCGGTGGGGCGGGACGTGGGCAGAAGCGCCGTGTCATGCCCGGTGGTGCCGCCGGACGGAGGGGTTTTCCTCTCCCTTGTGGAGGCCATGCGGGACAGGAAGCGGACCAATATCACCCTAAAGGGGCCCGCTGGGAAGCCTGGTAAACGGTTCCTGCTGGACCCCTGGGGATTCTCCCTTTCCGGGGTTTTGTGGCTGGTTAGGGGATACGATCCGCTAGCCGGGTCCGTGATTTCTTATATCGTGAATTCGATAACTTCGGTTGAACAGCTGGGAACCGGGGATTTCGTTTCCCCCGGTGAGATCCCCAGCGGGGGGGTCAGCTTCCGTTTCAAGGTGACCCTTCCGGTTGGACAGGCCCTCCCGGAGGCACGGTTGTTCCTGGAGGAAGGGGAGGGCGACGGGGTCATGGGATGGGCCCCGGATCACGATGACGTGGTCCGGTGGGCTTTGGCATCCGCTCCTTACGTTAAGCTTGTGGACCCTCCGGAGCTTTTGAACCGGGTGGATAAGATGCTTGGGGCCTTCGGGCTTAAGGGCTTTCTCCCCAGATAGATCTAAGCTCCTTCCATTATGCCCCTTGGGCCTGTGGGCACCTAAGCTTTAAAGGCCTGGTGGCGACTTGCCGCGTCATGCCCGAGGAGATCCATCCCCGGGTTTTCACATTCCTTTCGCTTCCCCCCTCACGGGCCATGGGCACCCGGGGCACCATCGTCTATAATCCCCTTAAGATGGAGGTGAATTGCCTTGATATCCTTTGACCTTTTGGAGACCCTCTTCGGCGCCTTCAGCATGGAGAGGTGGAACGATCATCCACGGCCAATGGGGCTCTTCGAGATGGACAAGCAGGGCCATAAGGCGGTGATAGCCCTTCTGATGGCCCGGATGGAAGGAGAGCTCAACGCCGCTTACCTCGCCATGGGGCTGGTCTTCCAGTTCCTCAAGAGGGTGGTGCTCACGGACCTCAAACCCCCGGTTTACCACCGGATAGTGGGTATAGGGGGGGATAGGGTGGACCAATGGGTTGCATCCCAGTGGGAGGTGGGCCTTGCGGAGATAGCCCCCGAGCTGCCGGGGCTCTTCCGGGATCATCTGGCGGGTGAAGGGGACATGCGGTTAACCCGCATCCTAGAGGCCGCCAACGCCGTTGCCACCGGCTGGGAGCACTTCCTGATGGAACCTCTCGCCAAGGACCTTTACGGCTTCAAGCGAACCAGGCGGGAGGTGCTGGAGCGCCTTGGAAGCCACCGGGACGTGCCGCTGGTTCAGGAGTTCCTCTTCAAACTGTCCGGTTCTCACGCCTCCCCTCTCTGCGACTTCGTGGACCTCACCGCCCAGCTGAGGTTTCAGAAGCGCTGGACCAGGGTCCCAAGGATACCGGAGACCTCCGTGTTGGGGCACATGTTCTTCGTGGCCCTCATGGGTTTCTTCCTGTCTGCCCTGTGTGGCTTGCCCCGGGAGAGGTGGGGTTGGAACTTCTTCGGCGGCCTCCTGCACGACCTGCCGGAGGCCCTAACCAGGGACGTAATATCCCCCCTTAAACGCCAGATGGGCCTTCAGGACCTTTTGGCCCAGGTGGAACGGGAGATGATGGAGGATCAGGTCTATCCGCTTTTGCCGGAACCTTTGGGGCCCCTTGTGAAGTTCCTGGTGGAGGACGAGTTCTCCCTCAGGGCCATGGAGGGGGACAGGGCCTTTCTGCTCGAATCCCTTGAAGAGGCGGACCGGATCTCCGCCATGGGGCTCCCGGTGGTGGACGGGCCGCTCCTCGACCTGGCGGACAAGTACTCCGCCTTCCTGGAGGCGGAGTTCTCCATGTACTACGGGGTGTCAAACCGGGTTCTCCAAGAGGCCTCCTCGGCCATAAGGGGCAGATACTGCTCTGTGGAGTATAATGGCGTAAAACTCAGCGGTCTTTTTGACCTGATGTCGAGGCACCCCTCTATCGGTTGAATTGGACGCATGGGGACCTCGGGATCTCCGGGACTTAGGGCCGCTCCCAAATTTCAGAAAACCGCTGGAGGTGTTCCCTTTGAACCTGCCTTTGAGGGTCTTCATGTCAGGTGTTTCCGGCAGCGTGGGGCGTCTTGTGGCCTTGAGGATCCTGGACGAAGGGTGCCGCATAGAGGGGGCCTTCGGCCTGGAGGAAGGATCAGATGTGGGAAGCCTCCTTGGGCTGCCCCCAATGGGGGTCAAGGTCCGTTCCAGTTTGCGGGAGGCCTTGGGATCCTGCGCCCCTGAGGCGGCGGTGGATTTCACCTCCGCGGAGGTGCTCTGGGACAACCTCATGGCCTACCTGGACGCTGGAGTGCCCGCGGTGGTGGGCACCACGGGCCTTTCTTTGGATCAGCAGGAGCTGCTGCCCCGCCTGGTGGCGGAGAAGGGTGGGCGGATCGCCCTTATACCGAACTTCAGCCTGGGGGTGAACCTGGTCATGGACTTCTTGGACAAGGCCTCCCGGTTCTTCCCCTGGGCCTCGGTCACGGATCGGCACCACGAGGCCATGGCCAACGCCCCCAGCGGCACCGCGGTGTCCCTGGCGGGTCTCCTTGGGGGCGGAGGGGAGGTCAAGAGCTGTGAGGTGGTACCCAATGTGCTGGGCGGCTCCGTGGGAGGTGTAAGGGTCCACTCGGAGCGGATGCCCTTCCCAAAGGACTTCTCGGAGCACCAGATAGACCTTGGAAGGCCCGGTGAGCTGATAAGGATAACCGTCACCGACTTCTCAAGCCGCGTCTACGTGGACGGGGTGATCCTGGCCCTTTCAAGGGTGAGGGATCTCCGGGAGGGCTCCCTAGTTACCTCCCTGGGGGAGTTCATGTAGGTGCCCCTTGGCTTATGCCGCCCCGTTGGCCTCCGCCCCCAGGGCCGCAGGGGTACACCGGGGCGGGTGGGTTCGTCTTGGATCTGATCTACATGTGTGAAGGAGGTATCGCCGATGGAGGACGCTGAAAGGGTTAGCGTGAGGCTTAACCGGTTCTTCTTCCCCGCCATGCCGGTGGTGTTGGTGGGGGCACTGGTGGGGGGGCGCCCTAACTTCATGGCCGCCGCGTTCGCCGGGCAGGTGAACTTCTCGCCCCCCATGTTCATGGTCTCCATCGGAGACCACGCCACCCGGGACGGCATACTCAGCTCCCGCCGCTTCAGCATCTGCGTTCCGAGCAGGCCCCTTCTGCCCCGGGTGGATCTTGCGGGCTTGGTCAGCGCCAGGGACAAGGACAAGTCCAACCTGTTCCGGGTCTTCTGCGGCAGCGTGCCGGATGCACCTTACGCCTTAGAGTGCCCGGTGAACGTGGGTCTGTCGGTTCACGCCACCGTGGACCTGCCGGGGGACGTGCTCATAGTGGGCCGGGTGGAGGAGGTCCTGGCGTCCAAGGACGTGCTCTCCCACGATGGGTTGGTGGACATATCTAAAGTGGATCCCTTCTTCCTCTCCATGCCGGACAACATCTATTGGTCCCTTGGAACCCCCTGCGGGGCCGCATGGCACGAGGGGCTCCCGCTTAAGAGAGAGCTCTTCCCCTGAGATAGTGTTTAAAAAAGACGCTTTGTGTTTGTTTTGTAACTAAATTTTTATGAAAAACATAGCCTTGTGTAGCCTTTGCTCCGTTGAACGGCTCCTCGTTTTCCTGTTACCATGGGTCCAACGGCATGCGGAGGGGAGTGGTGCAAGTGGTGAAGGGTGGCATAAGGGGCAAGATGCTTTTCTACATCCTGGTGCCGTTGTTCCTGGGGCTGGGGCTCCTGGCGGTCTTCGTGGGTTACAGTTCAATGAAGATGGTGGAGCGCAAGACCTACCAGATGGCGGAGGCCTCCGCGGCGGGGGCTGCAAACGGGGTTTCCGCGTACCTTGGGGACCTTATGGCCTCGGCGCGAAGCATGATAATGGCGGTGGAGGCCCAGGATGTCTCGAATCCCTCCGCCAGGGACCAGGTTTTGGGGATACTGAAGCACATGCTGGATAGGACCAATTTGGTCATGTCCGCCTGGGTGGTGTTCGAGCCCGACGGCTTCGACCGAAGGGATCAGGAGTTCGTCAATAAGGATGGCTACAAGGAGAAGGGGCGCTTCATGGGGACCTTCTTGAAGGCCGGTGGGAAGATAAGTCGAAGCTTCGACATAACCGAACAGATGCTCGCCAACGAATCGGAGTCGGGGAGCTGGTATTGGGAGCCCCTCAGAAGCCGCAAGCTGACCGTTACGGATCCCTACTTCTACAACTACACCGGTGTTCAGGGGGATGAGAAGTTCATAGCCAGCATATGCGTGCCCGTGGAGATCCAAGGCAAGGTTGTTGGGGTGGGCGGCATGGACGTGGACCTCTCGGCCTTGAAGGATGTGGTGACCAGCTTGGGCGGTTCAGGAGGTGGTATGCCCACCCTGGTTTCCCCCGGCGGTGTGGTGGCGGGGTCCTACGATGGGGCCGTCATAGGGAAGGGTGTGAAGGAGTCCGCGAAGGGCAAGGAGGCCTTGGAGGCCCTTGAGGGGGCCTTGAAGGGCCGGCGGGCTGTTCCGTTCCGGGGGTTGTCCCTTTTCGGGGCCGGGGAGGTGCTGGGGGTGGCCTCCCCGGTGGTAATAGGCACCCAGACCTGGGTGCTGCTGGTGGAGGTGCCGGTCTCCATTGCCTTCGCCGACGTGTACCGGATCATTCGCAGCATAGCCTTGGTATCCCTGATGACCATTTTGTCCCTAGGAGCCGTGGTCTGGGTGGCCTCGGGAAGGCTCAGCATGCCCATAGTGGAGGCCATGAGGGCGGTGGATAGGTTTTCGAACCTCGACCTTCGTTACGACCCTTCCAGTGATTGGATAGCCGAGAGGGACGACGAGATAGGCGCCATGGGTCGGGCGCTTGGGAAGATGCGCCGTACCATAGGGGAGACGGTTATGGAGATCTTCAGGGAGGCGGAGATGTTCGCCTCGTCGGCGGAGTCTTTGGCGGCCCTTTCGGAGGAGTCGGTGGCCTCCATGGAGGAGGTAAAGGCCTCGGTGGATCAGTCCCTGGGGTTGAGCCAGGCCAGTTCATGCGCCCTGGAGCAGACCAACTCGGGCATAGGGGAGGTCGTTGAGGGAGCCCAGATGGCCGCTAGGGCGGTGGCGGAGGGGGCGGAGGAGGCCTCCGCAACGGTCAAGGTGTCCGAGGAAGTGGCCAAGAGGATAAAGGGCCTGGTAGAGGAGATGGGCACCATAAGCAAGAGGGCGGACGAGTCTTTGGACAAGCTGGCCAAGGTCTCTCAGTCGGTGTCCAACATAGGGACCTTCGTAAGCGCCATCAAGAGCATCGCGGACCAGACGAACCTTTTGGCCTTGAACGCCGCCATAGAGGCCGCCCGGGCAGGAGAGGCGGGAAGGGGCTTCGCGGTGGTGGCGGAGGAGGTCCGTAAGCTTGCGGAGGAGTCCAACGTGGCGGCCCGGGAAGTGGAGAACATAATAGCCCCTCTGGTCAGCTACACCGGTGAGACCCTGGAGGTGACCAAGCTGACTTCCGATACGGCCAGGAGGCTTGCGGAGGACGCCATGGGAGCGGCGGACGAGCTTATGGGGGTGTTGGACAGGATAAAGCGGGTGAGCCTTGCCCTGGAGAGCGTGGCGGCCACATCAGAGGAGCAGGCGGCGGCGTCCCAGGAGATAGGCCGGGCGGTGGATCAGGCGGCCCGATCTACCGTGGAGGTGGTGAGCACCCTTGGGGTGATCCAGCATTCCGCGGAGGAGACCGCCAAGGCGGCGGAGGCGGTGGCCCAGGAGTCCGAACGGCTCACCGCAGGGGCCGTAAAGCTGAAGGATGCCCTGGCCAGGTTCTCGGTGGACAGCCACCACGTCTCCGGTCCCCTGTCCCTTAAGGGATGAGGGGGCCCATGGGAAGCCCTCCGGTGCCGATGGCCAGCATCAATTGATCCTCTTTACGTCCCAAGCCCGGGGTTGGGGTGCCCCATCCCCGGGCTTTTCTTTTCCTTAACCTCATCTTGTCACGCTTAAAAGCCTCTTCCGCTATATTCCACTCCGGCATGGGAAGCGTTTCAGATTTTCCTTTCCGGAGGTGTCTTTCATGGTGATGGGCATAAGGGGAAAGATGATGGTGATGACACTCCTGCCCCTTGCGGTGGTGATGCTCGCCCTTTCCGGCTATCTGGGCTTCCGGGCCCGCTCCATGGCCATGGAGGATGGCATAAGGGGGGTCACCTCCGAGGCGGTTGGCGGTGCCTCCGAGGCGGGGGCTTACATGAGGGAGCTTGTGTCCTCCGCGCAGTCCATGGGGGCTGCCATCGGAGGAGTATCCGCCCAGTGGTCCGGTGCCGCCGGGGAGAAGGGGGTTCTCGGGATCCTGGAGCATACCCTTGCCTCCAATCCCCTGGCAGCCTCCTGTTGGGTGGTGTTGGAGCCGGAGGGAGGAGCCAAGGAGCATTTTATGGCCACCTTCTTCAAAGACCCCGACGGGAAGATCCAAAGGGGATATGACCTCAACGAGGCCATGCTGGAGGATCAAGGGGAGGAGAACTGGTACTGGGACGTATTCCGCAGCGGAAGAGCCAAGGTCTCGGACCCTTACTTCTACAGCTACACCGGGATGGGAAACGACGAGAGGTTTGTTTGCGCCATATCGGTGCCGGTGTTAAGGGGGGGTAGGGTGGTTGGAGTCGCCGGGATGGACGTGGACGCCAAGGGTCTAGGTGAGGCGGTGATGTCCCGTGGAATGCTGGTTTCCAAGTGGACCTTGATAATATCCTCCGGCGGGGTGCTCGCGGCGGGAAGGGAGGATCTATTGGGCAAGAGCGTCAAGGATGCCCCCAAGGGGGCCTATCCAAAGGGTTTGTCAGATCTTATAGGGGGTATATCGGGTCCCAAGTGGTGGTTTGGAGGTGCCCCTTCAGGAGCTGGGGAATGGCTTTTCGTGGCTGCCCCGGTGTGGATCTCCGAGGATATCAAATGGACCATAGTTGCGGGGCTCCCGAAGGAACAGGTGATGTCAAAGGCCAGGGACATGACATTGGGTGCCGTGGTGAGCGCCGGGTTGGCCCTGGTGTTGATAGCCCTGGGGGTGGCCATGGTGTCTCATCGAATAACCCGCCCCATGTTGGTGGCACTGGAGGCGGTGGAGAGGTTCTCCAAGTTGGACCTGCGATACGATCCGTCCAGCGACTGGGTGGCCATGATCAGGGACGAGGTGGGGCATATGGCATCATCCCTGGGTTGCATGAGGAGGTCTTTGTGTTCCACCATAGGAGATGTGGCTCGGTTCGCCGGGGAGATATCCCGGGAGGCCGTAGGCCTGGCGGACGCCTCCTCGGAGTGCCTGTCCTCCGCGGAAGGAGCTAGGAGACGAGCCGCCGAGGCGGCATCCGCCTGTGAGCGAGGGGTGAGCATGATCTCCCAGGTGGAGGATCTGTCGGAGGAGCTTTTGGGTGCCTCAAAGGGTTTGATGGAGGATGCGTCCTCCTGCGAAGCCGCCATGGGGGCCGCCAGGGAGAGCCTCGAAGGGGCGGTTGAATCCATGAGGAAATGTGCCGAGGGGGCTTCCCATGCCTTAGAGGCCAACCGGGAGATGGCTAACCGCCTGTCGGAGATGTCGAAGGTGGTGGAGCGCATGGGGGACATGATATCCCGCATAGTGGACGTGGCGGATCGAACGGAGCTTTTGGCCTTCAACGCCGCCATAGAGGCCGCCCGTGCCGGGGAGGCTGGGCGAGGGTTCTCCGTGGTGGCCATGGAAGTGCGGAAGCTGGCGGAGGAGAGCCGGGAACTCTCCTCTATGACCCAGCGGTTCAGCGAGTCCATAATGGAGGGGATGCGAAGCACCTTGGATTCTACGGAGGAGTCTTCCGTTTCCCTATCCTCCGCGGCGTCCATGGCGGAGGGGGCCATGGACGCCGTGGGAGATGCCGCCAAGGGGTTCTCCGCCGCTATGGAGATGTCAAAGCGGGTGAGGGTATCCGCCTGTCGGCAGGAGGAGCTGAGCCGTAAGGGCAGTGATACCGCATCGGAGGTGTCCCGGGTCCTCCGAGGGGTAATGGAGGATGTTCGTGATCTGGGGGATGTGGTGGATGGGGTGTCCCGGTTTGCCTCCGCTTCCCACCGCAAGGCGGACAGCTTTAAGGATTTGGCAGGCCGTCTCATGGAGGAGATGGGGCGTTTCAAGATCCATGGGGTGGTCGAAGAGGAGGGACCGGCGGAGGCCCTGGCGGATCAGCCGGCTATGATCCCCCCCACGTGCCACCGTCCCGTCCTCGTGATACAGCACCAGCCTCTGCCCCGGACACGGGGCGAAGACCGGCTGGTGGAATAGGACGCTTATTCGGTCCCCTTGGAACTCCAGCACCTCACAGGGCGTGGCTTCCCCCTGTGAGCGGGTCTTGCCGAGAAAGGGCATCCCTTGGGTTACGGGGGTCCGGGTGAGCACGTTGCAGCCCCGGGCCGATACCCTTCGGGCTAAAAGCTCCTCCCGGGGAGCCACCACTACCACCGGCGGTCTTAGGGCCTTGACGTACAGGGGGGTTGGGGATGATAGCCCAAGCCCCTTTCTCTGTCCCACCGTGAAGAGCCCCACTCCCCTGTGGCGCCCAATCTCGTTCCCCTGGCAGTCAACTATTGGTCCCTCCCTAAAGGCCTCTTCCCCAAGGACGTCTTCGTAACGTCCGCTTTGGGCGAAGCACACGTCCATGCTGTCAACCTCCCGGGCGGCGGGGAGCCCCGCCTCCTCGGCGGCCTTGCGCACCGCCTCCTTGGACTCCATGTCCCCCAGGGGGAATATGAGCCTCTCAAGCACCATCCTTGGAACGTCCGCCAGGAAGTAGCTCTGGTCCCGCCTTCGGTCCCTACCAGTCATGAGCCTTGCGAAGCCCTGGGGGTCCTCCCGCACTATCCTTGCGTAGTGCCCCGTGGCGATCCAGATCCCCGCGAGCCCTTGGGTGCGGTCCAGAATTTCCGCGACCCCTCCTAGCTTCACCCCCCGGTTGCAGTCCGAACAGGGATTGGGGGTCCTGCCATTGGCGTACTGCTCCCGAAAGGGACGCAGCACCTCCTTCTCGAAGAGGTCCCGCAGGTCCAGAACCAGGTGTTCCATGTTGAGCCTTTTGGCGGTTTCCCTTGCCCTGATGACAGATGGGGAGTCCTCGGCGTTCCATGGGGCCATCAGTAGGGTTATGCCTATGGGTCGGTGCCCCATTTCCAATAGCCTTAGGGCCGCCACGGAGCTGTCCACCCCGCCGCTCATGAGGACCGCGCAGGTGGGTCTAGCGGTCTTGAAGTTCATGCCGTCTCCTTTGCTTTATAATCCAGTCTATAAAGGGTTTTGATTCCCTGTCCCATAGGAAGGGATTTTGGCCTTCCGTGCCTGGGATGTCAAGGAGGGTTGAGCGTGGAGGGAGAGGTCCGTTTTTACAGCCTCCGAGAGGTGGAGGAGATGGCCGAGGCCCGGGGGGTTACCCGGCGGGAGGCGGAGGAGGCTATCCTGGAGGCCGGGGGATGTCCTGAGCGGTACCGCCGTAACCTGGGGACCTTGGGGGTCCAAGGGCAGCTCCGGCTTCTTAGGTCCAAGGCCCTGGTGGTGGGTTGCGGCGGCCTTGGGGGATACGTGGCGGAGATGCTGGCCCGGGCTGGGGTTGGGAGCTTGATCTTGGCGGACGGGGATGTGTTCTCCGATAACAACCTGAACAGGCAGCTCCTGTGCCGTGAGGAGGACCTGGGACGCCCTAAGGCACAGGTGGCGGCGGAGAGGGTGGCGGCGGTGAACCGGGCGGTGGACGTTCGGGCTTTCTGCGGTTACGTCCGGGAGGATAACGCGGATTCCCTGGTGGCGGGCTGCCAGGTGGTGGTGGACTGCCTTGATAATGGTTCCTCCCGCCGGATCCTTAGGGATGCCTGTTCGCGGAACCTTGTCCCCATGGTTCACGGGGCCATAGGTGGGTTCTATGCCCAGGTGGGGGTTGTGACGGGGGAAGGGGGACTTGGGGCCTTCATAGAGGCCATGCCGGACCGGGGTGAAGAGGTTCGGCTTGGGAATCCCCCCTTCACCCCGGCCTTTGCGGCGGCCCTTGAGGTGTGTGAAGCCCTTAAGGTCCTAACTGGTCTTGGGGGCTCTCTCCAGGGGAAGCTGCTTTGGGCGGACCTTGGGGCCCATCAGTTCATGCGGCTAGAGCCATGATCAGCATCAGCCAGGGGTTATCCGGTTGCGCCCCCCCTGTTTGCTTCGATAGAGCAGATCGTCCGCCCGTTTGATCAGGCTCTCCGGCGTGTCGTTGGGATCCGCCATGGTGGCGCCACCTGAGATGGTGACGGTTATGATCTCCCGGCCTGCATCGGTCCATGTGGCCTCCACGAGGACCCGGAGCTTCTCGGCGATCCGCAGGAGTTCCTGCGGGTCCACGTTTCGGAGGATCACCAGGAACTCCTCCCCCCCGTAGCGTCCCAGGGAGTCGAAGCTCCTGAGCGAGGAGAGTATGGTGTTGGCCACGTTCCTTAGCACATCGTCCCCCGCCTGGTGGCCGTACGTGTCGTTCACCTTCTTGAAGTGATCTATGTCCATCATCACCACCCCGAAGGGCCATCCGATCTCCTTGAGGTCCCTCAGGTGGTCCTCCAGGGTGTCATAGATGAAGCGCCGGTTCCCCACCCTGGTTAGCTCGTCAAGGTACGCAAGGCGTTCCAGTATGGACACCTTTTCCTCCTGGGACACCAGGTTCGAGGCGTCCTCGAATATCTCAACCCCTCCTACGATTTTCCCCTCCTCGTCCCTAAGGGGAGTGGCCCTCACCTGAACCGGCACCCGGTGCCCGTCCTTGTGTTTAAGGTACACCAGCGTCTCCCTGGCGCTGCCGTCCCCCATGGATAATGCCAGGGGACACATGCCAAGGCAAAGGTTGTTCCCCTCCCCGTCCACGTGGACCAAGATGTTGTCCGCGCAGCGTTTGCCCACAACCTCGTCGGCGGAGTAGCCGGTTATCTTCTCCGCCGCCCTGTTCCAGTAGGTGATGACCCGGTTAAGGTCTGTGGTGTAAACCCCGTTGATGAGCTGGTCCAGGATGTCCTTGTATCGCCGATCCATCCGAAATCCCCTCCCCGATTTGAGAGCCCCACTTGGAGTTGGATTGTGCTGCATTCATTGGACCTATTATATTTTATATCGCAAGAAATATGCATAGGCGTGGTTGAACGCTGAGGGAGCCTTGTACAAGGCCGTGGGCAACGGTTTTTCAGATCCCGTTCTGCCTGGGGCCTTGCGGTCCCCCGGTCTTGGTTTCAGCATCTCGGTCCTTGGCATTTCAGGGTTGGTTACGCGGTTATTTAGAAAGGTTATCCACTTGTTCGGTGCGGTATAAAGCGGTAAACTCATGAAACGGAGGGGGGGATGCGGGATGAGACGTTTCGAGCTGATGTCTTTTGGGTCCCTTGCGCCCCTTCCGGACGTGGAAGGGGAAGCGTTCCTGCCTTCATCGTGGGACGTCAGGGTTTTGGCGTATCTCCCCAGGAACCACGTTCTGGCGGGGGTTATCGAGGACGGGGCTTTTGACTGCTGGCGCCTTTTAAGCATCCGGGACGGAAGCTGGACCCCGGTGGGTCTTTCATGCGACTCCCCCAAGGAGCTGTTCTGCGGCGGTCAGATCGTTAAGCTAGAGCCCCAGAGCGTGAACCTTCTGCTGTCGGAGCTGCAGGGTCAGATCCCTCCGCCCTATGACGCGGAAAGGGCTATGGCGTTCCTGAGGGACTGCCTTAGTCGGAGCAGGTCTCCGCTGTCCAATACCGATTCTGAGAGGCGCAGGCTCCTTTGGGCCTTTTGCGGGACCGGGGCGGCGATGATGTGCGGCGACATGGCGTCCCTTTCTCGTATAGGGCTTTGGTTCAGGGACTGCCGGGAGGCCTTCGAGGGGTTTGACCTTAAGCTTTGGCGCTTCATAGTGCCCTCCTTCCCGGAGGACTTCCTGCAGGAGGTGGAGGCGCTGGGGTTCCCCAAGGACCGGGTGAGGCAGCTGGACCTGGAGGACTCCAACCCCAGCGTGATGAGGTCCCGGAAGGGGTACCTGATCCACTATTGGAACGGCGTGGCGGACGGGTACAGCGACATTGCGCCGGTCAGGTTGCTCCTGTACGCCCCGCCAGGCCTTTGGAGCCAGATGCGGGGGCTGTTCGGCCTTACCCTCAAGGAGATGATTTACGCCGCCTGGGGGTACAGCGACTGCCAGGAGGCGTGGCGCAACTTCCGGTTCTACCGGTTCGGCGACATGGTCCTCAAGGAGCTGAGCCCCGTATAGCCATCCCGAGGGGCCCTGGGTCTTTTGCCGGGGCCCCTTTCTCATCCGTCTTGTCCGGTGCTGGCTGCCCCGTCCGATTGATTCCATGGTCCTTTTTTTGTAGGGCTTTCGCGCGATCCTTGGGGTTGCACGACCATGCTGAATAGGCTAACATAAATGCAGTTTTTTAGGATATTATGTTTATGGTATATAGTTGTAGTTGACCGCAGTTAACCTCAGCTTTTCCCGGTAGACCGTGGAGGTGCTTCCGTTGGACAAGGTCCGTATATTTAAAGAGCGCCTTGCATCGAGGCCGGTGATATGTTCGGTGCGCTCCGAAGAAGGCTTGAGGGAGGTCTTGTCCTTCCAGGATCCTCGTTGCGTGTTCCTTTTGGGGTTTTCAATACAAGATGTGGTTAGATCCGTATCCTCGTTGACCTCCCGGGGGCATATGCCCTTCGTTCACATGGATTTGGTGGAGGGGCTTAAGTCCGATCAGTCCGGCATTAGATATTTGGTGGACAACGCCCGCCCCTGGGGGATCATAAGCACCCACAAGGGGGTTATAGAGATCGCCAAGGGCATGGGGCTCATGACGGTTCTGCGGGTGTTTCTTTTGGATTCCGACGCCCTTCGGAAGGGAAGGAGCATGGTTAGCTCTGTGAAGCCGGACTTCCTTGAGGTGCTCCCGGGGGTTGCGGTGGTGGGGATGGAGAGGACGAGGCTCTCCGATCTTGGCTGTCCCATAATAGCGGGGGGTCTTGTGGACAGCCCTAGCCAGGTGCAGGTCATCCTTTCCAGGGGGGTTCTTGGGGTGTCCTCCAGCGAGAGGTCTCTATGGTAGGTCTTATGGGCTGATCCCTAGGTCCATGGGGTACCTCCCTTTGGGGCGGTCAGTCGTATCGTGCAAGTGAATATGTGGCTCCAGAGAACTAGAGAGCGGCGTGGCCAGTTGAGATGGTTGCAGCTGCTCTCTTTTTTGCAAGGTCAGGAGGAGGGGGGTGATTTTAGGGCAGGCCGTGTCTTTGGTGGTGTCCGTAGGGTGAATTGGGCCGGGCGTGGAGATGTCCGGGTTGGTGGTGAAGAAAGAGGGGGTATAGGATATGCAGGGACCGGTCGTAGGAGAGTTCTTGGGTACCATGGTTCTTCTCGCTTTTGGTTGCGGGTGTGTGGCCAACGTCCTTCTCAACAGGTCCAAGGGGCAGGGGGCTGGATGGGTATCGATAAACCTGGGCTGGGCTATGGGGGTGCTCTTTGGGGTGTTCACCGCCATAGCCACGGGGTCGCCTCAGGCGGATCTTAACCCGGCGGTCACCCTTTTCAAGACCCTTGCGGGGGTCTACAGTTTCCCAACCGCTTTTACCCTGATGATTGCCCAGCTTGCAGGGGCTTTCTGCGGCGCCGTGGTGGTGTACCTAGTTTATCTCCCCCACTGGGAGATAACCGAGGACAAGGGGGCCAAGCTCGGCATCTTCTCCACCGGGCCTGCGGTTAGGAACATCCCCGCCAACTTCCTTACCGAGTTCATCGCAACGCTTTTCCTGATACTTCCCATAATGTTCGTCTTCTCCAAGAACGTGGGCGGCGTGGCCCCGGGCTTCGGCCCCTATCTGGTGGCCATGCTGGTCTACGGCATAGGCGCTTCCCTTGGAGGCCCCACCGGATACGCCATCAACCCCGCCCGTGACCTGGGCCCACGCATCGCCCATGCCATACTGCCCATACCTGGCAAGGGGGATTCCGACTGGGGTTACTCCTGGGTCCCAGTGGCGGCTCCCCTTGCGGGTGGAGCGGTTGCGTTCTTCATCGCCAAGGCGCTGGGGGTCGTGTAGACGGGGTTGCGTGCTAGGTCCCTTAAACCCGTTGTCCCCTTTGCATGGGATTGCTGAGGTTTGTCCGTGAAGATTTGCATTCGAGGGGGAGTGATGCCTTTGAAGAAGCTCATCAACCAGGTTGACCAGGTGGTAACCGAGTCCTTGGCGGGCCTTGGGGCCGCCTTTGGGGATCTCGTTAGGATCCATCCAACGGTTAAGGCGGTGCTCAGGGCGGATGCCCCGCGGCCCAAGGTGGTTTTGATATCCGGAGGTGGCAGCGGTCACGAGCCGCTCCACGGGGGTTACGTGGGCTATGGGATGTTGGACGCGGCCTGCCCCGGCGAGGTGTTTACGTCCCCTACCCCGGATCAGATGTATGAGGCCGCCAAGACGGTGCACGGCGGCAAGGGGGTTCTCTTCATCGTCAAGAACTACACCGGGGACGTCATGAACTTCCAGATGGCCCAGGACATGCTGGTTTCCGAGGGCATCAAGGTGGAGAGCGTGGTCATAGACGACGACGTGGCGGTGAAGGACAGCCTTTACACCGCGGGGCGCCGCGGGGTGGGGGGTACCGTGCTGGCGGAGAAGATCGCCGGCGCCATGGCGGAGCTTGGCGGCAGCCTGGAGGAAGTGCGGGACGTGTGTGCCAAGGTTAACGCCAACGTGCGCAGCATGGGGGTAGCTCTTACCAGCTGCACCGTTCCCGCCGCGGGGAAGCCCACGTTTGACCTGCCGGAGGACCAGTTCGAGCTTGGCATAGGGATTCACGGGGAGCCCGGAAGGGAGAGGCGCCCCATGACCCAGGTGCGGGAGATGGTCCGTACCATGGGGGAGGCCATAGTGTCGGACCTTCCCTTCCAGAGCGGTGATCAGGTGTTGGCCTTCGTGAACGGCATGGGCGGTACCCCTCTGATGGAGCTGTTCATAGCGTACAAGGACCTCAAGGACTTTTTGGATGAGAGGGGCATAGAGATTTCCCGAAGCCTGGTGGGGAACTACATAACAAGCCTTGAGATGCAGGGCTTCTCCATAACCCTGCTGAAGCTAGACAGCCAGCTGAAGGCCCTTTGGGACTATCCGGTGCACACCCCGGCCTTAAGGTGGGGAAGGTAGTCATGCCGCTTACCGTTGAAGGGGCCCGGGATTTCATAGCCCGGGCCAAGGAGGCCATGGACTCCCACAAGGACTACCTGACCCAGCTGGACTCCGCCATAGGGGATGCGGATCACGGCATAAACATGAGCCGGGGCTTCGGCAAGGCCCACGAGAAGGTCTCCTCCGGTTCCTACGGGGATCTGGGCGGGCTTTTCAAGGACGTGGCCATGGTGCTCATGGGCAGCGTGGGTGGCGCATCGGGGCCTCTGTACGGGACGTTTTTCATGAAGATCTCCATGAAGCTGGCGGGGAAGACTGAGGCGTCTGTTGAGGACTTGAGGGAGGCAGCGCTGGAGGGGCTAAACGGCGTATTGGCCCTGGGGAAGGCGCAGCCTGGCGACAAGACCATGGTGGACGCGCTGCAGCCCGCCCTCGAGGCCATGAAGGGGCGAGCTGGTGAGGCGGAGGCCCTGGAGGCGGCGGTGAAGGCGGCGGAGGAAGGGATGCTTGCCACGGTGCCAATGCTGGCCAAGAAGGGCCGGGCTAGCTACCTTGGGGAGCGGTCCGTGGGGCATCAGGACCCGGGGGCCACATCGTCGTACCTATTGTTGACCTGTCTTAGGGATGCGGTCCTGGGGGTGAGCTCATGATAGGCATCCTGGTGGTGTCCCACAGCTCCAAGGCGGCGGAGGGGATAGCGGAGATAGCCTCCGCCATGAGTCAGGGGGCGGTGCCGGTACTCGGGGTAGGGGGGAACGACGACGGGGGGCTTGGGACCTGTGTTCCCGCCATATACGAGGCCCTTCTGGACCTATTGGGGCGCTGTGACGGGGTGGTGGTGGTCCCGGACCTGGGGAGTGCGGTCCTATCCGCCCGGGCGGCTATAGGGATGTTGGGGGATGAGGCCTCCCGGGTGGTAATAGCGGATGGTCCTGTGCTGGAGGGGGCCATGATGGGGGCGGTTCAAGCCAGCGTGGGGTCCTCTCTGGCGGAGGTGGAGCGCACGGTCCGGGAAGCGAGGGACCTTGAGAAGGAGCGCAGGTAAGCACTGGCGAGGGACGAGGAAAAAGAGCCTAGCAAAGGGGGAGATGAGGTTGTCCAAGAAGTACGTGGTGGCCATCGATCAGGGTACTACCAGCACCAGGTGCATGGTTTTCGATGACAAGGGGCTTCCGGTGTGTTCCCATCAGATGGAGCATGCTCAGATATACCCCAAGCCCGGCTGGGTGGAGCACGACCCCTTGGAGATATGGTCCAGGACCAAGGACGTGATACGCGGGGCCCTCGACAAGGGTGGGATAAACCCCGAGGAGATAGCCTCCATAGGGATAACCAACCAGCGGGAGACCACCGTGGTGTGGGAGAAGGCCACGGGCAAGCCCATATACAACGCCATAGTCTGGCAGTGCATGAGGACCCAGGAGTTCTGCTCCGAGTGGCAGAAGACCCCCGGATGGGAGCAGGCGGCCAATGGGGAGGGCAAGGTGAAGGACATAACCGGTCTTCTCATAAGCCCCTACTTCTCGGGCACCAAGATAAAGTGGATACTGGATCACGTGCCCGGTGCCCGTGAGAAGGCCGCCAAGGGGGAGATCCTCTTTGGGAACATCGACACCTGGCTCATATGGAACCTCACCGGCGGGCCCGACGGGGGGGTGCACGTCACCGACGTGTCCAACGCCTCAAGGACGCTCCTCATGGACATAAAGACCCTCAAGTGGAGCGAGGAGATGGCGTCGTTCCTGGACGTTCCCCTTGCCATGATGCCCGCCATAAAGCCCTCCAGCTTCGTCTATGGCTGTACCAAGAAGGACGGTCCCTTTGGGGCGGAGATACCGGTGGCGGGGGACCTGGGGGACCAGCAGGCGGCGCTCTTCGGCCAGGCTTGTTTCGGCAAGGGGGATACAAAGAACACCTACGGAACCGGCTGCTTCATGCTGATGAACATAGGGGAGACCCCATCGCCATCTAAGAACGGGCTTCTCACAACCGCGGGCTACAGCCTGGAGGAGGGCAAGTGCGTTTACGCCCTGGAGGGCTCCATAGCCATAACCGGAGCGGCGGTTCAGTGGCTGAGGGACAACCTGCGTCTCTTCGACGAGGCGCCGGACAGTGAGTACTTCGCCCGGAAGGTGGAGGATTCCGGCGGTATTTACTTCGTGCCCGCCTTCTCCGGGCTCTACGCCCCTTATTGGGACATGAGCGCCCGGGGGGCCATAGTGGGTCTCACCAGGTACATCCGCAAGGAGCACATAATAAGGGCCACCCTTGAGAGCATATGCTACCAGACCCGTGACGTGGTGGAGGCCATGAACAAGGACTCCGGGGTGTCCCTGGCGGAGCTGAAGGTGGACGGTGGGGCGGTTAAGAACGACCTGCTCATGCAGATGCAGGCGGACATACTTGGGGCCAAGGTGGTCCGTCCCCAGGTGAACGAGACCACCGCCCTTGGGGCTGCCTATGCGGCGGGGCTTGCGGTGGGCTTCTGGAAGTCCACCGATGAGCTCAAGGAGCACTGGGCGGAGGACCGGCGGTTCGACCCCATCATGTCCGAGGAGAGGCGGGAGCACGCCTACAAGGGCTGGAAGAAGGCGGTGTCGAAGGCCCAGAGCTGGATCGAATAAGAAGTTATCTGAGGAACTAAGTTGCGGAAGCCCCTAATTGGGGTTACGATTAAATGTTGGGAATAGGCGGAATAAAGGCCTAGTTTCGTGCGGACAGAGCTGAGAGAGGGAAGCACGGCAAGCATGTGCATTCCCTCTCTCCTTTTTTTTGGGGGGAGGGGCGGGGGTGAAGCGATGAGTCAATGCAGGAGGTACGATGTAGTGGTGGTTGGAGCCGGGATAGTTGGGGCCTCCATTGCCAGGGAGCTGTCCCGATACAAGCTTCGGGTGGCGGTCTTGGAGAAGGCTCATGATATCCCCTCCGGGGCCAGCCGGGCCAACAGCTCCATGGTGCACGGCGGTTTCGACGACAAGCCCGGCACGGTGAAGGCGTCCTTTTGTGCCAAGGGGAACCGGCTGTACCACCAGCTTCACGAGGAGCTGGACTTTCAGCTGGACCCTTGCGGGTCCTACGTGTGCGCCTTCAACGGTGATGAGATAGGTCACCTGGAGATGCTCCTCGAGCAGGGCCGCACCAACGGGGTTGTGGGGTTGGAGATAATAACCGGTGACCAGCTCAGGGAGAGGGAGCCCAACGCGTCGAAGGGCATAGTGGCGGCCCTTTGGTGTTCCTCCGCCGCGATGGTTAACAACTTCGAGGCGGTGTTGGCCTTCATGGACAACGCCCAGGCCAACGGGGTGGAGCTTTTCCTCGGCACCCAGGTGACGGGGCTCATAAAGGACCCTTCCGGCCGGTCCGTTATGGGTGTGTCCTCCAGCGGGGGGGATTTCATGGCCCCGGTGGTGGTGAACGCCGCGGGGGTGTACAGCGACGAGCTGTCCCGCATGGCGGGGGATGACAGCTTCACCATAACCCCTGTGAGGGGGGAGTACTTCATCTTCGACAAGTCCGTGGGGAACCTGGTGAGGAGTTTCTTCTTCCCCTGTCCCTCCAAGAAGGGAAAGGGCATAACGGTGGCCAGGACAGTGGACGGGAACCTGCTTATAGGTCCCAACTCGGTTCCGCAGGCTTCTAAGGAGGACACCTCCACCACCGGTGAGGGCCTTATGGAGGTCTTTGAGGGGGCCCTGAAGCTCATCCCCTCCATTCCGCGCAACATGAGCATAACCACCTTTGCGGGGCTTAGGGCCAACTCTGACAGCGGGGATTTCCACATAGGGCCTGTGGAGTCCATGCGGGGCTTCTTCAACGTGGCGGGTATAAAGTCCCCGGGGCTCACCAGCGCTCCCGCCATCGCGGTGAGGGTGGTGGAGATGCTGAAGGACTGCTACGGGGACATCTTGACCTTTGAGGAGGACCCGTCTTTCGTGCCGGTGCGCCGCCACATACCCCGGTTTTCGGAGCTGCCCATGGAGGAGCGGATAAGGCTTGCGGCGGGGGATCCTCGCTACGGCCAGATAGTATGCCGCTGCGAGACCGTCACGGAGGCCCAGGTGGTGGAGGCCATAAGGCGTGGGGCCAGGACCGTGGCGGCGGTGAAGATATGGACCAGGGCCGGGGCGGGCCGCTGTCAGGGGGGGTTCTGCGGGCCTAGGGTTGTGGAGATATTAGCCCGGGAGCTGGGCATAAGCCCTGAGGAGGTCACGCGGCACGGGGGGCACTCGAGGCTTTTGACCGGTCCTACGAAGGCCCCTTGGCTTGAGAGGGAGGGGGCTTAAACCATGCTCAAGGACATAGACGTGGCCATAATAGGCGCCGGCCCTGCGGGGATAGCCGCCGGTGTGGGGGCCAGGGAAGCGGGGGCCGAGCGGGTGGTGGTCTTCGAGAGGGATTGGGACCTTGGTGGTATTCTTCAGCAGTGCATTCACCCGGGCTTTGGGCTTCACACGTTTAAGGAGGAGCTAACCGGTCCTGAGTACGTGCATCGGTATCTTGAGAGGGCCCATCGGGCGGGGGTTCAGTTCGTGACCAACACCATGGTGTTCCACATGGAGGAGGACGGGTCCTTCTGGACCATGAACCCGGAGCGGGGGATAGAGCACGTGACTCCTAAGGCCACGGTTTTGGCCATGGGATGCCGGGAGCGTCCCCTTGGGGCCCTTGGGATACCCGGCTCCAGGCCCGCGGGGATCTACACCGCCGGCACCGCCCAGCGTTTTGTGAACATGGAGGGCTACATGCCGGGCAAGCGCGTGGTGGTGCTGGGATCTGGTGACATAGGGCTGATAATGGTGCGCCGGATGATCCTTGAGGGGGCTAAGGTGGAGGGGGTCTTCGAGCTCATGTCCTGGCCCGGGGGGCTTAGGCGGAACATAGCCCAGTGCTTGGACGATTACGGGGTTCCCTTCTACCTGGACCATACGGTCACGAAGGTGCACGGCAAGGACCGGCTTGAGGCGGTTACGGTGGCCCAGGTGGACCAGTGTAAGCGTCCCATACCTGGCACCGAGCGGACCATAGAGTGCGACACGCTGCTTTTGGCGGTGGGGCTCATACCGGAGAACGAGCTGTCCCGCATGGCGGGGGTGGAGATACACCCCATGACCGGGGGTCCCAGGGTTAACCAGTTCCTTCAGACCTCCAAGCCAAACGTGTTCGCCGCGGGCAACGTGGTGGTGGTTTACGACCTGGTGGACTGGGTGAGCGCCGAGGGTGTGAGGGCCGGGGAGAACGCCGCCCGGTACGCCCTGGGCCGTCTTGGGGCCCCCGAGAGGGCGTTCCAGGTGGTGCCGGGCAAGGGTGTTAGGCTGCTATCCCCCCAGGTGGTAGGGGATCAGGAGGACTCCACGGTGTTTCTTAGGGTGAGTGAGCCGGTGGAGCGGCGCTGCCGGATAGTCACGAAGCCCCACGTGGGGGCCACCAACTTGAGGTACGCCAGGCCCGGGGAGATGAACGAGGTGGTGCTGCGGGCCAAGGCCCTTAGGGAGCTGCCTTTGGACGTCACGACCGTAGAGGTTTCTGTGGAGGAGGTGCGCTGACGTGGAGGTCCGGAAGATGATATGCGTTTCCTGTCCCGTGGGCTGCACCTTGTCCGTCACCCTTGAGGGGGCGGAGGTCGTGAAGGTGGAGGGGAACCAGTGTCCCCGGGGGGAGACCTATGCGGTGGCGGAGGTGAGGAATCCCGTGAGGGTCTTCACCTCCACGGTGAGGGTGGAGGGCGGGGCTCTCCCAGTGTGTCCGGTGAGGAGCAGGAGGCCCATACCGCTCGACAAGGTCTTTGATGTGGCCCGGGAGCTTGCCCGGGTGAAGCTTGTTGCACCGGTTGAGATAGGACAGGTTATAATTGCTGATGTATGCGGAACTGGAGTTGACATCGTGGCCAGCCGCTCACTAAAGCGAAAGGAGTCCTGATCAATGCCGAGCATCGAAGTTGTGGTGAAGAACCCTCATGGGCTTCACGCCCGTCCCGCTGCCCTGTTCGTACAGAAGGCCTCGTCGTTTCCCTGTGCTGTGAAGGTGACCAAGAAGGACAGGACCGTGGACGCCAAGAGCATCCTTGGGATCATGTCCTTGGGCATAGAGCCTGGGGAGACCATAAGGATCGAGGCGGAGGGGGAGGGGGCGGAGGAGGCCCTCAAGGCCCTCCAGGAGGTGGCGGAGGACACCTCGGTGTGATGCTTTTGCACTAGCCCTAGTGTCCTAAAAAGTATTCATCGCCCCGGGTGTTGACGTAACGCCCGGGGCGTATTACACTACGCCTTGTCCCGCGGGGGCGAGCCTGATGGCGGCCTGGTAGGGTCGGCGGTGGTGAGCTTGGCGGGGGAACCATGACAGGTGGATAAGGGAGACGGGCCTGAGGCGTAGTGTCTCGGGTAGAGAACGGGCTCTTGATAGAAGAATTGCTAGGAGAGTTTGATCCTGGCTCAGGACGAACGCTGGCGGCGTGCTTAACACATGCAAGTCGAACGGGCCGATGGGTGAAAGTTCGCTGGATCCTATTGGTTAGTGGCGGACGGGTGAGTAACACGTGAGAACCTGGCCTGCACAGGGGGACAACTGTTGGAAACGGCAGCTAATACCCCATAGGCGCGAGAGCGTTAAAGGAGAGATCCGGTGCGGGGTGGGCTCGCGGCCTATCAGCTAGTTGGTGGGGTAATGGCCTACCAAGGCGATGACGGGTAGCCGGCCTGAGAGGGTGTACGGCCACACTGGAACTGAGATACGGTCCAGACTCCTACGGGAGGCAGCAGTGGGGAATATTGGGCAATGGGCGGAAGCCTGACCCAGCGACGCCGCGTGAGGGAAGAAGTCCTTCGGGATGTAAACCTCTGTTGTAAGGGAAGAAGGAAGTGACGGTACCTTACGAGGAAGCCCCGGCAAACTACGTGCCAGCAGCCGCGGTAATACGTAGGGGGCGAGCGTTGTCCGGAATTACTGGGCGTAAAGAGCGCGTAGGCGGCTGGATAAGTCGGCTGTGAAAGATGCGGGCTCAACCTGCGGATTGCGGTCGATACTGTTTGGCTGGAGTGCGGGAGAGGGAAGTGGAATTCCCGGTGTAGCGGTGAAATGCGTAGATATCGGGAGGAACACCAGTGGCGAAGGCGGCTTCCTGGACCGCGACTGACGCTCAAGCGCGAAAGCTGGGGGAGCGAACGGGATTAGATACCCCGGTAGTCCCAGCTGTAAACGATGGATGCTAGGTGTGGGGGTCGTATGGCTTCCGTGCCGGAGTTAACGCGATAAGCATCCCGCCTGGGGAGTACGGCCGCAAGGCTGAAACTCAAAGGAATTGACGGGGGCCCGCACAAGCGGTGGAGCACGTGGTTTAATTCGATGCAAACCGAAGGACCTTACCTGGGTTTGACATGTACGTGGTAGGGAGATGAAAGTCGAACGACCTTGGGGAGACTCGAGGAGCGTACACAGGTGCTGCATGGCTGTCGTCAGCTCGTGTCGTGAGATGTTGGGTTAAGTCCCGCAACGAGCGCAACCCCTATTGCCAGTTACTAACGGGAGAGCCGAGGACTCTGGCGAGACTGCCGTCGACAAGGCGGAGGAAGGTGGGGACGACGTCAAGTCATCATGGCCTTTATGCCCAGGGCGACACACGTGCTACAATGGCCGGCACAGAGGGAAGCGAAGCTGCGAGGTGGAGCGGATCCCAGAAAGCCGGTCCCAGTTCGGATTGCAGTCTGCAACTCGACTGCATGAAGCCGGAATCGCTAGTAATCGCGGATCAGCCAAGCCGCGGTGAATACGTTCCCGGGCCTTGTACACACCGCCCGTCACACCACCCGAGTTGGGTGTACCCGAAGTCGCCGGCCTAACCCGCGAGGGGAGGAGGCGCCTAAGGTATGCTTGGTGAGGGGGGTGAAGTCGTAACAAGGTAGCCGTACCGGAAGGTGCGGCTGGATCACCTCCTTTCTAAGGAGAATATGTTATGTGGTTCGTTCTCACGTCTCCCTGTCCGTCGTGGTTTTAGGACAATGACAAAGGCCCTTTTTGGGGTTATATGAGGAAGATGGGGTTAAGGTAGTAAGGGCACGCGGGGGATGCCTAGGCGCCAGATGCCGAGGAAGGACGCGGCAAGCTGCGAAAAGCCACGGGGAGGCGCAAGCGGCCATTGATCCGTGGGTATCCGAATGGGGCAACCTGCCGGGAGCAGTCCCGGCGCCTCTGAGAGAGGCGGGCACTCGGCGAAGTGAAACATCTCAGTAGCCGAAGGTAGGAGAAATCGAAGAGATTCCCTGAGTAGTGGTGAGCGAAAGGGGAGCAGCCTAAACACGGTGCGTGTAAGCGTGCGGGCGTTGCGTACTGTGGGTAGTGGGACGTGTTGGGGGCGAGCCGCATCTTGCCCGGTCAGTGAGAAAGGTACACTTTAGCGGAACCGTGTTGGGAAAGCGGGCCGCAGAGGGTGATAGCCCCGTACGCGAAAGGGTGTACTCTGGCTAGACGCGATCCCGAGTAGGGCGGAGCACGTGGAATTCCGTCTGAATCAGGGCCGACCACGGTCTAAGGCTAAATACATCTGGCGACCGATAGTGGAGCAGTACCGAGAGGGAAAGGTGAAAAGCACCCCTGGCGGGGAGTGAAATAGACCTGAAACCGCGTGCTTACAAGCAATCGGAGCCACGTTAGTGGTGACGGTGTGCCTCTTGGAAAATGAGCCGTCGAGTTATGGTGTGTGGCGAGGTTAAGGTCTTTAGAGGACTGGAGCCGCAGGGAAACCGAGTCTGAATAGGGCGTAAGTCGCATGCCATAGACCCGAAGCCGTACGATCTATCCATGTCCAGGTTGAAGTCCGGGTAACACCGGATGGAGGACCGAACCAGGGCCTGTTGAAAAAGGCTTGGATGAGGTGTGGATAGGAGTGAAAAGCTAATCGAGTACGGTGATAGCTGGTTCTCCCCGAAATGCATTGAGGTGCAGCCTCGACGAAAGGTGTAACGGGGGTAGAGCTACTGGATGGGTGAGGGGGCCGATGGGTCTACCGAGCTCAACCAAACTCCGAATACCGTTACATGTAGTTGGGAGTGAGACTACGGGTGAGAAGATCCGTGGTCGAGAGGGAAAGAGCCCAGACATCCGGCTAAGGTCCCGAAGCCCGCGCTAAGTGTTACAAGGATGTGGGGGAGCTGAGACAGCCAGGAGGTTGGCTTAGAAGCAGCCATCCTTGAAAGAGTGCGTAACAGCTCACTGGTCGAGCGCCCCTGCGCCGAAAATGTGGGGGGCTAAGCGCGGCACCGAAGCCGATGCATGTGCAGCAAGGCTGTACATGGGTAGGGGAGCGTTCTGTACGGGGTGAAGTCGTTCTGTGAAGCGCGGTGGACTGTACGGAAGTGAGAATGACGGCATGAGTAGCGTTAGGCAGGTGTAAACCCTGCCCGCCGGAAGCCCAAGGATTCCTGGGGAAGGTCAGTCCGCCCAGGGTTAGGCGGGACCTAAGCCGAGGCCGAAAGGCGTAGGCGATGGACAGCCGGTAGACAATCCGGCCCCACTGAGGGCGCGTTATTACCGATGGGGTGACGCAGGAGGCTAGGTGCGCCGGGTGATGGAAGTCCCGGTCTAAGGAGGTAGGGGGACAGGATAGGCAAATCCGTTCTGTCGTAACTCTGAGATCTGATGGGGACTGCGTTTATACGCGGGAAGGCATTGAAGCCATGCTGCCGAGAAAAGCCTCTAGGGAGTGCTCTTGGTGCCCGTACTGCAAACCGACACAGGTGGGCAAGCTGAGAAGGCAAAGGTGAACGGGAGAACCCTCGTTAAGGAACTCTGCAAGTTGACCCCGTAACTTCGGGAGAAGGGGTGCCCTGGTTGGTGAAGTTATAAGCTGACGGAGCTGACTGGGGTCGCAGAAACCAGGCTCAGGCGACTGTTTAATTAAAACACAGGACTCTGCTGAAGGCGTAAGCCGAGGTATAGGGTCTGACACCTGCCCGGTGCTGGAAGGTTAAGGGGAGAGGTTAGCCGCAAGGCGAAGCTTTGAACCGAAGCCCCAGTAAACGGCGGCCGTAACTATAACGGTCCTAAGGTAGCGAAATTCCTTGTCGGGTAAGTTCCGACCTGCACGAATGGTGTAACGATCTGAGCGCTGTCTCGACGAGGGACCCGGCGAAATTGTGGTACTGGTAAAGACGCCAGTTACCCGTGGTGGGACGGAAAGACCCCGTGGAGCTTTACTGTAGCCTGATATTGGATTTTGGCAATCTCTGTACAGGATAGGTGGGAGGCTTTGAAGTCATGCCGCCAGGTGTGATGGAGCCGTCGTTGGGATACCACCCTTAGGTTGCCGGGATTCTAACCGCTAGAGCTGAACCGCTAAGCGGGACACTGTCAGGTGGGCAGTTTGACTGGGGCGGTCGCCTCCTAAAGAGTAACGGAGGCGCGCGAAGGTCACCTCATCGCGAATGGAAATCGCGAGTTGAGCGCAAGGGTATAAGGTGGCTTAACTGTGAGAGCGACAGTTCGAGCAGAGACGAAAGTCGGTCCTAGTGATCCGGTGGTACCGAGTGGAAGGGCCATCGCTCATCGGATAAAAGCTACCCCGGGGATAACAGGCTGATCTCCCCCGAGAGTTCCCATCGACGGGGAGGTTTGGCACCTCGATGTCGGCTCGTCGCATCCTGGGGCTGGAGAAGGTCCCAAGGGTTGGTCTGTTCGCCCATTAAAGCGGTACGTGAGCTGGGTTTAGAACGTCGTGAGACAGTTCGGTCCCTATCCACCACGGGCGTAGGGGATTTGAGGCGATCTGCTCCTAGTACGAGAGGACCGGAGTGGACGAACCGCTGGTGTACCGGTTGTGGCGCCAGCCGCATAAGCCGGGTAGCCATGTTCGGATCGGATAACCGCTGAAGGCATCTAAGCGGGAAACCGGCCCCGAGATGAGATCCCCCACTGGGAAACCAGGTAAGGCATCCTGAAGATGACAGGATTGATAGGCCGGAGGTGTAAGCGGTGTGAGCCGTTGAGCTGACCGGTACTAATATGCCGAGGCCTTAACCCCATCTTCCTCATGTAACCCAAAGGGTTGCACAAGATTTCCGGTGGCCATAGCGGAGGGGAAACACCCGGTTCCATGCCGAACCCGGCAGTTAAGACCTCCAGCGCCGATGGTACTGCGGGGGGTACCCGTGGGAGAGTAGGTCGCCGCCGGTCCTTTCTTAAAACGGCCTTCCTGACAAACAGGAAGGCCGTGGTTTTTTTTCCCCGCCCAAGAACACGGGGCGCTGGTTTGGTAAAGAAACCCTTGGAATATAATTCCCAAGCCCGGTGGCTAAACCGATGTATTTGTTATGTAAACATCATATAAACGTACCCTTTGGTTTTTAGTTCAATAACCTCTTTAATGGTTAAAACAACCTTCTGTTTTTAGAGATGTTACGGGGATATAAATCCGTTGGCCGAGGATAGACGATCCTTGAGTAGGATTTAAGATTAATCCATTCACTCCTTTATGTTTATTTACTATAATTCACTGGGTGCCCACATAAACTAACTGTTAAGGCGAGTGTCTTGGGTTGAGATTTGCTTAGGAGGTTGGTTGTGATGTCCATAAGGAGGAAGCTGTTCCTTTTGGCCCTTGGTGCTGCGGCGCTAATGGCATTGATGGTGGCGGTGGTGGCCTTCAACAGCTACCGGGTGCTGAACCAACAGGTGAACGAGACGGGGTTGGAGACCATAAAGGACCGGGCGGAGCAGATAGACCTGTACTTCGACCGGCTCGCCGCCGTAGCACAGACCGCAGCCCAGGCGGCGGCCCATGAGATCGAGAAGGGCTCCAGCACCGACGACGCTTTGGAGCCCCTGATGATGCGTATTTTCAGCAGGGTATCAAAGGATCCCAACATCTTCGAGGTTTACGTAGGGTTTGAGTCCGACGGGAGGCTCGCCAGCGGCGTGGGGTGGAAGGAGCCCGGGGATTACGATGCAAGGAAGCGGGACTGGTATGTAGGGGCCCTGGCGGCGGGTAAGACCACCCTCTCGGCCCCCTACGTGGATGCTGGGACCGGGGACCTTCTAATCACCGTTTCCACCCCGGTGAAGGGGAGCGACGGCCGGCTTCTGGGTGTTGCGGCGGTGGACGTGAAGCTCAACAGCCTGTCCGACCAGGTGACCCAGTACAAGATAATGGGCAGGGGGCTTGGGCTTTTGACCACCGAGGACGGGGTGTTCCTGGCGAACCCCAAGAAGGAGATGATCATGAAGGAGAACATCTCCAAGCCCAGCTCCCTGGTCAGCGAGGAGTACGCCCGGGCGGGGCAGGTGATACTGTCAACTAAGCCCGGGGGCTTCGTGGACTACAAGTTCCTGGGAGCGGGCCGGAGGAACTTCTTCTACCACTCCCGGTGGGGTTTCGTGGTGTGCGTGGTGTTCCCCACCGCGGACCTCAACCGGATGGTCATGTCCGTGGCGCTGAAGCAGCTTGTCCTTGGGCTCTTCACCCTCCTTGGGCTGGTGGGCATGCTGTGGTGGCTGTGCCGGGGGATAATAACCCCCATAGACCGGATAAGCCGGGCCATAGGGCGCCTTGGGGAGCTGGACTTGAGGAGGGGGGAGGACGAGGAGTGGCTCCGGAAGGAGGCGGGAAGCGACACCGAGATAGGGCACATGGCGAGGTCCATGATGCACCTTTTGGATAACCTGAGGCACACCATAGGGGAGATCCGCCGGGAGTCGGACCGGGCGGCGTCGTCGGCGGAGAATTTGGCGGCCCTGTCGGAGGAGCAGGTGGCGTCGGTGGAGGAGGTAAAGGCGTCGGTGGACCGGGTGTCGTCGCTGATGCAGGAGAACTCCGCGGCGCTGCAGGAGACCAACGCGGGGATAGAGGAAGTGTCCAGCGGCGCCCAGCAGGCGGCGAACTCCGCCACGGAGGGAGCGGAGGCCACGAGCCAGATGTCGGTTCTTTCCGAGAGGGCCATAGGTCAGGTGGAGGAGGTGGTGAGGGCCATAACCGCCCTGGGATCCGAGTCCGAGAGGACCTATGAGAGGATCCGGAAGGTGGCGGAGTCCGTGAGCTCCATATCCGGTTTTGTGAGCACCATAAGGTCCATAGCGGACCAGACGAACCTTTTGGCGCTGAACGCGGCGATAGAGGCGGCCAGGGCAGGCGAGGCGGGCCGGGGCTTTGCGGTGGTGGCGGAGGAGGTGCGCAAGCTTGCGGAGGAGTCCGGGATGGCGGCGAAGGAGGTTGAGGACCTCATAGGGCCGCTGCAGGCGAACACCGAGGAGTCCCTGAGGGCCACGGAGCAGTCGAAGAGGTCCATGGAGGAGACGGTGCGCCGGGCCCACGATTCGTCGGAGGGATTAAGGCGTGTGCTTGAGCACATAAAGACGGTGAACGACGTGATGCAGAACATAGCGGCCACGTCGGAGGAGCAGGCGGCGGCGGCGCAGGAGATAGCCCGTGGGATAGACAGCGCCACCCAGGGCACGTTGGAGACCACCAGCGCGGTGGAGCTCATAAAGAGCTCCAGCGAGGAGACCGCCAGGGCCAGCGAGGCGGTGGCCCAGGAGGCCCAGGCCTTGAGCCAGACCGCGGAGAAGCTGGAGACCCTGGTGGCCAAGTTCAAGCACGACCAAGGGGAGACGCTGGCCATCAAGGGGTAGTTGGAGCGTAGGCCTCCCCTGTACCCCTGTGGACATTCACAACAGCTGAAAGCACGGCAAGGCAGCTGGAACGGTGACCGGTTCCGGCTGCCTTGTGTTTTTCCTCCCTCCCTCTTGAAACTAGGTGTTCAGTTGGCACCTACAGGGTTTGGGGATCATCGATCAATCCACTTTGGAGCCCCTTGCGGGTCGAACGGCGGCGGGTTTCATGGGATTGTTAATATCTTCTGGTGAGGCTCCTTTCTTGAGATCTTTCCTTCCAAAGGGAAGGGGGTGACTTTATAATCTTTAAGGAGATTAGGGTCATAAGTCCTGCGATCATGCGCAGACATGGGGGGTGCTGGGATGTCCGCGGCCTTAGGAGTTCCGTGGGGGGAAAGGTTCTTTGTGGTGTGCAGCGATGTTCACGGGAGCGCCAAGGCATGGCGCCGTCTTGAGGCCTATCTTGGTGGGGCGTCGTTTCTCCTTCACTGCGGGGACCTGTTCTACCACGGTCCGAGGAACCCTTTGCCGGAGGGATATGATCCCAAGGGTCTTGGAGAGCTCGTCCGCTCCGCTCCGGTCCCCGTGGTTTTGGTGCGCGGCAATTGCGATGCCCCGGTTGATCAGTTGATGTCCTCTCCTAGGGTGATGGTGGATCGCTTTGCCTTTTGGTGGGACCGTTTGACGGGCATAGCGGCCCACGGGGACGATTTCTCATCCTTCCGGCAGGAGGCGTTGGCCGGGGGTTTTCGCCTTGCCCTGTCCGGGCACACCCATGTGGCTTCGGTGGTGAGGGAGGGGGATACGGTGTTCGTGAACCCCGGCTCTCTAAGCCTTCCAAAGGGCAAGGACCCCGCGAGCTTTGGGGTGGTCGCTTCGTCCGCGGTCTTTATAGTCAATCTTGACGGAGAGGTCATTCATAGTGAGCCCCTCTAGCTGGCGTTCCCCCCTCAAAAGCCGATTCTCTAGGGCGACCGGTTCTAAGCTTTTCCTGAGGCTTCATTGGCTTCTGGACTGGCTCATCCTGTTGGTGCTCCTGGTGGGTTTTGGCGTTGCCTTTTGGAAGGGGCAGCCGTCCCTGTTGGGGTTCTTCGGCGTGGCGATGGTGGTCCTCCTATGGGATCGCTGTGGGATTCCCGGCTGGATATGGTTCTTGCTCACGGTGGGGATGGTTTCCTTCCTGTCCGCCACGAGGGGGCTTCCCCTTGGTGATCTGACGGCTTTGTTGGGCACCGTAGTGCTCCCGGTCCTTTGGCGTTTGAGGATGGGGGTGTTCAACGACAGGCTCATAAAGGTGTTGAGCGACTCTTGCCACCAGCTGTCCTCCGGCGGGGGACCCGGAGGAGGCCTGCAGGGTGGCGGTGCGGTCCTTATCCTGTATATCCCGCTACCGCTACGTCTCCGTGTTCATTTACAAGAAGGATATTGATGTGTTGGTTCAGGTGGCGGGGTCTGGGAACTTCGAGATCGGGCTTCAGCTGCCCCGTGGGACCGGGGTGGTTTGGCGGGCTTTCACCGGAGGCAAGGGGACGTTGGTGAAGGACGTGAGGTCCGACCGGGACTACGTTCCCAGCGATGCGGAGGTGAGATCCGAGGTCTCGGTTCCCCTGCAGCTTGGGGGCAAGAGGATAGGGGTTTTGAACGTGGAGTCCCCGTTTATCTTGGAGCGTCGGGATCTTTGGTTCGTATCCGTCATAGGTTCGCTTCTATCCTACGTCCTCTCCGGTATCGAGGACCGGATGGAGCTGGAGAACGCCCTCCGGCGTGAGAGGGACGCCTCCGGTTCCGATGCCCAGCGGATAAAGGCCTTGGACAGGGCGGTTCTGCAGCGGGAGAGGGCCCTCAAGGAGGCGAGGCGCAACGCCAAGGTGGCGGAGGCCCTGCTCTCCATAATGAGGGGGCATTCGGCCTTCATGGACCTAGAGGGGCTCTGTTCGTGCATAGTGGAGGCCGTATCCTCCCTCGGTTACCCCAACGTCTATCTTCTGGTCCGTTCTGACAACCGGGAGGATCCGGCGTTTGAGCTCAAGGCCTTCAGGGGGCTTCCGCAGGACAGCTCGGTGTGGAGGCTCCCCATGTCAAAGTTGGAGGGTATATGGGGGTGGGTCCTGGAGAACCGGAGGACCTACCTCTGCAATGACACATCCCGGGATCCCCTATACCGGACCGGCCACAGCGCCATTCGATCGGAGATGTCCACGCCCATAACCTCCTCTTCCGGGGAGGTTCTGGGGCTTCTGGACCTCCAGGACGAGAGGCCCTTCCGCTTCAACGCCGAGGACGTCAAGCTGATGGAGGGGGTGGCGAGGTACCTTGGGTTCATGCTGGAGCACTCCTACCACCTGAGGGATCTGGACCTCAGGATGAGGGAGATCCGGATGCTGCACGACATCGTCCAGGAGATGGCCTTCTGCGGCAGCCTGGATGAGATGGTTAGGTCCGTGGTGTACATGGTGGCGGAGCGGCTCGGTTACCGGGCGGTGACGGTTTTCAAGCTGGAGACCCCCGAAGGCGGTGTGTCGGTGATGGCCTCATCCCACAGTTATGAGGACCCGGAGGCGGTTAACCGGGTTTTGAGCCAGGGTACTTCACTGGTGTCCCGATCGGCCAGGAACGGGGTCCTTCAGAACACCCCGGACGTGGCGAAGACGAAGGAGTGGATCCCCTTGATCCCCACGGTTAGGAGCCAGCTGGACGTCCCCATCGCCATTCACGGTAAGATCTACGGGGTCCTCTGCATAGAGGACGAGGCGGAGGCCGCGTTCGGTCCCAAGGAGGAGGAGCTCTTCACCATACTGGCGGGGCACATGGCGACGGTGTGGCGCTTGTTGGAGCTGGTGGAACGGGTGAAGGTGGAGTCCATGAGGGACGTGCTCACCGGGGTGCCCAACATAAGGAGCTTCAAGATCCGTTTGGCGGAGATGCTTCACCGGGCGAGATCCAGGGGGGTTAAGTTTGCGGTGGTGATGATGGACCTCGGAAACTTCAAGGGTATTAACGACCGTTTCGGCCACTCCACCGGGGACGAGGTGCTGAAGAGGTTCGCCAAGGCGGTGGACCGCAGGACCTGTGACGTGGATTTCTTCGCCCGCTACGGGGGAGACGAGTTCGTGATGTTGGTTTGGGATGTGGACGAGGCCAAGGTGGCCAGGTTATGCCTGATGTTGAAGGATTTGGTGGCTTCCCTGGACCTTGGTATAGAATATAATCTTTATGTGGATTTGGGTTATTCAGTTTTCCCCGATGACGGTTCCGATGGGGATCAGCTGATACGCCTTGCGGACGAAAGGATGTACAATGATAAGCGGGAGCGCAAAGGACAGGATAGAAAACAGGGAGGGATGACCCATGACTGAGGCAGGAACCCTTAGCAGGGGGGCCGTTAAGACTGATGCGGAGTCCCGAGGGGCCGAGAGGATCCTCTTGGTGTTCGATCTTGTTGGGGAGTATTGCGGTTTGGATGTGAACATGGTTAGGGAGATCGTGCACGTTCCCCCTTCCATAACCAGGGTCCCCAACGCTCCTTCCTACGTGCGGGGGGTCATAAACCTCCGGGGCACCGTAATACCGGTGTTGGACATGGCGGTGAAGATGGGTAATGCCCCCTCTCAGAAGACCAGTGACTCCAGGATAGTGGTGGCGGAGTACCAGGACATACTCTTTGGGGTTTTGGTCGATGCGGTTCGGGAGGTCCGTACCATCCACGACGGTCAGGTGGAGTCCGGAGTTGGCACCGATGTGGGTATAGGCAGGGACTACGTCCAGGGGGTGGCCAAGCTGGAGGACGGTCGTCTCATAGTCCTTCTTGACCTGGCTGGTCTTTTCGACATAGACGACCTGGTCCAGGAGGAGGAGGAAGGGGAGGAGTGAGATCTCCGAAGGCCCCGTTGGCCCTCCTTCGGGGGGGCTTTTTGATTGTCCGGGGGTTGACCATCATCCCGCTTGTCCCATCATGATATGGGTTGACCTTCACCTGCACAGCACCTGTTCCGATGGGACCGTTAAGCCCTCGGATCTGCCGAAGCTAGGCCGTAGACTTGGCTTGTCGGTTATGGCCCTTACGGATCACGACACCACCGATGGCAACGAGGAGTTCCTGAGGTCCTGCAGGAGGCACAGGGTTAAGGGCATCCCTGGGGTTGAGGTGTCTGCGGAGGCCCCTTACACGTTGCACGTGCTTGGTTATCGGGTGAGCTCCGGCGGCCCTTTGGAGGAGGCCTTGGCTTGGGTTCGGGAGGGTCGGGAGGAGAGGAACCACAGGATATGCAGTAAGCTTAGTGCCCTGGGGGTCCCGGTCAGCATGGAGGAGGCCAGGAGTGAGGCCGGGTCGGACCTAGTCGGCAGGCCCCACATAGCCCGTGTGCTTGTTAGAAAGGGTTATGCATCGGACCCCATGGATGCCTTCAACCGGTTTTTGGGGCGTGGTGCCCCCGCTTACGTGTCCCGGCGCCGGCTCTCCCCTGGGGATGCCATAGATCTCATAAGGCAGTCCGGGGGGCTTGCGGTCATGGCCCATCCCCTTCAGACCGGCCTTGGTTGGGACGACCTGTATCGGCTAGTGGTGGAGATGCGTTCCATGGGTCTTTGGGGGGTGGAGTGTTTTCACTCCTCCGCGTCCCGGGAGGACTCGTTGAGGCTGTTCCAGATGTGTGCGGAGCTCTCGTTGGTGCCCACCGGAGGATCCGACTTTCACGGGGAAAACAAGCCCTGGGTGTCCATGGGGGTTCCCGTGGAGCCCACCTGGATCCCCTGGGCAAGGCTTGGTGTGGACCTTTAGGGGGGTATTTGTTCATGCCCATGGATTTCAGGAGCGACACGGTTACCCGGCCCACGCCGGAGATGAGGCGGGCCATGGCGGAGGCGGAGGTGGGGGATGACGTATACGGGGAGGACCCCACGGTTCGGAGGCTGGAGGAGGAGTGTGCCTCCATGCTGGGTACTCAGGATGCCCTTTTCGTATGTTCCGGCACCATGGGGAACCTCACCGCGGCGCTCACCTGGTGTCCAAGGGGCACCTCCGCCATAGTGGGGTCCATGTCCCACATGTACAACTACGAGGCGGGGGGCATGTCCGCCCTGGGTGGTGTCTTCCCCGCGGTGGTGGATGACTCGTCGGGGTGCCCTGCCCTTGAGGACGTGAAGGCGGCGGTGCGGGGTTCCGGGAACGTGCACTTCTCCCCAACTAGGTTGTTGTGCCTGGAGAACACCCACAACTCCTGCGGCGGGGTGGCGGTTGAGATCGAGCGTTTTAGGTCCCTGGCGCTTAAGGCCCGGGAGGAGGGGCTTTACGTGCACCTGGACGGGGCTAGGCTTTTTAACGCCTGTGTCGCTTTGGGCTGCGAGGCCAGGCTTTACGGTGAGGCTGTGACCTCCGTCATGATATGTCTTTCCAAGGGCCTTGGGGCCCCGATGGGGTCCGTGTTGTGCGGCCCGTCGGACTTCATAGCCGAGGCCAGGGGTTGGAGGAAGCGCTTGGGTGGAGGGCTCAGGCAGTCGGGGGTTGTGGCCGCCGCGGGGCTGGTGGCTTTGAGGAGCATCGACAGGCTGCATGAGGATCATGAGAACGCGGCGCTCCTATCCAGGGGGCTTGAAGACGGCGGGTTGAAGGTGCATAGGGTGCCGAACCCCACCAACATGGTCTACTTCTCCCTGCCTGGCTCGGTTTCCCCTGGCGGTTTTGTGAGGGCCCTGGCGGGCAAGGGGGTTTTTGTGGGGGCTTTGCCGGACGGAAGGATCCGGATGGTGACCCACCGGGACGTATCCCGGGAGGACGTGTTGGCGGCGGTGCCGGTGGTCTTAAAGGAGGCGGGTCTTAGAAGTTGAGTCGCGGGTTATCTGGTTTTGTCCTTTTAGCGGTTCTTTTGAGCATCATGGCCTGTGCTTTCCCGTCGGAGGTCCATGCCCGGGAAGAGGGTTTCATGGTGCTGTGGAACGGTGAGGCCCGGAAGGGGGATGTGCCCTACAAGCGGCAGGGAGGTCTTACTCTGGTGGCGGCGGATGTGATGCTCTCCTCCCTGGGCCTTTCGTGGCAGCCCCGGTCCGACGGGCTGGTGGTGGTGATGGGGGGCCGCAAGCTGGAGTTCTGGGCGAACTCGCCGGTGGCAAGGCTCAACGGCTCAGTGGTGCCCCTGGAGCACCCGGTCTTTGGGGAAGGGGGGCACTGGTGGGTTGAGCAGAAGGGGGCCCTTGGGATCGTCAACGGGTTCCTCAAGTCCGGTGGTCTCAAGGGGGACCTGGCCTTCCGGGGTTTTTCGGATGGTCCTGCGGCGGTGTCCGCTTCTCCTGTCCGGAAGGAGGCGGAGAAAGAACCTGGGGCCGGGAATGCCAAGGCCTCCAATCCCCCGTCCCCGGGGGGTATGGAGGTCCCCCAGGCCCTAAAGAGCTTCCGGTGGGGGGTCCAGAAGGGCTTCGTGAGGGCGGTGTTGGAGCTTGGGTCCACGGAGAACGTAAGGGTCTCCCATACCCCGAGGGGTGTTGAGGTCTCACTGCCCTTTGGGGTTCCCCAGTCGCTGATCCCCCCGTCTCCCAGGCAGGAGGTGGTGAGCTGTTCGATCCTTTCCTACGGATCGTCCACCACTTTGACGTTTAAGGCCTCCCGGCTGCCGGTCAAGGAGTTCACGCTGGATTCGCCGGTGAGGCTTGTCCTGGACTTCCCGGACGGGAGCGTCGCTTCCCCTCAGGGTGGTGATGAGGTGGTGAGCGGGGTCTCTCGTCCTTCCCCGTCCGGTTCCTCCGATGACCGGGGGGTGGAGAAGAAGGCCTCAAAGGAGGGGCAGGCCGGCAGGGGGGACGAGGCGCCCGTTCAGTCCTTCATATCGGTGGAGCGGGTGTTCAAGGGGAAGGACAGGCCCGTGGTGGCGGTGGATCCGGGGCACGGGGGGAAGGACCCGGGGGCCATGGGCAACGGTCTTAAGGAGAAGGACATAAACCTTCAGGTGGCGTTGAGGCTCAAGGAGGTGCTTGGCGCCTACGGTGTGGACGTGAGGCTCACCAGGGAGGACGACCGGTACCTCAAGCTTTCGGAGCGGACCCAGCTGGCGAACCAGTGGAAGGCGGACCTGTTCTTGAGCTTGCACTGCAACTCCCTTCCTCCGGGGCGTCACTCCCGGGGGGTGGAGCTGTATCTCATGTCCCTTCCCACGGACCGGGACGCCATGAGGCTAGCCCTCTTTGAGAACCGGGAGATAGGGGACTCCTCTGGGTCCGAGGGCGGGATGGATAGGAAGACCCGGCTACTCATGCAGATACTGGGGGACATGCAGCAGAACCAGAAGATAGACGTGAGCACCTCCTTTGCGGAGGCCCTTTTCGGCAGCGGCAAGGCCTCGGGGCTCAACATGAAGCGGGTCGCCCAGGCGCCGTTTTACGTGCTTAAAGGGGCTGCCATGCCGGCGGTGCTGGTGGAGATGGGGTTCATATCGGAGCCCTCTGACGCGGCGCTGCTAAGGGACCCGGCTTTCCAGGGACGGATGGCATCCGCCCTGGCCAAGGGGATTGTGGATTACCTTAAGACAGGCCGCCGTTGAGGCGTGGAGGTTAGTTCTGCAGACTAGCGATGGGGGATCGGCATATGTGGAGGGAAGACAGCCAAAGGGATAGGGATCGATACGGAAGGGACCGGTACAGGGGGAGGGAGCCCGAGGAGGGACGGGAGGGGCGAAAGGCCCCGCTGCCGTTCCGGGTCATCGCTTGGGCGTCCCTGGTGGCCATATTCTTTGGGGTGGGGTACGGAGTCACGTCCCTGGCCTTCAAGTACCTGGACTCCGGGGGCAGGAACGTTAGGGGCACGGTTAACTCCCCGGAGGAGGTATCCGTTGAGGGCGTTTCGGAGGATTCGGCGTCCAAGTCCGACAGGTACGAGGTGTACCTGCCTTCCGGGACGTCCCTGGAGGGCAAGGAGTTCAAGGTGTCCGGGGTGGCCACCGATGAGGAGGCCATGAAGGGGGTCTTGGAGTTCTTCATGGCGGAGCTTACCAGCTCCGGTTGGATGAAGGGTTCGGTTCAGGTGCTGCACCTTTTTAGGAGCGGGGAGTGGCTCTACCTTGATCTAAGCTCGTCTTTCCTGGAGGGGCTCAAGGCGCTTGGGAAGGACAGGGCCCAGCTGGTGATGACCGGCATAGTGAAGACCGTGGCGGAGAACTTTCCCCCCATAAGGAAGGTAAAGGTTTACGTGGATGGTCAGGACGTGTCGGACAAGTCCGTGGTGGACCTGTCTAAGCCCTGGGCCTTGAAACAATAGGGGGCTGAGGCATGGAAAGGATAGACGGAAGGGGCTGTATGGATCTAAGGCCCGTGGAGATAGACCGGGGGTGCAACCGGTACGCGGAGGGGTCGGCGCTCATAAGGTGGGGCAACACCCACGTGCTTTGCACCGCCTCGGTGGAGGAGAAGGTGCCTCAGTTCCTGAGGGGCACTGGTCAGGGGTGGGTGAGCGCCGAGTACGCCATGCTTCCCCGGTCGACCCATCAGAGGACCCAGCGGGAGATAAGCCGGGGTCGGCCGAACGCCAGGGGTCAGGAGATCCAGCGCCTCATAGGCAGGTCCCTGCGGGCCTCGGTGGACCTTGAAGCCCTGGGTGAGAGGACCGTGTGGATCGACTGTGACGTGCTTCAGGCCGACGGGGGTACCAGGACCGCGGCGATAACCGCCTCTTTCGTGGCGCTGGTGGATGCGTGCCGGTGGTTGTTGGACCGGAGCGTGGTGAAGGGTTTCCCGGTGGTGCATCAGGTTGCGGCGGTGAGCGCCGGCCTTGTGGACGGGGAGGTGCTCTTGGACCTTTGCTACGAGGAGGATTCGGCCGCTCAGGTGGACTGCAACGTGGTCATGGCGGAGGACGGCCGGTTCGTGGAGCTTCAGGCCACCGGGGAGGATGCTCTTTTCCCTCGGCAGACCTTTGATCGCATGCTTTCGGCGGCGGAGGAGGGCATAAGGCGTCTTCACCGGCTTCAGTTGGAGGTGCTGGGGGTGGCTAGCTTTGAAGAGCTCGTGGGCCGCTGAGTTGGTCCTCGCCACCGGTAACCCCGGTAAGGTGAGGGAATGGGAGGGGCTTCTTCGGGGGCGGGGGATACGTCTTAGGCTGCCGGGTGAGAGGTTGGAGGTGGAGGAGGACGGGGCCTCTTACCTTGAGAACGCCCTTAAGAAGGCCAGGTCTTACGCGGAGGTATCCCCGGGGCTTCCGGTCTTGGCGGAGGACTCCGGCTTGGAGGTGAGGGCCTTGGACATGGGGCCCGGGGTGTTTTCCGCCCGGGTGGGTTCCTGCGATGAGGACCGGATAAGGTGGCTTTTGGGTCGTCTTGCCGGGGAGGCTGATCGGTGGGCCCGGTTTGTGTGCGTGGCGGTGCTGCTGTTGCCGGATGGCAGGGCATTTTCGTTCCGTGGGGAGCTGGAGGGTGCTATAGCCTGTGCTCCTGAGGGGGAGGGCGGTTTCGGGTACGATCCGGTCTTCATCCCCCGGGGGGTAGATGTCACCCTGGCTCAGGCGGGGGATCTTAAGGACCGGATATCCCACCGGGCAAGGGCGGCGGCAAAGCTGGCCCTATTTGCCCCCCTTGTGATAGAATCCATGGTTGAGCCGTCCGCTGGGCGGTAGGTTGTATTTTTGCTTTTTAAATCGCGGGTTTTCGGGGGTGCTGGACGTGAAGGTCCTTTTGGTTTTGTTGCAGTTGGTGGTATGTGTGGCCCTTGGGGGGTCCATATTGATGCAGCAGCGGAAGAACGGAGGTTTCGCCGGCATGTTCGGTGGAGGGACCCAGCAGGACAACTCTGGGGCCTGGCAGCGGATGAGTGGTCTTACCAAGATATCGGCGGTCTTGATGGGGCTCTTCATGCTGTTGTCTTTGGTGTTGGTGGCCATATCCTAGCTTTTTTCTTTTGTTCCGCCGGCCCCTTTGGGCGGCGTTCAGGAGGGGGTTTTGAGCCTTGTCTTCCCGGGTTGACCGGATGGAGGACGTTCTTGAGTTCAGTGTTAGCGGTGACCGGCTTTTCTCCGCGGATCACGGGGAGGTAGTGGAGGGCTGGACGTCGGACGTTTACTTCGTCAAGACCAGGGACGTTCTGCGGGAGCTTGGTAGGCTGGACGCGGAGGTCTGTGCGGAGGTTTTCGCCCGGGAGGGCGGGGTCTTCTGCGGGGTTGAGGAGGTGCGGCGTCTTTTCCTCAAGGCGGGGGCCAGGGTTTCCGTGGAGGCCCTTGAGGAGGGTGAGGAGTTTGCCCCCCGGGAGGTGGTGATGAGGATCCGGGGTCCCTATGGGGAGTTCGGCCTTTACGAGACCACCCTGCTGGGGATGCTGTCCAGTGCCAGCGGCTGGGCCACCGCCGCCCGGCGTTGCGTGGAGGCCGCTGGGGGGTTGCCGGTCCTGTGTTTTGGTGCCCGGCACGTGCATCCCTCCTGTGCTCCTGTGATGGAGAGGTCCGCTTTGATCGGCGGCTGTTCCGATGCGAGCTGCATTCTAGGGGCGAAGCTGGGCGGCAGGGAGCCCCGGGGTACCATCCCTCACGCCGCCATATTGATAGCCGGAGACACCGTGAAGGTCGCCATGGCCTATGACAGGGTGTTGCCGGAGCAGGAGAAGCGTTCCATCCTGGTGGACACCTTCCGGGATGAGGCGGAGGAGGCCCTTTCCGTGGCGGAGGCCTTGAAAGAAAGGCTTTTCGCTGTTAGACTTGATACTCCTGGGGAGCGAGGAGGGGTGACCCCTGATCTCGTCCGGGAGGTACGGTGCCGGCTTTCCATGGCCGGCTATGGTCATGTAGGGGTGTTCGTGTCCGGCGGTTTGAACCCCGACAGGATAAGGGCCCTTGCGGATGCCGGGGCCTGTGGTTTTGGGGTTGGCAGTTACATAGCCCACGGCACGCCGAGGGACATGACCATGGACATAAAGGAGGTGGACGGGAGGCCCGTGGCCAAGAGGGGCCGGATCCCCGGTGTTACCGACAATCCAAGGCTTAAGCGCGTGATCTAGTGGTTTTTCCGGTTTTTGTGCCGCGCCACCCCCCACGGCGGGCATGGGGCTGGGTTGACGCTGGGTTGCGCTTTTGAGTAGATGTGAAGAAAAGAAGATGCTGTCTTTTTTCAGCGAAGGAGGAGAATCCATGATCGGCACCAGATCGTTCATGGCTAAGAAGGAAGCCGTGGAGCGCAAGTGGTATGTGATTGACGCCACGGACAAGCATCTGGGTCGTCTTGCGTCCCGGATAGCGTTGGTCTTGTCCGGCAAGCACAGGCCCACCTACACCCCCCATGTGGACACCGGGGATTTCGTGGTGGTCATCAACGCCGAGAAGGTGGGGCTCACGGGGAAGAAGCGTGAGCAGTCCATGGTTCATCGGTTCAGCGGTTACTCCGGGGGTCTTAAGTCCGTGTCCTACGGCAAGATACTGGACAGCAACCCCGAGAGGCTCATCGAGCGGGTGGTGAAGGGCATGCTGCCCAAGAACCGGCTTGGCAGGGCCATGTTCAAGAAGCTTAAGGTCTACGCGGGTCCCACCCATCCCCACGGGGCCCAGAAGCCTGAGACCTTGGAACTTTAAGGAAGAGGGGGGAATAGAAGGTGCAGGCTTCCAACATGTACTTCTGGGGCACCGGCAGGCGTAAGAACGCGGTGGCCCGCGTGAGGATCCGTCCCGGTCAGGGGCTGGTGAAGGTTAACAACCGTGAGATCGGGGACTACCTGCCTCGGTTCACCTGGCAGCTTCACGCCCTCGAGGCGTTGAAGGTGGCGGGCGTGGAGGGCAAGGTTGACGTGTTGGTGAGGGCCCATGGGGGCGGTCTCACCGGCCAGGCGGGGGCCATCAGGCTTGGGATTGCCCGGGCCATATTGAAGATGAACCCCCAGGCTCGTCCGGCGCTGAAGAAGGCGGGGCTCCTTACCAGGGATCCCAGGATGGTGGAGAGGAAGAAGTTCGGTCAGGCGGGAGCCCGGGCTCGGTTCCAGTACTCCAAGCGTTAGTGGACTTGGGCCTCGCTGGCCTGGGTCTTCAAGTTCCTTCGGGGCCCTTCGGGGCCCCTTTGTCTTTGCGGTACTTGACAGACCGGTCGGTCTTTGAGAACATCCTAGCCGGATTTTGGAAGGAGGGAGTCTATTTGGTCTCCGATGCCAAGGACGCCATAATGAGCAGCGCGAGGATCATCTTCGCCCAGAGGGGTTACGAGGGGGCGGGGGTGGACTCCATAGTAAGGTCCGCCGGGGTTAGCAAGGGGGCCTTCTATTGGCACTTTCACAGCAAGTTCGACCTGTTCAAGCGGGTCATGGAGGACGAGGTGGACAGGATCGTATCCTACCTGGCGGATGGATCGGCCCAGGGGGAGGACGTGATTGCCATGTCGGTCCGGAAGGGGGAGGGTTTTCTCCAGCTGCTTTGGAAGGAGCGGGACTCCCTGTCCCTCTGGTTGGAGCTCCGGCTCTTGGCCCACCGGGGGGTTGAGGGCATGCGGGACCTGACGGGGTCCCTTCGCAGCCGCATGATGGGGGAGATGCGCCGGGTCCTCGCCGAGGCGGGAGGGCTCCCTGACGGTATGGAGGAGGTTCTTTGCATATTGTTCGACGGGATCATGTTCAACCTATGGGTGTGGTTTGACGTGGAGGACGCGGTGGCCCTTTGGAGGAGGAGCTGCGGGGTCCTTTTTGGGGGTGAGGCCCTTTGATGCCCGTGTATCGCCTCGGCAGGGGGTGCCTTTTGGCCCTTCTATCCCTTATTATCCTAGGCTCATCCTCGTCCGCCTTCGCCGGCGTGGTTCGGCTTGAGGACCTGGAGTCCAGGATGCTCGGATCTCACCCGGCGGTGAGGGCTCTTGATATGGCGGTGAGGAGGGCAGAGCTTGAGGTTCAGCAGGCCAGGGCGGGGCTTTCCCCCAAGTTGGACTTGGTGCTATACGGTTCAAAGGCCCAGGAGGCCCCCAAGGGGAAGGTGTACGATTTCGACAACGTCCCCATAGGTATAGCCATAACGGGCTACGAGGAGACATACAGGGCCTCGGTTGCGTTGACCCACCTCCTTTACTCCGGGGGTACCGTGACGAGCCAGGTTAGGGCCGCTCAAGCGGGGTTGGAGGCGGCGAAGGCGGACAGGGATCGGGGGGTCGAGGGGCTTCTCTACCGCCTCAGGGCCTCTTATCTTGCCCTGGTGAGGGCCAAGGGCAAGGCCCAGGTGGCCCAGAGGGTGGTGGAGCTGTCCGAGGCGTATCTGACCAGGGTTCAGGCCTTCTTCCGGGTGGGCATGGTGCCTAAGGCGGAGGTGTTAAGGGCTCAGGTGGCCCTTTCCAACGCCAGGTTGAACCTGATGAGGGCTCGAGGGGGCGGTTCAAAGGGCATACGCTGCCCTGGACAGGGCGGCAGGTTTCCCCGTCCCCAGGGACGGGGAGATGGAACAGCCGGCCTCGTTGCTGCCCGAGGAGCTGCCCCAGGATCTCCCGGATCTGGCGGCGGAGAGCCGGGCGGAGATCCGTTCCTTGGAGGAGTCCTACCGCCAGGCCAAGGCCCTTGCGGACGCCGCCGCAGGCCAGGACAGGCCTCAGCTGCTGTTCAAGGGGGAGGCTTACAGGGTGGGTTCCCATTTCTTCCCCTCCGATAAGGACGACTACCTCCTTTCCCTTACCCTGCAGTGGCGGTCATGGGACGGGGGGGAGAACCGGGCCAAGGCCCGTCAGTCCCTGGCTTTGGCGGAATCCCTGCTGTCCCGGGTGGAGGACATGAAGCTGGAGATACGCCGGGAGACCGTGGAGGCCCTGGAGTCCCTGAGGGAGGCCCGGGAGAGGGTTAAGACCGCGGAGGTCATGGTGGAGCAGGCCACGGAGGACCACCGGATATCCCTCAGGCGCTACGAGGCCCGGGTGGGCACCAACCTGGACGTGATGGATGCCCGGGTGAGGCTGGAACAGGCCATGAACGACCTCGTGGACGCCCGATGTGACCTGTTGTCCTCCCAGGCGGCCCTGAGGTACGCCCTGGGGGAGGACGGATGGGGGCAGATCGCGGCGACTGGTAAGCCGGTGAGCAAGGGCAACTAGACCAGCCTTTAGGGGGGCCGGATCTTCCCGGCCCCCTTTAGCGTTGCAGCCTTTAGATCCTTGGGGCAGGGGCCGGGATCCGCTCCGCCCATGGAGTAGGGCCTTGGGTTTTCGGGTGGGTTGAACCCTGCGGTTCCCAAGGGCGGGACTTATTCAGAAGATACTTAATATTATCCCATGCCCATCGAGTGTTAACATAGAAGTAACCGTTTCCCCCTGTGGCCCTATGGTGGTATGGCCATCCCAAGGGGTGCCGAGGGGGTAGCGGTTGTAAAAAACAAAGCTTAAAGGCCCGGCTGTTTCAGGAAGTCCGGTGAGAATCCGGCGCAGCCCCGCTACGGTGTGGGCGCCCTTTGGCGTCCAAGCCCGACACTGGCACCGGTGCCTTGAGTTGCGTCCACCCCTCGAGGGCGGGGGAGGACGCATGTTTCGTGTTCGGAGCCCTTGGGCTCCTTTTTTTATGAGGCCTGTCCGTTGGATCTAAGCTCTTGGGGAGGTGATGGCATGTAGGGGGTCATCAGCCTTAAGCTTGCCCTCTTGTGTGTCATGGCGTTCTAGTTTGATTTTAAGTCAGGGAGTTGCTTGCGTGTGTTGAGGAGTGATCCGGTTGATCAGGTTTAGATGTTCATCCCATGTTTTGGTTCGTTTGGGTCTTGGGGCTCTGCTCCTTGCCCTCTTATCGTCCCCTCTCCCCGTTCGGGGGATGGAGGTCCCGGTGGTGGAGGTCACCGGTTCCAGGTTGGCGGATCAGCTGGCGGACCTGCCCTCCCAGGGGTACGTCATAACCTCCGCCGACATGGCCTCCCGGGGTTTCCAGAACCTTCAGGAGGCCCTGGACTCCCTGCCCGGGGTGTCTGGGCTTGTGAACGGCGCGGGCATGGCCCAGTCCAAGGGCATCTCCATAAGGGGGATGACCACCGAGACGCTGCTTCTGGTGGACGGGGTGCCGTTCATGACATCCAGCTATGGCGCCGGTGCGGTGTTGGGGGCCCCCTTTGACCTGAGGTCCATACCCATAAGCTCCGTGGAGAGGGTGGAGGTGGTTAAGGGGGCCTCATCCGCCCTGTACGGTTCCCACGGTGCCGCGGGGGTCATAAACGTAATAACCGTGAAGGGGGCTTCCGGCCCTGGCGGCCCCTTCCAGGCACGTTTCACCGCCGGTTCCGGCGGTTACGGCATGGGGTCCTTCAGCGCCGCCGCCGCATCCAGCTCCATGTGGGCAAGGGTATCTTACTCCAGGGAGGAGGAGGGGGAGCGGGAGATAAGGCTTAGGGGCAACGGCCTCAGGGACTTCTCCAAGGACTACCGGTCGAACCACTACGGCCTTTCCGCCGGGTCGGCCTCCGGTAGGGGGTGGGAGTTTTCCAGCCAATGGGGGGATTATTCATCCCGTTGGACCTACGATGGAGCCGATAACCACCAGGATAACAGCTACTCCCGGGTGGCCTTGACGGTTCCGTTGGGTGGGATGAAGCTCAAGGGCTATTACGGGGAGTCCGCCAAGAAGGTCTTTGACAGCAGCGGCAGGAGCGACTACCGGGACCGCAACATGGGTTTGTCCCTGGAGGGACGGGGGCGGCTTTGGGGCAATGGGGCCGCCTATGGGCTTGAGGTAAGGCGTGATGACTCGGATTACCTGAACGTGGACAACCCGTGGGGCAACAACGACCCTTACGACCTCAAGCGGGACGGGATCATAGCCTACGGGGAGACCACCGTTCCGCTGGGGGATCTCACCGCGGATCTTGGGCTTAGGTACGAGAGGTGGCACGTGGAGGAGGGGGAGGACCAGTCGGAGCTGGCCCCGAAGGTCTCCCTTTACCGGGAGGATTCCACTGGGAGGCTCTGGTATCTTTCCGCCGGGAGGTTCTTCGTGATGCCCAGCTTCTTTCAGATTTACATGCCCATGAGGAGCTTCGGCGAGCCCAACTACTCCCTAAGACCCGAGAAGGGTTGGAGTTACGAGGGGGGCGTCAAGGGCAAAGACCGTTCCTGGAGCCTTGGTGTCTTCTACACCGATGTGGAGGACAAGATAAAGTACTGGTCAGATCCGGTTACCTGGATGGGTAAGTACGTTAACCTGGACGAGTACAGGGCATACGGGGTTGAGGGTATGTTTCGGGTGAACCTCTCCGGGGAGATGTACTACCAGCAGGGGATTTCCTGGACCTACGGGGAGGAGCTCAGCGGGGGCACCTGGTCCAGGTCCGGGGATCCAAGGTGGGACGTGACCGGCTCCCTCAACTGGGCCAGGGGGTCGTGGGGGGCCGGGGTAACCGGTCGCTTCTACGGTGACCGGGCCATAGCCAACAATAGCCGCGGATACTCCGACGAGGACCTGTTCCTGGTGGATGCCTTTATGTCCTACACGTCCAAGGACGTGACCTTTAGGTTGGGTGCTAGCAACCTGTTCGATCGCAGGTACGTGCTGGACCGGAACGGATACCTTACCCCGGAGCGCAGGCTTTACATATCCCTGGACGCCAGGTTCTAGCCCTTAGGGGCTGGGGGAGAGGGTAGGTTCGGGTTCTTCTTCCCTTCAGCCCCTCAGTCCTTCAGGCTGAAGCGGAAGGGGACCAAAACCCGGTCGTTAAGGTCCTCGGGGAACCTCCAGAGAAGCGCTGCCGTTAGGGCCGCCTGGTCCAGCCCCCTGTAACCGCTGGACCTGTAGATCTCCCCCTTTTGTGGCAACCCCTGTCTTACGATAAGGGATATCACAACGGTGCCCTCCTCCCCCCGTTTCCTTGAGGAAAGGGGGTAGGGGGGCACCGCCTTGATTATCGCCTCATCCCCCCTGTAGCGTCCCTCTTCGCCTCGGATCCCCTTGGGGGGGTCATCCTGGGTGCTCCTCCCGGTGGTCCCCCCTCCCTCGAAGGGGGATGCAACATCCTTCTGCTCCGCCGGGCTGCTGTCCCCGGTGCTGAGGGAATCCGAGGAGGATCTAGCCTGCCTCGTCCAGCCAGACCCCGGGGCGGGGCCGCCGATCGACTTGCCACCGGTTTTGCCATCGTCCACCTTCGTTTCCGTTGGCCTCCTTGGAGCGTCGGTGGAGTCCTCCTTGGCGGTTTTATGGGGTGTTGACCACGCAGCAGCCCCGCGGGGTTTGTGGGTCACCGGGGGCTGCGGGGGGATCGCCGGGGCTATGTATACCGTGATAGCCCTTGGGGTGCTGCCCTGCTTCCATCGGTGGGACCCGTTAATCCCCAGCCCGGATGCGGCGACGGCGATCGCTGCCCCGTGCAGCAGGAGGCTTAGGAAGATCCCCATGGGGCGTCTCATCTTGGTTCCTCCGTGAGTAGCCCCGGGGATGAGACCCCCGCCTCCTGAAGGGCCCACAGCACCCCTATCACCTTCCCGTAGGGGACGTCCCTGTGGGCCCCGATCAGCACCGGTCTTGCCTTGTCCATGGATCGCGCCATACCCTTGAGTTCCTCCAGGGTGACCTCTTTCCCCTCCGCGGTTATCGTCCCGTTCGCCAGGATTGTGACCACCATGGGGATTTTGAAGTTCCCCGCCTTTTCAGCTGGTGTGCCCTTGGCGTGAGGGAGGAGGACCTCCTGAAGGTTTAGGTGGCTGAACGAGGAGGTGATCACGAAGAATATTATGAGGATGAACAGCACGTCCAGCAGGGGTGTCATGTCTATGTCCAGTCGTTTGCGCCTCACCCCAAGCTGGCCGCCTCCTCCCGGTCCGTGGGGAGCGGTCCCCCCGCCTTAATTCGAGCCAGCACCAGCAGGTCGGCCAGACGGTTCATGGCCTCCTGGGACCATTCGATCATGTGCTGAAGGGTCATGAGCCCCACCAGGGATGGTATGGCGCAGGAGAGTCCCGCCACGGTGGTGAAGAGCGCCACCCTTATCCCCCCCGCCACCTCTGACGAGTTGGCCCCCGCGGCGTCTATGGCCCCGAACATCCGAACCATCCCGATAACGGTGCCGAGGAGCCCCAGCATGGGGGAGAGCCGAATGGACAGCTCCAGCCATCCAAGCCCCCTCTGCTGGCTGAACAGCTCCCCCCTTATGAAGACCTTCCCCGCCTCCCTCATGGCCGGGGCCCCGGCGTTCCAAAGGCTCATCAGCTCCCTCATGAGCCTTTGGGGCAGGGTACCCTCCCCCGCGGACCGGATCGTCCGGTCCAGCTGATCCGGGGATGATGGGTTGGATAGGCCCCTGAGCAGCCCGTCCGCCCTTTTGAGCTGCCCTCGAAGGGACCACATGAGCAGGAACCTCTCCAGGAACACCCCCGTGGAGCAGATGGACATCCCAAGGATCACCCACATTATGGGTCCCCCCTCGTTCATGAACCACAGGATGGATTCCAACACCTTATCAACCTCCCTGCTGTTTGGTTTATTGGGGTTATTCGGGTCTTGTGCGGCCTCGTCCTTCGGACCTGGCGGCAAGTCAGCTCCTCCTCAGGAGCAGCCACAGGAAGAAGAGGGCCCCCACCCCGGAGGTGATTATGCCCACCGGTATCTCCGACGGGGCCCACAGGGTCCTTGCCGCCACGTCACAGAGGGTCAGCATGGAGCCCCCTATCATGGTGCTGGCAAAGAGCACCTCCCCCTCTCCCCTTGCCCCGGTCATCCGGGCCATGTGAGGGCCGAAGAGGCCCACAAAGCCTATGGGGCCGCAGATGGAGACGCTTGAGGCTACCGCCAGGGATATGAGGGAGAACAGGATGAGGCGCACCGATTGCACCGGTACCCCCCGGCTTTGGGCCAAGAGGGTGCCGCAGCGTATGAGCTTGAGGTCTTGCAGAAAGAAACGGCAGACCAGGAGGGTGCCCCCCAGGGTGATGAGGGCGGGGAGCAGGGGGTCCCATCCTATGATCTGTATGCCCCCCACTGGCCCACCTCATCATCCTGAAGGAGTCCGAGTAGCCCCCGCTGTATTGGATTATCATGTTTAGGCTCCCGAACAGGAAGCTGGCGGCAACACCTGCCAGCATTAACCCCTCCCCGGAGGGGTTGCGCCTTTGAGTGGCCGCCCCCGCTGCCTGGATGAGGCCTATGGCCAGGGCGGAGCCCAGGAACGCCCCCGCTCCCAGGGGGATCTGGATGCCGAACCTGATGGCGCAAACCGCTCCAAGGGCGGCCCCCGATGACACCCCCATCACGTCCGGGGAGGCCAGGCTGTTCTTGAGGAGCACCTGAAACACCGCTCCGCAGACGCTGAGGGTGGCTCCGGTGGCGTAGCCCAGCAGAACTCGAGGAAGCCTCATCTCCATGAAGACCGGGTTGTTGAGCATGTTCCCCAGCGGAACGTCCGCGGGACCGATCATGGGGCTTGCGACGAGTATCGCAATGGATGCCAGGGCCAGACAGAGGTTCCGGCGGTTTCTCATCGGAGCATCACCTCCGGCATGAGGCAGCCCCTGCCCCGTGGGTCCGTCAGTTTGGCGAAGGGAACGTTGAAGACCCCCTCAAGCTCCGCGGGGCCTATGAGGTGCGGGGGGAGGTCAAAGAGCAGCTCCCCGTTCTTTATGGCTAAGACCCGGTCCGCCCAGGCCAACGCCAGGTTTACGTCGTGGGTGACCATGAGCATGCCCTTTCTGCCCCCCAACCCGTCATCCTTGAGTGCCATTAGGAGGTTGAACACCTCCTGCTGGTGGAGGTGGTCCAGGAACGCGGTGGGCTCGTCAAGGAGTAGGCATCGGGTACCTTGGGCCAGGGCTGCGGCTATCAGTCCCCTCTGGGCCTCGCCGCCGCTCAGCTCCTCCATGGGGGTGTCCGCCAGGTCCTTGAGCCCCACCGCGGCGAGGGCCCTCCGGACCGTATCGAGGTCCTCCGGCCCCAGGGGGTCAAAGGGCCCGTGCCAGGGGTACCTGGATAGCTCCGCCAACTCCCTGGGGGTCACCGGGGGACGCCCCTCGGAGGGCTGGGGCACCATGGCGATGTGCCGGCCGATCTCCCTGGGCCTCATGGCCCTTAAGGGCCTGCCCAGGATCCACGCCTCACCGTCGAAGGGCACCAGTCCCATGAGGGCTTTGAGGAGGGTGCTCTTCCCCGCCCCGTTGGGGCCTATCACCGCCAGGGCCTCCCGGGGCCTAAGGTCCAGGTTCACGTCCCGGAGGATGGTCCTTCCCCCCATCTGGACCGTCAGGTCCCTCACGGAGACGATGCTCATCGGGACGCCTCCCGGATGGCCCGCTGGAAGGCGTCGATCACCACGGGTATCCTGGGCCCGGGCCGGAGGTAAACGGTGCCCTCCAGTACCTGGAGCTTGAAAGTGGAGTTGGGGAACGACCGGCGCCACTTGCGGCGGATCTCGTTCAGGTCGAACAGCTCGTCCCGGTTGAGCCTTGAGGAGGAGTGGTAGAAGTTCCTGTCCCCCACCAGGTCTATCACCACCTGGGGTCTCATGGCTAGGAGCCCCTCGGCGAAGACCATGGGGTAGGGGGGTGATGAGGGGGGAAGGCAGTTCTCTCCCCCCGCCAGCCTCACCAGCTCCCCGTAGAAGCTCCTGGGCCCAGCGGCGTAGAAGGAGGTTATGCGCCCCGCCTCCATCTCCCGGGAGACGCAGACCAGCACCCGGGGGCGCTTCCCCTTGGTTCTGGAGGATATGGCCCTTATCTGGGACTCGGTTCGCCTGGCTAGGGCCTGCCCCCGGTCCGGCACGCCGCAGGCCCTCCCCAGGGCCCGCATGGAGTCCAGCACCTGGGCAACGCTGTCCTGGCGCAGCATGATCCACCGGATCCCTGCCCGGGTGAGCTGCTGGGTCATTGGGGAGTGGATGTCCTGGAGCACCACCAGGTCCGCCCCCATGGATATCAGGGCCTCGATGCTCACGTCCGCGAAGCCCCCCACCTTGGGCTTCGATAGGGCCTCCCGGGGGTGGTCGCAGAAGGTGGTGACCGCCGCGACCCGGTCCCCGAGTCCCATGGCGAAGAGCATCTCGGTCCCCGCCGGGGAGAGGGACACGATCCGTTTGGGGGATGGGAGGGCGTCGGAAGTAGACGGGGAGATCAGGAGGAGCGCCGCCAGCAGGAGGATGGGCCAGCCAGCGAAGGAATAAAGGGGACCGCCGGTCCCCTTCGGAAGACGAACGTGAAAAGCTATCCGGATGATACATGCCCTCGCACAACATCCTTCCCGGCCCCGTCGGGTTTTCTGGCTTGGACGTAAGGTCCTCACAGTAGCGGGGCTGCCCCGGACTTTCACCGGAGTTGCCCCGAGGGGGCCCAGTTTGTTTACCGGGTGATTATAGGTTCTTTGCATGGGGGGGTCAACGGACCGACCGGAGGACCCGGCAGGAGTTCAGCGTGGCCAGCAGGGCCATCCCCACGTCGGCGAAGACCGCCTCCCACATGTTGGCCGCCCCCAGGGTGCCCAGGATCAGCACCGCCGCCTTTACCGAGAGGGCCATGGCGATGTTCTGTCCCACCACCCGGCGGCTCATCCTGGCTACGGTCACCGCTTCCGCCACCGGGGAGAGCCGGTCCGACAGGAGGACCCCGTCGGAGGCCTCCACGGTCACGTCCGCTCCCAGGCCCCCCACGGCGATCCCCACGTGGGAGGCGGCCATAACCGCCGCGTCGTTGATCCCGTCCCCCACGAAGAGGCTTAAGGGTCGGGCCTTGAGCACCTCCACCTTGTCGGCGGGGAGCAGATCCCCCAGGCGGATGTCCAGGGGGAGCTGGCCGGTGAGCTCCTCCACCCGGTGGGGCCTGTCCCCGGAGATGACCCCCAGGGGTTTGAGCCCCAGCCGGCGGAGGGAGTCCAGGGCGGTTTGGGCGTCCTCCCTCAGCTGATCCCCCAGCTGGATGGACCCCAGGTACCTCTGGTTCTCCGCCACGTGGACCGCGCCGGACTCCAGAGCCTCCTCCGGGGCTTCAACCCCCCTGGACTCCATGAGGCGCCGGTTGCCCACCAGGATGGAGGAGCCATCCACGGTGGCCTCCACCCCCATGCCTGGCAGCTCCTTGGTGTCCTCCGGGGAGAGGTGGGACCCCTGGGCGGCGATGGCCCGGGCGGCCGGGTGGTTGGATCCCATCTCCGCCGCGGCGGCGAGGTTCATCAGCCGGGCGGGGTCCACCCCCGGGGCGGGGGTCACGTTCAGCACCCGCAGGGTCCCCTTGGTGAGGGTCCCGGTCTTGTCCAGGAAGGCGCTTCGGACCTGCCATAGCCTTTCCAGCGCGTCCCCCCCCTTGAGGAGGAGTCCCCGGCGGGCGGAGGCGCCTAGCCCCGCCAGGACCGCCAGGGGGACGGAGATCATGAGGGCGCAGGGGCAGGAGACCACCAGGAAGACCAGCCCCCGGTAGGCCCACTGTCTGAAGCTGCCCATGCCGAGGGCGGGTGGTACGGTGGAGATGAGGGCCGCCAGGATCATGACCGCCGGGGTGTAGCGGCGGGCGAAGGCGGAGATGAACCGCTCGGTCCTGGTGCGGCTCCCCTCCTGTTGGGCCAGCAGCTGGAGTCCCCGGGCCATGGCGGACTGGTCGAAGGGGCGGGTCACCCGGATCTTCAGGTGCCCGTCCAGGTTCATGGTCCCCGCCTGGACCGGGTCCCCCTCCGCCACGTCCACCGGTAGCCCCTCGCCGGTGAGGGATGAGGTGTCCACCGATGCCCTGCCCTGGGTGACCTGTCCGTCCAGGGGGATCATCTCCCCGGGCCTCACGATGATCGTGGATCCGGTCTCCACCTGGTCGGGGGGGATGTCCGCCTCCCCCTGGGGGGTCATGAGGTGAGCCATCTTGGGCCTCAGGTCCATGGCGGCCTCTATGGCTCGCCGGGACCTCTCGGCGGTCATGTCCTGGAGCAGTTCCCCCGCCTCGTAGAAGAGCATCACCGCCGCCCCTTCGGCCAGTTCCCCTATGGCGATGGCCCCCAGGGTGGCGATGGACATGAGGGAGAACTCGTTGAACAGGTCCCCCTTGAGGGCGTTCCTCAGGGCGGAGGCCATCACGTTGGTCCCCAGGATGAGGTAGGCGGCGATGAGGCCCAGGGGTCTTATGTGGTTGGGAAGGAGCAGGGACCCCGCCAGGGCGGCGGCCCCCAGGACGAGTCGCAGTCCCCTTGGGATTCGGGTGGTTCCGTGGTGGTCGTGGTGGTGTTCGTCGGCGCAGCACCGGCAGGACCGGCATTCAGCGGTCTGGCTCATTTTTGTTCTCCCTTCCCATGGATGTGTGGCTCACGTGTTGGAGGGCCTGGTCGAAGATGGCCTTAACGTGTTGGTCGTCCAGGCCGTAGATGGCGTTCCGTCCCTGTCGTGTGACCCGGACCAGCCGGGCGGACTTGAGGATCCTCAGTTGGTGGGACACCGCCGACTGGCTCATGCGAAGCCGCTCCGCCAGGTGGGAGACGCACATGCCCGACTGGGCCAGGCACCAGAGGATCCTGACCCGGGTTGTATCTCCGAAGACCCTGAATAGTTCCGCCAGGTCGTACAGGAGCTGATTGTCCCCGTCTAGGTCTGCCACTTTCTCGCCCCCTTAAGCATGAATGATTGTTCAAGTGAGCATATATCACAATTTTTTGGTCCTGGCAAGGGGGCGGGGGTGGTTGACAGGCGGGCGGAGGCTGGTATAATTCCAGTTCGTAACGCCGGTGTAGCTCAGTTGGCAGAGCGGCTGACTTGTAATCAGCAGGTCGGGGGTTCGAACCCTCTCACCGGCTCCAGGGCAACCAAGCTACCACGTGGTGGGATGGCCGAGTGGTCAAAGGCAGCAGACTGTAAATCTGCCGGCTAGCGCCTACGTAGGTTCAAATCCTACTCCCACCACCACTTTTCGGAAGCCGACTTAGCTCAGCAGGTAGAGCACATCCATGGTAAGGATGGGGTCTCCGGTTCGAGTCCGGAAGTCGGCTCCAGGTTTAAAAAAGAGATCCGGGCTTGAAGTCCCGGGTCTCTTTTGGTATGGTTGCGCTTATGGTAGAATCGCCGCGGACGGAGTCTGCCGTCGGGCTGAAGGACCCTTCTTGAAAGGGTGACAAAAGCATACCAGGGAGGTATGGGTAAGATGGCGAAGGAGAAGTTTACCAGGTCTAAGCCGCACCTTAACATTGGCACCATAGGTCACATAGACCACGGCAAGACCACGTTGACGGCGGCGATAACGAAGACGCTGTCGAAGAAGGGTTATGCGGACTTTACGCCCTTTGATCAGATAGACAAGGCGCCGGAGGAGCGGGAGCGCGGCATAACCATCAACATAGCGCACGTGGAGTATCAGACGGACAATCGTCACTATGCGCACATTGACTGCCCTGGGCACGCGGACTACATAAAGAACATGATAACCGGTGCGGCTCAGATGGACGGTGCTATTTTGGTGGTTTCTGCGGCGGATGGTCCGATGCCTCAGACCCGTGAGCACGTGTTGTTGGCCCGCCAGGTTAACGTTCCTGCGTTGGTGGTGTTCATGAACAAGTGCGACATGGTGGACGATCCGGAGCTTTTGGATCTGGTGGAGATGGAGATCCGGGATCTTTTGAACAAGTACAACTTCCCTGGGGACGAGGTTCCCATCGTTCGGGGTTCTGCGTTGAAGGCGTTGGAGGCGGAGGGCGAGGACGAGTGGACCGACAAGATCTGGGAGTTGATGAAGGCTTGCGACGAGTACATCCCGACTCCTGTTCGTGAGACCGACAAGCCGTTCCTGATGCCCATAGAGGACGTGTTCACGATCACCGGGCGCGGCACGGTTGTTACCGGTCGTGTGGAGCGTGGCATAATCAAGCCCGGCGATGAGGTTGAGATAGTGGGTATGAGGGACACCCAGAAGACGGTGGCCACGAGCCTTGAGATGTTCCGGAAGATATTGGACGAGGCAGTGGCTGGGGACAACGTGGGTGTTCTTTTGAGGGGGACTGGGAAGGACGAGGTTGAGCGTGGTCAGGTGTTGGCGAAGCCTGGCAGCATCAAGCCGCACAAGCACTTCAAGGCGGAGGTTTACGTGTTGAAGAAGGAGGAGGGTGGTCGTCACACGCCGTTCTTCTCTGGTTACAAGCCCCAGTTCTACTTCAGGACCACGGACGTGACGGGAGAGATAAAGCTTCCGGATGGTGTTGAGATGGTCATGCCTGGGGACAACAGCCAGTTTGAGGTGAAGTTGATAGTGCCGGTGGCTCTTGAGCCGGGTCTTAGGTTTGCGGTTCGCGAGGGCGGCCGCACCGTGGGCGCCGGGGTGGTCACCGAGATACTGGACAAGTAGGCCTTAGTCACAGGAGGTTCCGTCGCGGCCCGGGGGGTGCCTTGGGCCGCGGCTTTCTTGAGGCCGGTTCCCGCGGGCTTTCATGCGGGGTATGATCCATAAAAATCTGTATTTTGGAGTGAGCTAAAGATGGCGGACATCATTGGTCTTCAGTGCACCGAGTGCAAGCGTCGTAACTACGTGACCACGGTTAACAAGCGGAAGATGCAGAAGAAGTTGGAGAAGAAGAAGTACTGCAAGTGGTGTGACAAACACACCTTGCACAAGGAGACGAAGTAGTGTAAAATACACCGTGCGTGCAGGTCCGTAGCTCGAACTGGCTAGAGCACCGCACTCCAAATGCGGGGGTTGAAGGTTCGAATCCTTCCGGGCCTGCCACTTTTTTGCTTGATCAGGGGGGCGGAGGTGTGGAAAGGGTTTTAGATTTCTTGAGGGAGGCCAGGGGTGAGTTGAAGCGGGTCTCTTGGCCCACCAGGCAGCAGGTCTGGTATTCCACCTTGGTTGTTCTTTTTGTTACCTTCTCTGTTTCCGCGTATCTTGGTTTGGTGGATGCGGTTTTGGCCGCTCTTCTGCGCGGAGTGGTCCGCTAGTTTTCATAAAATCACGGGAGGAGGGGGCGGTGTAGGCCCCCTTTTGGCTGATGAAAGACTACAAGAGACGCTGGTACATAGTTCAGACCTACTCGGGTTACGAGAATAAGGTGAAGGCCAATCTGGAGCAGCGGATAGCCACCATGGGGATGGGGGACAGGATCTTCAATGTGTTGATCCCCGTGGAGGAGAAGGTCTTCATAAAAGAGGGAAAGACCAAGCATGTGAAGCGCAAGGTCTTCCCTAGTTATGTGTTGGTTGAGATGATAATGGACGACCAGTCCTGGTACGTGGTCCGTCATACCCCTGGGGTGACTGGTTTTGTGGGTTCCGGCAACCATCCCATACCCCTTACTGAGCGGGAAGTGGCGGAGATAATGGGGAAGATAGGCCTTGCGGGGGTTCAGAAGGGCAAGGTGGAGATGGACATAGTGCCCGGGGACACCGTGAGGGTTAAAACCGGTCCCTTTGAAGGTCAGGTTGGGCCGGTGGTGGAGGTGGTCCCTGAGAAGGGGAAGGTCAAGTTCTCCGTCACCGTGTTTGGCCGGGAGACCGTGGCGGAGGCGGACTACGAGGACTTGGAGAAGGTTCTTTAGTGAATAAAACGGGCGGGCTCGCAGGGGTTCCGCCCTTCAGGGCTTTAGGGCCCTTATCTTAAGGAGGTAGTGAGGTAAATGGCAAAGAAGGTTGTAGGGGAGATCAAGCTGCAGCTGCCGGCAGGCAAGGCTACGCCGGCACCACCCGTAGGGCCCGCTTTGGGTCAGAGGGGTGTCAACATAATGGAGTTCGTGAAGCAGTTCAACGCGAAGACCGCGGATCAGGTGGGGCTCATAATCCCTGTGGTGATCACGGTTTACGCGGACCGGAGCTTCAGCTTCATTCTGAAGACCCCTCCCGCCAGCGTGTTGATCAAGAAGGCGGCGAACCTGGAGAAGGGTTCTGCGGCGCCCAACAAGACCAAGGTGGCCAAGATAACCAAGAGCCAGGTGAGGGAGATCGCCCAGCTCAAGATGGTGGACCTCAACGCCAACGACGTGGAGGCCGCCATGAGGATGATCGAGGGCACCGCCCGGTCCATGGGCGTGGAAGTGGTCAACTAGGGACTTGGGTTTTTAGGTATCTTAAGGGATTTGAGTTTGTGGCAGGGCTTTTGCCCGCTATGACCACGGGAGGTATTGAAGATGGCTAAGAAGAGCAAGAGGTATCGGGCTATTGCGGAGAAGGTGGAGGACCGGCTTTACGGGCTGTCCGAGGCGGTCAAGCTGGTTAAGGAGATCGCCACCGCCAAGTTTGATGAGAGCGTGGAGCTTCATGTCCGGTTGGGCGTAGATCCCCGCCACGCGGACCAGCAGGTGCGCAGCACCGTGGTCCTTCCTCACGGCACCGGCAAGACCAAGAGGGTGCTTGTCATCGCCGGTGGCGAGAAGGTGAAGGAGGCCGAGGAGGCTGGCGCGGACTTCGTCGGCGGCGAGGACATGGTGCAGAAGATAGAGGGCGGTTGGCTGGACTTCGACGCGGTCATAGCCACCCCGGATGTGATGAGGGCGGTTGGCCGTCTCGGTAAGATCTTGGGTCCCAGGGGACTCATGCCCAGCGCCAAGACCAACACGGTCACCTTCGACGTGGCGGACGCGGTCAGGGACATCAAGGCCGGTAGGGTTGAGTTCCGGGTTGACAAGACCGGTATAACCCACAACGCCATAGGCAAGGCCTCCTTCGGGGAGCAGCAGCTGTTTGAGAACGCATCCACCTTGCTCAGGGCGATAATCAAGGCTCGTCCCGCCGCTGCCAAGGGGCAGTACCTCAAGAGCGTCACCATGACCACCACCATGGGTGTTGGGATTCCCATAGATCCGGTGGAGGTGCAGAAGGAAGTCGCCGAGTAGTCTTTGGGCCCTTTCGGCGGTCCCTTGTGGATTTTCTTCCCCCTGGGTTGCGTTTGTCCCAAGGGGGATGGTATACTGAGCTTTGGGCTTGTGACAGCGGGGGCGCTCTGCGCTTAATGTTGAAAACCCCGCCGAGGTCCGGGGAAGCGGTGGCTTAGGCTGTCGCATGGTGCTTGTGTTCGTGCGCTCCCGGTCCTTGTTGGCCGGGGGCGTTTCTCTTTGTGCCCCGGGCGTTGCGGTGCAGGCCGATCAGTCCAGGGCGGAAGGAGGTGAGGTAATGCCGACTAAGGCGAAGGAGCAGAACATCGAGCAGTTGGTTGAGATGCTGGGCCGCAGTGAGGCGGTTTTCATCTGCGAGTACCGGGGTCTTACGGTCAAGAAGATGACCGACGTGCGTTCCCGTGTCCGCAAGGCGGGCGGGGAGATAAAGGTGGCCAAGAACACCCTCATGAGGATAGCCCTTGAGAGGGCTGGGCTTCCCACGGTGGATCCCTATGAGCAGGGGCCCAACGCCTACGTGTTCGCCTACGGTGACGTGGCGGCGGTGGCCAAGGAGCTTCGTGACTACTCCAAGGAGAAGGGCAACGAGGCCCTGGTCATAAAGGGCGGAGTGATGGGCAAGGACCTGCTCAGCAAGGATCAGGTCATGGCTCTGGCGGATCTTCCCTCCAGGGAGGTCCTCATCGCCCAGGTGGTGGGTACAATGGCGGCCCCGCTCCGGGGACTCGTCACGGTGCTCTCCGGCCCTGCCAGGGGGCTCGTCACTTGTCTGTCCCAGATCAAGGACAAGAAGGAGAACGCTGCGTAGTTCCCGTTTCTTCGCGCCGTCATGTGGCGCTGGGACGGGCTTCAGGGCGCCCTCGTTTTAAACGTGAGGTTTTGGGGCGTCGCAAAGAGATTTTAAAAACAACCTGAGGAGGAGTATCAGATGACCCGCGAGGACATAATCAAGGCTATTGAGGAGATGTCGGTCCTCGAGCTGTCCCAGCTCGTGAAGGATCTGGAGGAGAAGTTCGGCGTGTCCGCCGCTGCCCCTGCCATGGCCATGCCCATGATGGCCATGCCCGGTGCCGGCGCCGCTGCCGCCGCTGAGGAGGAGAAGACCGAGTTCGACGTGGTCCTGGCCGACGCGGGCTCCAACAAGATCAACGTCATCAAGGTGGTCCGGGAGCTCACCGGCCTTGGCCTTAAGGAGGCCAAGGACCTGGTGGACGGCGCCCCTAAGACCGTGAAGGAAGGGGCCGCCAAGGAAGAGGCGGAGGAGATGAAGAAGAAGCTCGAGGAGGCGGGGGCGAAGGTGGAGCTGAAGTAAGCTCCCTTTTAACCCTACAAATCCCATCTCTTGGGTTTCAGGGCGGGGTCCTTCGGGGCCCCGCCCTTTCTTGTGTTCGGTTTTATGTTACAATCTCCAAAAGGTAAGTGAATTTAAGTGCGAACGGGGGCTTTCCGATTGATCCTGGACTTTCACGTTCACATCTATCCCCCCGAGGTGATCCGGGATGCGCGCCGCATTGCGGAGAGGGAGGATTACTTCGCCCTTTTGTCCTCGTCGAAGGTGCATCGGTGGGCCACGGTGGAGGACCTCATCGAGGCGATGGACCGGGACGGGGTGGACCGGGCGGTGGTTTTCGGCTTTGCCTTCAAGGACCTGGGGCTCTGCAGGCTTTGCAACGACTATGTGTTGGAGGCCGCCAGGGCTCATCCGGACAGGATAGTCCCCATGGCGGTGGTGCCGCCCTTTGCCAAGGGGGCCCTCCAAGAGGTTGAGCGGGCCCGTTCCCTTGGGGCCGTGGGGGTTGGGGAGCTCTTCCCGGAGGGGCAGGGCTTCGACATTGACGATGTGCGCCAGACCTGGCGCCTTGCGGGGCTCTGCCACGAGCTTGGCATGTTCCTCATGTTCCACTGTGCCGAGCCGGTGGGGCACCGGTACCCGGGCAAGGGGACCGTGGGTGTCAAGGAGGCGGCGGGGTTCTGCGAGAACCACCCGGAGGTTAAGGTGGTGTTCTCTCACTTCGGGGGAGGCCTTTTCCTTTACGAGTCCATGGAGGAGATGAGGCTGATCCTGTCAAACGCCTACTACGACACCGCCGCCATGCCCTTTCTTTACGACCATTCCATGCTGAAGGCGGCGATGGCGGTGGCGCCCCACAAGATGCTTTTTGGCACCGACTTCCCGATACTTGACGTGAGCCGCTACGTTTCCCGCTTTGACCGGGCGGGGCTTGGGGCGGAAACGGCGGGGGCATTGCTGGGCCTTAACGGGGAGGGCTTCCTAAACTCCCTGGGGGAATGGGCATGGCCCATGGGTGGGGGCTGTGGTTGAGCTATTGACATGGCGGCGCTGGGGAGGTTAACATCTCCCACAACGGATTAAATGCTCCAGCCCCTTGGGGGCGGTTTAGAAAATTTAATATAGACTCTTATCCAGAGTGGCGGAGGGACTGGCCCGATGAAGCCCGGCAACCTGTCTCCCTTGGGGGGCGTGGTGCCAACACCTGCGGCGTTTTGCCGGATGATAAGAGAGGCGCAGCGGCTGTTTTAAAGGCGACAAGGCCCCTCCTCTCGGAGGGGCCTTAACTTTAATCCCTTTGAGGAAATTTGGGGGACCAGCGCCGTCCTAGGGGGACGGCGGTAAGACGGGGGGATGAGCGGATGTCTTCAGGGTTGAATCGGGGTTTTAGAGGGGATGGGGGTATGGGGTTGAGTACCCGGGCGCTTCACGCCGGGTGGAGTCATGACCCCGCCACGGGGGCTTTTGGGCTTCCCATATACGCCACCGCGGCATACCGGTTTGAGGACTCGGAGCAGGCCTGCCGGCTTTTCCTGTTGGACCAGGATGGGCACATATACTCCAGGATATCGAATCCCACGGTGAAGGCCTACGAGGACTGCGTGGCCTCCTTGGAGGTAGGAGTGGGGGCGGTGGCCTTCTCCTCCGGCCAGGCGGCCTTCACCCACGTGATAGGGACCTTGTGTTCCGCCGGGGACCACCTGGTGCTGTCGAGGAAGCTTTACGGCGGCACCCTTACCCTGATAAGGAACACCTTCGGTCGCTTTGGGGTGGAGAGCTCCCTGGTGGACTCCAATAGTTTGGAGGAGGTGGAGTCCGCCATGAGGCCCAACACCAAGGCCATAGTGGTGGAGACCGTGGGGAACCCCTTGCTGGACGTAGCTCCTCTGGAGGAGCTGGCGAAGCTGGCGGATAGGCACGACGCGGCGCTCATAGTGGACAACACCTTTGCCACCCCGGTGCTGTGCCGTCCCATAGAGCATGGGGCCCACGTGGTTATTCACTCCGCCACCAAGTACATATCCGGCTTCGGCAACGTGCTGGGGGGCATAGCGGTGGACGGGGGCAACAAGGATTGGGGCAGTCCTAAGTGGCCCCTTCTCTCCACCCCCGACCCGGGCTACGGGGGCAAGGTGTTCGCCGAGGCCTTTGGCAATAAGGCCTTCTCGGCGAAGCTTAGGGCCACGCTGCTGCGGGACCTGGGGGGGTGCCCGTCTCCCTTTGACTCGTACCTCCTTAAGCTCAGCTGCGGGACGCTGCCCCTTAGGATGCGGCGGCACTCGGAGAACGGCATGGCGGTGGCCCGGTACCTTAAGGGGCACCCTAAGGTCCGGTGGGTCCGGTATCCAGGCCTTGAGGACCATCCTACCCATGACCTGGCGGTGCGGTACTTGGACGGGCTGTACGGGGGTATGGTGGCGTTTTGCCTGGATGGTGGGGTTGAGGAGGGGCGTCGTTTCCTCGAGGGGCTAGGGCTTTTCGGCCACATGGCGAACCTGGGGGACTCTAGGAGCCTTGCGATACACCCTGCCAGCACCACCCACTCCCAGCTTTCCCCGGAGGACCGCAGGGCCGCGGGGATAGATGATGGGCTCATCCGTTTGAGCGTGGGTCTGGAGGACCCGGAGGACCTGCTTGAGGACCTGGAGAGGGCCTTGAGGGGGGTGTGATGGTGGAGGAGCGGTACCTCAAGGTTCGGATAGGGGACCTGCCCCTTGACTCCGGGGAGACCCTGCCGGGGGTGGAGCTGGCCTGTTCGGTCACCGGCCGATTGAGACCCGACGGGTCTAACCTGGTGGTGGTTTGCCATGCCCTGACCGGGAGCCACCACCTTTGGGGCCCTTCGGTGGAGGGGCTGCCGGAGGGTTGGTGGAACGGGGTGGTAGGTCCTGGAATGGCCATAGACACCGACCGGTTCTGCGTGGTGTGTTTTAACAACCTTTGCAGCCCCTACGGGAGCACTGCACCGTCGAGCCTGGGGCCGGAGGGAAGGCCCTGGGGTATGAGGTTTCCCCTGGTGTCCTGTAGGGACGTGGCGAGGAGCCAGGTGATGGGTTTGAGGGCCCTTGGGGTTGAGAGGGCCCTGGCGGTGGTGGGGGGGTCCATGGGGGGCATGGTGGCCCTGGAGATGGCCCTGTCGTTCCCCAAGGTCTTTGAGCGCTGTGTGGTGATAGCGGCCCCCATGAGGCTTTATCCCCAGGCAATAGCGTACAACGAGGTTCAGCGGCAGGCCATAATGTGGGACCCGGACTGGCGAGAGGGGGATTATTATCCCGATCCTGGGCCTGTTAGGGGTTTGGCCACCGCCAGGATGTTGGCCATGATAACCTACAGGAGCGAGAACTCCTTCGTGTCCCGGTGGATGAGGGAGGTGGCCCACGGGGACCCCTGGCGTTGGGACGGCAAGTTTCAGGTGGAGACGTACCTTCATCATCACGGCCAGGAGCTGGTGAAGCGTTTCGACGCGAACTGTTACCTTTATCTCACCAGGGCCATGGACCTTCACGACGTCTTGGCTGGGCGCGGAGGCTCTCCCGAGGAGGCCTTCGGGGGATTTTCGGGCAGGGACATCCTTGGGGTTGGCATATCCAGCGACATGCTTTTCCCCAATTGGCAGGTGGAGGAGGTGGTGTCCTCCGCCAAGCGGGCGGGGGTCAACGGGTGGTACGAGGAGATAGAGAGCCCCAACGGGCACGACGCTTTCCTCATAGACCTTGACCAGGTGGACGACATCCTGAGGACCTTCTGGCGCAGGACCGGCATGGGTTGATGCCGGATCTTTGGGGGGGACGTTCTTCATGGTTGGGTCCGGTGCCGGGGCGCCGGACCTTTAAATTTAGGTTCACAAAAATATTTATAAATAAACCACTTGCCATATCGCTGGGGCTATTATAAACTTCCGTTTCAAATAAATTCCAAAGAAAGCGGAGGTTGATTTGGTTGCCCTTGGATGCGGGTTTGCGGAAGGTGTTGGTGATAGGTTCCGGTCCCATAGTGATAGGGCAGGCGGCGGAGTTCGATTACGCGGGTACCCAGGCGTGCCGGGCCCTTAGGGAGGAGGGGGTTGAGGTGGTTTTAGTTAACACCAACCCTGCCACCATAATGACCGATTCGGACACCGCCGATGCGGTTTACTTTGAGCCCTTGGACCTGGAGGGGTTGTGCCGGGTTATAGAGGTTGAGAGGCCTGAGGGCATTATAGGCACCCTTGGGGGGCAGGTGGGTCTTAACCTGTCCCTTGGCCTTTTTGACTCCGGTGTTTTGCGGCGCTTGGGGGTAAGGCTTCTTGGCACCGGGGCTGAGGCCATCCGCCGTGGGGAGGACAGGGGGCTGTTCCGGGATCTCATGCAGTCCATAGGGGAGGAGGTCCCCTTGAGCGCGGCGGTTAAGTCCCTGGAGGAGGCCCTTTCTTTTGCTGGTTTTGCGGGTTTCCCCTTGGTGGTGCGTCCTGCCTTTACCCTTGGGGGAACCGGGGGAGGTATGGCGAGGGATCAGGGGGAGCTTGTGGAGCTGGTGTCCTCGGCCCTTGGGCTTAGTCCCGCGGGGCAGGCCCTGGTGGAGGTAAGCGTTGAGGGGTGGAAGGAGATAGAGTTTGAGGTGATCCGGGACGGGGAGGGTGGTAAGGTCCTGGTCTGTGGCATGGAGAACCTTGATCCCATGGGGGTGCACACTGGGGACAGCGTGGTGGTGTCGCCCATAATGACCCTTGGGAAGTCCGTTGTGGAGGACCTTAGGGAGGCGTGCTTCAGGATAGTTGATGCCATAGGGGTTGAGGGGGCCTGCAACATCCAGTTCGCGGTGCGGGATGACGGGAAGCGGTACGTCATAGAGGTTAATCCACGGGCAAGCCGTTCCAGTGCGCTGGCCTCCAAAGCCACCGCGTATCCCATAGCCCGGGTGGCCGCCAAGGTGGCCCTTGGGTATCGTCTTGGGGAGATAGGTCTTTGGGAAGGAGGTCCTAGGGCATCGGAGGAGCCGGTGATATCCCACGTGGCCCTTAAGTTTCCCCGGTGGCCCTTTGACAAGTTCCCTCGGGCGGATAGGCGCCTTGGGACCAGGATGAGGTCCACCGGGGAGGTCATGGCCCGGGGGGACTCCTTTGAGGAGGCGCTCCTTAAGGGGTTCCGGTGTGCGGGGCATCCCATTAAGGTGCCCTTTGGGGTTTTGCTGTCCCTGTCCCCATGGAGCAGGGCGGAGGCCCTTGATGCGGTGGGGATCCTTTCCCGGGCGGGGTGCGCCATCTACTGTACCCCGGGGACCGCCAGCTTCTTCATGTCAAAGGGGATTGCCTGCGATGCGGTGTCCCCGGAGGATGCCCTGGAGTTGGCCGGGGAGGGCGTGAAGCTGGTGGTCAACACCGTAAGCCCCGGTTGGGGAAGCGGTTACGGTTTTAAGCTACGGCGCAGGGCGATGGAGCGCGGCGTCCTTTGCCTTACCTCCTGCGATACCTTAAAGGGTTTGGCGGAGGCCCTGGTTTTTAGAGGTGATTTAGGGGAAGCCCTTGCAAGTGGGGAAAGGTGGTATAATCTATAATCATCACCGAAGGTGGTGAGCCTATTTGGGGGGGTCGAAAGGTGAGAGTTGAAGCCCTTTATTTGATGTTGGCCGGTGGGGTGGGTGCCATCTGTAGGTACTATCTTGCCTCCACGGTTCAGCGTCTTAACTCCGGTTCCTTCCCGTGGGGCACCTTTGTGGTGAACGTGGTGGGGTGCCTGCTGGCGGGTTTCCTGGTGACCTTCTTTGCCCATCGTTTCCACGTTTCCCCGGCGGTGAGAAATGCGGTGTTGGTGGGTTTCATAGGGGCTTTCACCACCTTTTCTTCCTTCATGGTGGACACGTTGAACTTAGTTCGCCACTCCCATTGGGTCGCCGGTTTTATTAACCTGTTTATGCAGAACCTGGCGGGCATGGGAGCGGTGGTCTTGGGTACCTTGGCGGCCAGCAACATGTGATGTAGCGGCGGGTTCCCCGGTGCTGAAGTTTTTTGGGGCGGGTCCTGTTGAAGCGGGGCCCGCCGATTTATTTGTTCCTCCCCGGTGGTCCTTGGGGTTGAAGTGGGATTTTAGGCGTCATGGGTGTTGACAGTTTTTGGGACCCTTGCTATACTTCCTCTCGTGCTGATCGGGGCGGATAGCTCAGTGGGAGAGCACCTGCCTTACAAGCAGGGGGTCGTAGGTTCGAACCCTATTCCGCCCACCATGAGGACAATGACACAGCCAGTTTAGAGGTGGGGTTGTAGCTCAGTACGGTTAGAGCGCCGGCCTGTCACGCCGGAGGCCGCGGGTTCAAGTCCCGTCAGCCCCGCCATCTTGTTTGGACGTCGTGTGTCGGCGGGATAGCTCAGTTGGTAGAGCAACGGACTGAAAATCCGTGTGTCCCCAGTTCAATTCTGGGTCCCGCCACCACTTGTGAAGGTTCTTGTCGGGCGGAAGTAGCTCAGGGGTAGAGCACAACCTTGCCAAGGTTGGGGTCGCGGGTTCAAATCCCGTCTTCCGCTCCATCTTTAGAGTGAGAATTGGGCGGCATAGCCAAGTGGTAAGGCAGAGGACTGCAAATCCTTTATTCCCCGGTTCGAATCCGGGTGCCGCCTCCAGCTTTTCGCCCAATTTCGTGTTATAATAAAGGCGCGTTCCTCGGTAGCTCAATCGGCAGAGCGGGTGGCTGTTAACCACTAGGTTCCAGGTTCAAGTCCTGGCCGAGGAGCCAGATTTCAATCCGCCGGCTTCGGCGGTTCTCTTTTTAAGGCCTCAGGGGTAGATCCTCCTGGGGCCTTTTCCCTTTGGCCTGGCCGTTTCCGCTTGCGCCCGTCCGCAAGTTTACCCCTATCCTAGTTTACATCGAGGCTCTATCGGTCCAGGCTTGCCACCGCTCGGCGGGTCCCGCGGGCTTAGGAAGCCTTGGCTGGGGTGCACCTGGCAAAATGACAAATACAACCGGACAAAACACATTGAAGTAGGTTTAGAGCTTGATATATCGTAAGCTGGTTCGTCATGTCGTATTGGCATCTAAAGGCCAAAGGCTGGGAGTGGTACGCCTATCAACCAAGAGAAAGAGGCCGTTGGAAGGCAGCTAATGGGGCCAAAGGCGGCTGGAGTGGTATGATGGAAGGCCGATGGCTCTTACCATCCATAGTAGATGAGATCGCTGATCATCTAGACCTTAAGCGGGATACGGTCCACAAGTGGATCGGTGAGCGGCAGGTACGGGGTCGCAAGGTCGGTCGGCTTTGGAAGTTCAACAGGAAAGAATTGGACGAGTGGGTGAAGTCTGGGGGAGCCTAAGATAACGAACCTGGATCAAAGGTAGATCGCAAATGGTGGATTCGCTGGCCGATAGGGTCATAAAGAGGATTTACGAGGCTGCCGAGCTCTACCACCGGCTGGTCATGCTGGTGGCGCCGGCCGGTGCGGGCAAGACCGCCGCGCTCCAGGAGGTTCAAGGACGCATTGGAGCCCCATTGATCAATGTGAACCTTGAGCTTTCCCGGTGCATGCTCGACCTCACGGAGCGCCAGCGGGCCTTGCAGCTACCACGGCTTCTCGGTAAAATTGTGGGCGAAGCCGTATCCGACGTGGTTCTTCTGGACAACGTCGAGATCCTCTTCGATGTGTCGCTCAAGCAGGACCCGTTGCGGCTCCTGCAGGGGCTCTCCCGAAACAAAACGGTGGTTGCGGCCTGGAGCGGCTCCATCGACGGAGAGTACATGGTCTATGCGACGCCGGACCACCCCGAATACAAACGATATCCCTTACGAGATTTCCTGGTAGTGAATCCGGAGGCCGTTGCATGAAGACAAGGAACGAAAGCGCGGTAGGGCAGACGCGATGAGATACGGAGACCTGATCCAATTTGAGCCTATCGAGTCCGTGGTCCAGCTGCGGGACGCCGACGAGGCCGATGCTGCCCGACAGCTTGTCCAGACCTATGTCATCTCCGAGGAGATGGCCGAGAGGCTGATCCATCTGGTCTTTCCACAGCTTCAGTTCCACCAGCCCATGGACAACAAGGGGCTGCTGGTCGTGGGTAACTATGGCACCGGTAAATCGCACCTCATGTCCGTGATCTCCGCCCTGGCCGAAAACGGCGATCTCGCAGCGCATCTGAACGACAAGAGCGTGGCCAGCGCCGCGGGCAAGATCAGCGGGCGGTTCAAGGTAGTCCGAACCGAGATCGGCGCGACTACCATGTCCCTGCGCGACATCCTCGTCGCCGAACTAGAGGAGCACCTGGCCGCAATGGGCGTGTCCTATTCCTTCCCGCCCGCGGATAAGGTGTCCAATAACAAACGTTCTTTCGAAGAGATGATGACCGCCTTCCACCAGGAGTATCCCGACCACGGTCTGCTCCTGGTGGTGGACGAACTGCTCGATTACCTGCGCACCCGTAAGGACCAGGAACTCATTCTCGATCTCAACTTCCTGCGCGAGATCGGCGAGTCTTGCCGCGATCTGAGGTTTCGCTTCATCGCCGGTGTCCAGGAAGCCATTTTCGACAGCCATCGATTTTCTTGCGTGGCCGACAGTATCCGCCGGGTGAAGGACCGCTTCGAGCAAATCCTCATCGCCCGCAAGGATGTCAAGTTCGTGGTGGCCGAGCGTCTGCTCAAGAAGACCGCCGACCAGCAGGTGAAAATCCGGGAGTACCTGACCCCCTTTGCCAAGTTCTACGGCCGGATGAACGAGCGCATGGACGAGTTCGTGCGCCTCTTCCCCGTGCATCCCGACTACATTGACACCTTCGAGCGAGTCACCGCGGTGGAAAAGCGTGAGGTGCTCAAGACCCTGTCCCTGGCCATGAAGAAGCTTCTCAACCAGAATGTGCCTGACGACAGGCCCGGGGTCATCGTCTATGACGGCTACTGGACGACCCTGCGTGAGAATCCCTCCTTCCGCGCTGTCCCGGACATCAAGGCGGTCATCGATTGCAGCCAGGTGCTCGAATCCCGTATCCAGCAGGCCTTCACCCGCCCGCATTACAAACCGATGGCCTTGCGGATCATCCACGGGTTGTCGGTCCATCGGCTCACGACGGGCGACATTTACGCCCCCCTGGGTGCGACGGCGGAGGAGCTGCGCGACGGGTTGTGCCTCTTCCAGCCGGGCATTGAGGAACTGGGCGGCGATCCGGCCGATGACCTGCTCTCCCAGGTGGAGACCGTCCTGCGGGAAATCCACAAAACAGTCAGCGGCCAGTTCATCTCGTCCAACCCGGACAACCGCCAGTATTACCTGGACCTCAAGAAGACCGACGATTTCGACGCGCTGATCGAGAAGCGGGCCGAAAGCCTCGATTCCTCGCAGCTCGACCGCTGCTACTACGAAGCGCTCCGGCGAGTCATGGAGTGCACGGACCAGACCTATGTGACGGGCTACAAGATCTGGCAGCACGAGATCGAATGGCTGGAACGTATAGCGATGGCGTAAGGTAATATCCACATGTCGCGAAAGGATTGCTCATGGAAAACGGACAACTCACTTGGATCGCCAACTTCATTTGGGGCATAGCCAACGACGTACTACGAGATCTCTACGTACGCGGCAAGTACCGGGACGTCATTCTCCCGATGACCGTCCTCCGCAGATTGGACGCGGTGCTGGAGCCCACCAAGCAGGCGGTGCTCGACATGAAGGCCTCGCTCGACAAAGCGGGCATCGTGCATCAGGACGCTGCCCTGCGTCAAGCAGCCAAACAGGCGTTTTACAACACCTCAAAATTCACCCTGCGTGACCTCAAGGCTCGCGCAAGCCGCCAGCAACTGGAGACCGATTTTCGCGCCTACCTCGATGGCTTCTCACCCAACGTCCAAGAGATCATCGACAACTTCGAGTTCCGCAACCAGATCCCACGCCTAGCCAAAGCCGACGCACTGGGTGCACTAATCGAGAAGTTCCTCGACCCCTCAATCAACCTGAGCCCGCACCCCTTTCTCAACAGCGACGGCAGCGTTCGCCTGGAGGGACTCGATAATCACGCGATGGGCACCATCTTCGAAGAACTGGTGCGCCGCTTCAACGAGGAAAACAACGAAGAAGCCGGCGAGCACTGGACGCCGCGCGATGCCGTCCGGCTGATGGCTCGGCTGATCTTCGAACCGATCGCCGACCAGATTACCGACGGTACCTACCTTCTTTACGACGGCGCCTGCGGCACCGGCGGAATGCTCACGGTGGCCGAGGAAACATTACTCCATCTGGCGAAAGAGCGTGGCAAACAAGTCTCGGTGCACCTTTTCGGCCAGGAGATTAACGCCGAAACCTACGCCATCTGCAAAGCGGACTTGCTGCTCAAGGGCGAAGGCGACGCCGCTGACAACATCGTTGGCGGTCCCGAGCACTCCACGCTCTCCAACGACGCCTTCCCCGGCCGCGAGTTCGACTTCATGCTCTCCAATCCGCCCTATGGCAAGAGCTGGAAGAGCGACCTGGAACGCATGGGCGGCAAGAACGGTATCAAGGATCCGCGCTTTGTCGTGCAGCACCGGGGCGAGGAGCTTTCGCTCGTTACCCGCTCAAGCGACGGTCAGATGCTCTTTTTAGCCAACATGCTCTCCAAGATGAAGCACGGCACCCCGCTTGGAAGCCGCATTGCCGAAGTGCACAACGGCTCGTCGCTGTTTACGGGGGACGCCGGCCAGGGGGAGAGCAACATCCGCCGCTGGATCATCGAGAACGACTGGCTCGAGGCGATCGTCGCCCTGCCGCTCAACATGTTCTACAACACCGGCATCGCCACCTACGTCTGGGTACTCACCAACAGGAAGCCTGAGCACCGCAAAGGTCGCGTGCAGCTCATTGACGCCACGCAGTGGTACAAGCCCCTGCGCAAGAACCTCGGCAAGAAGAACTGCGAGCTTTCCGAAGAGGACATCCGCCGCATCGTGGATACCTTCCTCCGATTCGAGGAGACCGAGCAGTCCAAGATTTTCCCCAACGCGGCATTTGGCTACTGGAAGGTGACGGTGGAACGCCCCCTGCGCCTGAAAGGCATCGATCCCGAGCGGGCTTATACTCCCAAAGAAATCAAGAAGCTGCGGGAAGAGGCCGAGCGCGCTGATGACGCACCGCCGGTCATCAAGAGGATTCACAAGCCAGGCACCGCGCCCGATCCGCTGCGCGGCCTGTTCGAGGCCACCATCCACGGCAAGTCCCGCGTAGTGGAGTACGAGCCGGACACGGAGCTGCGTGATACCGAGCAGATCCCCTTCCTGGAATGCTCAGCTTGCCGCGAGCCCGGCTACCTCCCCAGCAAGGAGGACGAGCGCGACGCGATCGAAACCTTCCTGCGCCGCGAGGTGCTGCCCTACGCGCCGGACGCCTGGTACGACCCCGAAAGCGTCAAGATCGGCTACGAGATCAACTTCAACCGCTACTTCTACAAACCCAAAGCCCTGCGCTCGCTGGAAGAAATCCGCGCCGACCTGCTGGCGGTGGCGAAGGAAGCAGAAGGGTTGTTAGATGAAATTATAGGAGGACAGACGCGATGAGCCCTCAAGATGGACAACAGATCATCAAGACCCGGGATGACCCCATCCCGGTTATTCTTGACCGATCGGATGTACCCCAAGACGCTAACAAGCCCTTCAAACTGTCAGCCAACATGACGTGCTCTTGGGTAAAGGCCGGAGAGGAGTTCGGTCCCGAGAAGCTACGACCCCGCATAGAGCCGTGGCTGACGGCGCTGGTCCAATCCGAGCATTTGTCCTTGCTCGTAGGGTCGGGTCTCACCCAGGCTGTTCACGGACTGGCAACGGATAGGGCGCTTCCCGGAATGCGTGCTAAAGAATTTCAGACCCTGCAGGCGGAGATCGCGGCTGAGGCGAAGCGCGCAGCGAAAGCAGCCGGGCGCGACAGTGGAAACTTTGAGGACGAAATACGTGCCGTGAATGAACTGCTTCGTGGTTTGGAGATCATCGCCTCCACAAAAACGGAGGATGCCCCAGAGCGCAAGCAGATTGACCGCTTGCGACAAGAGTTAAATGAGGCCCTTAGATCCTTCGCTGCCTCAATCCTGGAAGCCGAGCGAAACCTGGCTTCTGCACCCGGTGAGAAACGCGAGAACGCCTTCAACTACCTCGTGAGCTTTCTCATGAGTTTCGCAAGCCGGTCGGGCACACGTGACCGCCTTCATCTCTTCACAACCAACTATGACCGCTATATCGAAGCCGGTGCGGATATCGCGGGATTGCGCCTGATCGACCGTTTCGTAGGCACGCTCGCACCAGTGTTCCGTGCTTCCCGGCTTGATGTGGATATGCATTACAACCCACCCGGAATTCGGGGCGAGCCCCGCTACCTCGAAGGTGTTGCGCGTTTCACAAAGCTCCACGGGTCGATTGACTGGGTCGATTGTCATCAGGCAATTCGCCGATTCGGGCTTCCCTTCGGCGCTAAAGACATAAATCCTTACCTTCGCGCACCGGGTTTGGAAGGGGCCGACGCCATGAAGCTCATGATTTACCCGAACGCCGCCAAGGACCGCGAAACAGCCGAATACCCTTATGTGGAGCTGTTCCGCGACTTTGCTGCCGCTATCTGCCGCCCTAATAGCACGCTGGTAACGTATGGTTACAGTTTCGGCGACGAGCACATCAACCGCGTGATCGAGGATATGCTTACGATTCCATCAGCACACCTTGTGATCATTTCATACAGCGATCCTCTCGGTCGGATCATGCACTTTTACGAAAGACTGGGACGCCCCGCCCAGCTTACTCTCCTCCTTGGAGATCACTTGGGGGATCTGAAAGCGCTGGTGGACCATTACCTGCCCAAACCAGCCATCGACCGCACGACTTTCCGAATGGCTGAGCTGCTGAGAAAACGTTTCGGTGGGCAGGCGGCGCAAGATCAGGACGGTGGTACTACAGATATCGGAGGACAGTCGCTATGAGCCGAACTCCCTTCGAGTTAGCAGGAAGTTTTCGAGTAGGTACGGTGGAGTTCGTTGCTCCGGATGAGATCAGAGTCAGTCTTGACATCGAGGCACCGGAGTCTCACGCCCTAAACACCGGCGGACCAAGACCCTTTCCAAGGGTGAACGGCTACCTCCTCATCCCGGTCGACGAAGCATTTCTCGTCGGACAGGTGGAATGGGTCATAGTCGAACCAGCGCCCTTCCCGAAGCGCCGCGGCCTGCAGGACTTCGGGTTGGTGGATTTGCCATATCCGCTTCGGCGCCTCCGTCTCAACCCGATGGGCACTTTGCGTGCAAAGTCAGCCGCCGGCGAATTCTCATTCCGTCGAGGTACTGATGCGTTGCCTTCGATTGGCGCTCCTGTTCTCCTTCCTACCGATTCCCAACTAGGATCCATCGTTGAGTGTGGCGAAAAGAAGCGTGTCTGCATCGGTACAAGCCCTGTGGCGAACGATGCAAAGGTATATGTCGATCCCGATCGGCTCTTCGGGCGTCATCTCGCCGTGCTGGGGAACACCGGCAGCGGCAAGTCCTGCACCGTCGCCGGGCTGATCCGCTGGAGCCTTGAAGCGGCAAAGCAGACCTGCTCGGATGGCCCGCCCAATGCACGCTTCATTATCCTTGACCCGAACGGCGAATACTCCCATGCCTTCCCTGCGGATGACCCCACGGTCAAAACACGAGTCTTCAAAGTGAAACCTGGCAATGGAGAAAAACCTCTGAAGGTGCCGCTATGGTTCTGGAACAGTGCGGAGTGGTGCTCGTTCACACAGGCGAGCGCGAAGACACAACGCCCCGCCCTTATTCACGCCTTACGTTGGGTTCGCGAAGGCCTTACTGAGCCGGCGCCCGATACGTGCCACGAGATGTGGCGATTCCTCAGAACGCTTGTGACCATCATACGTGCAGAGAAGAACGCAGGTACTCCATGGGGACAATTCCCTAGGCCAAAGTCGTTTTTCGAAAAACTCGAAAAGTGGAAGACTGCTCTTGAATCCGAAATAGATTCGTTCGACGGTGATCAGAAAACTCGCCTTCAAAAGCTTGTGGAAAAAATCGAGTCTCTTTGTGCGCCCCGTCGCAAACAGCATGCGCACTACGACTTTATCCATTCGGAAGTTGAAGAACTTCTTGCTGAAACAAGTACGGCTCACTCGGCTTTCGGGGGTAGCGAATCCGAGACCTTTCCTGCTGACGTGGACGCGCCCCGACCTTTCGAAGGAGCATCCCTTGTTCGGGCGCTCGAAGCCTCAGCAGAAATGTTGGGTGTATTGGAGCATGTCGATACGCTGCTGGTAAGGATCCGGGCGCTACTTGCCGACGCGCGCATGAAGCCCATTATGGACAGAGCAACCGACACGACGTTAGAAGGGTGGCTGACGGATTGCATTGGCATGGAAGGCGCCGAGAATGGTTGCGTGTCGGTGCTCGATTTGTCTCTTGTACCGAGTGACGTAGTACACATTATTACGGCTGTAATCGCTCGGATGGTCTTCGAGGCGCTGCAACGGTACGCCAAGCTCAATGGCAAGCCTCTCCCAACGGTCCTCGTTATGGAGGAGGCACACACGTTCATCAAACGGTACAAGGAGGACCTTGACTCGCCCGATGCCGCGGCCGTGTGCTGTCAGGTCTTCGATCGGATCGCCCGCGAAGGTCGGAAGTTTGGCCTGGGCCTCGTTCTATCATCTCAGCGCCCCTCTGAACTCTCTCCTACGGTCCTATCGCAATGCAATACCTTTTTGCTTCATCGAATCAGCAACGACCGGGACCAGGAGCTGGTTCATCGTCTCGTACCGGACAACCTCCGAGGATTGTTGCGCGACCTTCCGTCGCTGCCTTCCCAACACGCGATTCTATTGGGATGGGCGTCAGAACTACCGGTTTTAGTCAAGATGCACGATTTGCCTGAATCCCAGCGGCCGCGCTCCGACGATCCGGACTTCTGGGATGTGTGGACTGGTAAGAATGAGAAAGGCGAAATTGTAAAGCGCGAGATTGACTGGAAGACGGTTGCAGAGGCCTGGCAGCAAGGTTCTACTGAAAGAAGTGAGGAAGAGTCATGATCGACGGACTCCCCCCCTACCCCGCCTACAAAGACTCCGGCGTGCCGTGGCTGGGCAAGGTGCCGGAGCATTGGGAGGTTGTTCCTCTGAAGCGATTAGCCTGGTTCAAGAGCGGCGCGGGCTTTCCGGTTCATTACCAAGGTGAAACGAGCGCAGAGATTCCATTCTTCAAGGTCTCCGACATGAATATCCGGGGCAACGAGAAGTATCTTCATGTTTGCGCTAACACGGTTTCGATGGCCGTTGCGCAGGACCTCGGAGCGACGGTGTTGCCAGCAGGAACGATTGTGTTTCCAAAGGTGGGCGGCGCACTCTTAACGAACAAACGACGCATCGCTGCAAACCAATGTTGCATTGATAACAATATGATGGGCTGCGTTGTGCGGAACGGCAATCGAGACTTCTTGTTCTTAATAATGAACTACATCGACCTCGGGCAGATTGCGAAACCAGGGCCAGTACCTGCTATTAGCGAAGGGGAAGTGCGGGAGATACGAGTTGCCCTGCCCTCGGCGCCCGAGCAAACCGCCATTGTCCGCTTCCTTGATTACAAAGACCGGCGGATCCGGCGCTCCATCCGCGCCAAGCAGAAGCTGATTAAGCTGCTCGAAGAGTACCGGCAGGCCCTTATCCACCAAGCCGTCACCGGCAAGATTGACGTCCGCACCGGCAAGCCCTATTCGGCCTACAAGGACTCCGGCGTCCCCTGGCTGGGCCACGTGCTGGAGCATTGGGAACTCAAGCCGCTCAAACGGTTCGTACGGTTAAATGCGAGTGTCCTGGCAGAAACTACTCCTGCTGACTATGAATTCCGGTACATTGACATAGGTACGGTGGGCACAGGTTTTCTAACCAGAGAGCCACAACGGCTCCGATTTGGTAACGCCCCCTCACGCGCCAGACGAGTTCTTCATCAGGGAGATACCATTATCTCAACCGTTCGAACTTACCTGAAGGCGGTCTATTTTGTGGACAAAGATCCAGAGGCTCTAGTGTGTTCGACCGGCTTTGCTGTTTTGACGCCAGGACCCAGCACACAGCCGAAATACGTGAGCTACTTGGTGCAGAGCAATACTTTCACTGATCGTGTAACTGCCGAATCGGTTGGCACGGCTTACCCGGCAATTGCCGAGGGGCGACTTGGATCATTCTATGTCCCCGTTCCACCCCTCCCCGAACAAACCGCCATCGTCGAGTACCTCGACGCCGAGACGGCCAAGCTCGATGCCGCCATCGCCGCCGCACGCCGGGAAATCGAACTGCTGCGTGAATACCGCGAGCGGCTCATCGCCGACGTGGTCACCGGCAAGGTGAATGTGCGCGAGGTCGCGGCGCAGTTGCCCGAGGAGCCGCCTGAGGAGGAGGCTGGAACCGACGAAGAAGAGCCTGTTGCCGAAGAGCTCGCAACCGTAGATTCGCAGGAAGAGTCCAATGGCGAAGAGTAAATCAACATCGAAGCATCAGGTGATTCGAGAACCGCTGGCTGCCCGGGGCGGCGAGATTGTCTTCTATCAGGCGCCCGATGGCCCGGTCAAGCTGGACGTCCGGCTGGAAAGAGACACCATCTGGCTCAGCTTAAACCAGATGGCGGCGCTCTTTGATCGGGATAAGTCTGTGATATCAAGGCACTTGCGCAATGTGTTCCGGGAAGGCGAGCTGGACCGGGAGTCAGTTGTTGCATTTTTTGCAACAACTGCCGCAGACGGGAAAACCTACCAGGTCGAATACTACAACCTCGACGCCATCATCTCGGTCGGTTACCGGGTCAACTCCAAGCGCGGCACCCAATTCCGTATCTGGGCTACTCAGGTGCTGCGCGACCACATCCTTCGGGGCTACACGGTCAATGAGCGCCGCCTCAGGGAACTGCAACAGACGATCCGGTTGGTCTCCACGCTGGCGGACCGGCGAGCACTCAGCGGCGAGGAGGCAACAGGTCTGTTGCGGGTGGTGCATGACTATTCCGTTGCGCTCAAGCTTCTGGACGACTACGACCATGGCCGGATTCTGCCCGTACGAGGTGACCGCGAAACTGCTGAGCCCATTTCGCTGGAAGAAGCTTGGAGAGTAATTGGCGAGTTGAAGGAGCGATATTCCGCTGGAGAGTTGTTCGGCGTGGAACAAGGAAACAGGCTCGGCGGGATTTTAGTTGGCGTCTTTCAGACTGTCGGCGGCGCAGACGTGTATCCGACGATCGCGGATAAGGCGGCGCACCTACTGTATTTTCTCGTGAAAGACCATCCGTTCGTTGATGGCAAAAAACGGATTGGGGCCACCTTATTCCTTCGGTTTCTCGAGAAAAACGGACTCTTGTACCGAAGCGACGGGAGCCGTCTCCTCTCCAAGGAGGAGCTTGTTGCACTCACGCTTCTCCTGGCGGAAAGCTCCCCGAAGGACAAGGAATCCCTTGTTCGATTGACGACATACCTGTTGAGCAGTAAGCACGATGAGGTGGTGAGGAATGTATGAATCCGACTGACACCAGCGAAGCCGGGCTTGAGACCCTGATCTGCCGGGCGCTGACTGGCAGTGACTGCATGCCCCGACCTGCGGGCACTCCGGCGGTCGTTGCCGAGCCGCCAGCACCCTACGGCGGTGTGGGCTGGCTCCCGGGTGACCCGGCCGATTACGACCGCGAGTACTGCGTGGATTTGGTTCAGCTTACCAAGTTTCTCCACTCGACGCAACCTGAGGTCGCCGAGGCGCTCGATCTCGACAGCGACAGCCCCAGGCGGCGCAAATTTTTAGCGCGCCTTCAGGGCGAGGTGAGCAAGCGCGGGGTGGTGGACGTGTTGCGCAATGGCATCCAACATGGGCCGCACCGCATTGAGCTTTTCTACGCCACCCCTTCGCCCGGAAACGACAAGGCTCGGGCGCTCTTTGAGCAAAACCGCTTTAGCGTCACGCGCCAACTTCGCTACTCGCGTGATGAGATGCAGCGGGCATTGGACTTGGTGCTCTTCATCAACGGCCTGCCGGTCTTCACCTTCGAGCTCAAAAACAGTCTAACCAAACAGACGGTGCACGATGCCATCGAGCAGTACAAGCGCGACCGCAACCCGCACGAGAAGCTCTTCGAGCTGGGTCGCTGCATCGCGCATTTCGCGGTGGACGACAGCGAGGTGTGGTTCTGCACTCATCTCCGGGGCAAGGCCTCGTGGTTTTTGCCCTTCAACAAGGGATGGAACGACGGCGCCGGCAACCCACCCAACCCCCAGGGACTGAAGACCGATTACCTTTGGCGGGAGGTCCTCACCCGTGAGAGCCTGACCGACATCCTCGAAAACTACGCACAGCTCGTTGAGGAGAAAGACCCCAGGACCGGAAAGAAGCGGCGAAGGCAAATCTTCCCCCGTTACCACCAGCTCGACGTGGTGCGCAAACTGCTCGCAGATGCACGGGAGCACGGCGCGGGACGGCGGTACCTCATCCAGCACTCGGCCGGCAGTGGCAAGTCCAACTCCATCGCCTGGCTGGCGCATCAGTTGATCGGCGTTGTGAACAACGGCAAGCCTGTCTTCGATTCCATCATCGTGGTGACCGACCGTCGCATCCTGGACCAGCAGATTCGCGACACGGTCAAGCAGTTCGCCCAGGTGAGCGCCACGGTTGGGCACGCCGAGCACTCAGGAGACCTGCGGCGCTTCATCTCGAGCGGCAAAAAGATCATCATCACGACGCTCCAGAAGTTTCCCTTCATCCTTGATGAAATCGGCAGCGAGCACCGCGGGCGGCGCTTTGCCATCATCATTGACGAGGCGCACTCAAGTCAGGGAGGCCGTACGGCAGCGAAGATGCACCAGGCTTTGGCAGGGGTGGATGACGAGGAGGATGAGACATTCGAAGACCGCCTCAACCGACTGATCGAAGCGAAAAAACTGCTCCCCAACGCCGGCTACTTTGCGTTCACCGCGACGCCCAAGAACAAGACGCTGGAAATTTTCGGATCGCCCGAGCCGCAGCCCGATGGCACGGTCAAACATCGGCCGTTTCATAGCTACACGATGAAACAAGCCATCCAGGAAGGGTTCATCCTGGATGTGCTGGCCCACTACACGCCGGTCAAGAGCTACTATAAGCTCATCAAGAAGATCGATGACGACCCGGAGTTCGATGTGAAGAAGGCACAGAAGAAGCTGCGCCGCTTCGTCGAGGGCCACGAGCACGCCATCCGGCTCAAGGCCGAGATCATGGTGGACCACTTCCACGAGCAGGTAATTGCCAAGGGCAAGATTGGCGGCCAGGCGCGGGCGATGGTGGTGACCGGCAGCATCGAGCGCGCCATCCAGTACTTTCATGCTTTTCAAGCCTACCTTCAAGAGCGCAAAAGCCCCTATCGGGCGATTGTGGCCTTCTCGGGTGAGCACGAGCATGGCGGCGTCAAAGTCACTGAAGCGAGTTTGAACGGCTTTCCTTCGAATCAAATCGCCGACAAAATCCGGGAAGACCCCTATCGGTTTCTGATCTGTGCCGATAAGTTCCAGACCGGCTACGACGAGCCGCTCCTGCACACGATGTACGTGGACAAGGCGCTCTCCGGCGTCAAGGCGGTGCAGACCCTTTCGCGCCTCAACCGCGCCCACCCCCAGAAGCACGATACGTTCGTGCTCGACTTCGTGAACGACCCGGAAACGATCCGCAAGGCTTTCGAACCATACTACCGGACGACGATCCTTGCGGATGAGACCGACCCGAATAAGCTCCACGACCTCAAGGCTGACCTCGACAGTTACGAGGTGTACGCGCCCGAACAGGTGGAAGAGCTGGTGCGTCTCTACCTGGGGGGCGCCGACCGCGACCAGCTCGACCCGATTCTCGACGCCTGCGTGGCCGTCTATGTCGAGCATCTCGACGAAGACGGGCAGGTGGACTTCAAGGGCAAAGCCAAGGCGTTTCTGCGGACATACCACTTTCTTTCTTCAGTCCTCCCATACTCTCACGCTCCATGGGAGAAGCTTTCCATCTTCCTTGAGTTCCTGGTGCCCAAGCTACCGGCGCCAAAAGAGGAAGACCTTTCAAAGGGCATCCTCGAGGCGATTGACATGGATAGCTACCGAGTCGAAAAGCAGGCGAGCATGCGGATAGCGCTTCCCGATGCCGATGCCGAGATCGAACCGATACCCACTGCGGGTGGTGGGCACAAGCCTGAACCAGAACTCGAACGGCTTTCCAACATCATTAAGGCGTTCAACGATCAGTTCGGCAACATTCCGTGGACTGATGCCGATCGGGTGCGCAAACTCATTACTGAGGAAATTCCGGCGCGTGTTGCTGCTGACTCCGCCTATCAGAACGCTCGGAAGTTCTCGGACAAACAAAACGCCCGCATCGAACACGACAAGGCGCTCGTTCGCGTGATGACAGCGCTGCTTCAGGACGATACAGAGCTATTCAAACAGTTCAGCGATAACGACGGCTTCCGTCGCTGGCTGACCGATACGGTGTTTGCGTTAACTTACGAGTAAAGCGGCTCTCTTAGCGCAGCCGATGATTTTGCATCACCTCCCGCGGTTTCTTGCCCGCCAAATGGGAGAAGACCGCACCGCCAAGATCGCACTGATCGTGGTGGACGGCCTTGCCATGGACCAATGGCTGGTGGTCCGGGATGCCCTTGCCTCACGTCGGCCCGGTTTTGGATTCCGGGAGCAGGCGGTCTTTGCTTGGGTGCCTTCGCTTACCTCAGTGTCGCGCCAGGCCACCTTCGCCGGCAAGGCTCCCATCTTTTTTCCGAGCAGCATTCAGACGACGGACAAGGAACCTGCGTTATGGGCCCAGTTCTGGGCGGATAATGGCCTTACGCCAAACGAGGTGGTCTACCTCAAGGGGCTGGGCGACGGTAATCTGGAAACCGTTTCCGAAGCGCTTTCTCATCCCAAGGCAAGGTTCGCCGGGCTGGTGGTGGACAAGGTCGACAAGATCATGCACGGGATGGAAATGGGCACTGCCGGGATGCACAACCAGGTGCGCCAGTGGGCCAAGCAGCCGTACCTGAACACACTCATTGATCTGCTCTTGGATCGGGGCTTCCGTGTCTATCTGACCTCTGATCATGGCAACATCGAGGCGGAAGGTTGCGGTCGTCCATCCGAAGGGGCTGTGGCGGACCTGCGCGGCGAACGAGTCCGCATCTATCCCACCCCGGCCCTTCGCGGAAAGGTGAAAGAACGCTTTCCAGCCGCGTTGGAATGGGGTACCGTTGGCCTCCCGGAGGACTTCCTCGCCCTGCTGGCCCCTGCGCGGCAGGCGTTTGTCCAAGAAAAGCAGCGCACTGTGAGCCACGGCGGCGTTTCGGTGGAGGAACTCATCGTCTCTCTGATCCAAATTGACAGGACGGGGGAATGACCAGACGGACCGACCAGATCGGATTTAGTCAGCGAGTGCGTCTGGAATGGCTTGAGCAGACGGCCAACCTGGTCTTGGCAGGGAATGCCAAGGCTGCGGTCAACGAAGCCCTGCAGGAGTTGCTGAAGGACAAGGTGTCCGTTGCCGGACAGGCCGAGCGTGGCAATCGTGAGAAGATAATCACGATTCTCCTGAAGACGTGGCTGACGGTTCCGAGCGAACTCGAGTCGTTGCGCATCGAAGGACTGGAACTACTCAAACGTGTTCCTCGACGCGATCATCTGGCCATCCACTGGGGGATGGTCATGGCGGTCTACCCGTTCTGGTCGAACGTAGCCACCCAGACTGGCCGTCTCCTGAGGCTTCAGGGTTCCGCTGCGGTGGCTCATGTTCAGCGCCGGGTTCGGGAGCAATACGGCGAGCGGTTTAACAAGGAACCTGAGGGCTGGAAGAAACGTTAGAAGGGCCGGATACAGGATTTCCCGCCAGGAGACATATTGGATCATCCCCGCTGCAGCAGGTCAAAAGGAGGTATGGGGACGGAAAGGGGCGATGAGTTTTTTTAAGGCCTCATCCATCCCCTCAAAGGCCATCCAGCCAATTGATCGCCCCCATCGGTGAGCTGCGGTGAGTTGATTTGCTCTTCGGTTTTAACCTTGCGGTCTTGACGAATGGCATAAGATGCGATAACGTCAATCGGGTCAAAAATAGCCCGACCAGGGGCTGAGATGTTGTCGTGCCTAGAGGATTGGGTCCGGTTGGGCGGCTGTAAGACCAGAGACAGGGAAAGGAGGTCCCGGTAGGGTATGGAAGATCCCAGTAGTAGATCCTGCGTGCCCTTATGCAGCAAGTCTTCATGCCAAAACTACATACCCCCCTCCGGGACACCTGCTTCCGTGGGTTTCAGGGGCTTTGTAGGGGTCAGTTAACCCTTTATGCGCCTTGCCTGAGCCCTGCGGCGCCTTGCTGGCTCCCGGATAGGGTAGACAGGAGGTGTTTCCCATGGGAAGGGCGGAGGCCAAGACCCTGGAGAGAATCGACGACATAGCTTCTTTCCTGGATAGGAATCCCAATCAGTTCTTGACGGTTATAAGAGAGGCCCACCCGGCGGCGGTGGCGGAGTATCTGTCGGAGCTTCCTTTCGAGGAGGCATTGGGGATACTGCGAGGACTTGACGTGTCCCGTATGGGGGAGATATTCAGCCACCTGGACGAGGACATGCAGCTCCGGGTGTTTCAGTCCTTCAGCCGGGAGGAGAGGGTTAACCTACTCCTTGAGATGTCCCCCGATGACCGGGCGGACCTCTTCAAGGCCCTGCCGGAGGAGAGCCAGACGGCCCTTCTGCCCGCCCTGGCGCAGGTGGAGAGGGAGGACATAAGGCGCCTTGCCTCCTACGAGGAGGGCACCGCTGGGGCGGTCATGACCTCCGACTACGCCACCATATCGCCCGAGATGACCGCTCAGGAGGCGATCGAACACCTTCGGGAGATAGCCCCGGACAGCGAGACCATATACTACACCTACGTGGTGGATGACCAGCACCGGCTGCAGGGGTTCGTCTCCCTTAGGGAGCTCATCCTGGCCCCCAAGGACGCTAAAGTGAAGGACTTCATGAAGAAGGACCCCATATTCGTCCGGGTGGATGACGACCAGGAGGAGGCGGCAAGGAAGATACAGAAGTACGACCTCATAGCCCTCCCGGTGCTCAACGACGACGACGTCATGGTGGGCATAATAACCCACGACGATGCGTTGGACATAATAACCCAGGAGCAGACGGAGGACATAGAGAAGCTCATGGCCATAGGGGGTGCTCACGGGGAGATGCCGTACCTCAAAACCCCAGCTTGGGTACACTTCAAGAACCGGGCCGCCTGGATTGTGGCCCTTGCCGCCTTGGGCTTCGTTTCGGGGATGATAATCCATTCCTTCGAGTCCACCTTGATGAGCCTCATGATACTGGCCCTTTACATGCCCATGGTGGCGGACACGGGAGGCAACACCGGAAGCCAGGCGGCCACCGTGGTGGTTCGGGCGCTGGCGCTGGGGGAGATAACCTACGAGGACTTTTTCAAGGTGCTGTTCAAGGAGTTCAAGATATCCTTGATGTTGGCCCTGGTCCTTGGGATCATATCCTGGATCAAGGTCATGTACCTGTCCCAGGGTAGCACGATCCCTGCGGGCTTCTCCCTCTTCAACATAGCGGTGGCCATAGCCCTGGCGCTGGCCATTCAGGTGGTTAGCGCCACCCTGGTGGGGGCGGTTCTCCCCATGCTGGTCCATCGGCTAGGACAGGACCCGGCGGTGGTGGCAAGCCCGGCTCTTACCACCATAGTGGACATAACGGGGCTTATAATATACTTCAGCACCGCCAAAATAATCCTGGGATTGTGATGACCGGCCTGGAGATTTCATCTAGGAGGGGCCCCCAAGGGGCCCCTTTGACCTTTCAATGTAGGGGATATACCATTAACTTGGGCTGAGATATCCCCAGCCCCTGCCCTAACGGTGGTTTTTGACTTCCATGGACCTTAAAGTTCCGAAACCATGTCCCTTGGGTGGTGGTCAAGTGCTCAAGATCCAGAAGGTGCTCAACAACAACGTGGTGATAGCCCTGCACCGTTCGGGGTACGAGGCGGTGCTGGTAGGTCGCGGATTGGGGTTTGGCAAGCATCCAGGGGACGGGGTGGAGGAGGACTCGGCAGAGAAGGTCTTCGTCCTTAAGGACCCAAGGGAACGCATAAGGTATGCCCGGGTTCTGGAGGAGGTGGATAAACCCTTCGCCGCCCTGGTGACCCAGGGCATAGCCATGATGGAGGACCTGCTTGGAACCACCCTGGGGGAGAGGATCCACTGGAGCTTGACGGACCACCTTTTCTTCGCGGTGAAGCGCCTCAAGGAGGGCATAGCGGTTAAGAACCCTTTCCTAAGGGAAGTGGAGGTGCTGTATCCAAAGGAGTACGCCGCCGCCCAGGCCATGATCCGCTGGCTCTCCGAGGAGATAGACCTTCCCATGCCGGAGGACGAGACCGCCTTTGTGGCGTTGCACGTGCACAGCGCCATGGGGGGAGAGAGCCTAAGCCAGGTGTCCCGGAAGAACAACATAATATCCCAGATGATAAAGATCACCGAAGAATCCCTTGGCTTCACCCTAAATCGCAAATCCCCCCAGTACATGAGACTCATAAGGCACTTAAGCTTCTTCATAGACCGTATAGAGGGCTCCATGGAGGGAGACCCCATGGATTCGGTGGAGGAGATGATGCGAAAGGAACACCCCATCCCCTACGGCATAGCGGCTAAGCTGTGCCTCTTCCTTCAGAACGCCCTGGGCAAACCCGTTCCCAGGGCGGAGACCGTATACTTGACCATCCACATTCAAAGGCTATATAATTCCACAAAACATAGCGAATAGTCACACGTTACCAGTTCCGTTATCGCGTGTTACCGGCTTTTCGGGCATGAGCGAGGCGGTGCCGAATAAGGCGCTGTTTCGCTCATGCCCGTTTTTATATCCTTATTTGGGGGGATGTGAAGTGTTAAAGGGATCGTTTGGTAAGCTTCAGCGGATAGGTCAGGCACTGATGTTGCCGGTGGCCATCCTTCCCGCCGCGGGGTTCCTCCTGGCGGTTGGGTTCAGCCTCAAGAGCCCCACGGTGCTGGAGATGGCACCGTTCCTGGCGGGGCCGGGGTGGAGCAAGCTTGCCACCATGATGGCCTCCGCGGGAGGAGTGGTGTTCGATAACCTGGCGCTGCTCTTTGCGGTGGGCGTGGCGGTGGGTTTGGCGGGACTCTCTGGGGTTGCCGCCCTGGCTTCGATCGTGTGCTATCTGGTTATGAACGCCACCATGAGCGCCGTGGGGGGCTTCACGGTGGAGATGGTTCTCAAGGGGGGCAACCCATCTTACGCCCTGGTGATGGGCATACCGACCCTGCAGACCGGCGTTTTTGGCGGCATCCTGTGCGGCCTCGTGGGTGCCTGGTGCTACGAGAGGTTCTACAAGATAGAGCTGCCCCAGTTCCTGGGCTTCTTCGCGGGCAAGAGGTTCGTCCCCATAGCCAGCGCCTTTGCGGGTTTCCTCCTGGGAGTGGCCATGTTCTTCCTGTGGCCCTTCGCCCAGAAGGGGCTTAACAGCTTCTCCAACGCCATAATGGGCTCCGCCATGCCGGTGGCGGTGTTCCTCTTCGGCATGATCAAGCGGCTTCTCATACCCTTTGGGCTCCACCACATCTTCTACGCCCCCTTCTGGTTCGAGTTCGGGGAGTACAAGAACCTGGCGGGGGAGATAATCCGGGGGGACATAAGGATATTCTTCGCCCAGCTTAAGGACGGTGTGCCCCTTACGGCAGGCTTCTTCCTGGGGGGTGAGTTCCCCATAATGATGTTCGGCCTTCCCGCTGCGGCGCTGGCCATGTACCACAACGCCAAGCCGGAGAACAAGAAGATGGTGGCGGGGCTGCTGGCCTCCGCGGCTTTGACCTCCTTCCTCACCGGCATAACCGAGCCCATAGAGTTCGCCTTCCTCTTCGCCTCCCCGCTGCTCTACTTCATCCACGCGGCGCTTGACGGGCTCTCCTTCCTCTTGCTCTACATATTCAAGGTACACCTGGGCTACACCTTCTCCGGCGGTGCCATAGACTTCGTGCTCTTCGGCATCGTGCCCGGCAAGGAGAAGTGGTGGCTCGCGGTGCTTCTGGGGCTTGGCTTCGCCGTGGCCTATTACGTGATCTTCACGTTCTTCATCCGTTTCTTCGACCTCAAGACCCCCGGCAGGGAAGATGTCTCCCTGGACTCCAACAACGGTTCGTCCTCCAAGGCCCCCACGGAGCTTGCCGCCAAGGTCCTGGAGGCCCTGGGAGGAGCGGGGAACCTGGAGAGGCTGGACGCCTGCATAACCAGGCTCAGGATATCCGTCAAGGATCCCAAGGTGGTGGACAAGGAGGCCCTGAAGGCCCTTGGGGCCACCGGGGTTATGCAGGTGGACCGCAACTTCCAGGCCATCTTCGGCACCGCCTCGGAGGCCATCAAGGAGGAGATACTGCACATAGCGGGCCGCAGCGAGGGTCGTAGGGTCAAGGTGGCCTCCCCCATGTCCGGCAAGGTGGTGGACCTGTCGGAGGTGCCGGACAAGACCTTCAGCGAGAGGATGGTGGGTGAGGGCTTTGCGGTGATCCCCACCGACGGACTGGTGGTCTCCCCGGTGGACGGCAAGGTAACCCTGGTGTTCCCCACCATGCACGCCGTGGGCATAACCTCCAACGAGGGCCTGGAGGTGCTGGTTCACGTGGGCATAGACACGGTGAAGCTCAACGGTGAGGGTTTTAAGGCCCTGGTCTCCCAGGGGGATGAGGTTAAGAAGGGACAGCCCATACTGGAGGCGGACCTCAAGGTCATATCCGCCAAGGCGCCGTCCATAGTCACCCCGGTGGTCTTCACCAACCTCAAGGGAGCTGGTATGGTCACCCCCTTCAAGGGAGAGGTCAAGGCCGGGGAGGATGGGGCCAACGTGGTCCTTTAACCCCTAACCCTAAAGGTAAAGAAGATGAGGGGCCCCCGAACTTGGGGGCCCCTCGCATATGCGTTCCCTTGGGGAACGGTCTTGGTTTAAAGGGGGCTTATGACACCCTTGGCCATGAGGTAGACCGCGGTCACCGCGGCGGCGCAAAGTCCAAGGAGCAGCGCCGTCTCCACGGCGCCGAAGGCCTTGGCGTTGTTCTCCCTCTTGGCCTTCCAGTAGAAGACGGCACCGGGGGCGTAGAGGATGGCGCACATGAGAAGATATTCAAGGCCCGCAGCGTAGATTAGCCACAGGGCGTAGACCGAGGCCACAAGGCTTATGAGGAGCTCGAAGCTTTTGGACTCATCCTGGCTGTACCCCTCGCCGGTGGAGGAGAGCTTGAGCTGGTACAGGGCGCTGAAGAGGTAGGGCACCAGTATGGCGGCGCTGGCTATGGTGTAAAGCGCCTGGTAGGTGCTCTCGGACACCAGGGTTATGAGAAGGAAGAGCTGGATGAGCCCGTTGGTGATCCAAAGGGAGTTCACCGGGGCCTTGTTCTCGTTCTCCTTGGCGAAGAAGGAGGGAAGCACCTTGTCCTTGGCGGCCACGTAGGGGATCTCCGCCGCCAGCATGGTCCAGCCCAGGGTGGCCCCGGAGAGGGATATGATGAGCCCAAGGTTGATTATGGTGGCGCCCCAGCTGCCCACCATCCTCTCCAGGATGTAGGCGGTGGTGGGGTTTTGCAGCTTGATGAGCTCCTCCCGAGGCATGACGCCCAGCGATGCCAGGGAGATCACCACGTACAGGGCCAGGGTGCCAAGGAGCCCTATCACCGTGGCCTTGCCCACGTCGGACTTCTTCTCCGCCCTTCCGGAGAGCACCACCGCCCCCTCCACGCCGATGAAGACCCACAGGGTTACCATCATGGTGCTGCGAACCTGCTCAAGCACCTTGCCCCAGTCCAGGGCGCCGCCGGTACCCCAGAAGTCGGCGTTGAAGATGTCCGCCTTGAAGCCCAAGACCGCCATCAGAGCGAAGAGGATTATGGGCACCAGCTTGCCCACGGTGGTTATGAGGTTCACTATGGCGGCGTCCCTAACGCCCCGGAGCACCAGGAAGTGGATGCCCCAGAGGATCACCGAGGCCCCCGCCACCGCCATGGTCTTGTTGCCGAAGGCGGGGATGAAGTAGGCGATGGCCTCGAAGAGCAGCACCAGGAACGCCACGTTGCCAAGCCAGGCGCTGAGCCAGTATCCCCAGGCGGAGTTGAAGCCGATGAAGTCCCCGAAGCCCGCCTTGGCGTAGCTGTAGATACCGCCGTCCAGCTCGGGCTTGCGGTTGGCCAGGCTCTGGTAGGTAAGTGCCAGGGCTATCATCCCTATGCCGGTTATGAGCCATCCCAGTGCTATGGCCCCGGGTCCGGCGTTTCGCGCTATGTCGGAGGGCAGGGAGAAGACCCCTGCCCCTATCATGGAGCCTATGACCAGGGCCACCAGGGAGAACAGGCCCAACTTCTTATCTGACATTTGTATCACCTTTCCCTTATGTAGGTTTATTCGTTTAGATTTTTATTTCACAAAGCCAGGGGAGCCCCAAGGGCCCCCCGCGGTTGAAGGCAGTGCCTTTGCTTATATGTCCTCCCTGACCAGGGGCATGCTCATGCACCTGGGGCCGCCGCGGCCCCTGGAGAGCTCGGAGCTGGGGACGATGTGGGTCACGATGCCGTGGTCCTGGAGGATCTGGTTGGTGACGTAGTTCCTGGAGTAGACCACCACCTTGCCGGGGGCGATGGCCAGGGTGTTGGACCCGTCGTTCCACTGCTCCCGGGGGGCGTCGATGGGATCGCCGCCGGCGCAGCGGATCAGGGTGACCTTGTCAAGCCCCAAGGCCTTGGCAAGGATGGTCTCCAGGGTGGAGCGCTCCTCCTCTATGTGAATGCCGCTGCTGTTGGGGGTGATGGAGAACACCTGCAGCGGGCCCTCGATTTCGGGATGGATGGTGAACTTGTCCCGGTCCACCATGGTGAACACGGTGTCCAGGTGCATGAACGCCCTCTTCTTAGGTATGTTGAAGGCAAGCACCTGCTTGTAGGTGCTGCGCTCATCGCTGAAGAGCTTCCTCGCCAGCTTCTCCACGGAAGCGGCGTCGGTCCTCTCGGATATGCCTATGGCGAGGACGGAGGGACTTAATACCAGCTCGTCGCCGCCCTCGATGGAAGTGGTCTCGGTCCTGTCGTACCAGAAGGGGACGTCGCAGTCCTTGAAACGGGGGTGGTGCTGGAAGATGTACTTGGCGTAAAGGGTCTCCCGGTTGCGGGTCTCGGTGCGCATGTGGTTCAAGGTGATGCCGGTGCCGATGGTGGCGAAGGGATCCCTGGTGAAGTAGAGGTTGGGCATGGGATCCACCACCAGGGGATTGTCGGTGTCCAACCTGTCAGCCAGGGACAAAAACTTGAGCTCCTCCCTGGGGAGCTCGGTTCGTCGCACCCCCGCCATGGTCTGGGCCACCATGGCCTTCACATCCATGGAGAGGAAGAACTCCCGAAGCATCTCCCGGGTGCCGTCTCCAGGGATCTTGGCTTCCTTGAGGTACTCGTCGATGAAGGACTCCCTTACCGCCTTGTCCTCCAACGCCTCCGCCGCCAGGTCCTCCAGGTACAGCACCTCCGCGCCGTTGTCCTTGAGCACTTTGGCGAAGGCGTCGTGCTCCTCCTGGGCTATCTTGAGGTAGGGGATGTCGTCGAAGAGCAGACGGGCCATGAGGTCCGGGGTGAGGTTCTCAACCTCCTTGCCTGGACGGTGCAGAAGCACCGAACGAAGGCGCCCTATTTCCGATGTTACCTTGAGGGGTGAGGGCTTCAATTTTATTCCTCCTTACTTAAAATTATCGGGTCTTTACAAGGTTTTTCACCCTTAAAAGCCCACGACCATTACCTTACCAAATAAACCGCTATTGTCAATCGGTTCATGATAGTGGTTGCAATGATTCTAAAATTGATTTAGATATAGGTCGCTGGTGTTTGTAGGGGGTGGTTTGCCTCGTGGATCCCCATCCCCTGTTGGGGGTTGATTGGTCGATAGCCCATAGGATGATAAAAATCAAGGGCCCAAAGGGCCCCTGGAAGCTTACGCTGTTTTAGCGATTAGTGATTATGGTTTAGCAGAGATCCCCGGCTGTTAGAGGGGTTTGATGATGCCGAGGGCCATAAGCACGATGGCCGCTATGGCGGCGATGCACAGGGCGGTGAGCACCACGATCTCAAATGTGCCGAAGGCCTTCTCGTTATTCTCCCTCTTGGCCTGCCAGTAGAAGATGGCCCCTGGGGCGTAGAGGATGGCGCACATGAGCAGGTACTGCAGCCCCGCCCCGTAGAGGAGCCAAAGGGAGTATATGGATGCTATGGTCCCTATGGTGAAGTCGAAGGCGGTGGACTCCCTTCTCCCGTACCCCTCGCCGGTGCTGGCGATCTTGAGGAGGTACAGGGCACTGAAGATGTAGGGCACCAGTATGGCGGCGCTCGCCACGGTGTAGAGGGCCTGGTAGGTGCTTTCGGATACCAGGGTTATTATGAGGAAGAGCTGCACGAGTCCATTCGTTATCCAAAGGGAGCTTGCGGGGGCTCCGTTGTCGTTCTCGAGGGAGAAGAAGTAGGGGAACACCTCGTCCTCGGAGGCAACGTAAGGTATCTCCGCCGCCAATAGGGTCCAGCCCAAGCTTGCCCCTGCCAGGGACACTATGAGCCCCAGGTTTATGATGACTGCACCACCGCTTCCTATGAGCCTTTCGAGGATGTATGCGGTGCTGGGGTTCTTAAGCTGTATCAGCTCCTCCCGGGGCATTATCCCCAAGGATGCAAGGGATATGATTACGTACAGGACCAGGGTGCCGAGCAACCCTATAACCGTGGCCTTACCAACGTCGGTCTTCTTAGCCGCCCGTCCTGAGAGCACCACCGCACCCTCCACGCCGATGAAGACCCACAGGGTTACCATCATGGTGCTGCGCACCTGCTCAAACACAGGTCCGAACTGGAAAGGACCACCGGTTCCCCAGAAGTCTGTCTTGAAAAGGTCCAAATTGAAGCCCAAAAGGGCTATGAAGGCGAAGAAGATTATGGGCACCAGCTTACCAACGGTGGTGATAAGGTTAACGATGGCGGCCTCCCTTACGCCGCTTAAGACCAGGAAGTGGATGGCCCACAGCACCACCGAGGCTCCGATGACCGCTGCCACCCGGCTCTCGAATAGGGGCACGAAGTAGGACACCGCGTCGAATAGCAGGATTAGGTAGGCCACGGTGCCGAGCCAAGCGCTGAGCCAATAGCCCCATGCGGAGTTGAAACCTATGAAGTCCCCGAACCCCGCCTTGGCGTAGCTGTATATACCACCGTCCAGCTCGGGCTTTCGGTTCGCCAGGCTCTGGTAAGTGAGCGCCAGGGCTATCATCCCTATGCCGGTTATGAGCCAACCAAGGGTGATTGCACCGGCGCTGGCGTTCTGAGCTATGTCGGAGGGCAGGGAGAACGCCCCCGCCCCTATCATGGACCCTATGACCAGGGCCACAAGGGGGAAAAGGCCCAACTTCTTCTTAGACATTGCTACCACCTTTCTTTTTCGGACCAGCGCGTGTTGTGAGGTTCTAAGCCCTATGGTTAGAGGCTGATTGACCCTACTTAACTATATACCATTAACCGGCGTAAATGGCCACCAACCAAACGTATCATTAGCCCCTCGGGAGGCGTTAACTTCTCTGTGACGGCTAAGGCCCTCGCCTCCACTCCTGCGGGACATGTGGTTTTTTTGTTGACATGGTGGTAACACCGCCTTTTCATAGGGCGATCACCCAAAAACTAAAAAACTGCACGGGGACGTAGAAGCCCTCCCCGCACCGCCGCTCCAAGACAAACCCAAATCCCCACGCATCTCGGTCAATGTAATAGTCGCCGTAACACATGAGGATTTAGATTTGCACTATTATTTTTTATTATACTGAACAAGCGCCATTAGGTCTACATGTATTACCACGTTTGCTCTTTTTCGCTGCCCTGTCTTAAGGGCTTGGGGCCGGTGGTTTTGGGGGAGGGTTGGATGTTTTGGATTGGAGGCGGTTGTCCCCCGGGAACCTTGGGGTCTTGAAGGGGTTCCCGGGGGTTGTGCCCTATGGGCTTGGGTTTTATAGCGGTTTTATTATCCCCTTGGCCATGAGGTATATGGCTATGATTGCGGCGGTGCATAGGAACAGGAAGAAGGTGATCTCGGTGGGGCGGAAGGGCTTCTCCCCCACCTCCCTTTTGGCCTGCCAGTAGAAGATGGCCCCTGGGGCGTAGAGGATGGCGCACATGAGCAGGTACTGCAGCCCCGCCGCGTAGAGAAGCCACAGGGAGTACAAGGAGGCCACTAGGCTTATGATGAAGTCGAAGGCGGTGGACTCCCGTCTTCCGTAGGTCTCCCCGGAGGTGGCGAGCTTTAGCAGATAGAGGGCGCTGAACAGGTACGGGACCAGTATCGCCGCGGTGGCTATGGTGTACAGCGCCTGATAGGTGCTTTCAGATACAAGGGTTATAAGAAGGAAGATCTGTATGAGCCCGTTGGTGATCCAAAGGGAGCTCACCGGGGAGCCGTTGCTGTTCTCCCAGGAGAAGAAGTAGGGGAACACCTCGTCCTCCGCCGCCACATAGGGTATCTCCGCTGCAAGCAGGGTCCAGCCCAGCGTGGCCCCGGACAGGGATATGATGAGCCCCATGTTTATGAGCGCCGCGCCCCCCGCCCCGACCAGCCTCTCCAGGATGTAGGCGGTGGTGGGGTTCTTGAGTTGTATCAGCTCCTCCCGGGGCATGACCCCAAGGGATACCAGGGATATGAGTATGTAAAGCCCCAGGGTGCAAAGAAGGCCTATCACCGTGGCCTTCCCAACGTCCGTCTTCTTTGCCGCCCGGCCGGATAGGACCACCGCGCCCTCCACGCCGATGAAGACCCAAAGGGTCACCATCATGGTGCTGCGCACCTGCTCAAGCACCGATCCGAACTGGAAGGGGCCCCCGGTCCCCCAGAAGTCCGCTTTGAAGAGGTCCGAATTGAAGCCTATGAAAGCCATGGCGGTGAAGAAGATTATGGGAACCAGCTTGCCAACGGTGGTTATCAGGTTAACTATGGCGGCCTCCCGGATGCCGCTCAGGACCAACAGGTGGATGGACCAAAGCACCACCGATGCCCCCGCCACCGCTATGGCCCGGTTCTCGAACACCGGGAAGAAGTAGGCCACCGCCTCGAATAGCAACACCAGGTACGCCACGTTCCCAAGCCAAGAGCTTATCCAGTAACCCCAGGCGGAGTTGAAACCTATGAAGTCCCCGAAGCCAGCCTTGGCGTAGCTGTAGATGCCGCCGTCCAGCTCGGGCTTCCGGTTGGACAGGCTGTGGTAAGTGAGGGCCAGGGCTATCATGCCTATGCCGGTTATGAGCCATCCTATTAATATGGCCCCAGGACCTGCGTTACGGGCTATGTCGGAGGGCAGGGAGAAGACCCCCGCCCCTATCATGGACCCTATGACCAGGGCCACCAGGGATAAAAGACCCAGTTTCTTCTTGGACATTCCCATCCACCGTCCCTTGGTGAGTTTTATGCGACCGCGGGGCCTGTGGCCTCCACGCCTCCTTTGTATTGAAGCGCGAAACGACCAACGTTTTTGTGTTTTTAGCCCATTGCACTGCCAGGATGAACGCGAGTCAACTTTCACCCGTTCTGGATACCATCGTGTCGATTTATGTTAGCATGCTACTTATCTTGGGTCAATGATGAGATGCTTCCAATCTGGCTATCCAGGCAGATCGTGCGGTGGAACAGGTGCTGCAGCTCCTTCTTGTGGGAGCACATGATCACCGTGGGAGTGTTGGGTAGTCCCATGAGGTTTGAGAGCACCCTCTTCTCCGTGGCATCATCCAGGGAAGCGGTGGCCTCGTCCAGGATTACTATGTCCGGTAAATCGTATATGCAGCGGGCGATCATGAGCCGCTGGGTCTCACCGCGGCTTAAGGTCACCCCCTTAGGCCCTATGGGGGTCCTAAGGCCTTCGGGAAGGGAAACCACGAGGTCCGAAAGCCCTGCTATCTCAAGGGCCCATAGGACTCTTTCCTCCGAGGCCTCCTTCCCAAGGGATACATTCCATCCCAGGGAGCCCCACAAGGGCCTTGATTCCTGCAGGACCCATCCCACCCGCTTCCTGAAGGCCCTTAGGGTTCGTCCCGTCAGCTCCAGGCCACCCAAAAGGACCTGGCCTTCCGTGGGCATCAGGAGTCCCGCCGCAAGCTTGAGCAGCGTTGACTTGCCGCAGCCACTCGGGCCGGTGACGAGAAGCCATTCCCCCGGCTCGATCCTTAGGCTCAGCCCCCTTATGACATCCCTGCGGTGGTACCTGAACCGCACGTCCTGAAAGACCAGCGGTCCCTTGGGCAGGGTGCTTTCGCCGTCCTCTTCCTCCTCGGCGTTGGAGATATTGGACAATCGTCTTGCCCCAGAGGATGCCTCCCCCGCCTCCAAGAGGGATCCCAGGGCGGTTTCAAGGGGTACCGACAGCTGCCCCGCCGCGAACTGAACCGCCATCAGCCTGCCGATGGACATGTCCCCCGAGGCGGCCGCCGCGGCGGTGAGATACGACGCCAGAAGGTACTGCCCCTCCCTTATCACGGAAGATCCGAACCTCATAAGGACCCAGGCGGCGTGTCTCTTGACCGACCACGATGAAGCCTCCTTGTCCGCTGCCTCCCACCTGGAGAGGAGCGCGCTCCCAACCCTTGGGTGTCTTGAGTCCCAAATGGACAGCCCGGTCTCCGAGGCCTGTTCTCGGTACCTTATGAATGCCTCCTGGGCAATGCGGTCCGATTCTTCCGTGAAGCTCCTCATCCGCCAGCTCCAGATCACCGTTATCGCGGAGCCCGCCGTGAAGGCCAGGCTCGATGGGGCCGACAGGACCCAAACCGCCCCCAGAATCCCCAGGAAACCAAGGATCCCCAGGAGGGCCGATGGGATGGATCTGCCGATGACCCGCCCCAGCCGAGCGGAGTCCTCCATCAGCTGCATCAGGTCCCCGGGGGAGAAGCTCCACGGGGGAACCCCACGGGGCGTGCCGCGGGTGACCTTGCGGGCCAAAAGGAGGTCTAGGGCGGACCTCTTGGCCTCCTCTATCCGCTTGGACGCCAGGTCCTTCGCGGCGTTGAACGTGTGGCGTCCAGCCATCAGTGCCCCCTGGGCCAGGAGCAGGAGGGCCGCCGTTGGGATGCCGTCATGCCCCTTTTTGAGGCTCAACCTCATGTCCAGCAGTGCCTTTGATATGATCGGGTAGCACCACTGGAGGGCCAGTAAGATCGCCCCCGCGGCGCCCAGGACCGCCCACGCCCCCGGGGGACCGCTGGGACCTAGGACCTTCTGCGGTCCATTTGCGTGCTTAGCGTGCTCCGGGTGGAGGAGACCTCTCATGGACCCCGCAAGCCATGAGGTGAGGTTCTCCCCGGTGGGGCGGCTTGGCTCGCAGCAGCCTTGGATCCCCACCGAAAGGGCATAGCCCGCTCCCCCAGGCTGGGCCGCTTCGCTTGGACCGTCCGGCTCATGGAAGCGGAACCGGAACTGCTGATATGTCATCAGGGTCCTTCCCTCTGCCGGATCCGACAGGATGAACCATGCTTCATCTCCAACGTGCGCCACCTCCCATAGAACCGCGAAGTGGCATCCGTCAAGGCGCACCACCGCCGGGGTCTTGACCTGGTCCCCCAGGGAGTCCGCAGGGCACCTGTACAGCCCGCATGCAATGCCCGCGTCCTCCAGGACGTCCCAGATGTCACCCATGGACTTAAGCCCCTTGGGGACCTTGGGCTTCATCTCCTCCAGCCCCGCGGCCTCAAGGAGCATGGCGGCGCACGCGTCCCCGCACCCGTCCCGTCCTACCTGGAGCTCCAGGGGGAAACTCTTGAGCTTCCTCTTTATGCGCAGGAGGGCCAGGATGTTCCAGGGCGTATTAGAAAATTTAAATCCCCTCATCCTCCGCGGCCCTCTCGATGGAGTCAACGGTGAGCACCCCCACGTTGACGCTGGGGTCTTTGGCGAGCTCCTCTATCCTCCTTGCAACCCCCGGAAGCTCTATGGACAGGGCGAGGAAGCACCTCATCCGGAAGGCGGTCTCGGCCCTTATGGCCCGGCACTCCGCCGGGGAGGGGTTGATGAAATCCCAGCGCTCTTCGGAGCCCGTGATCCTCGATGCGGCGCACACCGGGCAGAGCCTAACCGCCCAGCAGGAGGAGCAGTGACGGGTGACCGTTTCCCCGTAGGATAGGTATAGGTTTGCCAGGGCCATCCTGTCTATGCCCCCTTCCACGTGTCCTATGGAGGGAACCTCCGCCTTGTGGCAGATGGAAAGGTTGCCGTCCGGGAGCACCATCAGGTTGTCCACCCCCATGGGGCAGGTGAGGGTTAGCTTTAGGGGGTCGTAAGGAAGCGGCCTTTGAAAGGACATCCTGGCAAATGGATAAAGCGGCGCCGCCTTGGGGCTTGCGGGGAAGGACCGGTCGTCTTTCGCCGTTTCCAGCATCTCTTCGATCATCCGCTCCCCCTGAAGGCGTACCCTTTCGATCACCCCCTGGGGGTCCCGCACGAAGACCCCTTCCCGCCTTTCCGGGAAGTGCACGCTTCTAAGGGCCCCTAGGGACTCGGTGAAGGAGCGGCATCTTTGGACGTCGTGCCGGTCCGTGAGAACCCCGAAAATCGATACCCGCCGGGAGAAGTATCTGGGGTACAGCTCCTTTATCCTCATCAGGTTCCGGAATGCGGTGTCAAAGGTGCCGGTTTGGTCCTCGAGGACCCGGCAGAGGTCGTGCTGGTCCTTGGGGCCGTCCAGGCTTGCGAAAAGGGTGATGTCGTGCCGTACCAGGAAGTCGATCATGTCATCGGTCATGATTGACAGGTTGGTGTTCATGGAGAACCGCAGGGATTCCCTTGGGATGCCCAGCTCCCCCCAGGGAAGGTTTAGGAATGCCTCGGCGGAAAGCCTTACGGTTTGGAAGTTCAAAAGCGGTTCCCCGCCGTACCAGGAGAGCCCCGGGGGGCATACCCTGAGCGCCCAGGCCCTTGCCCTTTGCGAGAGCTTTAGGAACACCCGAGAGTACATGCCGAAGTAGAGCTCCAGTCCCTTTCGGGCGGTGTGGATGTCCATGTGGCGCAGCGGCCCCGGGGAGGTCATGTGGGTTCCCCGGCAGTAGGTGCACCGGAAGTTGCAGCGGTCCGTGACCTTGAGGCAGAACTTGCGGATCAGCACTTGGGATGTGTAGCGGTCCACCAGGGCCGCCGCCTCCGCAAGGGAAGAGGGGCCTATACTGGGGAGCGGCCCTTTGGGCAGGAACCCCCGGTCCACTAGATCCCTCAAGCTGCGGCCTGCTTGGTCCTTGGGGGTTTTAGAGGGATCCTGGAGGAAGCTGCGTGCCGATTCCAGCTCCTCCTTGGACATGAGCACCCCCATGTGGGAAGCGCCGTCGTAGACCAGCCGGATTCCCCTGTGATTTATCGCTATCCCCATTGGGTGATGGGGCGACAGTTTTTCGAAGCCTTCAAAGCCCTCAAGGGGAGGCGGGGGAGCTGCCCCCTCCTCCCCTGCGCCGTGGAGGTGGGTCATGACGCGAAGGTGCTCAGCATGTTGCTGTCCCTGGTGGAGGTCATGGTGTCGTCGGTTACGGAGTCCATGGAGCAGGTGCATTCGCACTCGCAGTCGCAGGTCTTGCCTCCGGTTATGCGGTCTCCCTCATCCCGGCCCAGCTCGGTTATCCTCCTCAAAGGCATCTTAAAACGCCCCCTTTCGGGAAGTTTATTAATATTATCCGCCCCCGGGAAGGCTAAGTAAAGAGCGCTCAACCCCTTGGGCGAAGGCCCCGCGTGGTGCGCCCCCCGGTGGGCCTTTGGGTGCCCCTTGGGCGGCCCAGCTTGCCCTTCGGGGAAGAAGGTGTTTTCCCCGGGGAGTATGGCGCTCACCGCTGGAGGTGTTGTACCGCGGTCCCTGGGCTTCCCCCATGGGCCCCCGTGGTTCCCGCCCTCGGCGGACGCCGGGCGCTAAAGGGTCTGCCCATGAGTCCCTTGGAGGGGTGGAGAGGATTTGGTGCTCTGGGCCTTCCATGGGGACTGCGGCCTTAGGGGCCTTGGGGTTAACTTTAATCTTAGAGTGCATTATATCACTTGACCTGCGTCATCTCCCTGTGGTAATTCGATGAACAAGAGGTGCAGTTTTTGTAATATTTTATAAAAAATAGAAGAGGTGGTCTTTGGCCCCAGGGGATCCTGGTTTTGAGAATCTTTGCATCGTCGGTTGAAAATCCCGTGTTTGCGTTGAAGGGGGAGTGATTCGTATGAGCCGTTTAAGGAACCTTTTGTTTTTTGTTCTTGCCGTTCCGTTCGTATGTGGGATTACCGTGCCGGCCATGGGGGCGGAGCAGTACAAGTTCAAGATGGCCACCTTCTATCTTAAGGGTGACTCGGCCTTTGACGTTATCGATCACTTCCGTCAGCTGGTTTGGAAGAAGACCAACGGCAATGTGCGCATAGATGCCTTTCAGGCGGGGGAGCTTGGTTTCCCGGTGACGGAGATACTGGAGGCCACCTCCAGGGGTGTGGTGGAGATGGCCATATTCTACCCCAACTACAAGGCCGCCCAGGATCCGGTGATGGCCCTGGCGGGTGGCAGGCCAGGCCCGGTGTACAACTTCAAGGAGCAGCAGGCCCAGGTCAACGCCACCAAGGACCTCATAGAGAAGAGCTTCGGGCGCTTCGGGGTTAAGTACGTGGGCCCCATGATATATGGGGAGCCGGAGATACTGGTGACCCGAAAGCCCGTGGCTGCCCTTAAGGACCTGAGGGGCAAGATGCTGAGGGCCTCCGGGATGGCGGCGGAGTTCTACACCGCCATGGGGGCTCAGGCCATGATGATGTCCTCCGGAGAGCTGTACCAGGCGCTGCAGCTTGGGACCATAGACGGCCTTGAGTGGACCGACTACACCGCCAACTACAAGCTGGGATTCCACGAGGTGGCCAAGAACGTGCTGGAGCCCTCCAAGGGGGTAAACCTCCACAGCGAGGCGGCGGTGCACGCCTTCCTGGTGGTGAACCCGGCGGTGTGGGGTAAGCTTCCGAAGGAGTACCAGAAGGCCATACAGGAGGCCTGTGACGAGGCCTACCGCTGGAGCGACTCCCATATGGCTAAGCTCAACAGGGACTACAAGCAGAAGTGGATAGCCTCCGGCGCCAAGGTCTACCAGCTTCCCAAGGCGGATCAGGATAAGGTCATAGAGGTCAGCACCAACATCTTGGCGGGCTACGCCTCCAAGTCCCCGGACGCCAGGGATTTCTGCGTGAGGCTAGTTAAGTTCTGGAAGGACATGGGCTATCAAAATTGGAGCAAGGCCCTGGAGGGCAAGATGAAGTGATCCAAGGCCCTTAATGGGGGTCATAGATGTCCGGGGCCGCGGGTTGCCGGTCCGCGCCCCCGGCTTTTATTACCCTATAAGGCCCGGTTTAAACCCATGAAGCTGGAGGGTGATAGGTTGAGCTTGATAGACCGCATCAGCGCTTTGGTGGGAAAGGTGCTCATGTACATCACCTTGGCCATAGTGGCGGTGGTGGTGTACGGGGTTGCGGTGAGGTACTTCGTCGGAAGGGCCGATGTTAGGGCCATGTTCCTATCCGTTTGGATGTATGGGACCCTCTTCGTGATGGGGGGAGCTTATACTCTCCTTGAGAAGGGGCACGTTTCGGTGGACATAGTCTACACCAGGCTTCCTTCGGGGGCTAAGCGGTTTTTGGATCTCATCAACCTGGTCATAATATTGGCTTGCTGCGGTGTGATCCTGTACGTCAACTTCCCCATAGCCCATCAGTCGTTCCTGCTCCGGGAGGTGGACTCCAGCCTTGGGGTGGTGTTCGCCCCCCCCATATGGTGGTTTAAGTGGGTCCCGGTGGTGGGAGTTGTCCTAATGGGGCTTCAAGCTTTGTCGCTTTTCATCCGGCGTTTGAAATCCAAGGACGTCCCCGAAGGAGGTATGTAGAGCCCATGTCAGAGTCTTACGCCCCCATAGTGATGTTCGCCGCCCTCTTCGGGATGATACTCATCAACCTCCCGGTGGCCTTCGCCCTCTTCGTAACTTCAATGGTCTTTGGGGTTGTCTACTGGGGATGGGGCGGGCTTTACGTGGTCTTCCAGGGCATATGGACCCTCATGAACAACTGGGCCCTGGTGTCCCTGCCGCTTTTCGTGTTCATGTCCGCCATACTGGAGAAGAGCGGGGTGGCGGAGGAGCTCTTTACCACCCTCTATGACCTCTTCGGAAAGGTGAGGGGTTCTCTTGCCATCGTGGCGGTGCTCTTCGGTTACCTCATAGGGGCCATGTCGGGAGTGATCGCCGCGGCGGTTTCCGCCATGGCGCTCATCCTCTTCCCGGTCATGGAGAAGAACCGCTACGACAGGCGCCTTTCCATTGGCTCCCTCCTGGCGGCGGGATGTCTTCCCCAGGTGGTCCCCCCAAGCTTCAACATGATAGTCTACGGCTCCGTGGCGGGGGTTTCGGTGGGCAAGCTCTTCGCCGGGGGCCTTGGAGTTGGCCTGGTGATGGCGTTGGTCTTCATCGCCTACATATGGGTATACAGCACCTTGAACAAGGACAGGGTGCCGGTCATAGCGGAGGAGATCCCCTTAAGGGAGAAGATGGCCTCCCTCCGGTTCATAGTGGGCCCCTTCCTAATAATAATCGGCGTGCTGGGATCCATATTCTCCGGAATGGCCACCCCCACCGAGGCCTCGGGGGTCGGGGCTTTCCTGAGCCTTTCTTACGTGGCCTTGAGAAGACGCCTTAAGGGGGATGTGCTCAAGGACTCCCTGTTGGTGACCCTCAAGGTCACATCCATGGCCTGCTGGATAATGGCCGCCGGTTCCGCCTTCAGCTCCGTGTTCAGCGGGATAGGCGGAAGAGCCCTGATGGTGGGCTTTCTAACCTCCATGCCGGCGGCTAAGTTCTCGGTCTTGGCCTTCTCAATGGCCATAATCTTCGTTCTAGGCATGTTCATAGACCCGGTGTCCATAATAATGATCATGACCCCGATCCTCACCCCTGCGGTGGTGGAGCTGGGCTACGACCCAATCTGGTGGGGCATCGTCTTCTGCTCCCTCCTGCTTCTCTCCTATATAACCCCCCCGGTGGGGTTGGGGCTCTACTACTTCAAGGGGGTCGCCCAGGATGTGCCCATGGATGAGATCTGCAAAAGCGTTCTTCCCTTCGTGATCCTCATGTTCCTTGCGGTGGTGATCATCGTCCTGTTCCCCGACAGCGCCATGTGGTTCGTGAGGAACCTGGGCAGGAGCTGATACAGGCATAGGCCGCGGCGGGCATCTTCTCCTAACTTCAGCTACCAAACAACCCCGTGGGGCATTACAAAACCCCCGCGGGGTTGTTTTTATGGCATAAAATGTTGATTTTTAGTTACAATAAATTATCATCATCGTAACTCTAGGGGGATTTTATGGATGGATACCTGCTGAAGATGAGGGGGGTGTTAAGAATGGAAAGGGTGCTCAGAGGTTTCTCCATAAGGGCCAGGCTTTGGTTCCTGCTCATCGGTTTGGTGATAGCCATGGGGGGTGTTTCCGCCTTCCTCCTGTCAAGACTGGATATGGCCAAGGGGGAGGCAGACAAGATGTACTCCTTTGGGGCCTCGGGGATGCGCTGGGCCATGTCCGCCATGGCAAGCGGGGAGATGTCGGTCATAAACAGCTACCGGTCTTTGAACTCCCGTACCCCCGAGGACCGGGAGAAGTGGGCAAAGGAGTCGGTAACGTCCATAGAGGAGGCCTTGGAGTACCTGGACCGTTACAAGGCCACCCTCAGGGCAGGGGATCTTGGGAGCCTTAAGGCCTACGAGGAGGCAAGGGCGGCCCTGGAGGCTATGAGGGAGGTTAACATAAGGGTAGAGGAGATGACCTCTTCCGGAGCTTCCGAGGAGGAGATAAAGGCCTTCCTTGGGGCATCAAGGGAGAAGACCCAGAGGGCCATAGGCGCGTTGGAGGAGCTGGTGGGGGTTTCCCAGCGGGTGATGTCCTCTTCAAAGGAGGGACTTGATCGCTCGGTGGGCAATGCCAAAAGAGTGGCGGTGTCTATCTCCCTGCTGGTGGCCCTTCTGGCGCTGCTGGTAGGGATTGGGGTAACCCTCTCCATATCAAGGCCCTTGACAGCCATGGTGAAGAAGATCGAGGACATGGCAACCAACCTGGACCTCAGGTTCGGTGATCCCGGCAGCTACGGGGACGAGATAGGGATCCTGGGGGTGTCCTTGGCTAAGATGTTCCGCCACTTCGAGGAGATAATCCACCAGGTGCGGTCCATATCCCAGAGCGTGAGCGATCAGGCGGAGACCTTCTCCGCCACCGCCGAGGAGGCCAACGCTTCGGTGCAGGAGGTCCGCTCCCAGCTGGAGCTCACGGTTTCCCGCATAGATGACCTGGCCTCCGGCTCCGAGGAGGTATCCGCCAGCGTGGGTGAGGTGGCCTCCGCGTCGTCCACCGCCGCCCAGCGGAGCACCGAGGTGGCGGAGCAGGTGGTGAAGGCCAAGGAGCAGCAGGACGCGGGGATGGCCTTCGTAAGGCAGGCGGTTGAGTCCATAGGCAGCGTGGCGGAGAAGGCCAGAAGCTCCATGGAGATGGTGGAGAAGCTGCACGAGAGGGCCAACACCATACAGGCCATAGTGGCCCAGATAGGGGGCATAGCGGACCAGACGAACCTCTTGGCGTTGAACGCCGCCATAGAGGCCGCCCGGGCGGGTGAGCACGGCCGGGGCTTCGCGGTGGTGGCGGAGGAGGTGCGCAAGCTGGCGGAGGAGTCCGCCCATGCGGCCAAGAGCATATCGGACATAGCGGAGGCCATATCCCAAGACCTCAACGTGGTGGTGGAGTCCGTGGAGGACAACGCCAAGGGGGCGGACCAGGTAAGGGAGCTGTCCCAGAAGGTGCTGGAGGTCTTTGAGCGGATAAGCGAGAGCTTGAGCGGCATATCCATGGCGGCCCAGGACATGGCGGCCACGGCGGAGGAGGAGGCGGCAAGCGCGGAGGAGATAGCCTCGGTGATCCAGGGCATGGCGGACAAGACGAGGGACGTGCACGACGCCACCTCGGTGGTGGCGTCCCAGATAAGGGACGTCTCCCAGGTGGCGGAGCAGGTGGCTCAGGGGGCTACGGAACTTGCGGCCATAGCGGAGAAGCTGGACCGGGAGATATCCCGCTTCAAGGTGAGCGGGAAGGAAGGGGCGGGCCGTCTATCCCCTTCCTACAGCCCTTACCCGGCCCTTGACGCCTCAGCCTCTTGATGGGGCCCAGGTGCCGATGTGGAATAAGGTCCCCCTTTCGTCTATCATTTAAACATGGTCTTAGACGAAAGGGGGGCTTCCATGGTTCCCTACGGGGCGGTGATAGCCGAGGACGACCGTTCCATGGTGAGGCTCTACAGGGCCTTCATGGAGGGGGTGGAGGGGATAAGGCTAATTGGGGTGGCCTCTTCCGGGGATGAGCTGCTCGATTACTTCCGAAGGGGCGGCAGGGCGGACCTTTTAATCCTTGACATATACCTTGAGGGGGCCAATGGACTGGCGGCGTTAAGGCAGATCCGAGCCCTTAGGGCGGAGGTGGACGCCATAGTGGTGTCCTCCGAGGGGGCCCCCAGGGTGGTTGGGGAGGCCATGAGGCTTGGTATCTTCGACTACCTGATAAAGCCCTTCGGGGCATCCCGGTTCAGAAAGGCCATGGAGGACTTCGTGGCCTTCCGGCGCCGGCTTGAGAGGCTTGACCAGAGGCTTTCCCAGGACGACCTGGACAGGCTCTTCCCCCGGGGGGACTCGGGGGAGGAGTTGCCCAAGGGCCTTCACAGGGCCACGCTGAAGGGAATATTATCCTGCCTGTCCTCCAAGGGGGAGATGACCAGTGAGGATTTGGCGGAGGAGCTTGGACTTTCTAAGTCCACGGTGCGCCGATACCTGGACTACCTGATCCGGGAGGGGGAGGTGGAGCTTAAGCTGAAGCACGCGGGCAGGGGCAGGCCCGTTAACCTCTACGTCCCGGTGGTGGGAAATGCCGGTTGATCTGGCTGGATCTCGTCGGTGAAGCTGGAAGGAGTGGATCGATATGCCCTTTGGTTATGAGGGGTCGGGTTTCCTGGACTTTCCGCTGTTGGATCTTTTGCACTCCTGCCCTGACCCCATATGGTGCATCAGGACATCGGACCGCAAGTGGATGTTCCTAACCCTTGGCATGGAGGAACTCCTCAGGATGCCCATTCCGGATTTCCTGGTCCGTTTCAGCCTGGGCATGGTGATACATCCCGATGACATGGGCGCGTTCAACTCCTTTTTAGAAGAGGCCCAATCGGACGGCAGTGCCTCCGTGGAGATCCGGATGATCCGGGGGGATCAGAGCGAGGTATGGGTTGCCCTGCGGGCGGTGGGGCATCGTGACGATAGCGGGGTCTGCAAGTACCTGGTGGGGATAGCCCGGGACGTGTCGGAGCTGAGGCGCTACCAACAAGAGCTCAGGAAGTCCGAGCTCAAGTGGAAGACCGTGCTTGACAATGCCGGGGAGGCGTTCCTCACGGTGGACCGCTCCGGCAGGATAACCTACGTCAATAAATCCTTCGAGACCATTCTGGGGTACGACAGGAATAAGGTAGTTGGGGAGTCCCTTTGGGCGCTGGTACCGGAGGATCAGAGGTCCATCATAGATTACCAGTGGAGCTTAAGGAACATACGGTGGCAGAGAAGGTATGAGATAGAGCTCCTAAGATCTGATGGTTCCAGGATCCCGGTGAGGATAATAGCTACCGTGGTCAAGGGGTTCTCGAGCGATCCGGAGGACTACCTGCATTTCGGCTTTATAGATGACCTTACCCAGGAGAAGCGCATATACAGGGAGCAGAAGGACCAGCTGAAGTTCCTTAAGACCCTTCTTGACACCATACCCAACCCAGTCTTTTACAAGGACGCAAAGGGGCGCTATCAGGGGTTCAACAGGGCGTTTCAGGAGCTGTTTGGGCTTGGGGACGGGGATTTCCAGATGGAGCCCGAGGTCCTGCCTGAGGAGTTTGTGGCCCGGGACGTCAGCTCCGACATGGAGCTGCTTAAGAACCCTGGCACCATGAGCTTCGACTTCTCCATGGGGTCCGACGATGACCGGAGGGACTTCGTGATACGGAAGGCGTCTTTCTTTGACCACTGCGGCAGGGTGGGCGGCTTCGTGGGGGTCATGACCGAGATCACTTCGATGAAGAGGATGGAGAGGGTGCTAAGGGAGGCTAAGGAGAGGGCGGAGGCTTCCTCCAGGGCCAAGATGGCCTTCGTGTCCCACATAAGCCACGAGATAAGGACCCCCATGAACGCGGTGGTGGGGCTGTCGGAGGTGCTCCTGGAGGAATGCAGGGATCCGGATATGAGGAGGGATCTGGAGCTCATCCACCAGGCCTCTTCGTCCCTCATGGACATACTGGGGGACATCCTGGACATCGCCGCCGTGGAGGCTGGGAAGCTTAAGCTGGAGATGGTCCCCTTCTCCATAGAGGAGGTGTGTTCCCCCATCTTCAGCCTCATGGGTGCCGAGGCGGAGCGCAAGGGGCTTGACTTCGTGCAGCGCATAGATCGATCCGCCCGGGGTTTCTTCCTGGGGGACCCGTTGAGGGTGAGGCAGCTTTTATGGAACCTTTTGAGCAACGCGGTGAAGTTCACCGAGCGAGGTACTGTGTCCACCCGGATAACCTGGAAGGACGGGGGAGTTCTGTTCGTGGTGTCCGACACGGGGGTTGGGATAGACGAGGAGCACCTGGACCGGATATTCGGTTACTTTGAACGTGGAGAGGACCTTTTAACCCGCCGGCTCCCGGGCACTGGGCTTGGTCTTGCGCTTTGCAAGAGCTTGGTGTTTCTAATGGGTGGCACCATAGAGGTTAGGAGTAGCAAGGGGGAGGGGAGTGAGTTCTCCTTCTGGCTGCCCCTTGAGAGGGCGTCGGAAGCGGCCTTGCCGAAGAAGGACCAGGAACCGGAAGTGCCGGAGCTCCCGAAGGGGCTCAAGGTGCTTTTGGCGGAGGATAACTGGGCCAACCAGCGTCTCATGACCACCGTGCTTCGCCGGATGGGACTTGACGTCCTATGCGCCTCCGACGGGAAGGAGGCCTTGGGGATATTTGAGCAGGAAGGGCCCTTTGACATGGTGCTCATGGATGTCCAGATGCCCGTGATGGATGGCCTTGAGGTGACCCGCCGTATAAGGGGGATGGAGAAGGGCTCCGGCCGGAGGACCCTGATAGTGGGGCTTACCGCCTTCTCATCCCCTGAGGACCGGAAGGCCTGCGTGGAGGCCGGGATGGACCGTTTCCTGGCCAAGCCGGTCTCACCCTCAAGGCTCCGCAAGGAGCTTGGCCGTATTTGGGCCTTCACTTCCAAGGAGAAGTCCCTGATAGATCCAGCGGTTCTGCTGGAGATGGCGGACGGCTCAAAGGAACTGGCCAAGGACTTTGCAAGCGACGTGCTCAAGATGATCCCTTCCTACGTGAGCTCCCTCGAGAGCGCCGTGGAGTCCGGGTTATCCGCCGAGGGGGTGGCGGATAAGGTGGAGAAGTCCCTCCACCGGCTCAAGGGCACCGCAGGATACCTTGGGGCGTTGTCCCTGGAAAAGGACCTGGCGGATATGCTCCACCGGTGGAGGGATAGGGGAAATCTTCAGGTTTTGGAGGGCCTCCCGGACCTGATCGATAAGCTTAAGGGACTTGAGGAGGAGCTTAAACGTTACCTGGGAGATGACGCCTAGATGCCTATTACCTTCACCACCACCCGCTTGCGCCTTTGGCCGTCGAACTCGGCGTAGAAGACCCTTTCCCAGGGTCCTAGGTCAAGCTTGCCATCCGTAACGGGGATGACCGCCTGATGGTGCACCAGGATCCGCTTTAGGTGAGCATCCCCGTTGTCCTCCCCCGTGAGGTGGTGCTGGTAAGAGGGGTCCTCCGGGGCCAGGCGCTCCAGCCACTCCATTATGTCCTTGTGAAGCCCTGACTCGTTGTCGTTTACGATTATCCCAGACGTTATATGCATTGCGGAGACCAGCATGAAGCCGTCGGATATGCCGCTGCGCTCGAGGATCTCGTCGAGAAGCGGGGTTATGTGAACCAGCTCCTTCCGCCTTGGGGTGTTCATCCATAGGTACTCGGTGTGGCTCTTCAACTTCTCATCCCTCCTATGGGAATCCGTGGCTGTTCAGGGCTTGTCCCTGGGCTTGTCGCCGACCCAGCGGGTTTTTATCTTCCCGTGGTATGGTAGTAGAATATGCGAGTTTTTGTTATCTCATCAAGCCGGATGGGGGTATGTTTTTTGGATCTCCTATTCTCGTTGGCCCTTGGGCTCAGCCTCTCCATGGACGCCTTTGCTGTGTCCTGCGCCATGGGGGTTTGCGGACTGTCGGACATGAAGGGGGCGCTGAAGCTTTCCCTTAGCTTCGGGTTCTTCCAGGCCATCATGCCTTTATTGGGTTGGCTGGGGGCAAGCTCCTTCGGTAAATATCTTGGGAGGGTGGACCACTGGGTTGCCCTTGGGGCCTTGTCCTTTGTTGGAGTGAAGATGATCTTGGAGGGCCGGGAGAAGCTGAGGGGAGAGACTTGCCCCGCCAGCCTAGATCTTGGACCTGGCCGGCTCTTGACCCTTTCCATAGGCACCAGCATCGACGCCCTGGCGGTGGGGGTTGGGTTCATTGGGATGAGGCTTAACGTCCCCTTCACCTCTGCTGTCATAGGCCTTGTCACCTTCCTGGTCTGTCTTTTGGGGGTGCTGGGATCCGGACGGCTCTTCAAACCCCGGGGAGGGGCTTTTGAGATAGCCGGTGGAGCGGTGCTCATCATCATAGGGGTGAAGATCATGCTGGAACACCTCGGGTAGTGACCGGAGGACTATTTTAAAATAAACATTAATAGGATATAATAATTCCTCATGAGGGCTTTGTTGAGATCTTTGTTGGTTTTTGGGCTGGCCCTGTGGGGCCTTCTGTGGGTCGGTTACTTACTTAGGAGTCGTGCCTGCCGGGTGGTGTGGAGAGTTGCTCTACAGCTTGAAGCTTCCCCTTGAGCCAAGGGCGCCGGTGGAGGCGGTATATCCCGACGGTAGGCGGGTTTTCTTGGGTACCGTTCGGCTCATCCCGTGGAAGACCCGCTATCCGGGCTTCACCGCCAGTCGGAACGGCAGCGGTGGGGAGGTGATAGCCTCCGGGGCCAATGCGCTCCACCTGCTGTTGGATGTTGAGAAGGGGAAGGGCAGGACCCTTAGCATAATACCGTCCAGCACGTTTGTGGCGGTGGCGGGCACCGGTTCAAGCCTGGTGGTTGAGGGTGTGGGAGGCATAGGGCTGTTTGGCCGTTACGCCCCCCCGGTGGGTTCCAGGGTCTATGTGGTGAACCGGTTGGGTTATAGGATACCCTTCAGGTCCAAGGACCTGCTCAAATATGGGGCATCCCTGGAGATAGACGTGGAGGCCCCGGCGGAGGATGCGTCGTACATAAGGTTTGAGAACTGGGAGGGGGGGCATGTTTATCTGGCGGTTAACGGGGAGGAGTGCCCCGTGGCGGTGGTGGAGAAGCCCTTCGACAGCTCCGGGCGATTCCTGGGCACCCTGTATCAGGTTCAAGGAGGGGTTAGGGCCAATCACCCGGGGGTGATATGCGTGAGCACCAGCCCCCTGGGGGAGATAGGGGGATTCCAGATAGTCCCTTTGGGTCACGTTTACGACCATGAGATGAGAAAGGTTAGGAACATGGGGCAGTGGATGATCGTGAGAGGGTTGTCGTTTGAGCGATTGGAGGGAACGTATCCCCTCTTCTCCGGCCTCATAAGGCCCTTTGACAGGAGCTACGGCGGGAATGTCGGGAGGGTGCTGTGCATGATGGGGGATAGCTCGGAATGGCAGGACCTCCCGGAGGCACTGGGCGTTCAGCCCGGGGTCTTCAGTGACGTGAAAGAGATAAAAATACTCCTTAAGTAGGGCAAGGGTAAAAATCAAGAGGGCAGGGGTTTCCTGCCCTCTTGTCTTGTGTCTAGATCTTCTTAGCGTCTAGACGGGTGTCCCCCTCCCCCTGGGGTACTCCGTCACCGTTGATAGACGTATCTTATGCCCTGGAACTCCGCCGGTTCCTTCTCGGTCCCCAGTGTGAGCGCCCCCTGGGCGGCGGATATGCGCTTGAGCTTCACCGGGAAGGGCATCCCGGACAGGTCCAGCAGGGGCTGGGCGTCGCGGATGGCCTTCCGGATCTCCTCCATTTGGGTCTCCGAGCCGTTCACCTTCACGGTGTAGTCCTTGAGCTCCACCGCGGACTGGTCCTTGATCGAGAGAGCCCCGTCCAGCCGGACCACCGCGGATATCCCCTTGGAGCAGAAGGTCCCGGAGGCCCTGAGCCTTCCGTCCTGGAACTCCACGTTCAGCCCCTTCCATGAATTTTCGCCGGAGCCCATGATCGCGTCCTTGAGGAAACGGTTCACGTCTTGATCGGTAACGGAACACTGGAACAGTCCCTCTATGGCGGTGAAGGGATACCCGCCCTCATCCCCTTTGGGGTTTATCTTCACGAAGAAGGCCTCCATGGCTATCTGGTCCACCCTGACCCCTGCCGCCTTGGCCCCCCGGGCTAAAATGTACATATGCCTTGCTTCCCCGTTGGTCGGTTCTTGGTCTAAGACCACCACCATCTCCTCGGGCAAGAGGGATCTTACGAGGTCCTTCAACAGGGCCTCCCCTTGGGAGGAGGGGGAGAAGTCCCCTGAGAGGATCCTATCCTCCCCTGCCAGGGCCTGGGATCCCCAGGGGCTCAAGTGGATCGTTCCGAAGAGGACGGCGATGATCCCCGCGGTGAGCAACATGTAAGCCCTTTTCACGGAGCTCTTGGGGTTTTCGAGTCCTCCCTGTTGGTTTTTAAACTTTAACTTTAGTGGGTTCAACCTAATCCGCCTCCCTCGTGGTCTTGGGTCCCCTGTGGGTGAGCCCTGTTCGGGGCCTTGCGGCCCCTTTAGGGGTTAGGGGTGTGGGTGTTCGCGTAGATATTCCAGGTGCTTTGCGATAGTCAATGATCAATGGTCCAGCTGGCTGGATGTGACGATCTTTATCCACCTTTGGATCATGGCCTCCTTGGCCCTTTCGAACCCCTCTGGGCTTATGGGTCTTACGCCGTCCTCGAGGAAGAAGACGGAGAAGCCCGCTTCGGCAGCGTCCATGGCGGAGTAGAAGGCGCAGTAGTCTCCCGCCAGCCCCGCCACCCAGACCTCCGTCACCCCCCGTTCCCTCAGGTAGCCCGCGAGCCCGGTGGGCCTGATCTTGAGGTTGTCGAAGAAGGCGCTGTAGCTGTCCACCTTGGGATCGGTGCCCTTGCGGATTATGAGTTGGATCGGCTCCTGCCTAAGTTCATTGGAGATCATGGCCCCCTCGGTGCCCTGCACGCAGTGGTCTGGCCACAGGGTCTGGGGTTGTCCGTTCAGGTGGATCGACTGGAAGGCATCCTTCCCCTCATGGCTGGAGGCGAAGCTGAGGTGCCCCTTGGGGTGCCAGTCCTGGGTGGCCACTACCAGGGGGAAGCGGTCCATGATCTTGTTTATGACCGGTATCACCAGGTCCCCATGGGGCACCGGAAGGGCGCCGCCGGGCAGGAAGTCGTACTGCACGTCCACCACCAGTAGGGCTCTCATGGGATCACCTCTTTTCGAGTTTTTGGGTCAATTTGAATCATTTGAGTCAAGAGATTCCGCCCGCGTGAATCCGCGGCGGTGTCTCAATGTTACGCGTTTGAAAAAGCTATCACAATAGGGCAATGGGGAAATTGGGAAATTGGGCAGACGGTGCATTTTGTTTATACATTTTATGCGTTTGCTCGTTCATGCCCTTGCACCTTCGTGCTGATCCTCTTTGTCGGCGTTGTCCTTTGGGGCCTGGGGGCAAACTACTTGATGTTTGCCTTGGGGTGGGTGGAAGGTTCGGAGCACTTGACGTATCAGTCAAGCCAATGTATGGTTTTCTTGTAATATCTGAAATATCAATCGTTATTTAAAATAAATTCGATTTAGTTTTATTCCCCGCGTATTCTGGGGGGATTAGGTTATTTTTTGTCTTTGTTAGCGAGTATGGTGGATTTTTTATTCGTTTGGACTTGGATGAGGGGGTGGTACATGGCCTGGTGGTTGATTTCGTCTGCAGTTTGATATTTTACATTTCAAAGGGAGGGGTTGTGGCTATGAAGAGATTGATAATGGGGCTTCTGGCGTTCCTGGCCTTCGCGCCCGCCGCGTTCGGGGCGGAGATCACCCTTAAGTTCGCCGGCCAGTACCCGGCGGACCACCCGGGAAGCAGACTCATGAGAGACATAGCCTCGGAGATACTGAAGCGAACCAACGGCAGGATTGCCGTGAGGGTGTACCCCGGGAACCAGCTGGGGGACTACACGCTGGTTTACGAGGAGCTCATAAAGGGCACCATAGACATGGCCCTCATATCGGTTCCCAGTCAGTTCGATCCTAGGCTTGAGCTCATGTACGTGAACGGCTACGTCCGGGGTTACGACTCCGCCAAGAAGATATTCGCCCCCAATGGATGGCTCTTCAAGAAGATGGACGAGCTCAACGGACGGCTTGGGGTCAAGCTCCTGGGATTCTACGTGGAGGGAATGATAGGGACCGGAACCACCAAGCCCGCCAAGGACCCCTTAAATCCCAAGGTGGACAAGGGCATCCTCTGCCGGGTTCCCAACATGGACGTGTACAAGCTAGGGGCCGAAGCTATGGGTTACAGGACCATAACCATACCCTACGCGGACGTCTATCAGGCCATGCAGACCGGGGTCTGCGACGGGGTCAACGGCTTTGCCACCACCGCGGCCCTCACCGCACTGGGCGACGTGATCAAGTACTGGTACGCCACCAACTACTCCATGGAGTGCATCAACTTCTTCATGAGCAAGAAGGTGTGGGACAGGCTCAAGCCCGAGGACCGGAAGGTCATAGCGGACGTTATGACCAAGGCCACTATAAAGAGCATCGACGAGGCCAAAGCCCTGGACGAGGCCTCCATGAAGGCCATGGAGAAGAAGGGCATAAAGGTCTTCCGCTACAGCGAGGCCCAGCTGCTCCCCATATCCAAGGCCATAGCGGAGAGCTGGCCCAAGCTGGAGAAGAAGATGACCCGGGAGCTCATGGACGAGTTCAGGAAGAACCTGGCCCCCAGGTAATGGATCCAGGTCCCAGGGGCCCCGCCTTGTCCTTTGCCCCGCGGGGTCCCTGGGGCAGACCTGATTGATCCGTCCTATGGATCCGCCGGCGGCGCCTTCTCCCGCGAAAGTTATCTGGGCCGCTCGGCGGTCATTGGGTCTACGGTATAGGGAAGGGAGTGTTAGGCTTGGAAGATTTGAACCCGGTGGTCCTGGATCCTCCCGCTGCTCCTTGCGGGGCATCTGAGAATGAGAGGAGATCTCGTGGGTGGCCTTTGTTGGAGGCCTTGGGGCAGAGGTTTTTCGGCACCATATGCATGGTCATGTCGATTATCTTGGCCCTCATGATAGGGGCCGCCACCCTTATGAGGTACGTCTTCAGGACGGACCTTTACGGCTACGAGGAATGGGTTAAGCTCTTCGCCTTCTGGCTCTACTTCTCCGGCGCCGCCTACGGGGCCCTCAACGGCACCCACGTGTCCGCCGACATAGTGAACTCCTACGTGCCCGATGGGGTTTTCAAGCGCACGCTGGTGCTCCTTAAGAACCTCATAACCGTAGGGGTGTCGTCCCTGTTCCTCTACTACGGTTACGACTTCTTCATGTTTGGCTTCAGGGGGCCCCTTGGGAACGGGATAGCGGTTCCCATGACCACCGTTTGGCGGATACCCCTCTGGACCTCTTACGTCGCCATATTCGGCGGTATGGCTTTCATGGTCCTCTATTTCGTAAGGGACCTATGGTGCAGCCTGGTTAATCTCGTGGAGGCTTGGGGAGGAATGAATAAATGATATACGTTGCCCTCGTTGTCCTCATGTTCTGCCTGCTCATCGGCGTCCCCGTGCCGGTGAGCTTCATGGCCTCCGCCGCCTGGCTCATCTTCTTCGGAGGCCCCGACGGCTCCGGGTACGATCCGAGCCAGCTGCTGCCCTACGGCTTTGCCCAGATGAACTCCGTGTCCCTCATCGCCATCGCGATGTTTATAATGGCGGGGGGCATAATGGAGAGGGGCCGCATAGGGGAGAGGCTCATAGACCTGGTGGATGTTTTCGTTGGACACCTCAAAGGGGGGCTTGGGATAGTGGGCACCATATCCTGCGCGGTCTTCGGCTCCATATCCGGCGCCGCCTGCGCCACCCTGTCCTGCATAGGCAGCATAATGTTCCCCCGGTTTGAGGCCGGAGGGTATCCCAAGGGACACGCGGCGGCGTTGATGTCCAACGCGTCCCTCCTGGGTCTGCTGATACCCCCTAACGCCACGCTCATAATATTCGCCTGGATAAGCGGGCAGTCCATACTGGCCTGTTTCCTTGCCACCGTGGTGCCCGGGTTGCTTGCCACCACCTTGATATGTCTTGTCAACCTGTACATACTTAAGGATAACCCATCAGTCCTGGTCTCCCAGCGCAGGAGCCTGCCGGAGAGGTTTAAGCTCCTTAAGGTCCGCTCCAAGGGGGCGATCCCGGCGCTGCTATTGCCCGTGATAGTGCTGGGCGGGGTCTACGGGGGGATAATGACCACCACCGAGGCCTCCGCCGTGGCGGTCCTGTACTCCATACCGGTGGCCCTTTGGGTTTACCGGGGCACCGACTGGAGGGGGCTTGCGGGGGTTATCGTGGAGTCCGCCATAACCACCGGCGTCATAATGGCCATGTTGTATTCGGTGTCCATGTTGTCCCGGCTCTACGTCCTCGAGGACCTGCCCAGCAAGATGCTTTACCTCTTCGAGTCCATATCCACCAACAAGTGGGTAATAATGGGAATGATAAACGTGTTCCTGGTCATAATGGGCATGCTTATGGACGACATAAGCGTGGTGGTGCTGACCACCCCCATAATGATGCCCATAATAGCCAAGCTGGGGTTCAACCCCATACACTACGCGGCGGTGGTGGGGGTCAACACCGCCCTGGGCTGCATAACCCCCCCGGCGGCGCCGGTGCTTTACCTGGGGGGGCGGCTTGCCAAGGCCCCCATAAACGAGATGATGGGGCCCGCTCTTAAATTCATGCTCCTCTGCTGGGTACCGGTCCTCCTCTTCACCGCCTACGCGCCCAAGCTGGTGCTGTTTCTTCCTCACCTGCTTCTGGGGGTGCCGTGGTGATGGTGAAGCCCAATCCCTCCACCTTCGCAGGGCTGGCCTGCATCGGCTTCCTCGGCGCCGCGGTGCTCACGGACCTTCCATGGCTTTACGCCCTCTCCGCCGGGGTCGGAACAGTATCAAGGGTGCTGAGGAAGAGAGGGCTTTGACCTGTCCTCCCTTTGATAAACAAAACTTGAAGCCCCTGACCGCTAAATTTATAATCCTGTAATCCTAAGGTGGGATGGGGCTTGGATTTTTCTGGATCCTGATGTATCAGACTCCCCGTCTCTTCCGAGGGAGTCTGATATTTATAGGGCAGCCTGGGGTGGCTTCCATCGGTTTTATCGGCTGTTTAGGCGGGAGTAACGCCCCTTTGTTCCCTCGGTTGCCCTTGATATCTGATATATCTATGTTAGAATACACAAGGGGGGCTTTCCATTGGAGCTTAACCTCAAGTCGCTCCGGGAGCAGGTGTACGAGTATTTGAAAAGGGAGATGAACGAGGGGCGGCTCAAGCAGGGCTCGTTCCTCGATCTCAACGAGATAAGCAGGAACCTTGGCATGAGCAAGACCCCTTTGAGGGACGCCCTGTTTCAGCTGGAGGCGGAGGGGTTCGTCACCATATACCCAAGGCGGGGAATCATGGTGAACCCATTGGATCTCAAGAAGATAAAGAACATCTATGAGATCCTTGGGGCCCTGGAGGGGGCGGTGGTGGTCAACGAGGCCCTGAAGTTCACGGACCAGCACGTTAGAAGGATGGAGGCCCTCAACGAGGAGATGAAGGAGGCCCTTGGGGGCGACGACTTCAACCGCTTTTACAAGCTGAACCTTGAGTTCCACAACACCTATCTTGGGCTGTCGGACAACCAGGACCTGCTTCACACGGTGCGGATCCTCAAGGAACGGCTTTACGACTTCCCCAGGAGCAAGGGGTTCGTGAAGGAGTGGGAGCTCAACTCCGTGAAGGAGCATCAGGAGCTTGTGAGCCTCCTTGCCAGGAAGGACTTCAACGGGGCCGCGGAGTTCATAAGGGACGTTCACTGGTCCTTTGAGGTGCAGGAGCGGTTCATAAGGAAGTACTACTTCGCTAGCCAGTGGGAGCTGGACCCCATAAAGGAGTCCAAGGAGGAAGGTTCCATTTAACAGGGCGGCCCTTAGCGACCGCCCGAGGGGGCGGTGCATCGTATGAAGGGTTTCGTCTACGACGTAAAACGCTACTCCATCCACGATGGTCCGGGCATAAGGACCACCTTTCACCTTAAGGGGTGCCCGTTGAGGTGTCTTTGGTGCCACAACCCGGAGAGCTGGGAGTTCGGCCCCTCCCTTTCCTACTCCTTGGAGAGGTGTGTGGCCTGCGGGCGGTGTGTCAGCTCCTGCCCTAGGGGGGCCCTGGAGCTGGTCGAGAAGGTTGCCATAGATCGCTCCAGGTGTGATCTTTGCGGTCTATGCGCGGATCGGTGCCCCACCGAGGCGCTCAAGGTGGTGGGGTTTCAAATGACCCCCGAGGAGGTCCTGTCCGCGGCGTCGAAGGACGAGATCTTCTTCGACGAGTCCGGCGGTGGAGTGACCTTTTCGGGCGGGGAGCCCCTCTCCCAGCCGGAGTTCCTCCTGGAGGCGGTGGGGTTGCTGAAGGAAGCGGGGTTCCATGTGGCCCTGGACACCAGCGGTTACGCTCCGGTTGACGTGGCCCTTAAGGGCGCTTTAGCGTCGGACCTCATCCTCTATGACCTTAAGCACATGGACGACCAGCAGCATCGGCGGCTCACCGGAGTGGGCAACGGTCCGGTGCTGGAGAACCTCCGAGCCATCGTTGACGCGGGCTGCGGGGGGAAGATATGGATAAGGTTCCCCCTCATACCCTCGCTTAACGATCAACCCTCCAACATAGCCCTCATGGGGAAGACCATGTTGGAGCTTGGGCTTCATAGAATTCACGTGCTTCCATATCACTCTGCGGGGGTGCAGAAGTACCGCCGCTGTGGGTTGGACTATGGGCTTGCGGAGTTTCCGGAGGTTGCCCCCCCGTCCGCGGGGATGATCGAAGACGTGTCGGGGATCCTTATGAAAATGGGCTTGGAAGTCAAGGTAGGAGGGTGATGAGGATGAACGAGCGGATAGCGAGGCTGAGGGAGGAGAGCTTTTCTACGAAGCCCAGCATCTCCATTGAGCGGGCGCTCATAGTGACGGACTTCTACCGGGAGAACTACGGCAAGTACTCGACCCCGGTCATGAGGGCCTTGAACTTCAAGAACCTCTGTGAGAAGAAGACCATCTACATAGGTCCCTTGGAGCTCATAGTGGGGGAGAGGGGGCCGAGGCCCAAGGCGGTGTCCACCTTCCCGGAGCTCAACTGCCATTCCGCGGAGGACCTCCGGATACTCAACTCCCGCCCCATGACGAGCTACTCGGTGTCCGAGGAGGACATAAGGCTTTACGAGGAGAGGGTGATACCCTACTGGCGGGGCAGGTCCCTGCGGGACAAGGCCTTTGAGAGGATGCCAAAGGAGTGGCTGGACCTTTACGAGGCGGGTTGTTTCACCGAGTTCATGGAGCAGCGGGCCCCGGGGCATACCGCCCTTGGGGGGAACATATACCAGATGGGGCTCGAGGACTTCAAGGAGAGGATAAGGTCCGCGAGGAACTCCATAGATTGGCTCAACGACCCCCATGCCATGGCCAAGGACGAGGAGCTGAAGGCCATGGAGATAGCCTGTGATGGGGCCATCATCTTCGCCTTAAGGCATGCGGAGGAGGCGGAGAGGATGGCTGCGGTGGAGGATGACCCCAAGAGGCGGCAGGAGCTTTTGAGGATAGCGGAGGTTTGCAGAAGGGTTCCCGCCAAGAGCCCCAGGGACTTCTGGGAGGCCCTTCAGATGTACTGGTTCTGCCACCTGGGGACCATAACGGAGCTGAACGGATGGGACGCCATGTCGCCTGGTCACCTGGACCAGCACCTGGAGCCCTTCTACCGCAGGGGCCTGGAGGACGGGACCCTCACCCGGGAGGCCGCCAAGGAGCTCTTGTCCTGCTTCTGGATAAAGGTCAACAACACCCCGGCCCCTCCAAAGGTGGGGGTGACCGCCCAGGAGAGCGGCACCTACAACGACTTCACCCAGATAAACCTCGGGGGTGTGAGGCGCGACGGTTCCGACGGCACCAGCGAGGTATCGTACCTGATACTTGAGGTCCTGGACGAGCTGCAGCTCCTGCAGCCCCAGGTCAGCGTCCACATATCCCAGAGGACGCCGGAGCGGTTCCTCAAGGCCGCCGCGAGGGTGATCCGCCGGGGCTCCGGGTATCCGTCGGTGTTCAACTCGGACCTTGTGGTGCAGCAGCAGGTCCGCATGGGCAAGTCCGTGGAGGATGCCCGGGAGGGGGGCACCAGCGGGTGCATAGAGACCGGGTGTTTCGGCAGGGAGGCCTACATACTCCACGGTTACCTCAACGTGCCCAAGATACTGGAGATAACCCTTAACGACGGGGTGGACCCCCTGACGGGCAAGAGGATAGGGATCCCCACCGGCGGGCCTTCGGCCTTCGAAAGCTTTGAGGACCTTTACCGGGCCTTTGAGAGGCAGCTTCAGTACGTGGTGGACGTGAAGATCCGGGTGGACAACTACCTTTCCGCCATGTTCGCCCAGTACGCCCCCGCTCCCTTCCTCTCGGTGCTGATAGAGGGGTGCATAGAGAGCGGCAGGGACTATTACGACGGGGGTCCCAAGTACAACACGGACTACATCCAGTGCTGTGGCATAGGGACCGTGACGGACAGCCTGTCGTCCATAAAGAAGCACGTGTTCGAGGACCGGCGCTACACGTTGGATGAGATGGTCTCCGCCTGCAACAGCAACTGGATGGGTTACGAGGAGATGCGCCAGTACGTGTGGAACCGAACGCTGTTCTTCGGCAACGATGACGATTACGCGGACGACATAATGAGGCGGGTCTTCGAGTCCCTGGTGGGGGCCATAGAGGGGAAGAGGTCCCCCAAGGGGCCCACCTATCACATAAACATGCTGTCCACCACGTGCCACGTCTACTTTGGTAAGAAGCTTGGGGCAACGCCTAACGGTCGTTTTGCCCACATGCCCGAGTCGGACGGCACCTCCCCGTCCCACGGGGCGGACAGGAACGGCCCAACGGCGGTGATAAAGTCCCTGTCCAAGATGGACCAGGTGAAGTCCGGGGGAACCCTTCTCAACCAGCGGTTCCTGCCGTCGGTGCTGGCGGGAGAGGAGGGGCTGGATAAGCTTTGCCGACTCATAAGGACCTACTTCAGGCTTGGGGGGCATCACATACAGTTCAACGTGGTGGACTCCGAAACCCTCAGGGATGCCCAGCGGAACCCGGAGAACTACCGGGGGCTTCTCGTCAGGGTGGCGGGGTACAGCGATTACTTCGTGGACCTGGACCGGTACCACCAGGAGGAGATAATAGCCAGGACCGCCCAGGAGGAGATCTGATACCCCCTCCTTTAGAAGTAGACGGAGCGGTTGTGAAAGTGATAATTTTCTTGGGGGAGCCCGGGGCTCCCCCTTTTCTCGAATATGTGCTATCTTGTAGTGGTTCGCTGGTAAGGGACAAATTCTCGTTTTACCGACTTTTTATGCCAGTTTTGCGGTTTTTAGACTTGCAAATGCAGCATGAATCGACGGTTTAGCGACTTGTCTCGGGCGGTACTGTTTTTCGTGAGTTTGTTATAATGATCCCAATGGGGCAGGATGCGAAGGCGGGCAGAAGATTAATGGACAATAGACCCCCTGTCCCCGGCCCCTTGGGACGGAGGAAATCAAGGAGGTAGGATAGGATGCGACCGAAGGTTACGCTGGATGGCAACGAAGCGGCGGCCTACGTGGCCCACGCGACGAGCGAGGTCATAGCCATCTATCCCATCACCCCGTCGTCTAACATGGGGGAGTGGGCGGATCAGTGGAGCGCCGAGGGCAGGCCCAACATATGGGGCGCGGTTCCTACGGTGGTGGAGATGCAGAGCGAGGCTGGCGCCAGCGGGACCTACCACGGGGCCCTTCAGGCGGGAGCTTTGGGCACCACCTTCACCGCCTCTCAGGGGCTTCTCCTGATGATCCCCAACATGTACAAGATAGCCGGTGAGCTCACCAGCACTGTTATGCACGTGTCCGCCAGGTCCGTGGCGACTCACGCGCTCTCCATCTTCGGTGATCACTCGGACGTCATGGCCGCTAGGTCCACCGGTTGGGCCCTCTTGTGCTCCGGCTCCGTCCAGGAGGTTATGGACCTTGCGCTCATAGCCCAGGCGGCCACGTTGGAGGGGCGCATTCCCATCCTCCACTTCTTCGACGGCTTCAGGACCAGCCATGAGGTGGCCAAGGTGGAGCAGGTCACCTACGATGACATGAGGGCCATGGTGGACGATGACCTTGTGCGGGCCCACCGGGAGCGGGCTCTTAACCCCGATGACCCCATAATCCGCGGGACCGCCCAGAACCCCGACACCTTCTTCCAGTCCATGGAGTCCAGGAACCCCTACTACATGGCCATGCCCGACACGGTGCAGCGGGCGATGGACAAGTTCGCCAAGATAGTGGGGCGCCAGTACCGGCTGTTCGACTACGTGGGTGCCAAGGACGCGGAGAAGGTAATAATAATGATGGGATCCGGCGCCGAGGTGGCCCACGAGTGCGTGGACTACCTGGTTGAGCGGGGCGAGAAGGTGGGGCTCATCAAGGTCCGGCTTTTCAGGCCCTTCAGCGTGGAGCACCTCCTGCGGGCCCTTCCCGCCACCGTGAGGTCCGTGGCGGTGCTTGACCGCTGCAAGGAGCCCGGCGCCGGCGGCGAGCCCCTGTACAAGGACGTGGTGGAGGCCCTCGCCAACCGGCCGGAGATAATGGTGGTGGGCGGCCGTTACGGGCTGTCCTCCAAGGACTTCACCCCCGCCATGGTGAAGGGGGTCTTCGACGAGCTGGATCGTCTGGAGCCCCGGAACGGCTTCACCGTGGGCATAGAGGACGACGTGACCTACCTCTCCATCGACTACGATCCCTCCTTCGTCACCGAGGATCCCAAGACCGTCAGGTGCCTGTTCTACGGCCTTGGCTCCGACGGGACCGTGGGGGCCAACAAGAACTCCATAAAGATCATAGGCGAGGAGACCGACTACAACGCCCAGGGCTACTTCGTCTACGACTCCAAGAAGTCCGGCGGCCTTACCATAAGCCATCTCCGGTTTGGACCCAAGCCCATCAGGGGCTCCTACCTGGTGGGCAGCGCCAACTTCGTGGCGTGTCATCAGTTCTCCTTCATAGAGCGGCTTAACGTGCTGAAGAGGGCCGCCAAGGGTGGGGTGTTCCTGCTCAACAGCCCCTACGGGCCCGATGAGGTCTGGGACCACCTGCCCAAGACCATTCAGAGGGAGATCATAGAGAAGCAGCTCAAGTTCTACGTGATAGATGCGGTTTCCATCGCCAAGGAGACCGGCATGGGAGGCCGCATCAACACCATCATGCAGACCTGCTTCTTCGCCATAAGCGGGGTGCTCCCCAAGGACGAGGCCATAGAGCAGATAAAGAAGTCCATCAAGAAGACCTACGGCAAGAAGGGCGACGCGGTGGTACAGAAGAACATCGAGGCGGTGGATGCCACCCTTGCCCACCTGCACGAGGTGAAGGTGCCCGACAAGGTTACCAGCACCTTCGACCTTAAGCCCCCCATGTCCGAGTGGGCCCCCTGCTTCGTGAAGGAGGTCCTGGGGCCCATGCTCATAGACGAGGCGGACTCGGTCCCCGTTTCCGCCCTGCCCCCCGACGGGACCTACCCCACCGGCACTTCTCAGTACGAGAAGCGCAACATAGCCATAGACATTCCCGTGTGGGACCCCGAGGTGTGCGTCCAGTGCGGCAAGTGCTCCCTGGCGTGCCCCCACGCGGCCATAAGGGCCAAGGTGTACGATCCCAAGTTCCTGGAGGGGGCCCCTAAGACCTTCAAGTCCGCGGACGCCAAGTGGAAGGACTTCCAGGGCATGAAGTACACCGTGCAGGTGGCGCCGGAGGACTGCATAGGCTGCGGGCTTTGCGTACAGAACTGCCCCGCCAAGAACAAGGCCAACCCGGAGTGGAAGGCCATAAACATGGAGTTCAAGCTGCCCTTGAGGGACCAGGAGGCGGAGAACTGGGACTACTTCCTGGCCCTTCCGGACGTGGACAGGAGCAAGCTGAACAAGTCCACCGTTAAGGACATCCAGCTCCTGCGCCCCCTCTTCGAGTTCTCCGGGGCCTGCGGCGGCTGCGGCGAGACCCCGTACCTGAAGCTGGCCTCCGCCCTCTTCGGAGACAGGATGATGGTGGCCAACGCCACGGGCTGCTCCTCCATATACTGTGGCAACCTGCCCACCACCCCCTGGACCTACAACGACCTTGGCAGGGGCCCCACATGGAACAACTCCCTCTTCGAGGACTGCGCCGAGTTCGGCCTTGGGTTCCGGCTCGCGTTGGACCAGAAGGCGGACTATGCGAAGATCCTCCTCAAGAGGCTTGCTCCCCAGATAGGGGATGAGCTGGTCACCGCCATATTGGAGGCCCGGCAGGTCACCGAGGAGGAGATAGAGGCCCAGCGGGAGCGGGTGGCCATACTGGAGGACAAGCTCTGTGAGATAGGGACCCCCGAGGCGGTGGAGCTGCTGTCCGTGGCCTACGCGCTGGTGAAGAAGAGCGTGTGGATCGTGGGCGGCGACGGCTGGGCCTACGACATCGGCTACGGCGGGTTGGACCACGTGATATCCATGAACAAGAACGTGAACATCCTGGTGCTTGACACGGAGGTCTACTCCAACACCGGAGGCCAGATGTCCAAGTCCACCCCGAGGGGTGCGGTGGCTAAGTTCGCCGCCGGGGGCAAGAGGACCGGCAAGAAGGACCTGGCTCTCATGGCCATGACCTACGGCCACGTGTACGTGGCTAGGGTGGCCATGGGGGCTAACGACAGCCAGTGCGTGAAGGCCTTCCTGGAGGCGGAGGCTTACGACGGTCCGTCTCTAATCATCGCCTACAGCCACTGCATCAACCACGGCTTCGACCTGAGGTACGGGTTCGAGCAGCAGAAGCGGGCGGTGGAGTCCGGGCACTGGATCTTGATGCGCTACAACCCGGAGCTTGCCAAGGAGGGGAAGAACCCCCTAATATTGGACAGCAAGGAGCCCACCCTGCCGCTCAAGGACTACGTGTACAACGAGACCCGCTACAACTCGCTCAAGAAGATGCACCCCGAGGTGGCGGAGGCCCTATTGGCGGAGGAGGAGAAGGAGCTTCGCCAGCGCTGGCGCCTCTACAAACACCTGGCGGAGATGCCCGTGGAGGGCTAGGTTTTAAAGGCCCTGATGGCATGCCGGGCGGGGGGGAGGTTCCCCCCCGCCCTTTTTAAATTTGCGGAAAGTTCGCAAAAGAAGGCGGCGAAAGATCCTTAACCACCCTGGAGGTGTTTTAAGTTGTCCGAGGAGAAGATGATCAACGGCAACGGTCAGAGGCGTGCCTACGTTAAGGTGGCGGAGGCCCCCCGGGAGGAGAGAAGGGATTTGGCGATGAGGAACCCCTTTGACGTCCCCAAAAGGACCATCGGCATAACCGAGACCGCTTTTAGGGACGCCCACCAGTCCATAATGGCCACCCGTCTTAGGACCGAGGATATGATCCCCATAGCGGAGGTCATGGACCAGGTGGGGTACCACTCCATGGAGGTTTGGGGAGGGGCCACCTTTGACGCCTGCATGAGGTTCCTGGACGAGGACCCATGGGAGAGGCTCCGGGAGATCCGCCGCCGGATGCCCAACACCAAGCTCCAGATGCTCCTTAGGGGTCAGAACCTGGTGGGCTACAGGCACTACGCGGACGACGTGGTGCGGGAGTTTGTAAAGCGCGCCATAGGCAACGGCATAGACATCATAAGGGTATTCGACGCTCTGAACGACTTGAGGAACATGGAGGTGGCGGCGGACCAGGTGAAGCGAGAGGGAGCGCATCTTCAGATGGCCATCTCCTACACCATATCCCCGGTCCACACCCTGGAGGCCTTCGTCAAGCAGGCGGAGGACATGGTGTCCATGGGGGCGGACTCCATATGCATCAAGGACATGGCGGGGCTTTTGTCCCCCACCGAGGCGGGGCGGCTCGTGCACGCCATAAAGTCCCGGATAGGCAAGGTGCCACTGCAGGTTCACAGCCACTACACCAGCGGTTTTGCCGCCATGACGTACCTTGCCTCCATAATGGCCGGGGCGGACGTGGTGGACTGTGCCATATCCCCCTTCTCCATGGGCACCAGCCAGCCCGCCACGGAGACCATGGTGGCGGCCCTTGCGGGAGGACCCTATGACACGGGCCTTTCCCTGGAGAAGCTGCTTCCCGTGGCGGAGCACTTCTCAAAGCTTAGGGAGAAGTACTCCAAGCTCATAATGGGAGTTCAAGGGGTGGACATAAACATCCTCATCTACCAGGTCCCGGGGGGGATGTACTCCAACCTGCAGAGCCAGCTCAAGGAACAGGGGGCCCTTCACAAGCTCAAGGAGGTCCTTGAAGAGGTTCCCAGGGTGAGGAAGGAGATGGGGTATCCTCCCCTGGTGACGCCTACCAGCCAGATAGTGGGAAGTCAGGCGGCGGCCAACGTGCTTGTGGGGGAGAGGTGGAAGGTGGTTCCCAAGGAGGTGCGTCAGGTGTTCCAGGGCTACTACGGCAGGACTCCCGCCCCGGTTGACCCGGAGATACTGAAGAAGGTTCTGGGAGACGAGGAACCCATAACCTGCCGCCCAGGGGAGCTCCTGGAACCGGAGCTTGATAAGGCCAGGAAAGAGGTGGAGCCCTGGATACTTCAACCGGAGGACGTGTTGTCCTACGTTCTTTTCCCCCAGGTGGCCAAGGACTTCCTGCCCCGCAAGTACGCCCGGGTCACCCTGAGGGACGTGGGGCTCGGGGAGCTCAAGGAGGAAGCGGCCTACCCGGTTTAATGGAGCAGCTTGATGGAGCAGCGGGACCCATAGGCGGATACCTTAGGTCCCGCTCTTTGTGTTTTTGGTGTATAATCTAAAGGGATTTTTTCTAGCAAGTGGGGATTCCAGGTTTTCAGATGGGGGAGGAGGGATGGACTTTGAAGAGGAGCATGATCTATCGCATGATGTTGCCCTTGTTGGCGGTTTTTTCCCTCTTTGCACTTTCCATTGGGCTTACCCTCAAATCTGCCCAGGACAGCTCGGAGGACGGGGTTTTGATAAATCTCGCGGGACGTCAGAGGATGTTGGCCCAGAAGATGGCCAAGGAAGTGGCTATGTACAGCGTCTCCCAGGATACCTCCTTTTGGGACCAAGCGCGGAGCACCGGGGAGGTCTTTGAGGTCACTCTTAATGCCCTGCTAAAGGGCGGTAGGGTCCCCTTGACCCTGGACGGCTCCTCCTCCGTGGAGATCCCGCCTGTTTCAGGCAACGTCCGGTCCTACCTTGAGGAGGGCCTAAGACTTTGGGATGCCCTGAAGGGGGCCCTGGGGAGGTTGGCCCAAGGGGACCAGGGGGCCCTTAAGGAGGTCATGGACATGACCCCTCAAGTTGTTAAGGCGATGGACCAGGCCACCGGGGCTCTTCAAAAGGACTCGGAGGCAAGGGTTCGTCGGGTAATCCGTATTCAGGAGATCTCCCTTCTCCTGAGCCTACTTACCCTGGTGGTGGGGATCCTTTACTTCCGGCGGATGGTGTCCCCCATAAGAAGGATGGCGGAAAGGGCCTCCAAGATGGGATCCACCGACGGGGACCTCACAGTAAGGGTGCCGGTGGAGTCCATCGATGAGACCGGCGCCCTTGCGGAGGGGCTCAACCGCTTTGCCGAGTTTGCCCGCTCCAAGTTCTACGCCCTTTCTAAGGCCTTCCAGGACTTCATGGCGGCCTTTTACGGAGTGCAGCGGTCTTTGGACGCCTTTTCCAAGGAGCTTGACGCCGTGCGCACTAAGGCCTCCGAAGGTTCCCGGGCGGCGGAGAACATAAACCATGCGGTGGAGCAGCAGTACGCCAGCTCCGAGGAGATAGCCTCCACTGCCCAGGCCTTGGCCCACTCGGCGGAGCAGCTTAATGAGGCGGTGTCCATGGTGGTCTCCCGGGCCAGGGACGGGGAGGAGAGGCTCAAGGATGCGGTGGATTTGATAAAGGGCATGGAGGACCGGGTGTCCAACGTGTCCCAGAGGGCCTCTTCCCTGGCGGAGCAGGCAAAGGTGATAAACTCGGTGGTCCAGGTGATCACCGGCATAGCGGAGCAGACCAACCTTTTGGCGCTGAACGCCGCCATAGAGGCCGCCCGGGCGGGAGAGGCGGGCCGGGGCTTCGCGGTGGTGGCGGAGGAGGTCCGCAAGCTTGCGGAGGAGAGCAAGGGGGCGGCGTCCAAGATAGAGGAGAGGTTGGGCCAGATAGTGGGAGGGATAGGGGATACGTCCAAGGACATATCCGTCATGTCGGAGGAGATGGACCGGGTGGCGGGCGGCATATCTAGCGTGGCCTCCTACATGTCCCAGATATTGGACGGGATGAGCTCGGTGAACGATGCCTCCCAGAGCGTGGCCGCCGGGGCGGAGGAGCTGAGCGCCTCCTCCCAGGAGATGGCTGCCGGGGCTGAGCGGGTGTCCCAGTACGTGGCGGATCTCACCTCCATGGTGGAACAGGTGGATAGGATGTCGGTTAAGCTGGGGGAGGGCATGAGATCCGTGGTGTTGAACCTTAAGGGGGCCATGGGGACCGGGGAAAAGGTTCTTAAAGACATGGCAGGGCTTAAATACACCACCTGCGATGACTTCGCCGCCATGTGCGATCTTGCGGTGGAGGGCCATAGGCGCTGGGTGGATGCCCTTAAGAGCTACATAGACGGAGGGGAGTTCTCCATAGAGGTGGACCCCACCCGGTGTCGCTTCGGGGTCTTCGTTTCCGTGGTTACGCCGCCGGCCTCGGTGGTGGACCGCTGGCAGGAGGTTTTAACCCTCCACGAGGAGCTCCACCGCATCGGGCACCAGATAAACCGGGCCGTGGAGGGAAAGGATGCCGCTGCCGTTCAGGACCTCTACAGGAGGGCCCAGGAGGTTAGCTCCAGGTTAACGTCGCTGCTCACTCAGCTCAGCAGGACCTGTTCCGCAGGATCCGCCCTGGCTTTAGGCGCTTAAGGGTTATGGCTTTAAAAAGACATGTTTGCCGCCCCGGGGTGGTGGGGTTAACTCCCCCGGGGCGGTTTTTATTTTAAATAACGGGTTCCGTCCTTTGGCTTTTATGGTTCAAAATATTCTCCTTTTGTTGGGTTTTTTATAGCATATAGACACGGTGGGGAAGAGGTTTCCTCATCGCCGAGACCAGTCCAGCAAGAGGAGGTAGATGAGGATGACGTACCTTTCGGTGTTGGTGTTCTGCCTTTCGGTCTTCGGGGTCTTCGAGCTGTTGGACCTTGCGGGCTTGGGGCTTGCTGCCCTGGTACCCCCCAGGATCCGTCACGCCCTCTTCGGAGCCATAAGCCTCTGCCTGTCCTTCATAGTTATGGCCCCCCTCTCCATATAAGTTAAATTATCCTCTGAGGTTTGAAGCTGAATATGATGACCAACGACGCATAGGGCCCCTCCCGGGAGGGGCCCTTAAACTTTTTTATCCCTTCGGTTTGTGCTTTGAGTTTGTATCCCGTGCCGGTCATAGGCTTTAAGGGATCATTCACATCAAGCCTTTGTGCCCCAAGGGCACTGGAAACCGTAATCTGTAATGGCCTAACGATCCGGCCCTCGGCGGTTGACAGCGGCGCCCTTCAGGGGTAACCTCTTTCGAAGCTCGTACCACTCATCACTCATCAATCATCAAAAAAATCCCGGTTGCCTCAAGGGTGGGGTTTTGTGTATGGATAGGTCTTTGGCCGTGGAGCTCAAGGTTTTGATGATCGTGCGGGACTCACCGGTTCCCATGGGAGCTGGGGCCATAAAGCGGGAGTTGGAGAGGCGTGGGGTCTTCCTGTCCGAGGCCACGGTTGGACGGCTGCTTTCGGACCTTGAAGTGAGGGGGATGCTCCGTAAGGACAGGAACAAGGGGCGTCACCTGACGGAGCTTGGGCTCAACCGTCTTGCCCTTCTGGAGAGAAACAGCCTGAGCAGCGCCATGGCCATGGACCTGGTGGACTCGATCCTGTCCCGGGAGGGGGAGCGGATCCTGGAGCTTCTTGAGGCCCGGAGGGCGGTGGAGCAGGAGGTGGCCCGTCTTGCGGCCCTGAGGGGCACACCGGATCAGATAAGGGCCCTGTGGACCTCGGTGGAGTGCATGGAGGAGGCGGTCCGCATGGGGAACCCCGTGTGGGAGGAGGACTCCAGGTTCCACCGGATGCTGGCCATGGCGTCGGGGAACCGTCTTTTGGTCTCCGTGGTGGAGCTTCTCCGCCAGAACCCCTTTGAGGCCAGGGAGCTCGAGATGGTGCGCCGCAAGGCGGGAAGGCTCTCCAACTCGGACCACCGGTCCATAATGGAGGCGGTGTCAAACCACGACCCCGACGAAGCGGAGATGGCCATGCGCCGCCACATAGACAACCTGGTGGCGGACTGCAGGGCCCTCATAGGGGCAAGCCAGCCGAGCAGGAGGGTTGAAGAAACGGTCCCTGACCCTTGGGGCCGTGGTTTCGGCAATGATAGATAAAAACTGCAAAAAATTTTTTGGGGAGGGGATCTATTTGAGGATTCTAAGGGGTCTTGCGGGCGCTTTGTTGGCCTTGGGGATTACGGCCTCCTGTGCCATGGCGGGAGGGGAGATAAAGATAGGCCACTCGGTTTCCCTCACGGGGGGGGCTTCCATGTGGGGACAGTCGGAGAGGCTGGCCCTTGAGCTCTTGGTGAAGAAGATAAACGCCCAAGGTGGAGTCATGGGCAAGAAGTTGAAGCTTATAAGCTATGACAACCGTAACGACCCGGTGGAGTCGGTCAACGTGGCCCGGCGGCTTCTGGACGAGGGAGCGGTGGCCATAATAGGTCCCGCCCAGAGCGGCAACGCCATCGCCACCGCTCCGGTGGTGGAGAGGGCCAAGGTGCCCATGGTGGTCACCACCGCCACCAACCCATACGTCACGGTGGACAAGAGGACCGGCAAGACCCGGAAGTTCGTCTTCCGTCCCTGTTTCATAGACCCCTTCCAGGGCACCGTGGCGGCGCGCTTCGCCTACCGGGACCTTAAGGCCAGAAGTGCCGCGGTGCTATACGACGTGGGTTCCGATTACGGCCAGTGGCTTGCCAAGTACTTCGAGGACGCCTTCGCCAAGGAGGGGGGCAAGGTGGTGGCCAAGGAGGCCTTCAGGACCGAAGAGCTGGATTACCGGGCCCAGCTCGGCAAGATAAAGCAGCTTAATCCGGACGTGATCTTCATCCCCACCAGCCAGAAGGAGGCCGCCATGGCGGCAAAGCAGGCTCGGGACCTCGGCATAAAGGCCCGGCTCCTTGGCACCGACAACTGGGGAAGCCCGGACCTCATCGACCTTGGGGGCAGCGCCGTCCACGGGAGCTACTTCGTGAACCTCACGGATCTCTCCGACCCGGACATAGTGGGCTTCGTCAAGGAGTACAGGAAGGCCTACGGGGCGGATCCGGTGCTGCCCAACCCCGTGATGGCCCAGGACGCCTTGCTCTTGTTGGTGAACGCCATGAAGACCTCCAAGAGCCTGGACGGCGAGGCCCTGGCCAAGGTCATGGAGTCTACAAAGGGCCTCAAGGTCACCAGCGGGGTCTTGACCATAGACCCCAAGACCCACGATCCGCTGGACAAGCCGGCGGTGATCCAGAAGGTGGATGTTAAGGCAAAGGCCTTCGTGTTCGTGAAGAAGTTCGACCCCCGCCAGCGCTGAACCCTGGCGGGATAACCCGGACGCTCCGATGCGCCTCCCCGGAGGACATGCTCCTCTGGGGAGGGTTTAGTCCTTTTAAGCCCTTAAATTAAAAGCGCGAGAGGCAGTGATGAACCCTTGTTGCTTCAGACCCTGATTACGGGCCTTTCCGTGGGAGGCATATACGCCCTCATGGCCCTGGGATACTCCCTGGTTTTCAGCGTTCTTAACTTCAGCAACTTCGCCCACGGGGCGGTTATCATGCTCGGGGCCTACATAGGCCTTGGGGCGGCGGTGAGATTAAACTTCGGGCTCGGCATGGTGCTCTGCGCCAGCGCCCTTGGGGCGGGGCTCATAGCGGTGGCGAACGAGAAGCTGGCCTACTCCGCCATAAGGCGCAAGGGCTCTCAGCCCCTTTACCTCATGATATCCGCCATGGGGTGTGCGGTGCTCCTGGAGAACCTGGTGTACGCCCTCATAGGCTCCCGGTTCCACTCTTACCCGGAGTTCTTCGCCCGCCGGGTGGTAAGGGTTTGGGGGGCTTCGGTGAGCCTCATGGACCTTTGGGCCTTTGGATTCTCCCTTATGGCCATACTGGGGCTTCACATGTTCCTCACCCGCTCTAGGACCGGCATGGCGGTTAGGGCGGCGGTGCAGGACATGACCATGTGCTCCGTCATGGGGGTTGACGTGGACCGGGTGATATCCCTGGTCTTCTTCATGGCCGGGCTCTTCGGCGGCCTTTCCGGCGTTTTCCTTGGCATGAGGTATCTTGTCTACCCCACCATGGGCTGGATAACCAACAAGGCCTACATAGCGGCGGTTATAGGCGGCCTTGGAAGCCTGCCCGGGGCCCTCTTGGGGGGGCTCATGCTGGGGGTGATGGAGACCTTTGTTTCCACCTACGTCTCCAGCGTGATGAGGGACATCTTCAGCTTCGGTCTGCTGGTTCTGCTCTTGATCCTGATGCCGAACGGGATCCTGGGCCGGCGTTCCGCGGAGAGGATATAGGGTCATGGACTACCTGTCATCCATCCTGTCCCTTGGTGCCATAAACGCCATAGCGGTGCTGGGGCTTTCCATATTCACCGGTTTCACCGGCATGTTCTCCCTGGGGCACTCCGCCTTCGTGGGCATCGGGGCTTACGTGTCCGCCGTCCTCACCTACTACTATTTCGTCCCCTTCCCCCTGGCGCTTTTGGGGGGAAGCCTTTCCGCCGGGCTTATAAGCTGCGTGGTGGGAGCTCCGGCGTTGAGGGCCGACTTGAGGAGCGACTACTTCGCCATAGCCATACTGGGCTTCGGCGAGGCCTTCCGGGTGGCGGTGGAGAACCTGGACATAACCAACGGAGCTAGGGGCCTGCCCGGCCTGGACCCCTTGTCCACGCCACTTTGGATCTTCGGTTCCCTCGGGGTGTGCCTCCTCCTGGCGGTGAACTTCGTCCGCTCCCCCCTGGGCCGATGCTGTGCCGCGGTGCGGGAGGACCCGGTGGCGGCCCAGATGGCGGGGGTGAGCCTCTTCCGCGTCCGCCTGGGGTCCCTGATGGTGAGCGCCCTGCTCTGCGGCCTTTCCGGGGGGCTCATGGCCCATTACCTATCCTTCGTGCAGCCCTCTATGTTCACCCTCACCCAGTCCACCATGCTGCTGGCGGCGGTCATCGCCGGGGGGATGGGAAGCCTCAGCGGGCCGTTGATAATGTCCTTCCTGTTCGTGGCGCTTCCGGAGGCCCTCCGGGTGGCTCAGATTTGGCGTCTTGTGGCCTATGGGTTTGTCCTGGTGGCCATGATGATCTTGAGGCCTTCGGGGCTGATGGGGTATCGAGAGCTGTGGGACCTGATTCCCCGGTCCCTTGCGTGGAGGTGTCGCCGCCGTGCTGGAGCTTAAGGGGGTATCTAAACGTTTCGGGGGGCTTAGGGCCCTGGACTCCATGAGCATGTACGTCCCAGAGGGCTCCATAAGGGGGCTTATAGGGCCGAACGGGGCGGGTAAGACCACGGTTTTCAACGTGGTGACCGGGGCGGTGCGGCCCGACTCCGGGGAGGTTTTCTTCCAGGGTAGGTCCATAACTGGTCTCATGCCCCACAGGATAGTCCGAAGGGGCATATCGAGGACGTTCCAGAACATAAGGCTCTTCCAGCGCCTGTCGTGTCTCGAGAACGTGTGCATCCCGATGCTCCAATCCGAAGGGCCGGTTAAGTCCCTCATGGGGTTCCTGGGTGACCGGGAGCGGGACAGGAAGGCCAGGGGGCTGCTTGAGCTGGTGGGGCTTGGGGATGTGATGGACCGGCCCGCTGGGACCCTTCCCTACGGCCTCCAGAGGAAGCTGGAGATAGCAAGGGCCCTTGCATCGTCCCCTAAGCTGTTGCTCCTGGACGAGCCCGCGGCGGGCATGAACCCGGAGGAGTCAAGGGGCCTGGCGGACTTCATAGCCCGGGTGAGGGACCGATTCGGGCTCACGGTGGTGCTCATAGAGCATCACATGGACGTGGTCATGAGGATATGCGACAGGATAACGGTGATGAACTTCGGCTCCGTGCTCTTCGAGGGCACCCCGCAGGAGACGGTGCGCTCGGATCTGGTTTTGGAGGCTTATCTTGGAAGGTCGAGGGTGCCTTGTCATGCTTGATGTCCGCGGGTTGTTCGTGAACTACGGGAAGATACAGGCCCTCAGGGGTGTCTCCCTTACCCTGGGTGAGGGAGAGGTGGTGGCGGTGGTGGGGTCCAACGGGGCGGGCAAGTCCACCCTCATATGGACCCTTGCGGGGGTCATAACCCCCGCGTCGGGAAGGCTGGTGTTCAGGGGAAGGGATCTTCCCGGCAAGGCCTCCCAGGTGGCCCGGCTTGGCATAGGGTTGGTTCCGGAGCGTCGTAGGCTTTTCCAGGACCTCACGGTCCGGGAGAACCTTCTCATGGGGGCCTACACCAGGACCGATGAGCAGGCCAAGGCCGCCATGGAGGAGGTGCTGGACCTATTCCCCCCCGTGGCGGACAAGCTCTCCGTCCGGGCCGGTTCCCTCTCCGGTGGGGAACAGCAGATGGTGGCCATAGGAAGGGCCCTCATGTCCCAGCCATCCCTGCTGTTGATGGATGAACCCACCCTTGGGCTTTCCCCGCTTATGGCGGACCGGGTCATGGAGGCGATACTTGAGGTCAACCGCCGGGGGGTCTCGGTGCTGCTGGTGGAGCAGAACGCCCATAGGGCGCTGGAGGTTTCCCGTCGGGCCTACGTCTTGGAGGGCGGAGATGTGGTCAAGGAGGGCCGATCCGAGGACCTCTTGGATGATCCGGCGGTGCGCCGCGCTTACCTCGGGGATTACGCCTAAGAGAGGTCACGACAAGGGCCTTAAGGGCCCGGATGGGACCTCAAGGGGAGAGAGGAGGGGAGGCTGGCCATGGAGCCCTCCCCTCCTCTGGTGAACGTGGGACCAGTGATGGCCTTGAGCTACTTCTTAGCCTTCCCCTGGTTTGCCACCGCCTCCTGGGCCTTGGCTATCTCATCCGGGTCCCCAAGGTAACGGTGGGATATGGGCTTGAAGTTCTCGTCAAGCTCGTAGAGAAGCGGGATGCCGGTGGGTATGTTGAGCTCCAGTATGTCCTGATCGGACACCTGGTCGAGGTACTTCACCAGGGCCCTTATGCTGTTCCCGTGGGCCACCAGTATGACCTTACGGCCCTCCTTGAGGGACGGCACGATCTCGTCGTTCCAGCAGGGCAGAACCCGGGCCACCGTGTCCTTGAGGCACTCCCCGAGGGGCACCAATTCCCTGGGGAGCCCGGCGTAACGGGGATCCCTGATGGGGTCCCTCTCGTCCCCCTCGTTCAGCATCGGGGGCCTTACATCGTAGCTGCGGCGCCATATCTTTACCTGTTCGTCCCCGTACTTTGCGGCGGTCTCCGCCTTGTTAAGCCCCTGGAGGGCCCCGTAGTGGCGCTCGTTAAGCCTCCAGCAGGGCTTCACCGGTATCCACATGAGGTCCATCTCCTCCTGGATGAGCCACAAGGTCCTTATGGCCCTTTTGAGGACCGACGTGTAGGCCAGGTCGAAGGTGAAGCCCTCCTCCTTAAGGGTTCTCCCCGCCCTACGGGCCTCCTCGATGCCCTTGGGTGAAAGGTCCACATCGGTCCATCCGGTGAACCGGTTCTCCTGGTTCCATAGGCTCTCCCCGTGTCTTACCAGAACTATCTTGTACAATTTATGTCACCATCCTTTGGTGTTGTTCTCAGTCTCTGAGACTCCCGTAAATGATATTCTCATGTCAAAGGGCTTGCAACCTTGGGATAGAATGGTGGTGAGGGATATACACAAATTCGACGATCCTTATTTTGAGGAGTTCCAGCGTTTGGTGGACAGAAGGGGTACGGGGTGCAAAAAATGGGACCTGTTGGACAAGATCTTCGGTGAACATCCGAAGGGGATGCTGCCCTTCTGGATAGCGGACACGGAGTTCCGGTCCCCGGACCCGGTCATAGGGGCCCTGAGGGACCGGGTGGAGCACGGGGTATTCGGCTATCCGGTGAGGGACGGCCAGGTGTCCCAGGCGGTGGCGGAGTGGTGGGGTCGAAGGCACCGTTTCGATGTGGACCCCCGCTGGGTGTGCCACAGTCATGGGGTGATGGGCGGTATAGCGGTGAGCCTTAGGGTTTTCACGTCCCCAGGGGATCCGGTGGTGGTGCAGACCCCCATATATCCCCCCTTTAGGTGGGTGGTGGAGAACAACCAGCGTCGGCTGGTTGAGAATCCCCTGGTGGAGCGTGATGGCGTGTATCGAATGGACCTTGCGGGCTTGGAGAGGGCCTTTAGGGGAGGGGCCAGGGCGATGCTGCTCTGCAGCCCCCACAACCCGACCGGAAGGGTGTGGACCAGGGAGGAGCTTCGGGAGGTTGCGGGGCTGGCGGAGCGCTACCGGGTTCTGGTCATATCGGACGAGATACACGGGGACCTAGTATACCCGGGGGATCATGCCCACATCCCCTTCCCTTCGGTAAGCCCCTGGGCACTCGATAACTCCCTGCTCTTTGCGTCCCCCAGTAAGTCCTTCAACCTGGCGGGGTTCTACACCGCCTACGCCATAATCCCCGACGGCGCCAAGAGGAAGGCATATGAGGCGGAGATGAACCGGCTATTCATGGATCAGGGCAACGAGCTTGGTCAAGTGGCCATGAAGGCCGCCTATCTGGAGGGGGAGGCTTGGCTTAACGGGCTTGTTCGGTACCTTGAGGGAAACCGAGGGCGTGCGGTGGAGTTCCTCAGGGGTATGAGGGGAGTGCGGGTGACCATTCCGGAGGGCACGTTCCTGATGTGGATAGATTTCGGGGGGATGCTCCGGGGCAGGGGCCTCACCGCCGGGGAGTTCCTAAAGGGGGCGGGGGTTGCCTTGAACAAGGGGGAGTCCTTTGGGGAGGGGTTTGAGCTTTACGGCCGGCTTAACTTCGGTTGCCCCAGGCAGATGTTGGATGAGGGGCTTCAAAGGATCCGCAGCAGGGCCGAAGAGCTTGGGCTCCTTTGACTTCACCTCCCTTGTGCCCTGCAGATGTAGATTGGGCCGTTTGGTGCTGTCCTTGTCCGTGCTGAGTTTAGGGGGGTGTGAGGTCAATTGGCGGGTGAGAGGTTCTGCAGGTTTTATGTCCCCGGTGATGGGACGGAGCGCTTTGGCGTGTTTGGCCGCTCGGGTGGAGAGGAACGGGTGGAGGAGGTCTCCGGGGGGCCCTTCGGGCCTTTCGAGAGGACCGGTTTGAGCTTTGCGCTTGGGGATGTGCGGTTTTTGCCTCCCGTTAAGCCCGGGTCCGTATACTGCGTGGGGCGCAATTACGCGGAGCACGCGTCGGAGCTTGGCAATTCGGTGCCCCAGGAGCCGCTGGTGTTCCTTAAGCCTGTTACCTCCCTCATAGGTTCCGGTGAGGCGATAAGGCTTCCCCTGTGGGCGGGGAGGATAGACTATGAGGGGGAGCTTGCGGTGATCATCGGCAGAAGGTGCAGGAACCTGCGGGAGGATGAGGCCTTGGATGCGGTCCTGGGTTACATCTGCTTCAACGACGTTACCGCCAGGGAACTTCAGCGCAAGGACGGCCAGTGGACCCGGGCCAAGGGTTTTGACACCTTTGCCCCGATCGGTCCCTGGGTGCTCTTGGGCGGCTCCATGGAGGGGCTGGGGGATCTGGTGACCCGGGTTAACGGAGTGGAGGTTCAGCGGGGGTGTTTTGCGGACATGGTCTTCCCGGTGGGCAGGATAATATCCTACATAAGCAGTTTTGCCACCCTCATGCCCGGGGACGTGATAGCCACCGGTACCCCGGCGGGCGTGGGGCCCCTGAGGCCCGGCGACCGGGTGGAGGTCTTTGTGGAGGGCATAGGGTGTCTTTCAAACCCCTGTGAGGGCTGCTGACGGACTGGGTCGTTGAACTGGGGCCCCGCAGGGGGTAAGATCTAACTGGGTTTGGCGGGTTATGTGATCGATTTTCTTTGTTCTTCCCGTCAAATTCTTAAATTCGACCTTTTCATCAGGGGGGATGGGCATGAGCAGCAAGGTATGGGTTGTAATAGAATTTGACGGAGACAAGTACGACGCCCACGTCTTCACCAGCCAGAATGACGCGGAGCACTATGCCAATGAGAGGCTTGGTGGCGAGGGAGTGTGTGCCTGCTCTTCCTGCTGTCCCACCGTGGTGGTGGTCCCTTCGGTCCTGGTGGGGCGGGAGGAGATTAAGGGCAAGGTTGAGGACTGGGGGGTGCAGGTGCCGGACGTGAACGAGTCCTTCGTGGAGGGCCTCATGGAGGAGATCGACTGGGAGGGCATCGACGTGGCGCCCGAGGAGGTCCGGGAGAGGTTTATCAAGGAGAAGGGCCATGAGGTCCGCAGGGAAGCCTGCGAGATCCTAAGGGAGTTCCTCATGGACGAGCTGAAGGACTACATCGAAAGCCAGTGCCACTGTGACGATCAGGAGGGTTGATGAACTTGTCGGACGGCCGGGATTTGGCGGATTTGATAGAGGAGACCTCCGTCCTTCGCAAGGCGGTGGCGGAGGAGCTCTTGTCCATAGACGGTCTCTTGCGTAGTCTTGCCGCATCTCATGAGCCGGGGGTGAGGTTCGCCATATCCCACGCCCTGGCCTGCAAGAGGCAGTGGCTTTTTGAGCTTTGGGCGGCCCTTCAGGAGCTGGACGAGGGTATCTTCTCCGGCTGTGGGGAGTGTGACTGCGGAAGGCTTTGAGGTTTTTAGGACGCGAGAGTCATGGTCCCATTTGACGAGGTCTTTGTGCCTTGGGGGTTAGGGATCCTGTGCGCCTTTCCCCTTTGTCCCTCGGGCGGGCCGCCGCCGCGTGGACCTGCCCATGTAGGGGTGTTTCCCCTTTTTATTACGGGGGCTTTTAGGGGGTTGCAAGGGGCTTTAGGGGATGTTAAAGGTGGAAGCTCATGGGGCGAAGCTCATGGGGCGGGTTTCAACCCCGCCCTTTCTTTTTTTCCGTTTCTCGGCGGTTTTGGACCTGTCAAGGAGAAGATCTTGACAGGTCTTGTCCTGGGTGTTAGATTACACTGGCTGCTTTTTGGCGGGGAGGTTCTCTTGATGGACGACCTTTTGGACCAGCGGTTGAGGCTTTGTGACCTTTATGACCTTTACGGGGGGCTTCTCACGCCCAAGCAGAGGCGGGCCTTTGAGCTGGTGGTCCTGGAGGACTGTTCCCTGTCCGAGGCGGCGGCGGAGCTCAGCGTTAGTCGTCAGGGGGCTCATGACCTGGTGCAGCGGTCGAGGGAGCACCTTTTGTCCGCCGAGGAGGCCATGGGGCTTTTGGCGGAGAGGGATCGTCTCCATGGGGAGATAGAGAAGCTGGTGGACCGTTACCGTGGGGAACTGCCTTCGGGCTTTGTAGAGGAGCTTTTAGGTATCCTGGGGCGCAAGGAGGGACAGTGGGATGTTCGACTCCCTGAAGGATAGGTTTGAGAAGGTCTTTTCCTCCCTTAGGGGCAAGGGGAAGCTTACGGAGGAGGATGTGAACCTGGCGCTCAGGGAGGTTAGGTTGGCCCTCCTGGAGGCGGACGTTAACTACAAGGTGGTGAAGGACTTCGTCGAGCGGGTTAGGGCCCGCGCCACCGGACAGGATGTGTTGTCCTCCATAACCCCGGCCCAGCAGGTTTACGCCATCGTCTTCGGGGAGCTGCTGGACCTTATGGGAAGGGATGTCAAGCCCTTGTCCATATCGCCCAAGCCCCCTACGGTGTACATGATGGTGGGGCTTCAGGGTTCGGGTAAGACCACCACCGCCGCCAAGATAGCCCTCAAGATGAAGCGGTCTCACAAGCCCATGTTGGTGGCCTGCGACCTTCGCCGGCCCGCCGCGGTGGAGCAGCTTCGGGTCCTTGCGTCTTCCATAGGGGTTCCCTTTGTGGGCCCCGAGGAGGGGGAGATCGACCCGGTCCGGGTGGCTCGAAGGGCCATGGAGAGGTGTTCCGAGAGCCTGGTGGACCTGGTGATCATTGACACCGCCGGAAGGTTCCAGATAGACGAGGAGCTCATGGAGGAGGTACGGGTCCTCAAGGAGTCGGTGAAGCCTCACGAGGTGCTCCTGGTGGTGGACTCCATGACCGGTCAGGAGGCGGTGTCCGTTGCTCAGGTCTTCAACGAGCGCCTTGGGCTCACCGGCGTAGTTCTGACCAAGCTTGACGGTGATGCCAGGGGTGGTGCGGCCCTCACCATAAAAGCGGTGACCGGTACGCCGGTGAGGCTGGCGGGGGTTGGCGAGAAGGTGGAGGACCTGGAGGCCTTCGATCCCAACCGCATGGCCCAGCGGATACTGGGCATGGGGGATGTGGTGGGGCTTTTGGAGAGGGTTCAGCAGGCTGCCTCGGAGGAGGACGTGGAGCGTCTTTCCGAGAGCCTCAAGAAGAACCGCTTCACCTTGGAGGACATGCTTATCCAGCTCAGGCAGGTTCAGAAGATGGGGCCTTTGGAGAAGGTTATAGAGATGCTTCCAGTGCCGGGGGCGTCGAAGGCTTTAAAGGACGCCCAGGTGGACCCCAAGCGGATCAAGCACATGGAGGCCATAATCCTGTCCATGACGCCTGCGGAGAGGAGGCGGCCGGAGATAATAAAGGGTTCCCGGCGGCGCAGGATAGCCCAGGGTTCCGGCACGTCGGTTCAGATGGTGAACCAGCTGCTGCATCAGTATGAGCAGATGAAGGACCTGATGAAGGCCTTCGGCAAGGGATCCCGGAAGGGATTCCGGATTCCCCAGGGGCTCAAGGGTCTTTTCAGATAAGGTTCGTCCCTTCCGGGGGCGTAGACCTATTTAAACAGGAGGTGTGTAGATCAATGGCGGTTCGCATACGTTTTACCCGTCAGGGTAGGAAGAAGAGTCCCTTTTATCGTTTGGTGGTGGCGGATTCCCGCTCCCCCAGGGACGGAAAGTTCATCGAGCTCATCGGCACTTACAATCCCATGACGGATCCGGCGGATCTCAAGGTGAACGAGGAGAGGGCCCTCTACTGGCTCAAGCAGGGTGCCACCCCCTCCGATACCGCTAGGGCGGTTCTTAAGAAGACCGGCGTCTGGGACAAGTTCACCGCCGAGAAGGCTTAAGAGGGTTCAGGCTGCCATGCCCGACTACGCCGCTCTGGTGGAAGGCATAGTGAAGGGGCTGGTGGACTTGCCCGATTGTGTTCGGGTGTCCGAGGTTAGGAATGGCTCCGGTTCCGTCCTGGTCACCGTGAAGGTGGCGGAGCAGGACATGGGACGGGTGATAGGGAGACGTGGTTCCACCATAAACGCCATAAGGCTCGTGGCCAAGGCCGCGGCGGTGAAGGCTAAGGAACGGGTGGATGTTGAGGTGGACGAGGAGGAAGGCCCTGTTCATGGAGAAGAGCTCTAGGTCCCGGGTGATAGTGGGACGGATAGTGGGTACCCACGGTGTGAAGGGGTCTTTGAAGCTCAAGCCCCTTACGGACTACCCGGACCGTTTCCTGGACATGGATAGCCTCTATCTGGAGTTGCCGGAAGTTCGGGGCCGCAGGCGTCCTCCCAGGGAGCTGGCGGTGCAGGAGATGCGCTTTCAGGAGGGCAAGGACCTCTTCATAGTGACCCTTGAGGGGATCCACACGATGGAGGACGCGGAGGAGCTCAAGGGGGCCCTGGTCACCGTGGCCCCGGAGGATCGGGTGCCCCTGGAGGAAGGGGTCTACTGGATAGACGACATCCTAGGCCTTCAGGTGGTTGACCACGACACCGGGGACGTGCTCGGTCTGGTGGAGGGGGTCCTCCCCACCGGGAGCAATGACGTCTATGAGATCCGTACCCCCGACGGTGCCCTCAAGATGATTCCCGCCATCAAGGACGTGGTCATTCAGGTGGACCTTGAGGCGCGGGTGATGAGGGTTCACCTGTTGGAGGGGCTTTGGGATTGAGGTTTTGACGGGATGAGGATAACCGTCGTTACCGCCTTTCCGGATCTCATAAGGGGCTACCTGGGCTTCAGCGTCATTGGCCGGGGGGTGTCCTCCGGGGCCCTGGAGGTCCAGGTGTTGGATCTTAGGGACTTCGCGGAGGGCAGCTACCGCCAGGTGGACGATTACAGCTTTGGCGGCGGCGGGATGGTGCTGATGGCGGAGCCCTTGACCAGGGCTCTGGTGTCAGCGGATCCTCAGGGGGATGCCTTTGTGGTGTACCCGAGCCCTCAGGGGGTGCATCTCCATCAGGAGTTGGTGGAGGAGCTGGCGTCGAAGGAGCACCTGGTGCTGGTCTGCGGCCACTATGAGGGCGTTGATGAGCGGTTTGTGAGGGAGCACGTGGACCTGGAGATATCGCTGGGTGACTTTGTGCTCACCGGAGGGGAGCTTCCCGCCATGGCGGTTTTGGACGCGGTGGCCCGTCTGGTGCCCGGCGTGGTGGGCCGCATGGAGGCGGTGAGGGAGGACTCCTTTTACAGGGGTTTTCTGGACCATCCTCACTACACCAGGCCGGCGGTGTGGCGGGGGATTAAGGCCCCGGAGGAACTGCTTGGGGGTGACCACGGGGTCATCGAGGAGTTCCGGCGCCGGGAGAGGGTTCGCAGGACCTTGGAGCGGCGTCCGGACCTTTTGGCCAGGACCGGGCTGAACGGGCATCTCAACGGTGGGTTCTACGTCTACGTGGGCGAGGAGGGGGAGGATCCCTTTAAGCTGCTTCCCCTGTGTGGTGCCTTCGGGGGGGTGAGGCTTCTGGCCCACCGTTCCATCAAGGGGGATCAGCCGGGAGAGGGTGTGAAGTTCTTCCCATCCTTCGGGGCCGCCCTGAGGTGGATAACCTCCCGGGAGAGGGCGAAGCCCCTTGTCCTTACTGCCGGAGAGGGCGGGGACTTCAAGTGGTTGTCCGCCAAGAGGAGGGTCCTTGAGTACCTGGGACCCTCGGTGATCGCCCTGGGAGGGCGGTTCGAGGGGGACGTGCTGCTTGGGGTGCCTAGGTCCTCGAGGGGGCCGGTGAGTTTGGGGGAGACCTTGTGCCACTGGCTCACCCGGTTCTTCCAGGTGGATGATCCCGGACGGCAGGGTGGTTGATGGTCCTGGGATGTAAGTGGGGAGTCTGAAGATCCTGGTCTGGCGTCCCTAGGGGTTTTGGGGTTTTCATGTGGTCAGCGTTTTGGATGCAGCCTGTTTGGGCTCATAATCGAGATAGACGAATATCAGCGAGGAGGGAAAGAAGATGATAGATCCGCGCATCGCCTTGGTGGAGAAGAGGTATTCCAAGGCCGATCCCGTGCCCCCTTTCAGGCCCGGTGACACCGTGAAGGTGCACGTTAAGGTTAAGGAGGGTAACCGGGAGAGGATTCAGGTGTTCGAGGGTGTTGTGATAGCCCGTCAGCACGGTGGCATAAGGGAGAACTTCGTGGTGAGGAAGGTCTCCAACGGCGTGGGTGTGGAGAGGATATTCCCCGTCCACTGCCCCAGCGTTGACAAGGTTGAGGTGGTGCGTCGCGGCCGGGTGCGCAGGGCGAAGCTCTACTACCTGCGCAAGCTCTCCGGCAAGGCGGCCAGGATAAAGGAGCGTCGGGAGTTCTAGCCCGTTATCAAGGGCTTTGGGCGGTTCACAGCGAGCGTCCCACCCCGCCGGGATCGGCGCGGGTGGGACGCTCGCTTTTTGTTTCTTGGCTCATGGGGTGCGGCAAGGAAATCATAATTACAAAGTGATGTCACATCGGTGTGGTTAGTTAGATGGTTTTAAAAATACAGGCCTTTAGGGGGAGTGTTGCAGGGATAGGTTTTTTATTGCTAGCTTAACCTATGTTTGAGGACTCAAACATATGCTGTCCTAAGATCGAGGAGGTGTTCCATAGATGTTCCGTACCGCACGCCGCTTATGCGGACTATTGGCATTAACCGTCGCCATGACGGTACCGTCCCTTGCCAGCGCTCACGGTGTTTGGATAGGGGAGCAGCAGTCGAAGATGACCATAATCCTTGGGGAAGGCGCCGCAAACGACGCTTACGACCCGTCAAAGGTCAAATGGGTCAGGGCGTATGGAGATGGCACAGGTCAAGTACCTGTGGAAATTCAGAGGCTCCAGGACCACGTGATAATAACGAAAGCCCCTGGCGCTCAGATAATCACCCTGGCGTTCGACCACGGATACTGGTCCCAGGATAGCTCCGGCAAGTGGCATAATAAACCCAAGTCACAAATCAACAACCCCGTAGGAGATGGCATGAGGGCCCTCAAGTTCTCCACATCCTACATCGGCCCTTCCGCATCCCCCGCCGTTATTCCTGACCTTGACCTGCAGGTGGTTCCGTCGGTAAACCCGTTGTCCCTCAAAAAGGGGGACAGCCTCAAAGTAAGAGTCCTGCTCCACGGGAAGCCGGTTAAGGGTGCCTCCCTGTACCCGGACTTCATCGGAGATGTGGATGTGTCGGTTAAGACCGATAATGACGGCTACGCCATCGTAAGGGTTCCATCAGCGGGGCTAAACGTGATAGGCGCAAAGGTGAACGTGGAAAACCCGGATAAATCCGACAGGGACGGGGAGAAGATAAACTACTTCGCCACCTTGGTTTTTAATCTACAAAAGGACGAGGACTAAAAAATGGGGGCATCCCTTGGGATGCCCCCATTCTTGGCTTTTGAGGTTTGTGGCGGGCAAAGTTGCAAAAGCCATGGGATCACGCAGGGCTTTAGGTCCTCAAGGTCCTAGGACGGCCCTCATTTTGCTGGTAAGATGCCGTACTTCCTCAAGTAGGCGCTCCTTGTCCTCCTGGTGCTTACTAACCAGGTCCATTATGGCGCTTCCAACCACCACTCCCTCCGCCAGAGCTGCCGCCCTCTGGGCTCGTTCGGGGTCCTTTATGCCGAAGCCCACCACCGTAGGTATGCTAAAATGTCTCCTGACCCGCCGGAGGTAGCCCTCCATGTCCTCGTGAAGGTCCTTATGGGATCCGGTGGTCCCCAGCATTGAGACGCAATACACGAACCCCTTGGCATCTCTTCCCATCTCCTGGAGACGCTTCTCCGGCGAGTTGGGGGATACCATGGGGATGTTTATCAGTCCCTCACGATCCAGGGCAGTCCTTAGGCCTTTCCCTTCGTCGAACGGGAGGTCCGCCACGATAACCCCATCGATCCCGGCTTCCGCGGCCCGGCGGGCAAATCGCTCATACCCATACCGCAGGATGGGATTCACGTATCCCATGAGAAGCAGCGGTACCTTAACGGAGTTCCTTAGGGTTTCTGCCAAATCCAGCACCGAGGCGAGGGTGGTTCCCCTCCTCAGTGATCGCTGTCCAGAGGCCTGTATGATCGGCCCGTCAGCCAGCGGGTCAGAGAATGGTATCCCCAGCTCCAATATGTCGGCTCCCGAACTTTCCAGGGTGGAGCAGATATCCGCGGAGGTGTTAATGTCCGGGTCCCCTGCCATTACGAAGGCGATGAGGGCCTTGCGGTTTTCGAATGTTTTTTTAAGGCTGTTCATGGGTTATCGCCTCCAACGATGGATTTAACAGAATGCCTGTCCTTGTCGCCCCTTCCGGAGAGGTTTACGACCACCACTTGGTCCTTGTGGAGATCTGAGGCAAGGCGGATTGCATGGGCCACCGCATGGGCGCTTTCCAGGGCCGGTATGATCCCCTCCAGGCGGGATAGGATGAAGAAGGCTTCCAGGGCTTCCTGGTCCGTTACGGATGTGTATTCAGCCCTTTTGGTCTCCATGAGGAAGCTGTGTTCAGGACCCACACCGGGGTAATCTAGGCCAGCGGAGATGGAATACGCCTCGATTATCTGGCCGTCCTGGTCCTGCAGAAGGTAGGACCGGCAGCCGTGGAATACGCCTGGGCTTCCTGCCGTTAAGGATGCGGCGTGAAGCCCCGTTTGAAGCCCCTTGCCTGCGCCCTCAACGCCGATGAGGCGTACGGATTTGTCGGGAATGAATGGATAGAACAGGCCTATGGCGTTGCTTCCGCCCCCAACACAGGCTATGAGGACGTCGGGAAGGCGCCCCTCGTACTGTAGGATCTGCTGGCGGGTCTCGTCTCCTATGACTCGCTGAAAATCCCTAACCAGCGATGGATATGGATGTGGTCCTACGGCGGAGCCGATTATGTAGTGGGTGTCCTCCACGTTAGCCACCCAGTGCCGGATGGCCTCGTTTGTGGCGTCCTTCAGCGTCATGCTTCCCGATGAGACGGGGATGACCTGGGCTCCCAGGATGTGCATCCTTTCCACGTTAAGGGACTGCCGTTTCATGTCCTCCGTCCCCATGAACACGTGGCATTCAAGTCCTAGCCGGGCTGCCGCGCTGGCCACCGCAACCCCGTGCTGACCCGCGCCGGTCTCTGCGATGACCCTGCGCTTCCCTAGGCGGCGGGCTAGCAGCGCTTGCCCTAGGGCGTTGTTTATCTTGTGCGCCCCCGTATGGTTTAGGTCCTCCCTCTTTAGATAGATCTTTGCCCCTCCGGCGTGTAGGGTCAGCCTCTCCGCAAAGGTCAAGGGGGTAGGGCGTCCCCCGTACCGGTGGAGCAGCTCTTTCAGTTCCTCTTGAAAAGCCCGGTCCTCCTTTATTTCATTGTAGGCCCTTTCCAGTTCTTCCAATGCGGGGATCAGGGTTTCTGGTACGAACCTCCCGCCGAAGGGGCCGAAATATCCATTACGTATCATGGATGATCACCTCTCTTGTTTTTGGGGTTCGGCCTTTAGCCGCCATGATTGCCATTCCCATGAGGCGGTGGTCTTTTATTCCATGGGATGTTTCGATGGCGCTGTTTATGTCCACCCCATGGGGGCTTGCTTGCCTTATGGCCTTAGTTATGTTTTTGGGCCCCAACCCGCCGGCCAGGATGAAGGGGCGAGAAAAACGGACTCCCTGCAGTAGAGACCAGTCAAAGGGCTGCCCAGTGCCTCCTGAAACGCCCTTTACCTTTGTGTCCAATAGGAAGAAGTGAGCCGCTTCCTTGTAGCTTTCCAGGGCTTCAAGGTCTTCCCTGAGAGAGATCCCGAGGGCCTTTATGGTTTTGATAGGAAGATTTGCAAGTAGAGAAGGGGGTTCGTTGCCGTGGAACTGGAGGTAGTCGAACATGCGGCTTTCAACTGCTTCCCGCAGCTCCTCTTCGGTGGGGTCCGCCATCACCCCCACCACGGAGAGGAACGGGGGAAGCCGTTGGATTATGGAAGCTGCTTGCCCAAGGCTGACCCTTCGGGGGCTTTGAGCCATAATGAAGCCCAAAGCATCGGCTCCCAGTCTGGCGGCCTCTAAGGCGTCCTCCTCCCTGGTGATCCCACAAACCTTTACCCGGATCACTCTATCAACCCCTTGAGCCTTTTTATGTGGGTAGAAGGGTTCTTGGAGACCATGAGGCTTTCCCCCACAAGGATCCCGTGAACCCCCGCCTTCTCAAGGAAGACCACGTCTTCCCGGCAGGATATCCCGCTTTCGGCTATCACATACCGGTGGCTTGAGGGTTCAAGTCGCCGGAGTTCCTCCATGATCCGGTACGTGGTGTTAAGGTTTACGGAGAAGTCCCGCAGGTCCCGGTTGTTGATGCCTATTATGTCCGTTTCGGTCTCCAAGGCTCTTCGGAGGTCCTCTTGGTCGTGCACCTCCACCACTGCCTCCAGACCGAGGGACCTTGCGGTTCCCAACATGCGCTGCAGCCTCTTACCAGGGAGTATGGCGGCTATTAGAAGCACCGCGTCGGCCCCTAGGAAGAGGCTTTCATAAACCTGTACCGGGTCCACGATGAAGTCCTTTCTAATAAAAGGGATATCTGCCTTAGGGCGGAGCTGCCGCATTATGTCTGGGCTTCCTTGGAAGAAGGGCTGGTCGGTCACTATTGAAATTCCGTCAGCCCCGCCTTTGATGTAGGCTTCAAGCTGTTTATCCGGCTCAAAGGGGTCCGCCAAGATGCCCTTGCTGGGACTGGCCTTCTTTATCTCCCCTATTATGGAGATTCCCGGCGTGGCCAGACGGGCCTTCAGAGACAGCTTGGGGCCTTTTATCTTCTGCACCTGGTGGTTTTTCTCAAGCACTATGCGGTCCAGTATCATACTGCCTCCTCCTTTCCTGTTATTGACCTGGAGAATCGGACCACCTCTTCAAGCTTTTTCATAGCAAGGCCGCTGTCTATGATTTGTTCTGCCATGCGGGCTCCTTCGAATATCCCGGTGGTTAGCCCGTCCACGTACAGTGCGGCGGCGGCGTTGAGCACCACCACGTCTCTCATTGGCCCCCTCATGCCGCCGAATATGTCCAACAAGATCCGGCGGTTCTCGTTTACGCCGCCTCCTGAGGCGTACCCCAAGGGTGCTCTGCTTAGCCCCGCGTCCTCGGGAAGTATCTCCATGTCCTGGATCTTCCCTCGGTTCAGCAGACACACCCTGTTGGGACCGCTAAGCGAAAGCTCGTCCAACCCGCCATGGCCGTGAAACACCATTGCCCTACTGACCCCGAGTAGGGCCAGGACCTCAGTTATGGGCCGGACCAGCTTGGGGGAGAAGACCCCCACCAGCTGGTGGGATGGCTTTGCTGGGTTTGAGAGGGGGCCTAAGATATTGAAGATAGTTCGAAGCCCTATGGCCTTCCGTATCGGGGCGACGTTTTTCATGGGACTGTTGAAGTGGGGAGCGAAGATGAAGCCGTAGCCAGTTTTGCTGATGCAGGCTTTCACGTCCTCTGGCTTATCTAACAGCGGTATCCCTAGGGCTTCCAGGATGTCGGCGCTTCCGCAACGGCTTGATACGGATCGGTTCCCGTGTTTGGCCACCAAAGACCCCGCCGCGGCGGCTATGAACGAGGCGCCGGTGGATATGTTGATGGTACCAGCACGATCACCGCCGGTTCCAACGATGTCAATGAGGGTTTTCCCCTTTAGATTTACAGGAACGACTTTGCTCCTGATCACCGAAGCTGCGGAGGCTATCTCCTCCACGGTCTCTCCCTTGGCGCGAAGTCCCGCCAGGAAGGCCCCCACCAGGGCGTCGGGCTCACCGCCGGACAAGATGCTTTCCATGGCGTCCGCCATCTCTTGGGGAGCAAGGTTTTTCCCCGATAGGATCTTTTCAAGTTGCTCCTTTAGCATTGATGTCCCAGCTCCTTCCCAGCGGGTTTTGTGTGGTAGAAATTCCTGATGATCCTCATGCCCCCTTCGGTGAGTATCGATTCGGGATGAAACTGGACACCAAAGAGGGGAAGGCTTAGGTGTTGAAGCCCCATGACGGTTCCGTCGTCCGCCCTGGCGGTGACCGTTAACTCCTTGGGGAGAGAGTTTTCTTCCAACACCAGCGAGTGATAGCGGGTGGCTTTGAAAGGGGTGGGCAGTCCGTAGAAGATCCCCTTTCTGTTGTGATAGATGGAGGAGGTCTTGCCGTGGCACGGTTTAGCCGCCCGAACGAGGCGTCCACCCATGGCGCAACCTATCGCCTGGTGTCCCAGGCAGACCCCCATGATGGGGATCCGCCCCATGAAGACCCGGATCACTTCCATTGACACTCCCGCCTCCTCCGGGGTCCCGGGTCCAGGGGATATGACGATGTGTGAAGGGTTCATGGCCTTGATCTTTGAAAGTGTGATCCGGTCGTTTCGGAACGTCCGTACATCATCCAGCTCCGATAGGTACTGCACCAGGTTCCAGGTAAAGGAGTCGTAGTTGTCTATCATCAGGATCATCTCGTACCTTCTCCTTTCGCCGCCATCTGCAGGGCCCTTTTCATGGCTTTGAACATGGCCCCAGCCTTGCTTAGGGTCTCTTGGTACTCCATCTCCGGATCCGAATCGTAAACTACGCCCGCCCCGGCCTGAATGTGTACCCTGTCATCTTCTTTAACGATGGTCCTTATGGTTATGCAGGTGTCCATGCTCCCCTGGAATCCCAGGTAGCCCACCGCTCCCGCGTATGGTCCCCTTGGGGTGCCTTCCAGCTCTCCTATGATCTCCATTGCCCTGATCTTGGGAGCCCCCGATACGGTGCCCGCCGGGAAGGAGGAGATCAGAAGGTCCAGCGGAGTAGCCTCTGGTCTTTTTTGCCCTTCCACCTGAGATACGATGTGCATCACCTGGGAGTACTGCTCTATGCCCATGAGCTCGGTGACCCTTACGCTTCCGGGCTGGCATATCCTTCCAAGGTCGTTGCGGGCCAGGTCAACCAGCATTATGTGCTCCGCCCTTTCCTTTTCGTTCCCCAGCAGTTCCAGTGCGGCGCGCCTGTCCTCCTCTTCCGTATCTCCCCTTCTGCGGGTTCCGGCGAGCGGACGAGTGACGGCCTTGGATCCCGCGAGCTTCACATGGAGCTCCGGCGACGAGCCTATGAGGGTGATATTCGGCAGTTCCAGTAGGAAGTGATATGGGGAGGGGTTGCATGCCTTGAGGGCTCGGTAGATTAGCGTGGCGGGAAGGTTGGTTTTGGCGGAGAACCTTTGGGAGAGGACCACCTGACATATGTCCCCCGCTATTATGTGCTCCCGCCCCTTTCGGACCATGTCTAGGAAGTCCTCTTTCGTCATGAGTGGCTTTAGTGGATTGAGGAAAAAGGAGGTCCCTTGGGGCATTTTATGGTCTAGATAGGACTCCAGGAATCCCCTTAGGCCCTCCAGTTTTAAACAGGCCATCCTGTATAGCCCCTCTAGGCCTTCCTTTCCCATGTCCCTTGGGATGTGTTGGTTAACCACCAGGAACAGCTTGTCACCTAGGTGGTCTATGGCTATCACGGAGGAGAACCCCATGAGTGACGCCATTGGGAGATGAGAGCAGGGCAGGGCTTTGCCTTCGTTTCTGTGGAACAGATCCTCCCAGGCGCTTATTATGTCGTATGCGAAGTATCCCGCCGCTCCTCCAAGGAACGGGGGAAGGTCATCTCTGACGGGAGGGTATGTGCCGGCCAGGTAGTTTCCCAGGGCTTTTTTAAGCCCATCCCTGCCGGGGAACTCCGCCAAGGTCCTGCCCTGGGGGCTGGTTTCAATGCAGATGTTGTTGGAAAATGTGAAAATTCTGTCCGGCTCGGTTCCTATAAATGAATACCTGCCCCACCTGCCCTGTGGGTCCGGGGTCTCCATGAGGAAGCTTCCTTGGGGAGACCTTTTGAGACTTTCGTAGATCATGAGGGGGTCCCGTCCCTGGAGGCTTAGTTCCATTATCACCGGTACTCTTTCGAATTCAGAGCAGAGCCTTATGAAATCCTCAAGGGACGTAAGATTTTCTCTTCCCCTGATTTCGTGAACTCCCATGCCTTGATCCTCCTTGTGGGAAATTAAAAGAGCCGGGGGCTCTTGTGTTAAGGCCCCCGGCTTAGTGGTTTTATCAGCTGAAGAACGACAGAGGGGCCTTGGAAGCGGTTCCGGCAAGGATCCACCTCCAAGGCCCATCGCTGATTTGGACGTCGGCGATTTATATGGCCCTTGGCGGCGGACTCAGGGAGCCCGCCACCACCAGTTTTGAAGTCTTAGGAAAAGCATCTTGGGTTAATCCTCCTTGGATCTGGATATTGGAAGGGATTTTAGGGTTCAGTGTTTTCGTTGTCAAGGGTGAAATATCAGGGTTCATGGGGTCTTATCGGGTTTTAGGGAGGAGGAGCGCTTTTATTTGTAACGTGCTCGGTGGTTTATTCGATAAATAAACAAACGAGATGGATCGATGTGGCAATTTTATTAAATATTTATTCCCTAGGAGTTGGCTTTGTTGACAAACTATCCAATCCCCTTGACGTGGCTCGGCAAATTAGGTGTAATATAAAACAGTTGGTTTTTGCAACTATTGGGGGTGCTTAGGTTTGAGGCCATCGGATTCGGGCATGAGGGAGAAAGCCTCGGCCCTTAGAGCGGCCCTTAGGGGCCTTGTGAGGGGCCTTGGCCTTCTGGACAGGGATGGGGCATGCTGTGGGGGGGTAACCTTGGCCCAGTGTCACGCCCTAGGAGAGATCGCAGACTCCGGCGGGCTGTCGTTGATGGAGCTGTCCCGAAGGCTTGGGCTCCATAAGAGCACCGTGAGCAGGACCGTTGATCCTCTGGTGGAAATGGGGTTGGTGGCCCAGGAGAGGGATCCATTGGACAGGAGGCGGTACGTTCTGTCCCTCACAGCTAAGGGGGTGGAGGTGGAAAGACGCATATCCGCCACCGTGGAGCTTCGGTGTCTTCGGATACTCGAGGCCCTTGACCCAGCATCCCATGACAAGGTGCTTTCCGGGGTGGAGGAACTGCTCATGGGGCTTAGAAAGGCCCTTGAGAAGGAAGAAGGGGAGTGTGATTGCGTTGACCTTTAGTGATTTTTCTTCCCACGGGGCAAGGGAGATAAAGGAGAAGGTGAGGAAGAGGTACGCGGAGAACCTGGTTTCGAGAAGCTGTTGTGGCAGCTGCGGCTGTGGAGGCTTGGAGGCCATAACGGAGGGTAACTACGGCGAAGAGCACATGTCCGTGGTGCCCCAGGGGGCGGAGCACGTGTCCTTTGGATGCGGCAACCCGGTGGAGCACGCGGATCTCATGCCCGGGGAGCGGGTGCTGGACCTTGGGTGTGGAACTGGGCTTGACGCCCTGCTGGCGGCGGTGCAGGTGGGGCCTGAGGGGTCCGTGGTGGGGCTTGACATGACGCCCCAGATGATAGAGAGGGCCCGATCCAACCGAATGGCCTGGGGGCTTGACAACGTGGAGTTCCTCCTGGGGGAGGATGGAGCGCATACCCCTGCCGGATCTATCGGTGGACGTGGTCATCTCCAACTGCGTGATCAACCTTTCCCCTTTGAAGGAGGCGGTTTTCGCCGAGTCCTTCCGGGTTCTCAAGGAGGGTGGGCGTTTTGTGGCCGCCGACGTGGTGGCCCTGCGCCCGGTCCCTGCTGAGCTTAAGCGGAACTTTGAGGCCTTCAGCGGATGTCTTGCAGGGGCCCTTTCGGTGGAGGGTTTCCGTTCGATGCTCCTTGAGGGGGGGTTTTGCTCTGTAGATGTGAAGGTTATTAAGAAGTACCGATTCTCAGGTGAAGACGCGGAACGGCTCTTCGGGGCCGAGGTGGAACAGTTGGACCAGGCCTTCGGCAGCGCGGTGGTGTTGGCTAGGAAGGGGGCGGCCCGTTGAGTCCCCGATTGCCTTTCAACAGTTTTTTTGACCCCTTGGGAGACGTGCTGTTCTCCACGCTCAAGGACTCCGCCGTGGAGACAAGGGAGCTCTTCATGCTCTTAAGGTCCCGAGGGCTCACCGATCGGGGGCTTGAAGCCCACAGGGAGCACATGATCGTGGCGCTCAGCGGAAGGCGGCTCATAGGCGCCGTGGGGGCAGTTCCCTTGGGTTCCTGGGGCATGATAAGGTCCCTGTGCGTCCTTCCGGATTTTGAAGGCCTTGGGATCGGCGGAGAACTGCTTAGGCTTGGGGAGGAACGGCTGCTTGAACAGGGGACCTCTCGGGCGTGGCTCATCAGTGGCTCATCACCGGCGGGGCGGAGGGTTATTTCACCTTCAAGGGATATGAACGGGCCTTGCAGGTTCCAAGCCCCGTAGCCCATGCCCTTGGGGTCTTGGGCTGCCCTTCCTGCGCCGTCACGATGTTCAAGGATCTCATGCCTTAGGAGGTGCCCTTGCGAGATGCCCAGTGAGCTTAAGAATCTTAGGGCCTGGTCCCCTTGACTAGCCCGCCTTGGGCTAGTAGAATACCTCTCGTCAGTGCCGGGGTGGTGGAACTGGTAGACACGCACGTTTGAGGGGCGTGTGGGGAAACCCGTACGAGTTCGAGTCTCGTCCCCGGCACCATTTTTTTGCCTCCGTTGGTGTTTCATTTCCCCCTTCGGCGCCGTTCCATCCTGGACGGCGCCGAAGCTCTTTCCCCCTTGGGGTAACTTCCCTTCTTTCCCACGGTGACGGTCACCTTGGATGGTACAATTGAAAAGGCATGGGCGTTTAGCCCTTTGGTGCGCCGTAATTTAATTCCGTGGGGGTTTTATTTCAATGGCCATACTCATAACCGGCGCGGCCGGTTACATAGGAAGCCACTGCTGCGTTGAGACCCTGGAGGCGGGGTATCAAGTGGTGGGATTGGATAGCTTCGTGAACAGCAAGCCGGAGGTGCTTAACCGCATCAAGGCCATAACGGGCAGGGATTTCCTGTTCTACCGGGGGGACATGAGGGACAAGGACCTCCTGGACAGGATTTTCACCGAGAATCAGGTGGACACGGTCATCCACTTCGCGGGTCTTAAGGCGGTGGGGGAGTCGGTGGAGCGACCCCTGGACTACTACGATAACAACGTCTGCGGCACCGTTACGCTGTGCGACGCCATGCTCCGCCACGGGGTAAGGCGCGTGGTCTTCAGCTCCTCCGCCACCGTTTACGGCACCCCCGAACGGTGCCCCATACCGGAGGATGCCCCCTTGGGCCCCGAGAGCCCTTACGGCAGGACCAAGCTCATGATAGAGGAGATCCTAAGGGACCTCTGCTCCGCAAAGGAGGGGCTGCTGTCCGCGGTCCTGCTTCGCTACTTCAACCCCATAGGAGCCCATCCCAGCGGCATGATAGGGGAGGACCCCCAGGGGATACCTAACAACCTGATGCCCTACATAACCCAGGTGGCCTGCGGGAGGCTTGAGGAGTTAAAGGTCTTTGGTGGCGACTACGACACCCCCGACGGAACCCCCGTGAGGGACTACATACACGTGGTCGACCTGGCCAAGGGACACATCAGGGCCATCGAGAAGGCCGCCTCGTCAAAGGGTGTGATGGTCTACAACCTGGGCACCGGAAGGGGGTACAGCGTCCTCGAGGTGATAAAGGCCTTTGAGGCCGCCACGGGGATAAGCATACCCTACAGGATAGTTGACCGCCGTCCCGGGGACGTGCCGGTTTGTTATGCGGACCCCTCAAAGGCCCTGAGGGAACTTCAATGGCGGCCGGAGATGGACATAAACCAAATGTGCAGGGACTCCTGGAACTGGCAGAGCAGGAACCCCATGGGATACGACGCCCGATGACCTTTAAAGTTGCGGAACTGCACCAATGGTCCCTTGTTGCCCCCCTCTTAGCCTCCTAGGAGGGGGAAGGATCCCCTGGGAGATGGGGAATTGTGGTCTTAGAGGAGGCATGTTCCATGGCCTATGGTGGTAACGGCCGAAAGGGCCGCGAAGGGGGCAAAGAACTTCGTTTTCTTCCCGCCACCCCCGAGGAGGTGGCGCGCCTTGGCTGGGACTCTCCGGACTTTCTCCTCATAACCGGAGATGCCTATGTGGACCATCCTTCCTTTGGACACGCGGTGGTGGCCCGCTGGCTCGAGGCGCTGGGCTTTAAGGTGGCGGTGGCCCCCCAGCCTAGGTGGGACAGCCCGGAGGAGCTCTTGGCCTACGGAAGGCCCAAGCTTGCGGTGCTCATAAGCGGCGGCAACGTGGACTCCATGGTGGCCAACTACACCTCCGAGCGGCATCGGCGCTTAAGGGACCTCTACTCCCCCGACGGCGTTCCGGGGCTGCGTCCCGACAGGGCGGTCATCGTATACTCCAATCTGGCAAGGCGGGCATTTAAGGGGGTACCGGTGATAATAGGAGGTATCGAGGCCAGCTTGAGGCGCCTTGCCCACTACGACTACTGGACCGACCATGTGAGGCGGTCGGTCCTCATGGACTCGAAGGCGGACATACTGGTCTACGGCATGGGGGAGCGTCCGCTTAAGGAGATCGCAGAGCGCCTGGCCGCCGGCGAGGCCGCGGGGGACATCAAGGATGTCAGGGGCACCTGCGTCAGGATAAGAGAGGACCAGATGCCCGAAGGATGCCTCGTGATCCCCTCATTCGAGGAGGTAAGGACCAGCGCCGCGGCCCACTGCGAGGCCTTCCGGCTGGCGTATCTTAACAACGATCCCTTTAGGGGCCGTCCACTGGTACAGCTCCAGGACCCGGGGGTGCTGCTCCAGAACCCCCCTCCCTTGCCCTTGTCCCAGGAGGAACTGGACCAGGTGTACTCCCTGCCCTTCACTTACCTCCCTCATCCTAGGTACCAGGGGTCCCACATCCCCGCCCTGGACGAGGTGCGGTTCAGCGTTACCGCCCACCGGGGGTGCATCGGTGACTGCTCCTTCTGCGCCATAAGCATGCATCAGGGCAAGGACATACAGCCCAGGAGCTTGGGGTCCATGGTGGAGGAGGTGGAACGGTTCCTGGAGTCGCCGGATTTTAAGGGCATGGTGAGCGACGTGGGAGGTCCCTCCGCCAACTTTCACCGGATGCCCTGTCCCAAGGCGGAGAGGCAAGGGGTCTGCCGGGACAGGTCCTGCCTTGGGGCCTCCCCCTGCCCAAACCTGCGTCCCAGGCATGAGGACTACTTCAAGGCCCTGAGGGCCATAAGGTCCATGAAGGGGATAAAGAAGGTGTTCGTGCGCTCCGGGGTGCGGTACGACTACCTTCTGATGGACCGGCCGGAGTACCTGCGGGAGCTGTGCGAACATCACGTGAGCGGCCAGATGCGGATAGCCCCGGAGCACCTCTGCGACTCCGTCACGACCCTCATGAACAAGCCGGGCTTTGAGGTGCTCCTAAAGTTCATGGAGGCCTTCGGGGATGTGGCCGGCGGTAGGCTGTTTTTGGTGCACTACATAATGACCTCCCACCCGGGCTGCACCTTGGAGGATGCGGTGGAGATGGCGGTGGAGCTCAAGAGGCTCGGCATAAGGCCCCGGGAGGTGCAGGACTTTACCCCCACCCCCATGACCAGGTCCACCTGCATGTACGCCACCGGCATGGATCCAATGACGGGCCGAAGGGTCCACGTCCCCAAGGGCCGTGAGCGGCGTCTGCAGCGAGCCCTTGCCCAGTACTGGAAGGAGGAGAACCGCTCGCTGGTTGAGGAGGCCTTGAGGGAAGTGGGCAGGGAGGATCTGGTGGGCTTTGGCCCCCGGTGCCTCATCCCCCCGCAAGGCCCCATCAAGAAGTCCCTGGATCCTGCCATTAAAGCCCAGGGAAGGGGCAAAGGTGCGGCGGGGCCACGGGACCCTTCCGGATCCAAGGGGGCCCACGGAAGGCAGGGCAAGAAGCCAAGGAGAGGAAGACCCAGCCCCAAGGGAGGCCGTTGATCTTCCCCTGGGGCCCTTGGGCACTTTACATGCCTCCGGGCAGGCTGTTTCTTGTGATCCTAAGTATGCGTTCCATCCAGGCCTGGAACCTTACGGCCCGTAGGATGTTGAGCAGCGTTACGTTCGGGTCCTCCATGCTGCTGCAGGAGTCGTTCTTGAGGGCGTTGGAGTAGACCTCCAGGGGATACCGGAGGATCCAATCTTTGAGCATCGAGTTGCCCACCGGGTGATACAGTATTGCCCCCAGCCCCCCCTCCTTCTGGACGTAAACGGTCACCTGGTATACCTGCTTCCCCAACACCCCCACCGGGAACTCCACCCTCTCCCGGCGACCGAACCCCTCCTTTAGGAGCAGGTCGTGCCCGTCTATGGTCCGCTCGACCTCTATGAGGGTGAGGTCGTAGAAGTGCCTTATGAAGGCCACGATCCTCCTGCAGAGGTCCGAGGCGTAGGGAGCCATCTCGGACCTGTCCAGGCTTCCCACCACCTGTACCTCCCCTCGCTGCCCCCATATCTTGTGGGCCAGGGAGGTGTCCTCCGTTGGGTTCTGGGGCTCCACCATGCCCAGCACCGCCGCGGCGGCGGAGGTCATGACCGGGGTGTACCACCTCTGGGGGTTTACCCGCATCAGCTTGGTTATGATCCCCCTCTTCTGGAGCCCCTGGACTCCCACCTCCTGGGATTCCATCTTGAGCCCCTCGTCCAGGTTCCCTTCGGCTCCGGAAAGGAGAACCTCCCGCTCCTTCTCCTGCACGGGGAAACACGGTATGAGCCGTCCCATGGGGGCCCCGGGCATGACCCAGCCGAGCCAAAGGGAGAACCTCTTCTCCTCGGGCAGCATGTTGAACTCGTTTTCCCTTATCACCATCTTGGGCTGGTGCAGTATGTCCGTGAGGGCCCTGAAGGTCTGCCATATCATGGGCTTCACCGCAGGGTGGGTCATCCCATGGGTTATGAGCTGCGACAGGGCCTTGTCAAGCTGGGCCACAGTGTAGCTTGCGCTGCTCTTAGGCCCGGTCTTGATGTGCAGTTCCCGCCCCTCCTCCAGGAACCAGGAGGGGCTCACCGCCTTTTTCTTGCCCGTGCCGTTGTTTATTATGTTCACCATCGGGGAGCCGTCGGTGAGGTGCATCGTTAGCGTCAGGTTCTCGTCAACCCTCAGGTTGGCTATCTCTTCCCTTATGGCCAATGGAAAGACCTCCTGCCTTATTTAATGTTACTATTTTATGGTACCTCGAGGGGTTTGTCTAAAGAAATATCCTGGTACGCCGGAGCCCTTGGGGTCGCGGGGGCGTTATAGTATCCTTTGAGGTGGGCTACAGCGTATATGTGTTCATATGTGTCCGTCATTCCTTGGGGGTGGGACAGTTGGACTGTGGTGACCTGTTGGGACTCAGGGGGCTCTTGGAGCCCCGGGGCGTGGCGGTGGTGGGGGCGTCTTCTAACCTGGAGAGCATATCGGGCCGTCCGCTTAAGCTGCTCATGAGGTACCGTTACCAAGGGGGAATATACCCGGTTAACCCGAACCGGGAGAGCATAGGGGGATTGAGGTGCTACCGGGACCTCCTGGAGGTGGATGGTCCTGTGGACGTGGCGCTGGTGGCGGTGAGGGCCAACCTGGTGCCCCAGGTCATTCGGCAGTGTTCCCAAAGGGGCATAGGTTTTGCGGTGGTCTTCTCCTCCGGCTTTGCGGAGGGGGGCGATCAGGCTCTTCAGGAGGAGGTCATTAGGGAGGCTGAAGCCGGCGGGGTGAGGGTTCTAGGTCCCAACTGCCAGGGGCTGGTGAACCTGGCGAAGGGCATTCCGTTGAGCTTCTCTGCCTCCCTGGACACCGACCGGTTCACCGGCGGCAGCCCCGGTGGGATTGCCTACGTATCCCAGAGCGGCGCCTTCGGTTTTGCATCCTTCGCCTGCGCGTCCGACATGGGAGCCCGCTTCCGCTACGTGGTCACCACCGGCAACCAGGGGGACCTGGACACCGTGGAGGTTTCAAGGGCCCTGCTGGAGGACCCGGAGGTCCGGATGCTGATGATGTACCTGGAGGGCGTGAGGGACAGTGAAAGGCTGGTGGAGCTGCTTAAGGCCGCCAGGGGCAAGGGGGTTCCGGTGGGCATCTTGAAGGCTGGTAGAAGCGCCAGCGGGTCCGAGGCGGCGAAGAGCCACACCGCCTCCGTGGCGGGGGACCAGCGGGTCTGGAGGGCGGTGCTGGAGCAGCACGGGGCGATCCTCCTGGAGGACCTGGAGGACATAAGCTCCCTGGGCCTCATGTGCGGTGCCCCTAGGCCCAGGGGGTCCAGGGTGGGCATAGTAACCACCTCCGGCGGGGCGGGGATAATGATGGCGGACCTCTGTTCCGAGCGGGGGCTTGCGGTGCCTAAGCTCAACCCGAACGCGGCGGAGAGGATAAGCCGGGTGATACCCCCCTTCGGATCCCCGGTGAACCCGGTTGACGTGACCGCCCAGGTTATAAACGACCCATTGGGACTTAAGGAGTGCCTGGAGGCCGTGAGGGACAGCGGGGACGTGGACATGATAAGCGTGGTCATCTCCATGATAACCGGTGAGGCGGGGCTTAAGACCGCCCAGCAGGTGGCGGAGTTCGCCAAGACCTGCGATATGCCCCTTCTCTGCTCCTGGCTGATAGACCAGGAGCACGGGGGGGAGTTCATAGAGTTGCTGAGGGAAAACCACGTGCCGGTCTTGAGGAGCCTAAGGCAGTCCGCTTGGACCCTTAAGGCCTTATGCGACAGCTCTTCCAGCCTGGACTTGGGGTCCTCCGGGTCCCTAGCGCCCTTCAGGGTTCCGGAGGGCCTGATGGGCGGGGTCCTAACGGAGCACGAGGCCAAGGGGGTGCTTAAGGCTGCGGGGGTCCCAGTCACCAGGGAGGAGCTGGCGGTGACCCTGGAGGATGCCCTCAGGTCCGCGGAGAGGATAGGCTATCCGGTGGCCCTCAAGGTGATGTCCCGGGAGATACCCCACAAGACCGACGCAGGGGTGGTGGCGTTGGGGGTTAGGGGGGCGGAGGAGCTTAAGGAGGCCTACAGGACCGTCATGGCCCGGGCGCTTGAGGTGCCCGGGGCGAAGATAGAGGGCGTACTGGTCCAGGAGATGGTGAAGGGCCTTGAGTGCATAGTGGGGGTTAAGCGGGACCCGGTGTTCGGCCCCGTGGTGGCCTTCGGGCTCGGAGGGGTTTTCGTGGAGGTCCTTGGGGACCTGGCCATAAGGAAGGCCCCGGTATTTGTGGACGAGGCCCTTGAGATGGTGGACTCCATAAAGGCCTCGCCGCTCCTTGGGAGGTTCAGAGGCCGGGGGGCTTTGGACAAGAGGGCCCTGGCGGAGGCCATATCCGCCATATCCAGGCTTGCCCTGGACGAGAGGGTGTTGGAGCTGGACGTTAACCCCCTCTTCGTGATGGAAGAGGGGAAGGGCGTTGTCTGTGGAGACGCCCTGATAAACCTTGGGGAGTGATGGAACCATGAATTGGATCTGGCCCTTTTTGGGGTACTTGGCGGGGTCCATGCCCACCGGTTACCTGGTGGTGAAGCTTTTACGGGGTGATGACATAAGGCGTTACGGTTCCGGCAACATCGGCGCCACCAACGTGGGCCGGGTTATGGGTAGGAAGTGGGCCGTGGCGGTGGCGGTTACGGACATGCTCAAAGGTGGGATCGTGGTGGCCCTGGCCATGGCGCTGGGGGTGAGGGACCATCTGGTCTTGGCCCTTACGGGCCTCTTCGGCGTTTTGGGGCACAACTTCCCGGTGTGGCTTCGCTTTAAGGGTGGCAAGGGGGTGGCCACATCCTTTGGGGTCATGTTCTTCTTCAACTGGTTCTCCCCGTGGCCGGCGCTCATCGGAGGCGCCGTGTGGTACCTGGTGATGCGGGCTTCGAGGTACGTGTCCTTGGCGTCCTTAGTGGCCCTTTACTCCTCCGTTGGGCTTATGTGGTTTTTCCGCGCCCCTGCTCCCTACTGCTGGGCATCCCTCGCCTTGGCGGTGCTGTCCACCTTAAGACACCGGGAGAACATAAAGCGCCTCATGGCGGGCACCGAGAATCGGGTGGGACAGCCCAAGGTCTGATGACCCCTGCGGCTTGATTTATTTTGACCAAATGGATAGAATTACCCCATGGAACAATGTCTATGGGGGGTTTGTGTGATGTCCAGTTTGACCAAGGCGATCGAGGAGTACATAACTAGGCTCTTCGAGGAGGCGGGATCACATCAGATCTCCCTCCGGAGGAAGGAGCTGGCGGAGAGGTTTGGCTGTGTGCCTAGCCAGATAAACTACGTTTTGAGGAGCCGTTTCGCCCCGGAGCATGGGTTTGTGGTGGAGAGCCAGCGGGGTGGCCACGGCTACATAAGGATAGTGCAGCTCAGGCTGAAGGACCCCAAGGAGCGGGTGGACCACATCGAGAAGCTGGTGGGCCGGGCCATAACAGAACAGGAGAGCAAGAGGCTCTTGTCGAACCTGCAGAACCGGGGGCTCATAACCCCCCGGGAGCGGCTGATAATAGAGGTGGCCTTGAGGAACCAGGATGAACAGTTCAGGAACCTCTTCGACGTGCCGGCCTTTCGGAGGGACACCATGAGGGCGGAGCTGCTCAAGCGGCTCATAACCAGCCTTGCCCTGATGTGATGCGGTGCGGATGGTGTTGCTTTAGTCATAGGTTCCCTTGAGAAGGGCATATTCATGAAGTGCGAGCGTTGCGGACGGGAAGCGAGCGTCAACATAAAGGCCTTGACCAACGGGGTGCTTAGGGAGCATTGGCTGTGCGGGGAGTGTGCCTCCAAGGCGGGTTTTAGCGCCGGGCCCTTTTCCATATCCATCTCCCTTAAGGATCTTCTACCCTCCATGACCTCCGATGAGGGGGTGGACCTGGTGTGCCCCTCCTGCGGCCTTCGGTGGTCCCAGTTCCGGAAGACCGGGCTTTTGGGCTGTGGCGGCTGTTATGACGCCTTCAGGGGGCGGCTCATGCCCCTCATAGCCCGGTTTCAGGGGGGGCAGTTTCACCGGGGCAAGCGTCCCAGCGACCAGCAGTGGGAGCTTAAGCGTCTTCGGGAGGAGCTTAAGGCGGCGTTGGAGGAGGAGGCCTACGAGAGGGCGGCGGTGATAAGGGACCGCATAAGGGCCTTGGAAGGGGGTGTTCCCCCTGCTTGCCCGTGAGGTGGCGTCGTTGAGCCTGGAGTGGCTGGATCCAAAGGGTGACCTCCAGGACATGGTCATGTCCAGCCGAATAAGGGTGGCCAGGAACCTAAAGGACCGTCCCTTTCCCCATTTTGCGTCCCCGGAGGACCTTGAGGCGGTAAGGGAGCGGGTGCTGGAGATACTCTCCGGCGTTGAGCACCTTAAGGACCGGCGGATCTACCACATCGACTCCATGGATCCGCTGTCTCGGCAGGTGTTGGTGGAGAACCGCCAGATGAGCCGGGCCCTGGCTCAGGGAGGTCCCGGCAGGAGCATACTGTTGGATCTCAAGGGGATTCTGTCGGTGATGATAAACGAGGAGGACCACGTGAGGCTTCAGGTTCTCCTTGGGGGGCTGAACCTTCAGGAGGGCTGGTGCGTTGCCAAGTCCCTTCTTGACCGCATGGGGGAGGACAACTTCGCTTTCCACGGGGATCTGGGGTTCCTCTCCAGCTGTCCCACCAACGTGGGCACCGGCCTTAGGGCCTCTGTGATGGTGCACCTTCCCGCTTTAGCGCGTCTTGGGAGGATGGAGGCGGTGTCCAACGAGTGTCAGAAGCTCGGCCTGGTGGTCCGGGGGGCCTTCGGTGAGGGGACCCCTTCCCATGGGGCCATATTTCAGATATCCAACCAGGTGACCCTGGGGCCCTCGGAGGAGGAGTTGGAGGAGAAGACCACCGGGGTGGTGAGGCGCCTTTGCGAGGAGGAGAAACGGGCCCGGGAGGTCCTTCGAGAGGCGGCGGGGGAGAACCTGGAGGACGGGATATTTAGGGCCTTTGGAATACTTACCAACGCGAGGCTCCTATCCTTCGGGGAGACCATGGAGCTGTTGTCCTCCGTGAGGCTTGGGGGCGCCATGGGGATGCTGCCCAAGATGAGCGGGGCCTTTTGGAACCGGCTGATGCTGGACGTTCAGCCCGGCAGGATCCAGGCCCTTGCGGAGGGGCCCTTGGACAGGAAGGGAAGGCGAAGGCTTAGGGCCCAGCTGGTGAGGGAAAGGCTTGCGGGGCTGGAATCGTGCCCCTGATGAAATGTGATTAGCCGCGGGCCGGCGGGGACGCCTCTTTCGCAGGTTATCCTTGCCGGCCCCTTTTTAACTTTTTAACCGTTAAGCGGTTTTTGATAGTCCCGGTTGGGGTTTGATGGAAGGGGGTTTGTCTCATGTGGCAGTTCTTTACGGAGCGGGGCAAGAAGGTGGTGCAGCTGGCCCACCGGGAGGCCTTGAGGCTTGGACACGAGGTCATAGGTACGGAGCACATCCTGTTGGGCCTTTTGGCGGAGGGGGAGGGAGTGGCCTCCCAGGTGCTGAGGGCGGCGGGTTTGGAGCTGGATGAGATAAGGGAGCAGGTGGAGCGGGTTGTGGGGGTAGGTGAGCCCAAGGATAAGCCGGTGGACCTACCCTTGAGCCCCCGGGCGAAGCGGGTACTTGACCTCTCCATGCGGGAGGCCAGGAACATGGGGGTCAACTACGTGGGCACGGAACACATCCTGTTGGGCCTTCTGGCGGAGGGGGAGGGGGTGGCGTTCCAGATCCTTAACCGCATGGGGCTTGACCCGGTGAAGGTGAGGCAGGATGTGCAGGCCTACCTGTCGGGCACCTCGTCGGAGCTTCAGGATCCCCGCCGGAGCGGGGATGATCAGGATAGGAAGGGTGCTCAGTCCAAGACCCCGACCCTTGATCAGCTGGGGGTGGATCTCTCGGAGCTCGCCAGGAACGGGGAGCTGGATCCGGTCATAGGCAGGGGCAAGGAGATACAGCGGCTGGTGCAGGTGCTTTCCCGGAGGACCAAGAACAACCCGGTGCTCATAGGTGATCCCGGGGTTGGGAAGACCGCCATAGTGGAGGGGCTGGCCCAGCGGGTGGTTTCCGGCGACATCCCGGAGGTGCTTAAGGGCAAGCGGGTCGTGCAGCTCAACGTGGGGAATTTGGTGGCGGGTACCAAGTATCGCGGTGAGTTCGAGGAGAGGATGCGCAAGCTGGTGAAGGAGATAAAGGAGAGCAAGAACGTGATCCTCTTCGTGGACGAGATACACACCCTTGTGGGGGCCGGTGGCGCCGAGGGGGCGGTGGACGCGGCGAACATTTTAAAGCCCAGCCTTGCCCGGGGGGAGTTCCAGGTAATAGGGGCCACCACCATGGAGGAGTACAGGAAGTACATAGAGAAGGACGCGGCGCTTGAGAGGCGTTTCCAGCCGATCCACGTGGATGAGCCCTCCGAGGAGGACACGGTGCTGATACTGGAGGGTCTTAGGGACCGTTACGAGGCCCACCACAGGGTTAAGATATCCGACGAGGCCCTTGTCGCTGCGGCTAGGCTTTCCAAGCGCTACATAACCGAGCGGTACCTTCCGGACAAGGCCATAGACCTGATAGATGAGGCGGCCGCCAGGTCCAGGCTCAAGACCATGGAGGCCCCGGAGGAGCTCAAGGAGATGGAGAAGCGGCTGGAGGAGGTTCGGAAGGAGAAGGAGTCCGCGGTGATGTCCCAGGAGTTTGAGAAGGCCGCCACCTTGAGGGACGAGGAGAGGCGCCTTTACGAGGAGATGGAGGAGGTGAGGCGCCGCTGGCAGGTGAGGCGCAACCAGGAGGAGCCGGTGGTGACCGGGGAGGACATAGCGGTTATAGTCTCCGAGTGGACCGGCGTGCCGGTGGTTCAGCTCACCGAGGAGGAGGCCAAGAGGCTTCTTCGGATGGAGGAGGAGATCCACCGCCGGTTGGTTGGTCAGGAGGAGGCGGTGAGCGCCGTGGCCCGGGCCATAAGGAGGGCCAGGAGCGGTCTTAAGGATCCCCGGCGTCCGGTGGGGAGCTTCCTGTTCTTGGGCCCCACCGGGGTAGGAAAGACCGAGCTGGCAAGGCGCCTTGCATGGTTCCTCTTCGGCAGCGATGACGCCATGATACGGTTTGACATGAGTGAGTTCATGGAAAGGCACGAGGTGGCCAAGCTCATAGGGGCCCCTCCCGGTTACGTGGGCCACGAGGAGGGCGGCAAGCTCACCGAGGCGGTCCGCCGGCGTCCCTATTCGGTGGTGCTCTTCGACGAGATCGAGAAGGCCCATCCGGATGTGTTCAACCTGCTGCTTCAGCTTCTGGAGGACGGGCGTCTTACCGACGGCCAGGGGCACGTGGTGGACTTTAGGAACACGGTGGTTATAATGACCAGCAACGTGGGGGCTTCCGACGCTTCCAAGGGGCATCTGGGATTTTCGTCCGGTGGTGATGATGAGGCCTTGGAGGGGTGGGACAGGACAAAGGGGGCCATAATGGACGCGGTGAAGCGCACCTTTAGGCCCGAGTTCCTCAACCGGGTGGACGAGATGGTGGTGTTCCGGCCCCTGAGGAGGGAGGAGCTGCTGGGCATAGCCCGGATGATGCTGGATGAGGTGGTGGCCCGATGCGCCGAGAAGGGGATAAGGCTTTCGGTGAATGACCAGGTGGTGCAGAAGGTGTTGGAGGAGGGCTTTGATCCCAAGTTCGGCGCAAGGCCCCTAAGGCGCACCATACAGAAGCTGGTGGAGGATCCGCTGGCGGACATGATGCTGGAGGGGCTCCTTAGGGAGGGTATCCATGTGGAAGCCCTATTGGAGGACCAGCGGGTGAAGTTCGTTCCAAGGTAGGTAAGGGGCAAGAGGAAATTTAGGTTGGAGAGGAGAGGTGATTGTGGTGGGAGGAAACTTGTTCTATCTTCTGTTTTTCCTGTTTTTAATGGGTCCCACGCTGAGGCAGTGGCGGCTTAACCAGATGAGGCTTCAGGCCATGAGGAGCCTGGAGCGCCGCAGGAACAGCCGGGTGATCACCCTGATTCACCGGCAGGAGACCATGGGGTTCTGGGGGATGTTCCAGCGCAACTTCATCAACATAGAGGACTCCGAGGAGGTTCTTAGGGTAATAAGGATGACCCCCGACGACACTCCCATAGACCTGGTGGTCCACACCCCCGGCGGGTTGCTCCTGGCGGCGGAGCAGATCGCCGAGGCCCTTCGGAAGCACCGGGCCAAGGTCACGGTCTTCGTGCCCCACTACGCCATGTCCGGGGGCACCCTGATAGCCCTTGCGGCGGACGAGATAGTTATGGACCGCCATGCGGTGTTAGGCCCCGTGGATCCCCAGCTTGGCCAGTGGCCTGCGGCTTCAATCCTCAAGGTGGTGGAGCAGAAGCCCTTATCAGAAGTGGATGATCAGACGTTGATAATGGCCGACGTGGCCAGGAAGGCCATATCCCAGACCGAGGCTTTTGTGAGGCGGCTTCTGGTGTCCAACGGCATGGATGAGTCCAGGGCCTCGGAGCTGTCCAAGGCGCTGACCGAGGGCCGGTGGACTCATGATTACCCAATAAACATAGACGAAGCCCGGGAGATGGGGCTTCCGGTGAGCGATGAGATGCCGGAGGAGATATGTGCCCTCATGAGGCTTTACCCCCAGTCCGGTCAGGGGCGCCCGTCGGTGCAGTATGTTCCGCTGCCCAACGAGATGGGGCTTAACGGCCAGACCAGGTCGTAGCCTGTGAGCCTTTCCCTTTGGAATACGTTGACATGTGAAGAAAAACTTGAGATTATGCTGATCGGGGCTCCTCTTGATTAAAAGAGGAGCCCCTTTATTTGTATTGATGATTCAGATGATTTATTCTGGACATCGGCGTATGGTTGATTATAATCGTCAGAGGGACAGTACAATTTAAAGGGGAGGTGTTGGATGGGTTAAGGTGGGTTTCCAGGGGGTTTAGATAAAACAATAAGGGGGAGGTTAAGGCTATGACGGAAGAGAGGAAGTACAGAAAGCCTAGCCTGATGGAGGCTGTAATAGTCCTCCTTTTCAGTGCCGCCTTCATAGGTGCGGGGGTCCTTTATTGGGAGGTCTCGGTTCACATACCGATAGTGGTGGCTGCTACTTTCGCATCCCTCATGGGTCGCTTCGTTGTAGGCCGTCCCTGGCGGGACATAGAAGAGGGGATGGTCAACGGCATCATGGTTGGCATGCAGGCCATGCTGATCCTTTACATCATAGGCATGTTGGTGGGCACCTGGATACCCGGCGGGGTGGTGCCCAGCATGATCTACTACGGACTTTCGATTCTCAACCCGTCCGCGTTCCTTCTCACGGCACTCATAATGTGTTCCATAGTGTCGTTTGCCACCGGCACCTCTTGGGGCACCAGCGGCACCGTTGGAATAGCCCTGATGGGGATAGGTGCTGGACTTGGGATACCAGCTCCGATAACCGCGGGCTTCATAATCTCCGGCGCCTACGTGGGTGACAAGATGTCCCCTCTCTCGGACACCACGAACCTTGCCCCCGCTGTGGCGGGCACCGATCTCTTCCAGCACATAAGGGCCATGATGTGGACCACCCTTCCCACATACGCCATAGTATGTGTGGTGGCGGTGTTCCTTGGAATGAAGTACGCCGGTGGCTCCTTGGATGCGGCCAAGATAAGGGCGATCCAGGCGATTTTGGGCGGGGAGTTCAACATAAGCGTTACGGGCTTGATCCCCCCAATCCTGGTCATAGCCATGTGCGTCCTGAAGATTCCGGCGATCCCCGGGCTCTTCGCCGGTGTTGTGGCGGGGGGCGTGCTTGCGATATTAAACGGCTACGGCATAGGGGATGTGCTCAACGTAACGCTGGACGGATACACCGCTCAGCTCTCCGCCAAGCTGGCGGAGGCGTCTGACATGGCGGCGGTGGCCAAGATACTGCAGGAGGCGGGTATCTCCGGGGTGGCGCCGGAGATGGCCAAGGAGGTCGGCACCTTGCTCAGCGACCTCCTTACCCGGGGCGGCATGTCCTCCATGTACAGCACCATAGCCCTCATAACCTGCGCCCTGTCCTTTGGCGGCATCATGGAGAGGTGCGGGTTCCTTGAGGTCATATTGGACCACGTTCTCAAGGTGGTACGTTCCGTTGGTGGCCTTGTAGCGTCTGTCATAACCGCCAGCTTCATCTCCAACCTGTTCCTCGGTGACCAGTACCTGTCCATAGCCATGCCGGGCCGGATATTCAAGAACGCCTTTGACTGGAAGGGGCTGCACCCCCGGATGCTCTCCCGAAGCCTTGAGGACTCCGGTACCCTTACATCGGTGCTGATACCCTGGAACACCTGCGGAGCCTATAACTCCGGCGTCCTTGGCGTTAAGACCGTGGAGTATGCTCCCTATGCCATACTCAACTGGCTGAACCCAATAATGGCCATAATCATAACCTACCTCGGCATAGGCGTAGCCTGGCGTGGTAAGGACGGGGAGCCGGTGATAGCTAAGAACAGGCCGGCGGAACTGATGGAGGGTTAAGTTGTCCCAGCATAGGATAGAGGCCGTCGGGGCGGGATCCCTGCCCCGATGGCTTAAGTTTGTTGCCGCAGCGTTGGGCATCCTACTCCTGGGGGATGCCATGAGGTCCTTCTTCTTCGGGGCTGGAGGGCAGGTGAGCGCCAAGTTCATAATAGGCGCTGCCTGCTTGTACGCCACCGGGGTGGACAAGAAGTTCTTCGCCTCTGAGGATGGGATAGTCAAGGAGATCCGCACCTGGATGGGGTCCAGGAGGGAGGTGCTCCCTTGGGGGGAGGTGAAGTTCATCACCCTTGCCTTCAGGGGGGACAAGATGCTGGCCTTCTTCGAGCGGGACACGTCGGGCTGGAAGGTGATCTTTAAACGCTCCGATCGGGAGGCCCTTCAGGATCTCATATCTCGAATGGCCCCCTCCGTGGAGCTGGACCTGGTGGGGGATCCGGAGGCCTCAAAGAAGGGGGCCTGAGCGGTTCCATGTTAACCTGTTGAAGGTGTTTACCCTGCGGATGGGGGGCAGCTCCCCCCATCCGCGTTTTAGGTCCCTTGGGATCCTATCCCTTTGCTTCGAGAGCGGGGTGATAAAATGCCCTTGGAGGTGATAGACGGTTGAAGGGCAAGCTGCTTGCCATGGCGGACCTACTCTGGTGGGATTTCCTTGGGGTCCTGGACGATCTAGTCCTTTGGTCTGCGCTGTATTGGCTTATCAAGAGGTTCATAAGACACGGCATAGGTATAGCCCGGGGCAGGGCCAAGTCGGAGGGGGACCTGAAGCGCCTTGATACCCTGGAAAGGGTGGGCTTGTCGACCCTTAGGACCTTTGTGGCGGTGGCTGTTGCGCTGTCGATGTTGGATGCGGTTGGGGTGAACGTTAAGGCCCTGCTGGCCGGTATGGGTGTGGCAGGGTTGGGCATCTCCCTGGCGGCCCAGAGCATGATAAAAGACTTCATATGCGGGATCCTTATCCTCTTGGAGGACCAGTTCAACGTGGGGGACGTGGTCACCATAGGGAGCTTCAGCGGGGTGGTGGAGTCCTTTAAGCTTCGGGTTACCCACCTGAGGAACCTTGACGGGGAGCTCATAGTGATCCCGAACGGACAGATAACCACCGTGGTGAACCAGACCAAGGGTTGGTCGGTGGCCAAGGTGGAGGTTGGGATACCCTACGAATCGAACCCCGGTGAAGCGATGGAGGTTATGGAGGAGTGTGGTAGGGCCCTCATGGGGGAGATGGGGGATGTCGTTCTGGAGCCCCCGAGCATTCAGGGCATAGTGGAGTTTAGGGAGAGCTGCATCACCCTGAGGGCCCTCATAAAGACCCAGCCCGGTAGACACTGGGAGGTTGGAAGGCGCTACCGCATGCTCCTTAAGGAGGCCTTCCAGAGGAGCGGGATCTCCTTCCCGTACCCCAGGCTGGACGTGGAGATAAGGGGATCTCACCGGGGCTCAAATACCCCGATCCCGTAGGGAATGGGCCTTTCCCGCCGGTCCGACGGTTTGTTTACCGTCACGGAGCGCCATATCATCTGTGAGGACCCCCCGCCGTCCAGGTTTAACGCCGCGGTCAACCCCTCCTCCAGGGCGATCTGTGCCGCCTCCTCCAGGGTTACCCCGTCGCTGTGGCCGTTCCTGCCGTCTATGACCATGAATACTAGCCCCTGCCCGTCTATGCCCACCAATGTCCTGGGGTGCCGCCGATGGGTTATGGTCTTCGAAAGCCCCTCTTGGCGGCGAAGGGGGGTTCGGTTTTCCACTATCATGGGGCCCCCTTGGATAACCATGCTGCAGGATTGGAACAGGGGGAACGCGAAGTTGCTAACCAGCTCCACCGGTTCGCCCATGGATGCGGTGGAAAGGAGTTCCCCTGCCCTGCCGGTGCCCACCAGGACGTAGTCCCCTTGATTTGCTGCCGAAACCGCTCCATCCTTTACCCAAAGCAGCGTAGTTCCACCGGTCAGCCCGGGCCTGTAGGCGGAGGGGTTGAATATGGAGAGCTCCCCGTTCTTGGGGGGTATGTTGAAGTCGCTTATCGGGAGGATCGTATCCCTTAACCGGACTCCGAAGTATGCGGTGCCGTCTCCGAAGAAGACCGAGCCCTCCGGTGTTATGCCTACCGCGGAGCGCCCTGGGATGGGCCTTCCCATTGGTATCCCCCGGTGAATTAGCGTGCCGAGCGGGAAGGAGTTGTAGTAGTAGCCGCCGTTGACCATGGCGATCGCCCCCTTGGAGTTGGAGTGCAGGAAGGACATGGGGGCCCTTCCCATGCCGAAGGAGCCGGCGAATACCGGTTCCACCTTAAGCTTGGAGGGATCTATCCGCAGAACCGCGTAATACAGCCTGGTGGAACTTCCGGAGGTTTCCTGGGTTCCCACGCAGGAGGCGTTCCACTGGGGATACCTCTCCGCCTCCTCTAGCGCCTGGGTTGGGTTTTCGAAGGGGCCGATCTGGACCGTACCGTCCGGGAGCTGTGTGGCGGACTTGCCGGACCTGATGGCCCAAAGGGCCATCTCCTGGTAGAGATCCCCCCGGTCGGATTGGAGAAAGTAGGGCCCCGTGACCTTAACCGACTTGCCCCTCTGTACCACCTTGAGGGAGGCCCCGTCTGTCGCGTCGGTTATCTCCACCCCGGAGACCGAGGAGGTCTTTGGGGTCATGAGGTCCTCGGAGGTGGCTTGGGAAGATGTGAGGTCCGGCGATATCAAGGGGGTCAATCCAGCGGCCTCCATTGCCTCCAGCAGGTCCGCCGCGGCATCGAAACCAAGGTCCCTGAGGGCTTTGACCCTGTCGGAAGGCCCTAGATTCCCCTTGGAGGCGGTTTGAACGGCGGCTTCCCCGGAGGGGCTTCCCTCGGAAGCCCAGACCGCCCCGGCGGAGTGGTGTAGAACGCTCACCTGCAGGGCCAGGAGGACCGTGATGATAGTCATGCTTAAACGGGAACGTGACTTCATGGATTGCTCCTTTCGCGGGATTGCCTTGAGGAGTTTAAAGGCTTATGCGAGATGATTTTATCACTTTTAACTTAAAGCAGGCTAAGGGTCTTGCGTCGGGTTTTCCCTCTTAATGGGTTATGGTGAAGTAGGACGCCAAGGAGAGGACCACCGAGGCCGTAAGCATCGCCGCCATGGGTTTTAGGGCCCTTTCCCTTAGGTTCGCAAGGTGCACGTTCAATCCCAGCCCAACCATGGCGGAGGCCAGCAGGAACGAGGCTCCGGTGGATATGAGGTTTAGGAGGTCCTTTGGTATTGGGAAGTAGGTGCCGATAAGGCTGGTGGCGATGAACCCCGCGAGGAACCAAGGGAAGGGTACGTTGCCCCGCATTTGGGATCCCCCGCGCTTTCGGTTGGCGATGGCGATGGTGAACACCAGGGGAACCATTAGGAACACCCGTCCAAGCTTTCCAGAAGCGCTTCCGCCAGGGCATCCGGCCCGGCGGGGGAGGCTGCGGCGGCAACATGGGCTATCTCGTGAAGGCTGATGCCGCTTAATACGCCGTACTCCACCGGTGATAGGGGCAGGCGGCTGCGTAGGAAGGCGTAGGCCAGGGCGAAGATGGTGCCCACCAGGGCAACTATGCCTACCCCTATGGCGGTCTCCTCCTCCTCGGCCTCAAGGACCGGTGCCGCGGCGGCGATGGCCGCCGCTCCGCACACCCCGGTGCCTATGCCGAGCAGCAGGGAGAGGCGTCTTTCCGCGCCGATGATGTGGGCGATGAGCATGGTTACCGCTATGGAGAGGGCTATGCTCTGGGCGTCGTAGAGCAACAGGGATGCCCCCTTGTGGATGATCACCTGGATGTTCAGCTTGAAGCCGTACAGCACGATGGCGAAGCGCAGCACCTTCTGGCCTGCGAAGCGGATGCCATCTTTCAATCCCTCCGGATATCCCACGGTGTTGCGGTAAAGCACTGCCAGGAGTATGGAGGTCAGCATTGCCCCCACTCTATCCAAGACCGGAAGGTGTGATAGGGCATTCCCTAGAGTTGCCACCACCAAGGTGAAGATCACCCCTAGTAGCAGTGGACAAGTTTCAGCCCTTTGAGGGCTTGGATATGACCGTACTTTTCCTTCATTCATGCTTCTTGCACCTCCGATGTTATTTTTAAAAATTGTTTGTCGGTGTTTTGTGATTTTATGCGATATTGATATTGTTTTCTCCGTAAAACGCATTTTCGTGTCGTATTATAGCCCTTATGAGTTCGTTGGGTCAAAATATCAGTAAAATTACAATAAAATCACTTGATGTGCTGAGTGAAGTGTATCCTTGGGGGTTCATGGGCCGTCTCACCGTGCGAAGTTGCCGCTCAAGGCTTGTTCGGTTATCGCAGCGGGGGTCTTCTTTGCCGGGGATTTGGTTTTTGGGGCTTTTGGGGGCCCACTCGGCCGTCATGGTGTTGGCGTGGAACATCGGTTGTGCCGGCGCTGCTTTAATCCTTTCCCCTATGGGTTCCGGGAATCTTATTTTAGTTAACTATTTTTAACCTGATCTTTCCGTGTCTTCGCCTGTTGGGCGTTGTTTTTGGGGTTGGACACTTGGGCCAATTTTTTATATATTACAGACGTGCTTTCCTTCAGTCCTGTAAATCGGTCAACGGAGCCAAAGTTAAAATATAAATTAAAATCTTTCCCCTGGTATTTCTGGCGGTGGAAGGGTTGGAATCAAGGAGGGGAGGTTTGCATATGGACTTATTCCTTGAGCAGCTTCTCAACGGCCTTGCGGTGGGGGCCATATATGCCCTTACCACCCTGGGGTTGGCGCTGGTTTACGGGATCCTTAAGATACTTCACGTGGCCCATGCGGGGGTCTACTCTGTTGGGGCCTACGTGGGGCTTTATGTTTACGGGGCAACCCACAGCCTCGCGCTGTCCGTCCTGGGGGCGGTGGCGGTGTGCGCATGTCTTGGGGTGGTCATAGAGAAGCTGGTTTACTTTCCCCTGTTGAAATACCCCCCTTACGTGCCCCTGATAGGGAGCATAGCGGTTTTCATATCGTTGGAGGAGCTCATAAGGCTTGCGGCGGGCCCGGACATCCACTCCTTTCCCGCGGATCTGCCCTTCCCATCCCTTAGACTGGGGCACCTGATGGTGTCCCCTCAGCTCATGGGGGTTTACGTGACCACCGCGGTGGTCTTGGTGGGGTTGTGGTTTCTCACCTCCAAGACCGAGTTCGGCCTTGCCATGAGGGCCGCCTCTCAGGACATGGAGGTGGCGTCGTCGCTGGGGGTCAACAGCCCCCTGGTGGTCAGCATGTCCTTCGTGATCGGTTCTGCCACCGCTGCCCTGGCGGGGATCCTAGTGGGTATATATTACAACCAGGTCTACCCCACCATGGGGGCGGTCCCGGCTTACAAGACCCTGGCCCTCATAGTGGTGGGGGGAATGGGGTCTGTCCCTGGGGCGGTTCTGGCGTCCCTCCTCCTGGGATTGGCGGAGACGATGCTTATCGGGTACGCCAACGTGCCGCTTCCGAGGGATGCCCTGGCCTTCATCGCCATGATAGCGGTGCTGTTGTTAAGGCCCCAGGGGCTACTAGGCCGCCGGGCCCGATAGGAAGGGGGGAGTTCCTTTGAGCGACTACGCCGTAAGCGTGGCCACCATGATAGCCATACAGGCCATAGCGGCCCTTGGGCTCAACGTCATAGTGGGTTACGCAGGGCAGATATCTTTGGGGCATGCGGCTTTCTTCGGCATAGGGGCCTACACCTGCGCCATGCTCACCACCAACGGCATCTCCTTCTGGCTGGCCCTTCCGTTGGTGATGCTGGTGGCGGGGGTGATAGGGGCGGTTCTTGGCCTTCCCAGCATAAGGCTCAGGGAGGACTTCCTGGCCATAACCACCATAGGGATAAACTTCATAGTGGAGGCCGTCTTCCTTTATACCCCATTCTTCGGTGGGGCCCTTGGGATAGGGGGCATACCGAGGGTGGTTTTCTTCGGGGAGAAGCTGAGGGAGAACGGTTTCTTCCTCTTGTCCCTGGGGTTCCTGGCCCTGGCGGTCCTGTCGTGCTGGTGGTTTAAGAGGTCTTGGCTGGGCCTTGGCTGCTTCGCCATAAGGGAGGATGAGACCGCCGCTTCCAGCATGGGGATACCCCCTGTCAAGTTCAAGCTAGCCGCCTTCGTGTTCGGTGCCAAGCTGGCCGCCCTTTCGGGGGCCCTCTATGCCCACTACATGAGGTTCATAAGCCCCGGGGACTTCGGGTTCCCCGTTTCGGTCATGTTCCTGTCCATGGTGGTGTTGGGCGGTATGGGGACGCTCTGGGGGCCCATATTGGGGGCGGTGGTGCTTGGTGTGTTGCCCGAGGCCTTTAGGTCCCTGATGGACTACCGAATGCTCCTCTATGGGGCCCTTCTCTTGCTTATGATCCGTTTTCAGCCCGGGGGTCTTCTGGGGGAGGGAAGCTTTGTGAAGAAGGTCCTCGGTTTCGGGCGAAGGGGCGGGTGATCGGTGATGGATGCCATTCTGGAGGTCAAGGACCTGTCGATAAACTTCGGGGGGCTCAAGGCGGTGGACTCCGTGAGCTTCTCCATGGCAAGAGGGGAGATAATGGGGCTCCTAGGTCCCAACGGGGCGGGGAAGACCACTTGTTTTAACATGATATCCGGGGTGCTGAAGCCCACCGGGGGGGCCATATACTTCGACGGCAAGAGGACCGACGGGCTTCCCCCCCACAAGATGGCGGAGCTCGGGGTGGGACGGACGTTCCAGATAGTGCGGCCCTTCGGTGCCCTTTCGGTTTTGGAGAACGTATGCGTGGCCCTCGGTGGTTGGCGCTACAGGGGAAGCCCCATTAAGGCCATGGGGTTCTCCATGGGGCGGGAGGTCCTGGAGGAGGCCAGGGGTATCCTGGATAAGGTGGGGCTCCTTCCCCTGGCGGATACCAGGGCGTCTCTTCTGCCCATAGGAAACCTCCGCCGGCTTGAGATAGGCAGGGCCCTGGCGCTGAAACCGAAGCTCCTGCTGCTTGACGAGTGTTTCTCTGGCCTGAGGCACGAGGAGATAGAACGGATAGAACAGCTGGTGAGATCCATCCGGGAGTCCGGGGTTTCCGTGCTGCTCATAGAGCACAACATGAAGGTGGCCATGGGGCTGAGCGACCGGGTTGTGGTGTTGGATCACGGCAAGAAGCTGGCGGAGGGGCTCCCAAGGGAAGTGGCGTCCGATCCGGCGGTGGTGGAGGCCTATCTGGGTAAGGGGGTGTCGTCCCTTGCTTCTTGACGTTAAGGACCTAAGGGTTTCTTACGGTGACTTTGAGGCGGTGCACCAGGTGTCCTTCTCGGTGGATCAGGGGGAGCTGGTCTCCATAATCGGGGCCAACGGGGCGGGGAAGACCACGGTCTTAAGGGCCCTGATGGGGCTCACCATGCCCAAGGAGGGACACATATCCTTCATGGGCAGGGACATCACCTTCATGCCCCCCCACGAGAGGGCGCGGCTTGGTATGAGGCTGGTGCCCGAGAGGGCCAGGGTTTTCCCTCAGCTCACGGTGGAGGAGAACCTGCGGATGGGGGCCTATGGGATGAAGAAGGACCGGGCTTTGGCGGAGCGCATCGATTGGATATACGAGCTGTTCCCGGTCTTGAAGGACAGGATGACGCAGCTTGCGGTGACCCTTTCCGGGGGGGAGCAGCAGCAGCTGGCCATAGGAAGGGCCCTAGTGTCGGATCCGAAGCTCCTCCTGGTGGACGAGGTTTCCATGGGGCTCATGCCGAAGCTGGTGGATAGGGTTTTTGAGGTCTTAAAGGAGCTCAATGCCTCCGAGGGGATGACCATACTGCTGGTGGAGCAGAACGCCTTGGCGTCCCTTGGGATATCCCACCGGGGCTACATCCTCCAGACAGGGAGGATAGAGATAAGCGGAGCGGCCTCGGAGCTCATGGCGGATCAGCGGGTTCGGGAGGCTTACCTTGGGGTTTGACGGGCCTTGTGTCGCAGGCCCGATAACGTTGAAGGAGGTGTTGCTGTTATGAAGACGAGAAGGGGCTTATTGGCTGTTGTGGCGGCTGTGGGGCTGTGGTTGGCCTTATCCCTTGCGGCGTTTGGGGCGGAGCCGATAAAGATAGGGCTTCTTGCCCCCATAACCGGTTTTGCCGCCGCGGACGGGGAGAGCATGATCAACTCCGTGAAGTTGGCAGTGGGAGAGGTTAATGCCGCCGGTGGGGTTTTAGGGCGCAAAGTTCAGCTGGTCTACTACGATGACGCGGCGGATCCCAAGCAGGCGGTTCCCCTGGCCCAGAAGTTGATCAAGCAGGATCGGGTGGTGGGGGTTGTGGGAGGGTCCTACAGCATGCCCTCCCGGGCGGTGGCTCCCATCTTCGACGATGAGGAGATACCCTTCATAGCCGCCTACGCCATACACCCGGACATCACCAAGGGGGACTACACGTTCCGCAACGGGTTCCTTGGGGCCGTGGAGGGGCAGGCGGCGGCTTACACGGCGGTGAAGATCCTGAAGGGCAAGAGGATCGCCATAATAACCAGCGACAACGATTTCGGAAGGACCCTGGCAGAGGGGTTCAAGAAGTACATGAAGCGTAACCCCAGCGACGCCCAGCTGGTGCTTTCCCTCACCTATCCCATGAGCGAGAAGGACTTCAAGGCTTACCTTGCCAAGGTGAAGGAGGCCAACGCGGACGTGGTGTTCGCCAGCGGGTACTACTTCCAGACTGGTCCCATGCTCAAGCAGGCCCGGGAGATGGGGATAACCGCCAAGTTCCTGGGGGAGGAGGGGGCGGACTCGCCTAAGACAATCGAGATAGCCGGCAAGGCCGCGGAGGGTTTCGTGATAGTGACCAACCTCAACCGGGATGACCCAAGACCGGTGGTGCAGAAGTTCCTCAAGGAGTACCGGAAGCGGTACAAGACCGAGCCCGACATGGTTGGCGCCTCCGGTTACGACGCCTTCATGGTGCTGGTGGACGCCATCAAGAAGGCGGGCTCCACTGACCGTAAGTCGGTGAGGAATGCCATCGCCGAGACCGCCAACTACAACGGCCTTACGGGCATCATAAGGGGCTTCGACAGGGACGGGGAGGTCATAAAACCGGTGCAGGTCCAGGTGGTGAAGGACGGTAAGTTCCGTTACCTCGCCATGGTGGACAACCCGGCCATAATAACCCCTAAGCTGGCGGCGGGGGATGATTAAGGTCTTAAGGAACTCTCTTGCCCCTTGAGTATTGACAGCTTTCCCAGGGGCTAATATAATCTCTCACGTTGTGACTGGGGCTGTGGCGCAGCGGGAGCGCGCTTCCTTGGCATGGAAGAGGTCGGGGGTTCAACTCCCCCCAGCTCCACCAGTCGGTTGCTACTCCGCTCCCTCGCGGGTATCCGCAGGGGAGCGGTTTTTTAGTCCCCGCCCCATCCCCTCTCGCGTCGCCCGTCCTCCCCTTTTGCCCCAATCCCTTGCATTGGCTGGTGCTCCTTATACTCTTCGGAAGCTTCAAGTCACCGCTCCCCCTGTGTTGCCCCGCCGTAACCGTCCGATTACGCTGCGGAATAATCGTTCATATCTAAAAACAAAGTTCGAATAAAACTTTCATACTTGAAGATTTTTTGTATCAATATAGTATCTTTAGCGGGGTCGTTTGGGCTTTTTGTGTTGATTTTGGAAGGAGGATGTGCAGTGGAGGGAAGGGAGACCTTTTCGAGCAAGTTGGGGTTCGTGTTGGCCTGTGTGGGCGCTGCCATGGGGCTTGGGAGCATATGGCTTTTCCCCTGGAGGCTTGGGGCGTTCGGAGGAGCCGCGTTCCTCATCCCCTATCTGGCCTTCACCTTTGGTCTTGCGGTCACCGGTCTCATGGGGGAGTTCGCCTTCGGCAGGAGCCAGAAGGCGGGGGCCATAAGGGCTTTCGGGAGGGTCCTTTCGGAGCGGGGGTTCCGCTTCGGTGGAGCCATTGGGCTGATCCCCGTCCTTGGGGTAAGCGGGGTGTTCATCTTCTACCTCATAGTTTGCGGGTGGGTGCTCAAGTACCTGGTCCTGTCGGTGATCGGGGCCTTCTCAAACATGGACCCCGCTGCCTACTTCCAGGCCTTCGCGGGCAGTTGGGAGAGTGTGCTTTGGCACTTGGCCGCCATGGCCCTTACCATGCTCATAATAGCCCGGGGAGTTCAAGGGGGCATAGAGAGCTCCAACAAGGTCATGATGCCCGCCCTCTTCCTGATACTGCTGGCTTTGATGGTGAGATCCCTCACGCTTCCCGGGGCTATGAAGGGCGTTGAGTTCCTGCTGCTCCCCAAGTGGCACCACCTGATGGATCCCAAGACCTGGGTGATGGCCCTTGGCATGGCCTTCTTCACCGTGTGCCTCGGCGGGGCCGCCATGTTGGTTTACGGCAGTTACCTCAAGGACGGGGAGGACATACCCTCCTCGGCGATGAACACCGCCCTCTGGACCACCGTGGCCTCCATCCTGTCCGCCCTGGTGACCATTCCAGCGGCCTTTGCCTTCGGCCTTGACGTAAATGCCGGGCCGTCCCTGCTGTTCATAACCGTGCCTCACATCTTCGGCTCCATGCCGGGGGGCTACGTCTTCGGCATCCTGTTCTTCCTGTGCGTGCTCTTCGCTGCCATATCCTCCGCCATAAACCTCATGGAGGTTCCGGTGGAGGCGGTCATGGACAGGTTCGGCCTTTCCAGGAAGAGCAGCTCCATCCTTGTGGCGGCCCTGGGTTTTCTTCTTGGGGTGCCCATGGCGGTGAACCTCAACCTCTTCGGAAGCTTCGCCGACGCGGTCACCACCTACGTGGTGCCCTTTGGGGCGGTGCTCTCCGCGGTGGTGTTCTTCTGGTTCTACGGCGCCGATCGCGCCAGGGAGGAGGTTAACAGGGGGGCCCGCAAGAAGCTCGGGGCCTGGTGGAACTTTCACGCCAAGTACGTATTCGTGCTCACCTCCGTGGCGGTGTTGGTCTTGGGCATAGTTATGGGGGGCTTCTAGATCCCGAGGAGCGGGACAAAACAAGCCCCTTGGGGTAGGAAAACTGGAAAATAACGAGGGCAGGAGGGGCAAACCCCCCTGCCCTTTACTATTCCCCTCCCTCGCCTCTTTTGCCCCTTTTGCCTCTTAGGATCCCTTTTTAACGTATCCCTTGGGTATCTCAAAGAGCCCCTTGGGGAGCATTCTGAGCTTTGGGTTCTTTATCTCCATGGACCATCTTCCATAACGGTCCCCAACCTTTACTGTGACACCGGTCTTCTGGTCGGTCCAACGGATGAGATCCTCCTTGACGCCTCCAACCGTCCGGGTTATGAAGCTCTTAGAGCACCTCATCCCTCCCACCAGCTCCTGACCCGAATATGTCTCATCGATTGTGCCCGGCACCCCCTCAGGGGAGAAGTAGGGCATGGCGTTCTCCAAGGGCCTCTCCTCGTAGGTCCTTTCCGCGGTCTTTAGGGTCCATAAGACCCCAAGGTCTGGCCGGGCGATCTGCACGGTCCCGGTGCCCTCGATCCTCACCCCCGAGGAGCTTATATAGGCCCGATAGCTCATGGCACCGCTAGGCCCCTTGTATATCATGTACCCCTCGTAATCCATGGGAGGGAGGGCCACCCCAAGGGCCAGATGGGGCAGGAAAAGACCCACCACCAGCCCCAGGATCGGGACCAGTGCCCGCAAAGGGTTCAACTTCATCTTCATTTATTGCTCCTCCTTTTTCATGGGAATTTATGTTTATTATATTATAATCCTAGATTCCATAACAGTTCATGGGGGTGGTGTAGAGATGCGCGGGTCTGACTTCGAGAGCTCCATATCCCGGGTTGACGAAGCCCTTTACGGCCTTATGAGGAGGGAACAGGCTCGTCAGAGGCATGGGCTTGAGATGATAGCCTCTGAGAACTTCGTTCCACGGGCCATACTGGAGGCCCAGGGCTCTGTCCTCACCAACAAGTACGCGGAGGGGTACCCTCACAAGAAGTACTACGGGGGATGCGAGTTCGTGGAGGAGATAGAGGATCTGGCCATAAGGCGGGCCTGCGAGCTCTTCGGGGCGGAGCATGCCAACGTTCAGCCCCACTCGGGCACCACCGCTAACATGGCGGTCTACTTCACGGTGATGAAACCCCAGGACACCATGTTGGCCATGAAGCTTGATCAGGGGGGGCGACCTGTCCCACGGGCATCCGCTTAACTTCACGGGGCTCATATACAACGTGGTGGGCTACGGGGTCCGGCGGGACACGGAGACCATAGATTACGACGAGGTGATGAAGCTGGCCCTGGAGCACCGGCCGAAGGTTATAGTAGCCGGTGCCAGCGCCTACCCCAGGTTCATAGACTTCAAGGCCTTCCGGGAGATTGCGGACCGGGTGGGGGCGGTTCTCATGGTGGACATGGCCCACATAGCGGGGCTGGTGGCCGGGGGGGTGCATCCGAACCCGGTTCCCCATTCGGACTTTGTAACCACCACCACTCACAAGACCCTGAGGGGGCCAAGGGGGGCCATGGTGCTCTGCAAGTCCCAGTACGCCAAGGACCTGGACCGAACGGTCTTCCCGGGGGTACAGGGAGGGCCCCTGGTGCACGTGATAGCCGGCAAGGCGGCCTGCTTCCACCTGGCCATGAGGGATGACTTCAAGGAGTATGCCGCGGCGGTGGTGAAAAACGCCAAGGTCCTCGCGGAGGCCCTGATGGAGCGGGGTTTCCGGCTGGTGAGCGGGGGAACGGACAACCACATGGTCCTGGTTGACCTGAGGTCCAAGGGGATTACCGGCAAGGAGGCGGAGGTGCTGCTCGACCGGGTGGGGATCGCCTGCAACAAGAACATGATACCCTTTGACCCGGAGAAGCCCATGGTAACCAGCGGCATAAGGCTCGGCACCGCTGCCCTCACCACCCGGGGACTTGGGGAGGAGGAGATGCGGGCCATAGGGGAGATAATAGACCTGGCGATCGCCAACCGGTCCGACCAGGCAGCCCTAGAGGGCCTCGCCCGGCGGGTGGAGGAGCTCAGCGGTCGATTCCCCCTCTACGCCTCGATGGACGAGCCTTGGGTGGAGTCAAGCCCGAAGGAGTAGCCATAGGAACCTCTAGGGGACTATTGGAAGATAAACAAATAAGGAAGAATCGGAGGACTGTTCATGCCTAAGAAAGATGCCCTGTCCCTGGGTTACCAGGACTGGGTGGCGGAGATGGAGGCCCTTGGGGAGAAACGCTTCAGGGCGGATCAGATATGCGGGTGGCTATACAAGAAGCGGGTCTTCGAGTGGCAGCTCATGAGCGACATAGGGCTTGAGATGCGCAGCAGGCTGGACGAGCTGTTCCGGGTTGAGGTGCCAAGGCTTGAGAAGGTGGTGTCCTCCCGAAGGGACGGCACCAAGAAGTTCCTGTGGGACTTCGGGGGCTCCTCGGTGGAGTCGGTGGCCATAGCCCACCCGGGCAGGCTCACCGCCTGCCTCTCCACCCAGGTTGGGTGTCCCTTGGGGTGCCCCTTCTGCGCCACCGGCCAGTCCGGGTTCGAGCGGAACATGACAGTGGGGGAGATGGTGGGGCAGTTCCTGGCCATGGAGGCCCGGCTCGGGGACATCAAGAACCTGGTGTTCATGGGCATGGGGGAGCCCATGCTCAACTACGATAACGTTATCGGGGCGGTGAGGAACCTCAACCACCCAAAGATGAGGGGGCTCGGCATAAGGCACATAACGATCTCCACCAGCGGGGTGGTGCCGGGCATACTGCGGCTTGCGCGGGAGGGGCTTGGCGTGAGGCTCGCGGTATCACTTCACGCCCCAAACGATGATCTTAGGGACCTCCTGGTGCCCATAAACGCCCAGTACCCACTGAAGGAGCTCCGGGAGGCCCTGGAGACCTATCAGGAGGCCACTGGAGATAGGATAACCATAGAGTACTCCCTATTCGACAAGGTCAACGACTCGGTGCCCATGGCAAGGCAGCTTGGGGAGTACCTTAAGGGACTTTCCGTGTTCATCAACCTCATCCCCGGTAGCTGCACCGGGGACGCCCGGTACGTCACGTCCCCCCCACTTCAGGGTGAACGCCTTTGCGGAGATCCTGTCCTCCATGGGGTACCAGGTGGCGGTCCGGATGAGCAAGGGGGCAGATGTGGGCGGGGCATGTGGCCAGCTCAGGCGAACGCATGAGGCCCAGGCGGCAGAGTCGGAGGGCCGGAGATCAGAACCCCTAAGGGGAGAGCCCGCGGGGCCTGCGGGTCCTAAGCGTCCGAACCGCTCGGGTGGTTCCGGTAAGCACGATCCTTCGAGGTCCAAGGAGCTAAGGACCAGGGAGGAGGGCTTCGCAAGGGGCGGAGGAGGTCCCTCCAGGAAGATCGTAGATACCCCTGCGGATGACCGTGGGGAGCGCCGTGGACCCTCTTCGAAGGGCCGTTCCAGAGGGGCCGACAGGGCTCTTAGGGGCGACGGCGCCCAAGGTCCAGGGCGGAGCGGCAAAGGCAGAGGGGACGATGGGACCAATGGGCGCCCGGGCCGCCCGGGAGGGCCTAAGAGCAAGAGGCCCTCGGCCCCTGGGGAAGGGACGTTCACACCCGGAGGGTTCAAGGGCCGCCAGGACCGCCGTGAAGGCCCCTCCAGTGAGGCGAGGGGTAAGGGGGCTAGGGGGAAGAAGGAAGGCCGCCGCTGAGGCACCTCTCCCTGAGGCATTTGAAGGGCTAGGTCTCACCCCTGGCCCATAGCGCTTTCCCCATCCTCGCACCCATGCCGCCATGGGGTGTCGGATCCCTGGGATCAGCCGAGGTTTAAACCCTTTAGATCCATCTTCGGGGCCGCCGCAGGTCCGGCGGCCCCGCCGCTGTCCATTTGTAAGCTTGTACGCTCCGCTGAATGGGCCGCTTTAATTACCTGGTGCCCGGGTTAAACGGAGGTCCGCCGATATGATCCCCTCCCCGCGCACTCCTGGGGTCATCCGGAGCTCATCCGTTGGAGGGCCCTTGCCGTTTGGACCCGTGGATTAATATTGACCGATGGTCATTTTTAAGACCGGTGGTAATATATGGGATGAGGGGCGTTGGTGCTGGCCCTTTTTTATGTCTTCATATGGTCCCTTTCCGGCGGCGCTGTGCCGCTTTTGTAGAGGGTTTTATCTGGAGGTGTTCGTTGAACATGGCGCACAGGGACAGTGAGTTTTTGGGCACCGAACCGGTGGGCAGTCTTCTTATCCGGCTGTCGTTGCCCGCCATGGTGGGTATGTTCGTTCAGGCCACCTACAACATGGTGGACGCCCTTTTCATAGGTTGGGGGGTTGGACCTTTGGGCTTGGCGGGCACGGCGGTGGTGTTCCCGGTCCAGTTCGCTGCCATGGCGTTTGCCACCATGGGTGGTGTGGGGACCGCGTCGCTGGTCTCAAGGAGCCTTGGTGCTGGGGACGTGGGGACCGCCCGGCGGGCCATGGGTAACCTGATGATCATGGGGGTGGTGCTGGGGGGGCTCCTGGCGTCCCTTTGCGCCTTGGGGATATCCCCGCTTCTTGAGCTCCTTGGGGCGTCCCCGGAGGTCATGCCCCATGCCCGGGGTTATCTCGGGGTGATACTGCTGGGTTTCCCGCTCATAATACTCGGGGTGGGGATGAACAGCGTGCTCAGGGCCCAGGGCAGGGCAAAGCTCGCCATGGTTACCATGTTCGTGTCCGCCGGGACCAACGTGGTGCTGGACTACATCTTCGTTTTTCCCCTGGGCATGGGCGTTAGAGGCGCCGCATGGGCTACCGTCATATCCCAGGGGGTCATGGTGATCTGGCTTCTCTGGCACTACTTCGTTAGGGGAGGGGTATTGTCCCCTGGTATGGGGGACATGAGGCCCGACCTCCGCGTGCTGGGACAGATACTTTCGGTGGGCCTGTCGGAGTTCACCCGTCTCAGCGCCTCCGGTGTGGTGGCCGCGTTGGTGGTGGGAAGCCTTCAGCGGTACGGCTCGTACCAGGCGGTGGCGGCCTACGGGGTGGTCAACCGGGTGGTGTCCCTGGCGTTCATGCCCATAGTGGGGGTGGGGCAGGGACTGCAGCCCATCTTGGGCTATAACTACGGGGCGGGGAAGCTAGACAGGGCCCTCAGGGCGGTTTACCTCTCCCTCGCTGGGGCCTCCGTCATATCCACCGGTGCGTTCCTGGTCATGCTCCTGTTCCCCGAGGAGATATTCTCCCTCTTCACTTCCGACGTCTCCCTGGTGTCCCTTGGGGCAAGGACCTTGAGGACCATGGGCATGGGATTCGCCCTGGTGGGGCTTCAGGTGGCGGGAACCGGGGTCTTCCAGGCCGTGGGGAAGGGACTCGTGGCCTTCATGCTCTCCCTGTCAAGGCAGGTCTTCCTGTTCATACCCCTCCTTCTGCTCCTGCCCCCGGTTTTGGGGCTTAAGGGGGTGTGGCTTGCCTTTCCGCTGTCGGACCTCATGTCCGCCGCCATAACCGCGGGCATGCTGGTGCCTCATCTCAACGCCATGAGGGACCGTTGAGCCAATTTCTGACGCCCCCGCGGGCGTCCCGTTATCCCTGGGGGACACTGCGTTTGCAGCGTCTTTCAGCCCTTAGCCCGCTGGGGGGGTAGTTGGAGATCGATGCATAATCCGACGGGGGAGGACGAAAAAAAGCGGGGTCTCAAAGAGACCCCGCTTTTGATAACTTGGCAGTCCCAAGGGGATTCGAACCCCTGTTTCCGGGCTGAGAACCCGGCGTCCTAGGCCTCTGGACGATGGGACCGCTTCGCTCAACGAAAAGCATTATAACAGCCCATCATGGGTTTGACAAGCGGTCATGTTGGATCTGAATTTTTAGTTTCTTTTATCCCCTTGGTCGATGGCCTTGTCCCCCTCCGACAGGTCCTCCGGGTATGGGGCTATCACCCGCTGATCCAAGGAGAGCCCGTGGGTTACCATCACCAGCCCTTCCCGGTCCTTCCCAAGCTTAACCTTCACGGGCTTTACGGTCTCCTTTTCCAGCACCATCACCGTTCCGTCCCTCACCGCGTCGGAGGGGATGACGAGCCCCTTCTGGGAGCCCTTTATGAAGGTCACCCGGGCCAGCATCCCGGGTCTTAGGTCCTTCGGGTCCTGGATGATCACCTGGACCTTAACGGTCCTGGTGGAGGTGTCCACGTAGGGATATATGGTGGAGAGCCTTCCCTTGAAGACCTTTTCGTCCCCCAGGGCCTCGGAGACCACCCTTGCCTCCATCCCCTCTTTTAGGTATCTGATCTCCGTCTCGGGGAGCTTAACGGTGCCTTTAAGGGCCTTGAGGTTCGCCACCCGGAACACCGGGGTAGATGGGGATGCAAGGGTGCCGGGGGCCATGCCGTAGTCGTCCAGCACCACCCCGTCCATGGGGGCGGTTATGATGTAGTCCTGCCGGTTTATCCTCTGGGCGCTCAGGGCTGAAGCGGATGCCCCGGCGTTGGCCAGCGCCTGCCGGTAAGAGGCTCGGGCCTGATCTAAGGCGGTCTTGCGTTTATCCAGCTCCTGTCTCGTGGCGTAACCCTCCTTGAACAGCTTCTCGTACCTCTCCAACTCTCGGGATGCGTCGTCCAGGGAGGCCTTTGCCTGGAGCACCGCCGATTGGCTCGCCTTGAGCTGGGAGTACGAGGCGTTCACCTGGGCCTCCTGGGAGCTGTAGTCCAAGAGGGCTAGCACCTGCCCCTTACGAACCCTCTGCCCCGGCTTGGCGGACATCCTGACTATTCGGCCCGTAACCTTCGGAGATATGATGGCGTCCTCTAAAGCCTCTAGGGTGGACACCGCCTCCAGGGTGTCCAGGTATACGTCCTCCTTGGGTTGCACGGTCCTCACCACCGGTGTCGGCTCTCCCTTGGGGGTATGGGTCTTGGGCTTTGCCGAATCCCTTCCGGAAGCCCTTACCATGAGGAACGCAGCCACCAGGATCACCGCCACCGCCGCAGCGATGCCCTTGCCTCCTTTTATCGTGAACCTCCCGTTCTTACCGATCATCATCTGTACACCTCCACGGCCTCAGCGGCTTCCATTGCCATCCCGGCTCCCTTCGAAGGACTCATCGGGAACGACCCTCTCGATAAGCGCTCCACAGTGGAACCATATGTCCTTCAACGCCCCCTGCAGGGCCTTTAGGGTCTCCTTGTACCTCAGCTCCCCGTTGTTCAGTTCCCTCCGGGCGGATATCACGTCCAGCTGGGTGTTGACCCCCTCCCTGTACCCCACTTCCGCAAGCCTCAGGTTCTCCCTGGCTATCTCAAGGTTCTCGGCGTATATCTCCCGGTTGCGGACCGCGGTGTCAAGGGCTATCAGGTCCTTCTCCAGCTCCTCCCTCACCGAGTCCTCCATGTCCTTGAGGCTCACCAGGAGCTTATGGAGCTTCGATTGTTCCTGGAGCACCTTGGCGTCGGTCCTGCCGAAGTCCACCAGGGGCACCGTCAGGTTCAGCGTGGCGGTCCATTCCCCTTCCTTGGTGGAGGAGCCGGTCTTGTCCTGGTAGAAGCGGTATCCCCCGGACAGGGAGGCGGAGGGACGCATGGAGGCGCCGGCTATCTTAACCGCTTCCCTCTGGAGCTCAATGTCCTCCCTAAGGGCCGCCAGATCGCTCCTGCCTTTTAAGGCCGCGGCCTCTAGCTCCTCGAGACCCTGCACCGCCCACCCGGCGGGGATATCCAGCGTGCCGGACACGGAGGTGACCTCCTTGGGGTCCACTCCCATCACCCTGGCAAGGGTTATGAGGGCGGACCTCAAGCTTCCCCGGGCGGTCTCCACCGCCCCCTGGGCCTCCCGGAGGTTCTGCTTCATCCTTGAAGCCTCAAGCCTGGTGCTCAAACCCACCTGCAGGCGCTTCTCCGCGGTCTCCCATGCCTTCTCGTAGTAAAGCCGGTTCTCCTCCGCGGTCTTCAGGTTCTCCTGGGCCAGCAGGGCGTTCAGGAATGCCTCGTAGGCCTCCCTGGCGGCCTTCTCCTTGGAATGCCTAAGCCCGTGCCTGGCCTTCCTCAGGTTCGCCTCCGCCTGCCTTAACGCCCCGGTGATGGCCCCTCCGGCGTATACCGTCTGGTTCAAGGACAGGTCCCCGTAGTCGTTCCTCTCCGCCCCCTCCTCGCTTGACCTAGTGAAGGATCCCTGGACGTTGAGGGACGGCATGGCCGCACTCCTTGCCTGACCCAGCAGGGCCTCGGCGTTCCTTAGGTCCTGCTCCGCGGAGAGGACCGACTGGTTGTGCTTTATCCCAGATCTTACCGCATCGGACAGCGTCACCGCCTGGGTTCCGAAGGCCTGGACCGCCAGCGTGAGGGACAGGGCTAAACTCAACGCAAGGGCCCTCAGTCCCTTAAGAGCGGTGGTTTGTTCCTCGATGGACCCCATTAACCCCATGGTCTTGCATTCCTCCTCCTTAGGTCTTCAGTTAACCCCCGGGTTGGCCTGATTCGTCCTCCCGGCTCTCATGGACAGGGCGCGCCTTAGGACCCTGAGCTTGTCCTTCATGTCGTCCAGCACCAGGTAGACCACGGGCACCACGAACAGGGTGAGGAGCGTGGACGTGAAGACGCCCCCCAACCACCGCCACCGCCATGGACTGCCTGAACCCCGCCCCCTCCGATAGCTTGAGCGCGGTGGGTATGGACCCCACAAGGGTGCTGAGGGCGGTCATGAGGATCGGCCTCAGCCTCAGCGGCCCGGAGGTCAGCACCGCCGCCACCTTGGGGAACCCCTTCTCCCTCTCCTGGTTTATGAAGTCCACCAGGATTATCCCGTTGTTAACCACGATGCCCACCAGGAGGATTATCCCCATGAAGCTCATCATGTCCAGCTCGTTGCCCATCAGCGCCAGCATCCCGAAGGCCCCGGGAGTGAGGAGCGGCAGGGAGAACATGACCGTGAAGGGGTGCAGGAACGACTCAAACTGTATCGCCATCACCACGTAGACCAGGGCTATGGCTATGCCAAGGGCCACGAAGAGCCTTTTGAAGTCCTCCCGCTGGGTCTTGGAGCGCCCGGTGGGCAGTATCTGAACCCCCTCGGAGCCCCTGGCGGAGCTCTTGAAAGCCTGCTCCATGAGGGTCATCACCTCTCCGGTGGAGACCCCTGGTGCGGGGTTCACGCTTATCTCCAGAGAGGTCCTGCGGGAGTAGCGGTTTATGACGTTCGGGGAAAGCACCTTCTGGACCTTCACGAGCCCCGGTATCCGGACGGTCCCGCCGTTGTAGCGCACCGCCACCCTCTCGAGGTCCTCAACGGACCGTCTAAGGGACGGGTCCGCCATTAGCCTTATGTCGTACCGGAAGCCCTCGTCCTTGAATACCCCGGCCTTCACCCCGCCGAAGTAGGCCTGGATCTCCTGGGCCAGGTCCTTCACGCTCAAGTCCAGCTGATCCGCCATGGTGCGGTTGACCGTAACCTCCAGCTGGGGTTTGTTCAGCCTTATGTCGGTGTTGAAGTCCGTGATCTTGCCGGTGGCCTCCAGCTTTTCCTTCATCTCCTGGGCTATCTGATACAGCCTTTCGGGTGTTGAGCCCACAAGGACCATGGTGACCCCGCTCCTGCCCTCCTGGGAGAACGACAGCGTCCCCTCCTTGAATGAGGACAGGGAGGTCCTAACCTGCTCCATAACCTGCTCTATGGGGGGCCTGTCCTTTATGGGAACCAGCTCCACCGATATGCTGCCCTTGTTTGATTCACCCCCCATGCCGGAACCCACGTCGCCATAGGTGTACTTCACGTAGGGGTTCTTCCTTATTATGGAGTCCAGACGGGTCATCACCTCCTGGGTCCTCTCCAGGGAGGTCCCCTCCGGCATGGTCAGGTCCATGCTGAAGGACCCCCGGTCGTCGGAGGGGAAGAAACCCTTGCCTATCTGGGATGCGATCACCAACCCGAAGATGAAGAGGGCCGCCGCCGCCAGGATCACGGTCTTCCGGTGCCCCACCGCCCAGAAGAGCCCCCGCCGGTAAGCCTCCTCCATTCGCTGGAAGCCCCGATTGAACGCCGAGGCAATCCTTCCCCCCTTGGGCTCACCCTTGAGGATGACGGAGCACAGCAGGGGGGTTAACGTGAGGGACACCAAAAGCGACATGGTTATGGTGAGCACCACGGTTATCCCGAAGTGATAGAAGAACCGCCCCACTATCCCACCCATGAAGGCTATGGGGGCGAAGACCGCCACGGTGGTGGTGGCTCCTCCGATGACCGAGAACGCCACCTCCTGGGTCCCCTTTATGGAGGCATCCAAGACCTTCATGCCCCCCTCTATGTGCCGGTGGATGTTCTCCAAAACCACCGTGGTGGCGTCCACCACCATACCCACCGCCAGGGTTATCCCCATCATGGTGAGGTTGTTTATGCTGAGCCCTAGCCACTTCATGATGAGAAAACTGCTTATGAGACACACCGGTATGGATATCACCGCTATCCCGGTGGCCCGCAGGGTCTTGAGGAAGAGGAACATCACCAGGGAACAGAGCAGCACCGCCTGGAAGACGTCGGAGAAGACCCCTTTTATTGACCTCATTATGTAGTCCGAGGAGTCGGATATGAGGATGAGCTTCACGCCCCTTGGGGCTTCCCGCTGGAGCTCCTCCATGGCGGCCTTTACCCTGCGGCTCACCGCCACCTCGTTGGCTCCCCGCTGTTTCTTCACGGTGATGAATACCGTGTCCTTGCCGTTGTATATGGCGGCGCTCTCCTTCTCTTCCATGCCGTCCTCCACCCTGGCCACGTCGGACAGCCTCACCACCGCTCCCTGGGAGACCTTGATGGGCATGGATGCTAGGTCTTCTACCGAGGAGTACTCCCCTATGAGCCTTATCTGCAGGTCCTCCCGGGAGTTCTTTATGTTCCCCGCCGGCAGTTCCACGTGTTTGGCCTTGAAGGCGTCTATCACGTCCTTCACCATGAGGTTTCTCGCCTCCAGCTTGGCGGGATCCAGCCAAACCCGGATCTCACGGCTCCTCAGTCCCGGGGTTCCCACCTCGCCCACGCCCTCTAGGGCCTGGATCCTGGGCTTTACCACCTTGTCGGCGAAACGGGACAGCTCCCTCGGGTTGGCCCCCGTCACCGCCATGGTGACTATTGCCCGGTCCCCTATGGAGAACTTCTGCACCACCGGGGTGTCCGCCTCGCTGGGGAGGGAGCCCATGGCCAGGTTAACCTTGTCCCTCACGTCCGCCGCCGCCTTGTCCACGTCCCTGCCAAGCTCGAACTCCACCACCGTTATGGAGCGTCCCTGGTAGCTGCTGGATGAGATGTTCTCTATCCCCGATATGCTGGACAGCTTGTCCTCTATGACGTCCGCCACGTCGTTATCCATGACCTTGGCGCTGGCGCCGGTCATGGAGGTGGACACGGTCACCACCGGGAAGTCCACGTCCGGTATCAGCTGCACCCCCATGGATGACAATGCCATGAGACCGAATATTATGAGCCCCAAGGATATCATGGTGACCGTCACAGGACGTCTTACGGAGAACTCCCAGAGCCTCATCCTCTCACCCCTTCCGGCTTTTCATCCTTTGCGCTAAGCCCTTGAAGCACCATGGTCTTGAGCAGCCCACATATCTGATCCGACGGTACCCCCGTCTCGGGCCCCTCGATGGCGAAGAGCCTTCCAAGCCCCATCATGGTGCAGTGGATTATGGTCTCCGCAGCGTCGGGATCCACGGGCCGCAAACTGCCATCCTCTATCCCCGCCGCTATGATGTCCCGAATGCAGCGCCTTATCACGCTCAACGGATGATCCTCCCCTTGATGACACATGTGGCTTTTCCTAGCCATGAGGGAGCTGTCCTCCTCAAAGGCCCTGCCGATGGCCGCGATCACGTGCCTGTTCCTGTACATCCCTGAGGCCGCCACCTCCAGGGCCTCCTCAAGACCCTTTGACGCCGAAACCCTGCGGTTGACCACTTCTTCGCGTATCTCCGAAAGCCTCTCGGCGGTGATGCCCCCGTTGCGTTTCATCACGAAGAAGAGCACATCTCCCTTGCTCTCGAAGTATTTGTATATGGTGCCCTTGGCCACCCCCGCCCGTTGGGCGAGCTTCTCCATGGTTAAACCCTTCCATCCCTCCTCCCGCAGTATCCTTACCGCCGCTTCGTACAGGGCCTCCCGGGTAACCAGCTCCAGGAGGTCCCGCTTCTTTTCAGAAAGTCTCAACCTGATGCCCCCTTGCCGTCCGCAGCGTTGCTGTTACGCTGGTCATTTTTTAGACCGATGGTCACTAACCGTGGAGTCTAACCCCATCGACATATCCGGTCAATCGTGGAAAATACGTATGCATGGTGGATAATATGAGCTGTCACAAAAGTGCTATGAGTTATAATGTAATCGTAAGCCTTGCGTAATCCAGTGGTCATGTAGACATGGGGGTGTTGTGAGTGGATTTAAAGCTTCTTAAGATCGTTAACGATGAGGTGAGCTGCGGCGGTATAGGGGTTCTCTGCACCGTGGTGGACGAGGTGGGTTCCTCTCCCAGGAGCAGGGGATCGTCCATGTGGGTTCGCCTCGATGGTTCCATAGCCGGTACCGTGGGGGGAGGTTTGCTGGAGCACCAGGTGATCCAGAGGGCCTTGGAGATGATAGCCAAGGGGGAGTCCTGTGCTACCTTCACCAAGGATCTAAACGCCACGGACGGCATGGTGTGCGGTGGTAAGGTAGTGGTGTACCTGGAGGTCCTGGGCGGGGACGACCAGCTAGTGGTATTCGGGGCCGGGCACGTGGGCAAGGCCATAGGGGACTTGGCCCGCTACCTTGGGTTCTCCGTGGTGGTATGGGATGACCGGGAGGAGTTCGCCAACCAGGAACGGTTTCCCTATGCGGAGGTACACGCAGGGCCCCTGGAGGATTTCATGCGTGAATTCACGTCCAACCGCAGGACCTACATAGTAGTATGCACCAGGGGTCATGCCTTGGACTCCGAGGTGGTTCGGCTCCTGGAGAATAAGGAGGCCGCCTACATAGGGCTTATAGGCTCCAAGAGCAAGCTTATAGCGTTGAAGGAGTCCCTGCTTTTCAACGGGGTGAGCGAGGCTCACTTTGAGCGCATATTCAAGCCCGTGGGGCTCCCAATAGGGGCGGAGACCCCGGAGGAGATAGCCCTTTCGGTGATGGCGGAGATAGTGGCGCTCAAGAGGAGGGCCAATCTGGATTCCCTCAGGGCCTCCTGGTGGGATTGAGCGGATGGGCATGAGGCTTGGGGGGCTTGTGCTGCTTGGGGGTTACTCAAGCCGCATGGGGCGTTTCAAGCCCGGTTTGGACATCGGAGGGGCAACGCCGGTAGAGCGCTGCGTGAGGCTGCTCTCATCCGCCGGGGTGGATCCGGTGGTGGCGGTGGTGGGTCACAACCGGCAGGAGGCGGAGGCCCTTGTGAGTTCCGCCGGCGCGGACGTGGTCTTCAACCCCCTTTACCCCTCCGGCATGTTCTCATCGGTAAGGCGGGGCGTGGAGGCCCTGATGGGAAGCGGGGTGACAGGGGCCTTCGTGCTCCCCGTGGATGTGCCCCTCGTGAGGCCCTGCACCGTGAGGGCCTTGGCGGACCGTTTCGCGGCCCTCGCAGGCTCCGGGGCCGTGGATGCCCTTATCCCCGTCTTCAGGGGCAGGACCGGACACCCGCCGGTGATAGGAAGCCACAGGTTTGAGGAGATCCTGGGGTTTGAGGGCCAGGGAGGGCTTAGGGCCCTCATGTCGGGGTGGAAGTTGGAGACGTTGGACGTCTTCGACAGCCACGTGTTGCTCGACATGGACACCCCTGAGGACCTTGATGTGATCCTTTCGCGGCTTGGCCGGATGGAAGCCCCGGACCGGGAGGAGTGTCTTGAGATGCTAAGGCTATACAACACCCCCCCGGATGTGGTGTCCCACTCCCTGGCGGTGTGCGGCGCCGGGCTTAGCATCGGGAGGGCCCTCGTACCCAGGGGTGCCCAGCTGGACCTGGCGATGTTGGAGGCGGGGTGTCTGCTCCACGACATAGCCAAGGGCACCGGGAACCACGAGGCGGCGGGGGAGGAACTGCTGAAGGGGCTGGGCTTTGAACGTCTGGGCACCCTGGTGGGTTCTCACCGAGACCTCCCGGACTCGGTGAGAACCCCCGAAGCGGAGGTGCTGTTCCTGGCGGACAAGTCCGTGAAGGGAACCGGTTTCATCACACTGGAGGATAGGCTTAATGTTATGCGTCTTAGGCTCAGGGACGATCCCGCTGCCCTTGCGGGGGCGGAGCGCCGGATAGGCCTTGCCATGGAGATACGACGCAAGGTCGAGGCCCTCGCGGGGGCAAAACTTGAGGAGATCTTGAGTCTTGATAGATAAGCTGTTTCTTATAAGGCATGGAAGGCCGGCGATGCCTGAGGGCGTCATGATTGGCTCAAGGTCCGATCCGGATCTCTCGCCGGTGGGGGAGGAGGAGGCCAGAGAGCTTAGGAGCCTTCTTGGGCGGCTTGGGGCCCTGGAGCTACCTTGCGTTTCAAGCCCCGCCCGCAGGTGCCTTAGGACCGCGGAGCTCGCGGGGCTAACCCCCCTTGTGGTGGAGGACCTTAGGGAGCTGGACCTTGGACTTTGGGACGGCCTTTCGAAGGATCAGGTGATGATGGGCTGGCCTGAGCTGTTCGCCCAGAGGGGAAGGGACCTTGAGGGGGTGAGGCCCCCCATGGGGGAGAGCTTCGCGGACCTGGCGGAGAGGATGCGGGGTGCGTTCCGCAAGCTAGATGGCACCTTTGATGGCGGGTTGGTGGTTGTAGGCCATCGGGGAGCATCCTGGGCACTTACCTGCGCGCTCACCCGCCTGCCCTTGGGGCTTTACGGGGTCATCGAACACCGCCACTGCGGTGTCCACGTGCTGAGGCGGGAGGGAAAGGGCTTCCGCCTGGCGGCGGCAAACCTCTCCCCCTACCTGGTGGCGTAACTGGATCGTCTTTGCGCTAATGGAGAAGGCGGCCTTCCGCGGGCCGCCTTGATTTTGTAGAAATTGAAGGGCTAGAGATCCAGCTTCCTGCCCTTGGGATACGTCACCTTGTAGTCCACATTGATCTCCCTGGAGGAGCCGGGTGGGAGCTCCAGCTTCCAGGTGAGTATGCCTCGGTCGTAGGAGTCCTCCCTCATGGAGCAGGAGTAGGAAACCCTTATCGAACCGTCGGCGGGGAAGGGCACCCGGTCCTTCAGGGTTACCGTCAGGGTCTTCCCAAGCCCGTTGAAGACCCTGATGACGGTGCCTCCCTTCACGAAGTCCCTGTCTCCCTCGGAGCCCCGGGTCATAACGGCTTCCTCCCTGGAGGAGGTCACACCTGGCACCTTCCCGCCGGAGAACCTGAGGCCCTCACCCTTGGGGGTGAAGGGGATCGTAACCTTGCCGGTGGGCACCCCCCCTACGCTGACCGAGGCCTCTCCCCCCGGGATGATCCTATCGAGGGGCGATGTGGTCACCTCCATGAATGCGGTTTGGGAAGCCATGGGTATGACGGTGACGTCCACGGAGCCCTGCAGGTTGAACCTGCCGCTCACGAGGGATACCTCCTCTCCCGTGCCTGGGACCAATCCCTTGGCGGTGAAGGTGAGGTCCTCGGTGGAGGCCTCAAAGGAAGGGTTTAGGGCATCCATGAGCTCCGGTGCGCCCTTTAGCATCGAGGCCCTTAACATCACCGCCGGGGCGGAGAAGCTGACCACCCATGGGGAGATCTCGGGGTTCCAGTTCACGTCCTTCGGGGACGCGGTGTGGCACACTATGGGACCATCCCAATCGAGGCCGGTCTTCTGGGATATGAGAAGCTCCTCGGTGAGGACCACCTTGCCGGAGGGGTCCACATCCGCCCGGTACCGGGTTCTCCATGAGGCGTCCTCGGTGAACGCGGAGATCTTCGCGGTGCCGTTACCCCTTATCACAACCCGGTTGAGCAGATCCCCACCCTTGGGACCCCTTTGGGCCATCTCCTCCCGCAGCTTTTCCGCCCTGGCGCTTAGCCCCTGAAGCCGGTCCTGCCAGGACATCATCTCCCCCTGCATCTTAATGCGCTTCGCCTCCCACTGGGCGGAAGGCCCGCCCTTGGGGGCTCCCGCGTCGAAGGCTCTAAGGGCCACCTCCCTTGCGGCTACAGCCAGCTTGAGCTCCCGGATCTGCCGCTTCAAACCCTCCAGCTCTTTGGCATCACCGCTGAGCGCCGGGGGCACCCAGCCGGGAATCCTCTCCTGCCTGATGGAAACGGAGCTCAAGGTGCCGCCCTCCATGGTCACCGATATGGAATCCCTGTTGTAGGAAGAGGTAAGCAGCACCTCCTCCTGCCGGTTAACCGGTCCCTTGAAGACCGCAAGAGCCCCGCCGGGGTACACGTGGGCCTCCGAGGCGGATTTTACGTCAAAGGCGGAGGAGCTTCCCGGCGCCATGAGGAAAAGCATCACGCCCGCTGCCATCAGGCGTGGGAGGGACGCCCCACGGGGGCAGCAGAACCGTCCCGCAAATCTTCTTAACCCTTCTTTCACTTAATCCACCTCCGATGGGTTTAAATTGCGTTAAATTGATGCTATCAAATTCTAGGCTTTCCGCTGACCCGCTGGGGACCTGCCAAGGAGGTGCGGCTCTCACCGATCGCAAAGGGGTATGTAAACGTGAACCGCGGTGCCCACGTGGGGGGTGGATTCTATGACCACCGTTCCCTGGTGGTGGGTTATGAGCCCGTGTACCACCGATAGCCCAAGGCCCGAGCCGATGGGTACCCGGGAGGAGAAGAACGGCTCCGGTGCCCTGGCCTTTGTGACCTCGTCCATGCCGCATCCGTCGTCACATATGGAGAGAACCGCATATGGTCCCTCGGACAGGTTGGGGTTCATCGCCGCCTGGGAGGGGTCCACCTGGACCTCCCGGAGGGATATCTCTATGTGGCCGCCTGGGGAGACCGCCCATATGGCGTTGGACCAAAGGTGCAGCAGCACCTGCCTGGCGTGTTCCGTGGTGAGCTGAACGGTAAGGGGCCGGTCCGGGACTGACCAGGACACCGATATGCCCTCCGGGGCGATCTCGGACAGAATGGGCACGTGGCGCTCCACGAAGTCCTTAAGGTCTATGGTCTCCGATGCCTCGACGGGAGGCCGGCTTGTCATCAGGAGCTTCAAGGTCAGCTCCCTTGCCCTCTTGACCCCTTCCAGGATCTTGGTGAAGCAGATGTCCGGGGGCATCATGCCCGAAAGCCCCATCTCCGAGTATCCCTGGAGGGGGGCTAGGATGTTGTTGAGCTCATGTCCCATCCCCTCCGCGATGGTGGAAAGAGCCCTCATCTTGTGTGCCTGGAGCAGCTGGGTGCGCATCTTGAGCACCGGTGCTAGGTCTCGGAGGATCACCAGTATGCCCCTTTGTCCCTCCCCGAGGTGGATCCACTTTGCCAGCACCTCCACCGGTGAGGGGGCCCCGCCGGACACGGAGGCGAAGACCTCTAGCGGCGTGCTATGGCTCCTGTCCGCCAGCTCCTTGGGTGTCATGGGGCGCTCCGCCTCGCCGGATATGGGGTAGAAGAGGGCCTTAAGGCCTATGGGGTCCTCCTTGCCCAAGAGCCTCCTGGCGGTGCTGTTGGCTTCAACTATGAGGAGGCTTTCACCGCCGAGCACCAACAGGCCGTCTATGGACCCCTCAAACAGAGCCCGGTAGCGCGATTCTGACCTGGAGAGGGCCCTTATGGCCTCCATGCGTTCCGACACGTTGCGGGCAACGCCGGTTATTCGCGTGGGCCTGCCGTCCTGGTACTCCACCGCTGCCCCCTTGCACCATATCCACTCCCACTGGCCCAGCCTGTTCTGGCGGCGGAATATGTGGTCGAAGGTCCTCTGTTCCCCGTTGAGTATCCGATCCACCTTTGCCTTGACCTCCGGTGCGTCCTCCGGGTGTATCCTGCCGAATATCACCTCCTCCGAAGGGGATGAGAGGTCGTCCCTGTCGCCATCCGGCGAAGGGTTGACGGTTATGGTTCCCCTTGGTATGTCCCACTCCCATGTGTATATGTCGCCGCACTCCAATGCCAATTTAAGACGCCGCCGGCTTTCCAGGAGCTCCTGCTCCATGGCCTTCTCCTTGGTTATGTCCCTGCCGCATCCCACTGTGCCTATGAGCACTCCGTTCTGATCGAAGAAGGGGGCCTTGTGGACGTCAAGGAAGAGGAACTTCCCCTTTACGTTGCCCCACTCGTCGAAACGGCTTGGGGCCATGGCCTCCAGGGTCAATAGGTCCGAGTCCTGGCATATCTCCCCGAAGGTGTGCCACTGGGGGTCCTCCGGGTGAGACTCCCGTTCCCGGGTGGCGAAGAAGAGGTCCGTCTTGCCTATGGGCTCGTCGGTGTCCTTGGCGTTCAGGAGCTTTTCCGCCAGCGCCCGGTTGGCGAATATGTAGCGTTTTTTGAGGTCCTTAGCCCATATCATGTCCGGCACGTTGTCGCACATGGTCCTAAGAAGCGTGAACAGCTCCCGGTGCCTCCTGTCGCTTTCCTTGAGCTCCTCCTGCCGCTTCCAAAGCTCGTCAAGGCCCGTGAGTATGCACAGCAGCCCTATGGTCTCCCCATCTGGGTTCTTGATGGGGGTCACACTCAGGTTAAGGGGTCTTAAGGCCCCCCATGGCGTTTTGATGAGACAGTTGGAGTCGAAGCTGCCCCGGCTTAGGGCCTCATTCAATGCCTCATCAAGGGAGACCTCCACGTCGCCGTTGAAGGTGAAGGCCTCAAGGTCTTGAAGTCTTTCGCATTCCGTCGAGGGATCGAAACCCAAAAGATTGAGGGCCGCCCTGTTGCACAGTGCCACCTCGCCCCGGGGGGAGAGCACTATCATCCCCTTGGGGAACCCAATTATGAGCCCCCGGTGCCCTTCAAGGAACCAGTTAAGATCCCTCGGCCCCCCTTTTGTATGCTGCCCTTCCTGCATGGGTATCCCCTTTCGCATCTTGTAGTGCATTTTGCCGGTTAGTATATCATAAAATAAGCGGTTCAAAATGTTTAGTTCAGCCATTTGTTCCCTTTGGATGTAACATTCTAAGCATTATATGCTAAAAACCTGGTATGGTGGTGCCTTGTAAGGAAGGGGGCATTGGTTTTGAGGATAGAATCGGGACGGGTGGTGCGGCTTAAGCTTTATGACGTGGCGGAGGAGCTGGACCTTGGAGTGGTGGGTGGCATTTACCCCACGAGCCCTGGCCCTAAGGTGAGGTTTTTAAGGCGCCCCGTGGGTGGGGCCATAGAGCTGGCAAGGCCTCCGGTGGTTATGGACCTTGGGGAGTGGGTGGTGGATGGGTACCGCTGCGAGGTTGCCTTTAGGGCCTACGAGAGCGGGGTGGTGGGGTTCTCCCTGTCCTTTCCTCTTGAGGGTCTTACGGATGATGAGTTCGCGGAGGCCTCCATGGCCATAAGGTCTTCATCTTCGGCGTCCCTGGAGGTGGACCGCCTTGCCCGGGAGGCCTTTGAGGCCATGAAAGGTGCGGGCCTTTCGGTGTGGTGGGATCCGGACCTCACCGAGGAGTTCACGTTCTTCGTGGTACAAAAGGCCCAGGGTGGGCTTGGGATGAGGGAGTTCAAGGAGAGCTGGCGGTTTGCTTCCATGATGTACGGCGAGGGTCGGCCTCTTTCGAAGCACCTATTGGAGGCCCTTATGGGCAACGCCATGTCGTACCTGGAGGACGACCTTTTGGTAATGAACTACGACGGGGCCTTCATATCCGACCGGGAACCCGACGACATAATGATGATAGTGGAGTACGCGCTGCTGCAGCTTCTGGAGGCTAGGTACTACGACGGGGAGGTGAGCCGGCGCCTTGGGGCCCTATACGGCGCCATGGACATGAAGAGCGCCCACCTTAAGGCGCTCTTTTCCGGCGGTTACATAAGGGTTCGAAGGGAGGCCATGAAGCTGGTGTTGGACGCAAGGCTTGCCATGGACTCCATCCTCTCCTCTGTCAAGGTGACCGAGGACGCCTATTACTCTCAGGTGTACGCCAAGGCCCTCCGGGTCCTAAAGACCCAGGCCTGGGTGGACTCCATGGAGCGCAAGCTTGGGGAGCTGAAGGACGCCTGCGAGATGCTCGAAGGGGAGATCCAGGCCCTAAGGGCCAACTTGCTGGAGTGGATAATAATAGCCCTCATAGCCCTGGAACTGATACCCCTTCTGCCAAAGCTCCTTTAGTCGAACGCCTGAGGGATGAGGGTGAGGTTATAGGATGCTAAAAACCGGAACAAGGATCCCGTAGGTATAGATGGGTTGGAGAAAAATTCATGATATTATCGTTGTGTATTGGTTGGAGGTGGCTTTGGCCGGGGCGGTTTTTTGATTTTTGGGCGGAAGGGGGTTGGTGGGGGTGTTTTTCATCGGTTTGTATTTGTTGGGTCTGTTGGTGGGCATCGCGGCGGTGGTGAAGAAGAAGCCGCGGGACGCCGCCCATGTGGCTGAGACGCTGTTGTTGTACCAGCTTGTCATCACCGTAGCCCTGTCAAGTCTCATGGGTTTTGTGGGCCACGTCTTCATGAGCGAGAAGATCGCCGCCCAAATCGGCTGGGCGTCGAACGGCTTTCAAAAGGAGCTGGGTTTTGTCTCCCTGGGGATCGCCATAGCGGGCTTCATGTGCTTCTGGTACCGGGGGACCTTCTGGCTGGCGGTGATCGTCATCTTCTCCACCTTCTACCTTGGCGCCGCCGTCAACCACGTAAAGGAAATGCTGCTGGCGCAAAATTTCAACCCCGGCAACGTGTTCCCCGCCGTGTCGGACGTCCTCATACCTCTTACCCTCATCGCCTGTTGGCTCTTGAAGGCTAAGTGGGAAGGGCGCTCCTAAGGGGAGCGTTGATTTGGCTTAGGATGACCACAGGGCGGCAGGCATGGCGGGGCATTGGAGGCGTCTTGCTTATTCGGATATCCGATAAGGGGTGCTGCCGAGGCGGCTTAGGGGCTGGTAACGGGCCGTGATCGGGGCTTGGCCGCCGCAGGCCTTGATCACGGGGCATCGTCTCCATGATTGATTAAAAGAGGCAGGGGGGGTAGAGGGATGAGGCAGGAACATTTGGCTTTCCTGGTTTTGTTGTTGTGCGGCTTTGCCTTCGTGTTTCCCGGCGCGGCCTTTGGGGGTGCGGGGGGAGCCTCTGGCGGGGATGTAGGCCAGGGGAATGGTTCTATGGAGCCGGGGGGCCGTACCGCAAGGCTTGAGGTTGAGCCCCCGGCGGCCCTTTCCGGCGAACCCTGGCGCATAAGGGTGACTGGTATAGCCCCCGGCGCGCCGGTAAGGCTGGTTGCCGCCCAGGAGGACGGGTACGGCGTCCGGTGGGAGTCAAGCGCCCTGTTCAACGCCGACCATCATGGGGTGGTGGACCCCGCGCTTCAGTCTCCCATCTCGGGAAGCTACGAGGGGGTGGACCCGGCGGGGCTTTTCTGGTCCATGGTCCCGGTTTCGGGAGATTCCGCCGGAGCCTTTGGGAAGAGCCTAGCGCCCCAGAGGATCACGGTTTCTGCGGAGGCCCAGGGGGTCGCCTTATCCCGCACGGTGGAGAGGCTTCTCATGCTGCCTGGGGTTCAAAGGGTGGAGGTCCGGGATGGCGGGGTGGTGGGCACCCTTTTCCTGCCTCACGGGGAGGGTAGGCGGCCGGCCTTGATCGTGTTGAGCGGCTCCGAGGGGGGCACCTACGAGCCGGCGGCGGCCATATACGCGTCCCACGGCTACGTCACCTTGGCCCTTGCTTACTTCGGCATGGAGGGGCTTCCTCCCGCCCTCGTGGAGATACCCCTTGAGACGGTGGGGCGGGCCATAGAGTGGCTTAAAGCCCATCCCAGGGTGAAGGGCGACGCCATCGGCCTTTGGGGGGCCTCCAAGGGTGCGGAGCTGGCCCTTGTGGCGGCGTCTTACTATCCTGAGGTCAAGGCGGTGGTGGCCAAGTCGCCCAGCGCGGTGGTTTTCGAGGGGACCGGCCCGGAGATGGGGCGGAACCACAGGTCCTCTTGGAGCGTAAAGGGTGAGCCCCTGGCCTTCGTGCCCATCGTTTTCAACCAGGAGCTTTCGGAGAGCTTCTTCGCCGCCATGGCCAAGAAACAACCCTGGGCCACCGCCCCCATGTATGAATACGCGCTTCAGGATAAGGATGCGGTGGAAAGCGCGGCCATAGAGGTGGAGAGGATAAACGGGCCGGTGCTTCTGGTGTCCGGCGGTCAGGACGGGGTGTGGCCCGCGGGCAGGATGTCGCAGATGATCATGGAAAGGCTTAGGTCGAAGGGGCATCCCTTCCCGGATGTGCGCCTTCATTATGAGGTGGCGGGGCACCAGATAAGCGCCCCTTACTCGCCCACCACGGTGAACTGGCTTCAGATCCCAGGAGCCTTTGCCGAGGACCTTGGGGGCTCGCCGGAGGGCAACGCCAGGGCCGCCATGGATTCGTGGCCCAAGATCCTTGAGTTCCTGCGAAGGCACCTGGGGGGCGGGAATTAAGGTCCAAGGGGCTCTTGGCGGAAGAAGGGGCAGCGGACGCTGCTCCTTTTTTTAGTCTTTAGTCCCGGCCGTTGTTCCGCCCTGGCGAAGACGAGGACCGATGGTCTTGTATGATATTAATGTGTCCTGGAGGTTGTTGTGGGTTTAAAGCCTATGTATGGTTTTGTAGAAATTGATTAAGTGGTTTAGGGGTAGTATGTTTTTGACCGAATGTGGGCTAGTGGTTTTATGGCTGCGCCGAAGGAACTAAAATTTTAAAGGGGGCAGTATGGCGATGGGGGAACGACAAAACGGAGCCAGCCTGGGTTTTGAGAACAGGCTTTGGGAGATGGCCGACAAGCTGCGAGGCCATATGGATGCTGCTGAGTACAAGAATATGTTGTTAGGCTTTACGGGATATTGCTGATATTTGCGCAGGCAACCACTGTTGTTCAACAGTAAATTGAGGGATTTCCGAGGGGGGATTAACGTGGAAAACGGCCAGCTAACGTGGATTACCAATTTCATCTGGAGCATCGCTGATGATGTGTTGCGGGACATTTACGTGCGTGGTAAGTATCGTGACGTTATTCTGCCGATGACCGTTATCCGACGGTTCGATGCGGTGCTGGAGCCCACAAAGCAGGCTGTGCTGGATATGAAAGCCCAGCTCGATAAGGCTGGCATTGTTGATCAGCGTTTAGCCCTGCGACAGGCGGCGGGGCAGGCTTTCTACAACACCTCGCCGTTCACTTTGCGGGATCTTCGGGCGCGCTCAAGCCGCCAGCAACTGGAGGCGGATTTTCGCGCCTACCTCGATGGCTTTTCGTCCAATGTACAGGAAATCATTGATAACTTCTAATTCCGAAACCAGATCCCCCGTCTGACTAAAGGCGACGCCCTGGGCACGCTCATCGAAAAATTCCTTGACCCGTCCATCAATTTGAGTCCTTACCCCGTGCTAAACAGCGACGGCACCGTCCGGCTGCCTGACCTGGACAATCACGCCATGGGCACCATCTTCGAGGAGCTGGTGCGCCGCTTCAACGAGGAAAACAACGAGGAAGCCGGCGAGCACTGGACACCCCGTGACGCTGTGCGTCTGATGGCCCGTCTCATCTTCGAACCCATTGCGGACGTGATCGAATCGGGAACCTACCTGCTCTACGATGGCGCCTGCGGTACGGGTGGAATGCTCACAGTGGCCGAAGAAGCTCTATTTGATCTGGCAAATGAACGCAACAAGCAGGTCTCGGTGCATCTTTTTGGCCAGGAGATCAACGCCGAAACCTACGCCATCTGCAAGGCCGACCTGCTCCTTAAGTCCTTAAGGGCGAGGGCGAGGCGGCGGATAACATCGTGGGCGGACCCGAGTATTCGACTCTCTCCAACGACGCCTTCCCCGGTCGTACCTTCGACTTCATGCTCTCCAACCCGCCTTATGGCAAAAGTTGGAAGAGTGACCTGGAGCGCATGGGTGGCAAGACAGGTATCAAGGATCCCCGCTTTGTTGTCCAACACCGTGGAGAAGAACTCTCTCTCATTACTTGCTCCAGCGATGGTCAGATGCTATTTTTAGCTAATATGCTCATCTAAGATGAAGCATAATACCCAGCTTGGCAGCCGCATTGCGGAGGTGCACAATGGCTCGTCCCTGTTTACGGGGGATGCCGGCCAGGGAGAGAGCAACATCCGCCGTTGGATCATCGAAAACGACTGGCTCGAAGCCATTGTGGCCCTGCCGCTTAACATGTTCTACAACACGGGCATTGCCACCTACATCTGGGTGCTCACGAACAGGAAGCCCGAGCGCCGTAAAGGTCGCGTGCAGCTCATTGACGCCACGCAGTGGTACAAGCCGCTACAAGCCGCTTCGCAAGAACCTGGGTAAGAAGAACTGTGAGCTGTCCGAAGAGGACATCCGCCGCATTGTGGATACCTTCCTCCAGTTTGAGGAGACCGAACAGTCAAGGATCCATGTTGCCTCTCTTAAGAATCTAAACGAACGAGACGGGTTGCCTCATGTAAAAATCTAAACGAAGGCAGGGATCTTTTTGGGGGATCCCTGTTTTCTTTTTTCTGCCCCGCATTTTCCCAGCTCCTCCAATGCCGCGTCCAGTTTTCTCCTCAACTCTGCCGGATTGAGAGAGTCGAAGGTTTCACGAAGGGAAGCGCACACGGCAGGTTCTTCCCGCTCCAGGGCGTTCAGGAGCCTTTGGCAGGGAGTCCTGGGTACATCATAGACCTTCCTGACCCTGGCTCCCTGGCGGTGCTTCTCCACTAGCTTAAAGGACGGCTGGAAGAAATTGACGTACAGGCCCAGGTCCCTGTAAAGCCGGTTCAGGATTTCCACCTCCCGGGGGGTGTCGTACCGGGCGTATCCCACCGCTTTTCGTGCTGCCGCCCAGTTCTTCTGCTCGACATGGCAGTTGTCGTTTTTGTTCTCCGGCCTCGACCGGGTGAAGGTGATCCCGTGATCCGCGCAGAACCGCATCAGGTGATGGTTGATGAACTCGCTCCCGTTGTCGGAATCCAGCCCCTTCAAGGGGAAGGGGAGCCGGTCCATGAGAGCGAGGAGTGCCTCCAGCACCCACTTCCGGGCCCGGTTCGGCAGGGCATGAAGCTTGGTCCATCCGGTGGCCACATCCGTTAGGGTTAGCGTGTAGGCGAAATCTCCCGAGGCATTCCCGCCGTCGTGGCTCACCAGGTCCATCTCCATGAACCCGACCCCTGCATCGTCCCAGTCGGCAAAGGTGCGTATGGGAATCTGGTGCTTGAGAAGCGTTCCCGGCCGTGTGCAGGATCGTCCCCTGGGCAGAAGCATCCGTTTTCGCTCAAAAGGCAGAAGGCGGTCGATCGTGGCTGCGGAAAGGGCCAGCAGCTTCTCCCGCAGGGGTGAATCCAGGGACAGCTCGCCATGACGTTCCATCTTGGGAATCAGCCATGGAAGGGAAGGGGCCAGGCGTTTCATGCGGGGATAGCCCATCATTTCCCAGATGGTCTTCAGGGGCTCCAGGACATCGGGCCCGTATCGAACCGGACGCCTTCGCCTGACGGGCTTCGGCTCCGGGACGAGCTTCAGGGGAGCCTTTCCTGCGAAGCGAAGGACCGGTGTCCTGCCAAAGAGGGAAAGAAGGTGCGACGCATAGGACCGGTTGTATCCCGTCAGGGGAATCAGCCTGTCCAGGATTTGCCCTTTCTCTTCCCGTCCTGTCCGACAGTACGCTTCCGCTTCTGCCTTCACGATCTCCATCCGCGTTTTCATGGACAACCTCACCTCGTTTCCCCCCTTCGGGCTTCGCCCTATAGGGGATCATATTTCGTTTGGATTCTTAGGTGAGGCAACGTTCCCTTTTCGTTTAGATTTTACGTGAGGCAATTCGCCCACTATACACCGGTCAAAAGCTACTATAAGCTCATAAAAACCACCGACGACGACCCGGAATTCGATGTCAGAAAGGCGCAGAAGAAACTGCGTCGCTATGTAGAGGATCATGACTACGCCATAAGGCTCAAGGCCGAGATCATGGTGGACCATTTTCATGAACAGGTGATCGCCAAGGGCAAAATCGGCGGCCAGGCGAGGGCCATGGTGGTGACGGGCAGCATCGAGCGAGCCATTCAGTACTTCCATGCCTTCCAGGACTACCTTGCCGAGCGCAATAGCCCCTATCGGGCGATAGTCGCCTTCTCGGGCGAACATGAGTATGGTGGGGTCAAGGTCACAGAAGCCAGCCTTAACGGTTTCCCGTCGAATCAGATCACCGACAGGATCCGGGAAGACCCGTACCGGTTTTTGATCTGCGCCGACAAGTTTCAGACCGGTTATGACGAACCGCTTTTGCACACCATGTACGTTGATAAGGTTCTATCCGGGGTCAAGGCGGTGCAGACCCTCTCGCGGCTTAACCGCGCCCACCCTCAAAAGCACGACACCTTCGTCCTCGATTTCGTCAACGATCCTGATACGATCCGAAAGGCCTTCGAGCCCTACTACCGGACGACCATCCTCGCTGATGAGACAGATCCAAACAAGCTGCACAACCTAAAGGCCGACCTTGACGGCTACCAGGTGTACGCGCCGGAGCAAGTTGACGAGCTGGCGCAGCTCTACCTGAGCGGGGTTGACCGCGACCAGCTCGATCCGATCCTCGATGCCTGCGTCGTCACCTACCTGGAGCAGCTCGATGAGGACGGCCAGGTGGACTTCAAGGGCAAGGCCAAGGCGTTTCTGCGGACCTATAACTTTCTTTCTTCAATACTCCCCTATACCAACGCTGCGTGGGAGAAACTGTCAATCTTTCTCAACTTCCTGGTGCCCAAGTTGCCGGCGCCGAAAGAGGAGGATCTCTCAAATGGCATCCTCGAGGCGATCGATATGGACAGTTACCGGCTTGAGAAGCAAGCGACCATGAGGATCTTGCTTCCCGATGCGGATGCCGAAATTGAACCCATACCGGCTACAGGCGGCGGTCATAAATTAGCACCAGAGCTTGATCGTCTTTCGAACATCATCAAGTCCTTCAACGATCATTTCGGCAATATTCCCTGGAGCGACGCTGACCGGGTGCGCAAGCTGATCACCGAGGAGATCCCAGCACGTGTAGCCGCCGACACTGCCTACCAAAACGCACGCAAGCATTCTGATAAACAGAACGCCCGTATCGAGCACGACAAAGCCCTAGTTAGGGTGATGACCGCATTACTTAAGGACGATACCGAACTTTTTAAGCAGTTTAGCGACAATGGGTCTTTCAAGCGCTGGCTCTCCGACACGGTGTTCGATCTGACTTACAGGAACATCCTGCCGCCAGCGGAAGGTAGGGCTCTCATCGACGGCTGATAACACACGATATTTTTAACCCATTTGGTTTCCCGAGATATGTAGCAGCCCCTATGGCGGTGGCAGGGTTTGGTTTTCAAGGATCTGAACTCCTATCCACACGCTGAGGGGCTGCTGCACATGGGCAATGATGGTGAAAAATCTGGCACCGCAAAAATGGAAAATTGAGCGGATTAGGATCGACTATAAGCAAGAAAACATCTGGACTAGATCGACCGCGCAGCCGCGGGGGCGGTTAACTCAATGTGACAGGTCCTCCTGCCCCTATGCGGCGTCTTCCAGGCAGCAGGCGTTGGCGCCCCATGCTCAATGAATTAGATTGCTTCGTTGCCCCGAAGGCCTACGCTGAAGGAGCAGCCCAAGAGGCCTACGGCATGGCGCCTTGACGCATTAAACGTTGGGGTTTTAGGTTTTTGCCGGCCCATATCGTAGATAGAAAAATACAAAAAATCTTTTTATTAAGTTTTTATCCCCCTTTTGTGGAATTTATCCTTTTTTGCGTGTATTCTACCGGGGTTGATATTTTTCTATCTTCTGCGGAGGGGGTATTTTCTTTGCAATTGTCCTTTAATCCTGTCGAGACCCTGGCCTTCGCCTGCGCCCTGCTGTGGGTGGGGTTCCGCCTGGTGGAGAGGGTGGGGGTGCTGTACCGCTACAACATCCCAGCCCCGGTGGTTGGCGGCGGGCTCTTCTCCTTGGCTAACCTGCTTCTTAGGAGCGCGGGGGTGGAGATAACCTTCGACACCGTCCTCAAGGACTACATGATGATAGCCTTCTTCTCCACCATAGGCTTTGGCGCCAGCGTGAGGCTCCTCAAGAAGGGCGGCCCCGCGGTGGCGGTCTTCCTGGTGGTGGCGTCGGTCTTGGTGGTGCTTCAGGACCTGGTCTCCTGGGGCCTTTCCATAGCCACGGGCTTTAACCCGATCCTTGGGCTTCTGGCGGGTTCCGTCACCATGTCGGGCGGCCACGGCACCGGGGCCACCTTCGCCGCCTACTTCACCGAGGCGTACCACGTGGAGGGGGCCATGGAGCTGGCCATGGCGGCCGCCACCTTCGGCCTTGTGTCGGGCTCCCTCATAGGCGGCCCCGTGGCAAGGCGCCTCATAGAGCGCTTCTCCCTGAAGCCCCGTCCGGAGGACCAGCTGGAGCCCATCGAGCCCGTCACCGAGGAGCTCCACGACCGCATGGACCAGCCCACCACCACCGAGACCATGGTGGTGAGCATCTTCCAGATAGCCCTGGCAATGAGCGTGGGGGCCCTGCTATTGGCGTTCTTCAAGGACCACGGCATCAAGATGCCCACATACCTCTGCGCCCTGTTCGTGGGCATAATCATAAGGAACCTAGCGGACTTCACCGGCCTTTACAAGGTCAACATGCCCATGATAGAGCAGCTCGGAGGGGTGGCCCTCTACATATTCCTGGCCATGGCCCTCATGTCCTTGCAGCTCTGGCAGCTGGTGGGCGTGGCGGGTCCCCTTTTGGTGATCCTGCTGGGGCAGGTGCTCCTCATGATCCTCTTCGCTTACTTCGTGACCTTCAACTTCAACGGCAGGGACTACAACGCCGCGGTGCTGGCGGCGGGACACTGCGGCTTCGGCCTTGGGGCCACCCCTAACGCCATAGCCAACATGCAGGCGGTGACCCTGAAGTACGGACACGCCCCCAGGGCCTTCTTCACCGTCTCCATCGTGGGGGCCTTCTTCATCGACATAGTTAACTCCTTCGTGATCCAGGCCTTCGCCTCCATGATGGCCAAGGGCCTCTGATCCATAATCGTACGGCGCAACACAGGGCAAGCAAAAATCCAGGGGGCCCGCGCTGGGCCCCCTGGATCGTCCTTCCGCCCTTAGGCCTTAACCTTACGTATCACGTCTATCACGGTTCCGTCCCGCCACTCAACCACCGCCACTATCCGGTCCTCCTGCTCCAATGGGTCCATGGGGCCGCATATGGCCCTCGCCTTGGACAGGAGTTCCTCCATGGATATGAGGGGAAGCTTGGCCTCCCGGGCGGCGGAAATAAGGTCCCCCCTTGCGGGGTTCACGGTGATGCCGAACTCGGTGACCACCGCGTCCACCACCTCCCCGGGGGTGGTGGCGCAGTGGACCCGGTCCACCACGCAGGGTATCCTTCCCCTGAGGAGGGGCTGGGCTATTATGGTGAGCTTCGCCCCCGCGGCGGTGTCCTGGTGCCCCCCTATTCCGTGCAGCAGGTACCCGTCCGCCTCGGTGTTGACGTTCACGTTGAAGTCAAGGTCCACCTCCGTGGCGCCGAGTATCACCACGTCCAGGGAGTCCACTGCGCTGCCCTTGGTCCAGGGGCTGGCGTACCACTCGGCGGATATCTCCATGTGCCTTGGGTCCGACCCTATGGACCGCACCGCCTCCAGGTCGAAGGACTGCACGTCCATGAGGCATTCAACCAGGCCCTCCTTGAGCAGCTCCACGAAGTAGCCCGTTATGCCCCCAAGGCCGAAGCTTCCCTTCACGTTGCGTCGGATCATGGCGTCCTTCATAAAGGCGGTAACCGCCAGCGGTATGCCCCCCGCGCCGGTCTGGAAGGATATGCCGTCCTTGAAACAGCTGGATGCCTCGATGAGGGAGGAGGCCATCTGGGCTATCAAAAGCCTCAAGGGGTCCCGGGTTATCCTGGTGCTGCCGGACACTATGCCCGAGGGGTCCCCTATGCTCTCCACCGCCACCACCTGGTCCACGTACATCTGGGGTATCGAGATGGGGCACAGCATCCCTTCAACCAGGTTGTCTGTCACCGCCACCACGTGGTCCGCGTACATGGCGTCGGTGAAGGCGTATCCCAGGGAGCCGCAGGCGCTCCTGCCCATGGCCCCTGAAAGGTTGCCGAACCGGTCCGCCGAAGGAGCCCCGATGAACGCCACGTCTATCTTAACCTCCCCGGACGCTACCGCCCTGGGCCTTCCGCCGTGGCTTCGCAGCACCACCGGTTCCGCCATGCCCCCCTGGGAGACCAGCTTGCCTATGGGACCGTTCACGGATCCCATTATCCGGCGCACCACCCCGGACCTTATGTGGTCTATGAGCTCCTTGTGGACCCCGAAGAGGGCGGTGGGGAATATGGTGAGGTCTCCTATCCCCATCTCTGCGCAGGTCTTGATCACCTGGTTCACCACCAGGTCCCCGTTCCGAAGGTGGTGGTGGAAGGACACGGTCATGCCGCTCTTAAGGCCACTGGCCTCTATGGCATCCCGAAGGCTTCGGCGCACCTTGGACCCCATGGCGTCCCGGCCCTTCCTCATGGGCTGGCCGGCGCTTCTCACCTCCGGCTCCCTGGCAAAGGCCCCCTGGAAGGGCTTTACCTCCCCGTATCCCTCTATGAACCCCGGCAACTCCCGCCCCAAGGCGTTAACAGGCAACGGAACCACCTCCCACGTCTTCCCCGGCCAGCATAAGGGTCCTCATGGCCCGCTTAACCACCGGGGCGTCCACCATGCGGCCCTCCACCGAGACCGCCCCCTTGCCCTGGGCCTTGGCCTCCATGGCGGCCTCCACTATCCGCCGAGCCCTCGCCACCTCCTCGGGCTTCGGGGTGAACACCGAGTGCACCACCCCTATCTGGCTGGGGTGTATGACGCTCTTCCCCTCGTAGCCCAGCTGCTTTATGAACTCCGTCTCCGCCTTGAGCCCCTCCGGGTCGTTTATGTTCGGGAACACCGTGTCCAGCGGATCAACCCCCGCCGCTCGGGCGGCCATCACCACGTACCTCCGGGCCCAGTCAAGCTCCGTCCCATCCTTGGACCGGGAGGTCCTCAGGTCCGCCGCCAGATCCTCCCCGCCGGGGATTATGGCCGCCACCCGGGGCGACGCGGCGGCTATCTCATAGGCCCTCATTATCCCCCTGGCGGACTCCAGGAGGCAGAACACCTTGGTCCTGCCTTCCTCCAAGCCGGACTCCACCTCTATCCGGGACAGCATCCGGTCCAGCTCCCTTACCTGCTCCGGGTCCTCTATCTTTGGAAGCCTTACCCCGTCCACCCCGCAGGGCACTATCTCCTCCAAGTCCTTCTCCATGTGCGGGGTGTCCATGCCGTTTATCCTAACGGTCACCTCGCAGCACCCGAAGTCCCATTTGCAAAGCGCTTCCCGTACCAACACCCGGGCAGCGGGCTTCTCCCCCTCCGGCACCGAGTCTTCCAAGTCCAGGATTATCCCGTCCGGGCCAAAAAGGTAACCCCTCAAAAGCATGTTGGGGTTGTTGCCCGGCAGGTACAGCATGGTGCGCCTCAAGGCTCCTCACCCCCGGTCCTGTGCTTCAGCACCGCCGCCTCAACCCGGGCGGCCAAAACCAGATCTATGGCCCCGTTGTCCTGCACGTCCACCGAGACGTTAAGGATCCCCAGCCTTTTTAGGGTTTCCATAACGGTCCTCTCCATGGAGGACTTGAACCTTGCTGCCCCTGAGCCGGATATGGACACCTTGGGACCCGATGGATCCTCCGTCACCGTGACGAGGCAGTCCATGGACTCCAGGGTCCCCGCCTGAGCTGTGGTCACGTAAATCACTCCTCTTAAAGGGCGTGGGGCTGAAAAGAGGCCCCCCCTTGGTATTCCAAAAGGGGGGCTCTGCCGAGCCCCCCTTGGCAAAGGTAGTCTAGTCCTCGAAGCCGATGGTCTTGTTCCAGTCGCACATCTCCCTTGCCTTGGCCTTCGCGTCCTCCAGGGTGCTGCCTGTGAAGCCGGGGTTGATCTTCTGGGCTATGGCGGTGGCCATCTCTATGGTGCTGGCGGCGTTCTTCTCCCAGTCCGGGTCGTTCCGGAAGTCCCTCAACACGTCGTAGGTCAGGGTCTTGGGCTTGTTCTCCGCCAGAACCTCGTTGATGGCCCACTCGATCTTCTGGGCCTTCTCGTCCATCCCCAGGTACTCCAGCATCATCTTGGCGGTGAGGAGCATGGCGGAGGGATTAACCCGGTACTGGTGGGCGTACTTGGGCACCGATCCGCTGCAGGGCTCGAATATGGCGGTGTTCTCCCCGATGTTGCCGCTTGGGGCGAACCCCAGGCCTCCCACCAGTTGGCTGGCCTCGTCGGAGAGGATGTCGCCGAACACGTTGCTGGTTACTATCACCTGGTAGTCCTGGGGGTTCTTTATGAGCCACATGGCGGTGGCGTCCGCGTTCTCCTCGATCCCCTGTATCCCGTACTGCTCGTACTCCTTGGCGATCTCAAGGAATATTCGCTTCATCATCCCGTCGGTCTCCCGGATGACGTTTGCCTTGTTGCAGCAGTGAACCTTGGTCCTGCCGGTGGCCTTGGCGTACTCGAAGGCGGCGCGGATTATCCTCTCGCACCCCTCCTTGGAGAAGACCCGCCAGGACACCGCCACGTCGGAGCACTTCTTGAAGCGCTCCATGCCCTTGTGGAGGTCGTACATCTCCTTGGGAAGCGGGTGGAACTCCACCGCCGCGTAAAGGTCCTCGGTGTTCTCCCGGAAGAGCACCAGGTCTATCTTGGGATCCCCCTTCAGGGGAGAGCCCAGGGCGGGCAGGGTCTTAGCGGGCCGGAGGTTTATGTAGAGGTCGAAGAGCTGCCGCATCTGCAGTATGGCGGACTTGAATCCCTTCACCCCCGCCTTGGAGGTTATGGCGGCCATCAACGTGGCATCGCACTCCCGGATCTTCTCTATGGTCTCCGGCGGGACCGTGTTGCACCTCGGGTCCCCCTCGCCGAACTTCTTGACCGACTTCTCCCACATGCACCAGCCGAGGTCGGCTCTTACCCAGTCTATCGGAAGGTCCATGGCGTGAAGTACCAGGAGCGCCCCCTCCATCATGTCGTATCCGGAGTCATCACCGGACATGTAGCATACCTTGTAGCGCTCCTTGGGCTCCTTGACCTTAAGGACGTTGCGGCTCATCTCCTGATCTCCTCCTTTGATGTCCCTTTTTCCCCTTGGGGGTTTTAACCTCCCGCGCACCCTAAAGCGTAAACGGCGGGGCCTGTCGTCCGGAGCGATCCCCTGGATACCCCTGGCTTTGGCGGATCAGCCTAGCCCAAGGGACTTCTTCACGTGGGGTATGAGCCCCCCGTCCTCGATAAGCCCCCGGACGAACTCCGGGTACGGGGGGAAGGAGAAGGCCCCCTTGGGGGTTATCACCTCTCCCCGGTCAAAGTCGATCTCCACCGTGTCCCCCTTTTCCAGGGAGTCCACCGCCTCGGGGCATACGACTATGGGAAGCCCCTCGTTGAGGGCGTTCCGGTAGTAGATCCTGGCGAAGCCCTTGGCTATGATGGCCCCTATGCCCCGTTCCACCAGGCAGGTGACCGCCTGTTCCCGGGAGGAGCCGCAGCCGAAGTTCTTGCCCGCCACGATGATGTCCCCCTTCGTGGCCTCCCGGTTGAACTCCGGATCCAGGTCCTCGCAGGCCACCTTGGCCATCTCGGACCTCTCCTTGATGGTGTAGGTGTACTTACCGGGGAAGATCACGTCGGTGTTGACGTCGTCCCCGTACTTCCAGACCCTTCCCTTTATCCTCATCTAGAGCACCTCCCTGGGATCCGCTATGGCGCCCTTGAGGGCAGAGGCAGCCACGGTCATGGGGCTTGCGAGATATATGAAGCTGTCCTTGTTCCCCATACGGCCCTTGAAGTTGCGGTTGGCGGTGCTAATGCAGGTCTCGCCGGGGGCCAGTATCCCCTGGTGGTTCCCCATGCAGGGACCGCAGCCCGGGTTGGAGATGACGCAGCCCGCATCGAGCAGGGTATCCACGATACCCTCCGCCAGGGCCTGCCGATAGACCTTCCAGGAGGCGGGGATCACTATGGTCCTCACCGCCACCTGGCGTCCCTTGAGTATCGAGGCCGCCTCCCGCAGGTCCTCTATGCGGCCGTTGGTGCAGCTCCCGAGGAACGCTTGGTGTATTGGGGTACCCTTGACCTGGTCCACCGGGGAGTAGTTGTCCACCGTGTGGGGTTTTGCCACCCCGGGCACGAGGCTGGACAGGTCGTAGGACAGCTCCTTGGCGTAGACGGCGTCCCGATCCGCCCAGAGGGGCTCCCAGAGGTCCGATTTGGCCGTTCCCTTCACGTGATCCAGCACCTTCTGGTCCGGGGGGCAAACCGCGTTCTTGGCCCCCATCTCGATCCCCATGTTGCATAGGGTCATCCTCTCCGCCAGGGACATGGCCTCGATCCCGGGCCCGTGGAACTCGACGCTCATGTAGTCCGCCCCGTCCGCCTTGATGTCCCCGATTATCTTGAGTATCAGGTCCTTGGCGGAAACCCCCTTGGGGAAGGAACCGGTGACGGTTATCTTCATGGACTCCGGTACCCGGAACCAGAGCTTGCCGGTGGCCCATGTGGCGGCCATCTCGGACCTGCCTATGCCGGTGGAGAAGGCCCCAAAGGCCCCGTAGGTGCAGGTGTGGCTGTCGCTTCCCACCATGATGAGCCCCGGAAGGGCGAAGCCCTCCTCACACATCTTCTGGTGGCAGACGCCGCCTTGGCTCGTCACGTCCATGAAGTGCTCTATGCCCTGTTCCCTCACGAACTCCCGGATCTCCTTGTGGTTCAAGGCGTGGTCGTCCGATGGGGCCGGTATGGCGTGATCCAGTATTATAACTATCCTCTTGGGGTCGTATACCTTTGATACCCCTATCTTCTTGAACGTCCTGGCTATTGGGGCGGCGTTGTCGTGGCTCATGCAGAAGTGGGGTTCCACGGTGACCACGTCCCCGGCCTTGACCTCATAGCCTGCCCACTTGCCCAGCACCTTCTCCGCGAAGGTCTTGCCCATGAGAATATCCCTCCTAAGCCTGGGATTTGAGGTACTCGATGAGACCTCCTGCGGCCATTATGTCCCGCTCGAGGTCCGTAACCGCATCCCCGTGGAACTCCACCCCCTGAGTAAGGTTCCTTATGACCCCGGTGGAGGTGTCCACCTCCAGCTCGTCCCCGTCCTTCACCTGGCCGGCCTTTATGGCGTCCGACAGCCCCTTGACGAAGAGCACCGGGTAGCCGTTGTTTATGGCGTTCCTGTAGTAGATCCTGGCGAAGGACTCCGCCAGCACCATGGGCACCCCTATCTCCTTGAGGCAGTAAACCGCGTGCTCCCTGCTGGACCCGGTGCCGAAGTTCCGGCCCGCCACCACGAAGTCCCCGGGGCGCACCTCCTTGGCGAAGTTCTCCTTGCCCGGGTAGTACTCGAAGGAGTACTGGGCCATCTTCTTGGGGTCCGTCTCCGCCAGGTACTTGTTGTGGTATATGAGGTCCGTGTCCACGTCGTCCCCGAAGACCCAGGCCCTTCCGCGAAGAACCGTATCACTCATATGTGGCACCCCCTTGTACGTGGGTCATCCCAGGATGTCCCTGGGGTCCGTTATCACGCCTCTTACGGCGCTGGCCATGGCGGAGGCGGGGCTCATGAGGTAGGTGTGGCTGCCCTTGCCGACCTTGCCTATGAAGTTGCGGTTGGTGGTGGACACCCCCACGTCCCCGGAGGGAAGCGCTCCGTAGTGCTCCGCGGTGCAGAGGCTGCAGGTGGGGTTGGTGAAGATGACCCCCGCGTCCAGGAAGTCCTGGATGAAGCCCGCCTTGGCGCACTCCCTCATGACCTCCCTGGTGGAGGGGGTTATGATGACCCGCACGTCCGGGGACACCTTGAACCCCGCGGCCTTGAGGACCTCGTGGGCCGCCGCTATGTCCTCGAACCGGCCGTTGGAGCAGGAGCCTATGTGCACCTGGTCTATCCTCTCTCCAGCCACCTCCCGGACCTTCTTCACGTTGTCCGGTGCGTCTGGGCAGGAGGCCAGGGGCTCAAGCTGGGACACGTCGAACCGCAGCTCCTCGGAGTACGCCGCGTCCCCGTCGGGACGGATCATCTCGACCCTGTCCAGTACCTCCTTGCCGGCCCTCTCCACGAGCCACTCCAGAACCGGACCGTTGGGCATTATCAGCCCCACCTTGCCGCTCATCTCGGTCACCATGGAGCACAGGGTTATGCGATCCGAGAGGCTGCTTTGCTCTATGGCGTCTCCGGTGAACTCCACCGCCTTGAAGAACATGCCGTCCGCCCCTAGGGTGCCCACCAGGTGGGTGAGGAAGTCCCTCATGTAAACCCCCCGCTGGAACTTACCCGTGGCGGTTATCTTCATGGTCTCCGGCACCCGGAACCACAGGGTCCCCTTGATCCAGGAGGCCACTATGTCGGTGTTGCCGACGCCGGTGGCGAAGGCCCCCACGGCGCCCAGGAGGTTCATGTGGCTGTCGGTGCCCAATATAACGTCCCCGGGCTTGACCAGCCCGTTCTCCAGCAGCACGTGCTGGCCTATGCCCCAGTTGACGTCGAAGACCTTGGTTATGCCCTGCTTCTTGGCGAACTGGCGGATTATCTTCTGGTTGTTGGAGACCTTCTCCGAGTGGGCCGGGGCCTGGAGGTCGAAGGTGAAGGCTATCTTGTCCGGGTCCCACACCTTGGCGTCCTTGCCGGTCACCTCCTCGAACTGGAGAACGCAGTTGGGCCCCCCGAAGTCCCTGGCGGTGGACAGGTCTATGTTGCACCAAACCCGGTCTCCCACCGACACGTCCTTGCCGGAGGCCCTGGCCATTATCTTCTGGATCATGGTCCGTCCCATGATTTCATCCCCTCCCTGAATGGAGTCCGCTACTTCATGCCGAGGAACGACTTGATGGTCTCGAAGTTCATGAAGTCCGCCTTGTTTACTATCACCCCTTCGGGGCTTCGGAGCGAACCGTCTCCCTCGTGGGCGTGGTTGGCTATGATGTGGGCTATGTCGCTGGGTATCCCGTTCCTCATGGCTATGACGGTGCCGGAGAAGGGGTGCCGAAGGTCCTTGCCCATCTTGGATTTGACGGTCTTGCCGTCCGGGCCCTTCTCGTACTCAACCAGCTTCCCCACGTCGTGAAGGAGAGCCCCGGCTATGAGCCTGTCGTTGTCCAGCTTGTAGCCCCCCTCGTCCTTGTAAAGGCCGTTGAACTCGTCCATGGCGGCCTTGGCCATCCTGGTCACACCCCTGGTGTGGGTGAGGTACGAGGCAGGGCAGTCGGGGATTAGAAGGGTGAACGGGATTCGCGCCATGTCCTCCGGTTCCCAGCCCCCGGTCTTCAGGGCGTCTTCATAGGCGGCCAAGACCTTGTCCTTGAGATCCGGATCGCAGATCCAGTCCACCTCCGGGAGCAGCTTTGCTATCCTCTCCTTCATCTTGGGTTTCCCTCCCTGTCTTTGAGTAGTCCCCAGGCGGTGTTAAGCCTGGGGACGGCGATGCTTCTTAAGGACTTACCCCTTTAAGGGCCAGCACCTCCTGAAGGGTCTTGTAGATGCGCTCGATGTGCTCCCTGGCGGCGCTCTCCGCCCGGTCCGGATCCCTGTCTAGGATGGCATCGTAAAGGGTTTTGTGCTCGTTGAGGAACGCCTCCTTGTCCTCCAGGAGGGCGTAGATCCTGTCGTGGGTGGCCATTATGAGGTTGAAGTTCATGCGCACGATGTTGACGAACACGAAGTTCCTGGTGGCCTCCGCCAGGGCAAGGTGAAAGTCAAAGTCCCCCTTTGCCCGGCTCTCCAGGTCGTCAAGACCCTCCCTGGTGGAGGATAGGACCCGTCTCATCTTGGTGAGGTCGCTGGGCATGGCCCTCCTGGCGGCCTCCCGGGCTATTGCGGGGTCCAGGACCCTGCGGGCCTCCATGAGCTCCAGGATGGCCTCGTCCTCAAGGGGAAGCCCCCTTTCCCTCAGTGGGTCACCCTCTTTTGACGAATGCCTGGGACGCCGTACGAACCGCCCCTTGCCGGGGATGCTCTCTATGAGTCCCATGAGCTCCAAAACCCTGAAGGCCTCCCGGAGGGAGCTCCGGCTGACCCCAAGCTGATCCATCAGGGACCGCTCCGGCGGAAGGGGATCCCCGGGTTTGAGACGCCCGGAGGATATGTCCCCCTTTATCTCCTCCACCACCTTCTCGTATATCCTGGTCTGCCGTACCCTATCGGGCAAGGGGATCATCCCTCCTAACTGGTCGGTCCAGCAATTCTTTGTGGACCACCCAGTGCACCTTATACACTATTCGGCCAATTTGAGCAACCGTTAACTAGTTCGGAATAGTTGGAAAATTTGAGTTTCGACGCCCCCGTGTTATCCTTGAGGCACCATGTAATAAGCCTTACGAATCGTTGGCTTCAGGGTCCCGAGGGCCAACGCGGAACTTTAGGAGGGGTATCATGGGGTTTAACGTGAGCGTCGTAGGCTTCGGGGATATGGTCTGTGAGATGCCCCTTACGGGATCTGAGCTCCTGTCCCTGTCCAGGGTGGAGGGAGGTCATCAGGTGGTGGCCTGCAGGGTCAACCACTACCTTCGTCCCTTGAGCTGGGTCATCGACGGACCCTCGGAGGTGCAGTTCGTTGACACCGGCAGCTTCGAGGGGATGGAGGTTTACCGCAGGACCCTGAGCTTCCTCCTGGTGATGGCCTGCAAGAGGGCGCTTGGACAGGACGTGATAATAAGGCACTCCATGAGCGACGGTTACTACTGCGAGCTCGTGGGAGGCGAGGCCTCGGAGGACGACGTAAGGGCCGTGAAGGCCGAGATGGACCGCCTAATAGGGCTCAACATTCCAATACACCGGGAGGTCCTGCCCCTCGACAAGGCGAAGGCGGTCTTTGAGCGTCAGGGCAACCTTGACAAGGCGAGGCTTCTCAAGTGGACCGCCGTTGACCCGGTGGTGACCTACCGGTGCGCCGAGACTTACGGCTACTTCTACGCTCCCCTGGCCTCCAGCACCGGACAGGTCAAGGTCTTCGACCTGCTCTACTACCCGCCGGGCATGGTCCTCCAATTCCCCACCGTGTCCTTCCCGGACCGCATCCCCCCCTTCCAGGCCCCGAAGAGCCTGGCGGAGGTCTTCATAGAGTACTCCCAGTGGCTCGATGTGCTGGGGGTCACAACCATGGACAGCATCCATGAGCGGGTTGCCTCCGGCAGGGGGCTGGAGCTGATACTGGTCTCCGAGGCCCTCCACGGGGAGGCCTTGGCCCGGGTGGCCAGGGAGATATGCGAGAGAGGACAGATCAAACTGGTCTGCCTCGCGGGACCCTCGGGCTCCGGCAAGACCACCACCGCCAAAAGGCTTCAGGTGCAGCTGCAGGTGTGCGGCAAGAGGCCGGTGGCCATATCCCTGGACGACTACTTTGTGGACCGGGAAAAGACCCCCAGGGACGAGAACGGGGATTACGACTTCGAGGCCCTGGAGGCCCTGGACCTTGACGCCATAAACCGGGATCTGTCGGACCTCATGGAGGGCAAGGAGGTTCAGCTGCCCAAGTTCGACTTCATAACCGGCAGGAGAAAACCCGGCAAGCGCCTTAAGATAACCGGGGACGACGTGATAATAATAGAGGGCATACACGGGCTCAACGAAAGGCTCACCAGGTCCATACCGGATGAGATGAAGTATAAGATCTTCGTGTCCCCCCTAACCGGGGTGAGCCTGGACAGGCACAACAGGACCAGCACCACCGACAACCGCCTGCTGCGGCGGCTGGTAAGGGACCATCGGGTGAGGGGACACTCCCCGGAGAGCACGCTCCTCCGGTGGCCCTCGGTCATAAGGGGTTCCCACCGGCACATCTTCCCCTATCAGGCGGTGGCGGACGTGATGTTCAACACCGCCTTGGTGTACGAGCTGCCGGTGCTCAAGGGCTACGCGGAGCCCCTGCTAAGGGCGGTGCCCGAGGAGTCCCCCGCCTACGGAGAGGCCCAGCGGCTTCTGTCCATGCTCAGGTTCGTCCCATTCATCCCGTCGGATAACGTGCCCAACCTGTCCATACTGAGGGAGTTCATCGGGGGAAGCTGCTTCGAGGATTAGGGCTGAAACCCGTGCCTTTGACCGCTAGGGACCGCACCGCCCCCTGGGAAAGAGCCCTTCCCAGGGGGCGGTATCTTCCAGGGCTTTCCGGCGGCATGACCTTTAGCGCCCCCCGTCATCCGGTGCTTCCTCCTCATCCATGGTAGGCCGCGGCCTCGCGGATGCCTCGTCCTCTCTGCCCTTGCCGGGACCCCCGGGCATTCGGTGGACTCGGTGGGGGAAGAAGGGGTTGAGACAACGAAAAAGGGCCTCCCCAAGGAGGCCCTAGATCATCATGGTGGGCGGCACAGGGATCGAACCTGTGACCCCTGCCGTGTGAAGGCAGTGCTCTCCCGCTGAGCTAGCCGCCCCAACCCGCAACGGTGAAGATTCTACAACGGAACTTGGGTTTTTGCAAGCCCCTCGCTCCTGCGACCTGGGCCGCTCCCGCCGAATCGGTGGGGGAGGAGGGGCCCTCCGGCCCTTGGGGGCTAGCGCTTCACGCTGTAGCTCTTGCTGCCCCAGGGCTTACCCTTTATGGGGTCCCCCTCCAGGAGCTGGAGGAACTTGTCGAAGCACTTGGGACACCGGGTGACCGGCTCCTTGCCCTCCACCTGGAACTCGTGTTTGCAGCTCACGCAGCGAAAACGACGCACCTCCAAGACACCTCCTCGCTGATCAAGGCTTTGTTTCGGCCGGGTAACAACACAACCGTCAGCTGCGGCTGCCGCACCGCTAACGGAGCCAATTATAATATTGGTCAGACTTTTTTCCAAGAGGCTATGGCTTCCCTTGCGATCCTCATGGCGCACAGGGGGCCGCACATGGCACAACCCTCCTGGGAGCGGTGCGGGTCCTGTTGGAAGGCCCAGGGGGTGAGAGCTGCCTTTCTCTGGGCCTCCCAGTCCATGGCCCCCCGGGCTTCCGACATGATCCGGTCCCTCTCCAGCGCCCACGGGATTCCCTTCTCCATGTCCCCCACGTGGGCCGCCACCAAGGACGCCCTCACCCCCTCCACCACGTCCTCCAGGGAGGGGAACCCCAGGTGTTCCTTAGGGGTGACGTAGCACAGGAAGTCCGCCCCCGCGGAGGCCGCCACGGCACCTCCTATGGCCCCCACCAGGTGGTCCATGCCCGGCGCTGAGTCGGTGACCAAGGGACCTAGCACGTAGAAGGGAGCTCCCTGGCAGAGCCGCTTCTGAAGCTCCACGTTGGTCCGGATCTGTCCTAGGGGCACGTGCCCGGGCCCTTCCACCATGGCCTGCACCTTGGCCTCCCGGCACATCTTAACCTGCCTGCCAAGCTCCAGCAGCTCCGCCACCTGGGCCCTGTCGGTGGCGTCGCTGCCGGATCCGGGCCTTAGGCCGTCCCCGAGGCTCAGGGTCATGTCCCACCTCCTGGCTATCTCCAAGAGCCGGTCGAAGTCCTCCGCGAACGGGTTCTCCCGGTCGTTGTGGATCATCCAGGCGGCCAGTATGGAGCCCCCGCGGCTTACGATGTTGGTCACCCTCCCCTGGGATGTGAGGTGGTGCAGCGCGTTCCTGGTAAGGCCGGTGTGAACCGTGACGAAGTCCACCCCCATGCGGCCGTGAAGCTCCACCGCATGGAACATCTCGTCCACGGTCATGTCCACCACCTTCCGGCCCTGAAGACGGCACCGCACCGCCGCGAAGTACAGCGGCACGGTACCAACCGGCACCTGGGACCTGTCAAGCACCGCCTCCAGGACCTCCTGGGCGTCATCCCCGGTGCTCAGGTCCATAACTGTATGAGCCCCCGCGGAAACGGCCCCTTCGAGTTTCTTGAGCTCCTCTTCCACGGAGCTCATCCCCTTGGAGGTGCCTATGTTGGCGTTCACCTTGGTCCTAAGCCCCTGGCCTATGCCCACGGGCCTGTCCTTGGGCTTCGTGAGGCTCCGGGGTATGACGCAAAGCCCCTGGGCGATCAGCCGCATCAGCTCCTGCTCTTCAACGCCTTCGTCCCTAGATACCAGCTGGACCTCCCGGCATGTCTCCCCCAGGGATGCCATCTCCATGATCGTGCGGCTCATTTCATCGGCCCCCCAGGGCTTCCCATATCATGCTCGCCGCCTTCCGCCCCGAGAGCAGCATCCCCCCGAAGATGGGGCCCATCCTGGGGCCCCCGAACGTGGCGTTGGCGGACATGCCCGCCACGTACAGCCCCGGGAAGACCTCCCGGGTGTTCTCCAGCGTGAGCTGCTCCGCCCGGTGGCACCACAGGGACTTCTCCCCCTCCGCCACGCCGGTGGGTGTGAAGAGCCTTCCGGGCACCTTCCTTTCCACCACCCGCACCACGTTTATGTCGTGCCCGGTGGCGTCTATGACGAACCTGCTTCTTATGGCCAGGGGATCCACGTGGAGCCCCGACATCTCAACAGGGGTCCAGGTTATCACCAGCCCTATCACCCGGTCCTCCCTCATCACCACGTCCTCGGCGGTGACGCAGTTGAAGACCCTAAGCCCCGCCCTGGTGGCGGCGGATATCAGAGTGCTCACCGCCTCCACCGAGTCCGCGGAGAAGTACCCGTCTCCTTGGGGGACGGTCCTGACCCCTACCTCCTCCAGGATCCCCTTGGCCTCCTCCTGGACCACGATCTCGTTGAACATCATGCCGCCTCCCCACATGCCGCCTCCCAGGGATAGCTTGCGCTCGAACATGGCCACCTTGGCACCCCTCATGGCGAGGTCCCTCCCCGCCACAAGCCCAGCGGGACCGCCCCCTACTATGGCCACGTCCAGGTCCACGGAGTCCAAAAGCTTCTCCATAAACCTTTCGATGATGACCCTCGATATGCGCCTCTCGTCCAGCTCCATCCGAATCATCTCCCTTCCTTTTTAACGGCCCAGGGGAGCCTTGAAAGGGGGCGGCTTGGTCTTTGGGCAGCGGAATGATGCCGAGAAGCGTAGAAAGACAGGGGGCCAAGCCGCCCTCCGGTGCACGGAAGGCGGCCCGGCCCCCTGGGTTCAACCGTAGGTCGAAGCTGCCGGAGACTCAAGCCCCTTGTCCTTGGAAGGGCCTCCCTGCGCCGGTATTAACCGGTGCCGCACCGCTGGCGCGGCAGCGCTAGTAACGCGCTCAGGTTCGAAGGGTCTGCGGGTCCTCCCGCACTCTCAGCCCCGGATCAGGAGCTCCCCCGTAAAATGAGAAGGTTCTAAGCGGATCCTCAGCCTAAGCCTAAGATCTAAAACAGATGATACACATGGGCCAGGGTCATGTAAAGACCTGCCCCCATAAGACCAATGGCACCCAGCTTTCTGATCCGCTCCTGATCCCTCATGATGGCCCCCCCAAGCCCCAAGGGGGCCGCCGAAGAGGCCAGGAAAGCAGCTAAAAGGGGCGGCAGGGCGCTTCCCACCCCGAAGGAAGAGGCCCCAACGATGGTGCCGGCGAGCCCCTCCGAGGAGAGCCCAGGGAGAAGCACCCCGAAGAAAAGGGCGGCCCCTTCGGGACAGGGGGCCAGGGAGAGGACGACGCCGGCGGAGAAAGCCCCGGGGACCCCCCATTGGGACAGGGAAAAACCCCTGTCCCTAATAACTCTGATGTCGATGCCCCCGGGAGCTTCGATGAGGCTCAGCATGAAGACCGAGCAGATCATGAGCAGCGGCCCTGACAGCTTTAGCATTATCCCCCCCGCAGCGGCCCCCGCGGCGGTCCACCGGTCAATCCCGATCAATATCAGAGCTCCCAGGACCCCGTGGGTGATCCCCCTGGCGGCGCAGTAGCTAAATCCTCGCTTGAGCCTTTGCCCCTCCCGGGAGCCCATGATCGAGAAAGCCACCGCCACCTGGTAGACCCCTGAGCAGGGCAGTATCGAGGACAGGGCGCCGAGGATCAAGCCCTTTGCAATCACGATCGGGTACGTCCATCCAAGCTGAAGGGCATCCGGCAGGGACTGCCAGGTGTGCGGGTTCACCGTGGTGATCCCCCTTGCTGGAGCATGTGCTCCACCTCCTTCATCAGGTACCGGTCGAATTCCTCCTGGGATGACAGGTGAAGGGGTGCCTCCTTGAGGAAGCGGCTCTCTTCCCCCTCATGGTTCCTCAGGAGCAGGAGGATCCCTGCCCCCGTGGCGCCGTACCTTTTGAGGAGCCGGTAGTTGCCGTCCTTCCCGAGGTCCACCTGGAGGATCTCCGCCTCTCCATTGAGCAGCAGGTCCCCCAGGGGGCCGCCCATGGACAGCTTCAGCCTCTCCCTCATGCGGTGGCAGGTGCCGCAGTAACCGTCCTCGAGGCTTAAGAACCGGATCTCAAGTTTACGAGAGGCTCTCGAAGCCTCCGCTGCCCCTTTGAGCTCCACCGCATCCCTTGCCCCGTAGCCCATGGAGAAGACGGCGAAGGCCAGGACTGCTGTGCCGAGGACCCTTTTCAACTTCAACGTACCACCTCCTAAAAAGCGGATGAATGCCAAGATCCCCCTGCCCGGGCTGGCGGGACCTCAAGATGCGGCGGGAACTTGAAATCGAACGGATGGGGCATTATAAACAGAAGGCGTTGCGCCTTTCAAGGTTTCTAAATTTGCTTAGGAGGTATATGTATGGCCAAACCGTGGTGGAGAGAGGGCTTCGAAACGCTGTTCTGGGCGCTGGTGCTCGCCCTCATCCTTAGGACCTTCGTGATCCAGGCCTTCTGGATCCCCAGCGGCTCCATGATACCGACCCTTGAGCCCGGGGACCGGGTTTTAGTGCTTAAGTTCTGGTACCACCTTCCGAACCGGTCCCCCAATAGGGGTGACATAGTGGTGTTCAAGTACCCCGTGGACCCCAGGAGGGACTTCGTGAAGCGCATAGTGGGGCTTCCCGGGGACGTGGTGGAGCTCCGCCGGGGGGTGGTCTACGTAAACGGCATCAGCCTGTCCGAGCCCTACGTTGTAAACCACGACGAGTTCGACATGCCCCCGGTGGAGGTTCCCAAGGGGAACTACTTCTGCATGGGGGACAACCGGCCGAACTCACAGGACAGCCGGTATTGGGGTTTCGTGCCCGAGAAGATGATAAAGGGCCCCGCGGTGTTCCGCTATTGGCCCTTGAGCCGGGTGGGGGTGCTCCGGTAGATGGGCCGCACCGTATGGTACCCGGGCCACATGGCCAAGGGGAGGCGTCAGCTGGAGGCCCTGATGGAGTCCCTGGACCTTTGGTTAGAGGTGAGGGACGCCAGGGCCCCGCTGCTCACCTCCTCTCCCTTCATGGAGTCCCTTCGGGGGCTCAACCGTTGGGTAGTGCTGTCCAAGGCGGACCTGGCGGACCCGGACGTCACGGACCGATGGGTGTCCCACTTCAAGGACCTTGGGATCCCCTGTTGGGCCTTGGATTCTAGGAAGCAGATACCGTCCTCCATGAGGAGGGCCATGAAGGAGCTCAAGCCGTCTCACAGGGACCTCCGGGTGGCGGTGGTGGGGGTGCCCAACGTGGGCAAGTCCGCCCTCCTGAACCACGTGATCGGCCGGAGCTCCGCCAAGGTAGGAGCCATGCCCGGGGTCACCAGGGGGCTTTCCTGGTTCAGGGGGGACGGGGTCATGGTGGTGGATTCCCCCGGGGTGCTTGACCCCCGTTCTGGAGGGCTGGTGCAGCGTCGTCTTTCCTGGTTGAACGCGGTTAAAGGGACGGTCATAGCGTCCCCGCTGGATCTGGCGTTGGACTGCGTCGGTTGCCTTATGTCCCTTGGTCTGTGGGGGACTGTGGCCTCCAAGTGGAACCTTGATCCCGGCCTTGAGGATCCCATGGCCGCGATGGAAGCGGTGGCGGAGAGGCTGGGCAAGAGGGCTAAGGGGGGATTGCTGGACCTTGACGGGGCCGCCAGGGCCTTCCTGGAGGCCTTCTCGTCCGGCCGGCTCGGCCGGTTCAGCCTGGAGTCCCCGGAAAGGCCGATGGTCCCATGATAGTGGCGGGGGTTGATGAGGCGGGCCGGGGTCCCCTGGCCGGTCCGGTGGTGGCGGCGGCGGTGGTGCTCACCCCTAAGGAGGCGAGGGATCTGCTGTCCCTGGGGCTACGGGACTCCAAGAAGCTATCCGCCTCTCGGCGGGAGGGGCTTTTTAAGACCCTGTTGGAGATGAAGGTCCCCATGGGGATCCAGGCGGCCTCCTGGCGCAGGGTGGATGAGATGAACGTGCTTAACGCCTCGCTGTGGGCCATGGAGAGGGCGGTGGCCCGGCTCTGCGTAAGGCCCCAGGTCGTGCTGGTGGACGGGGCGGTCCCGGTTAAGGGGCTTGGGATCCCCCAGAGGTGCGTGGTGAAGGGGGACTCCAAGGTGCCCGCCATAATGGCCGCCTCGGTGGTGGCGAAGGTCATAAGGGACCGGGTGATGGAGGGGCTTCACAGGGTGTACCCTCGGTATCGGTTCGACCGGCACAAGGGCTATCCCACGGAGCTGCATCGGCGGATCCTTGAGGAGATCGGCCCCTCGCCGGTACACCGGGTTAGCTTTTCCGTTAAGCTTCGACCATGGGATACGACGTCGGAGGCATAAGGTCCGGAGGTCCCCAGGGGGGGGATATAGGTCCCGTAGGGCAGTCCCGGGAGGTCCGCTCTCAGGACGCCAAGGGTATCATAAGGGATGGCCAGGAGGTGGAGGGGCTGGTTCTTAGATCCGAGGGCTCCATGGTTCAGGTGCGGGTGTCCGGCAGGACCCTCTGGGCCCAGTCGTCGGTGTCGCTGTTCCCGGGCCAGCGGTTCCGGGCCGTTTGGGACGCCTCGGGGGAGGTGCCGCTTTTAAGGCTCAGGCAGGAGGACCTGGAGCTGCTCTCCCGGTTCCCCTTGAGGGATCGCCCCCTGGCCCAGGCCCTGATCCTGCGGCGTCTTCCCGCCGATGGGGAGTCCCTGTGGGGTTTGAGGCAGGCCTGGATGGCCGCTGGAGGAGCCCCTGAGGACCTCCCGGCAGCGGTGGAGCTTTTCGCCCGGGGGCTTCCGGTGAGCCAGGAGTCCGTCAAGGCCATGGGGTGGTACATGGCCTTGACATCCCAGGAGGCGATGAACCTCTGGAAGCGGGTTCGGGAGCGCCTTAAAAACTCCCCCAGGGGAGCGGGAAGCCTCGAGGAGGTCTTCCGGGATGACCCGGAGGCGTTGAGGTTCCTTAGGGCCCATCGTTGGGCGTCAACCCCGGTCCGGTGGTCCACCGAGGAGCCCCTTATGGCCCCTGCCTTCTGGCCCGCCGGGGAGGAGGGGCCCATGGCCCGAGTGGTCTTCTCCGAGACCTTGAGGGGAGGACGGCGGGCCTATTCGGTGTTCTTCGAGGTGGACGGGGACAACCTGGGCAGAACGGAAGGGTGGGTGGCCTTCATGAACAACCTGGTGGGGGTGGACCTGAGGGCTGACTCCCTCAAGGGGGTCGAGCTCATGAGGCATCATCTTGTTGAGCTCCAGGAGGACCTCTCCTCCGGAGGCCTTAGGGTGTCCCACGTGTCGGCTTCCCCGAGGAGGCCGAAGGGCTCCGGGACCCCAAGGCCCATAGACATGGAGGCGTGAGCGGTGGCCAAGGGCGGATCTTCCAAGGCGCGGAAGGCGGCGGCTTTGAGGTACGACGAAGATCGGGATGCCGCTCCGGTGTTGGTGGCCTCCGGTCGGGGGCACTTGGCGGAGAAGATACTGGAGCTGGCCCGGGAGGCCAGGGTCCCGATAGTTGAGGACGCTGCGCTGGTGAGTGCCCTGCTGGCCCTGGAGGTGGGGGATGAGATCCCCCCGGAGCTTTACGGGGCGGTGGCGAAGGTGTTGGCCTTCGTGATGGAGATGGAGAGGAGAGCCTCCGGTGGCAGGTAGCGGTTCCTCAAGGGGTGCGATGGGGGAGAGGATGGGAGCCGAGTACCTCTCCCAGATGGGCTGGCGGGTTCTGGAGAGGAACGTGAGGTATCCCTTCGGGGAGATAGACATAGTGGCCCAAGACGGTTCTGAGCTTGTCTTCGTGGAGGTTCGTTTGAGGAGGTCCAACCCGTTTCAGGAGGCGGCGGACACGGTGGGGCCTAGAAAAATCCGGCGCCTTGAGATGGCCGCCAGGGCTTTTGCGGAGTCCAGGGGGTTTCGTGGGAGCTACCGGATAGATCTTCTGGCCATAGATGAGGGGCCTTCGGGCTTCCGCTTTGAGCTTTACCGGGACATAACCGGGGGGTGATGGGCGTTTGAGCCTGGCTTTGGGGGTGACCCTTAGGGGGATAGATGCGCTTCCGGTGGAGGTGGAGGTCCAGATAACCGGTGGGCTATTCTCCATAAACGTGGTGGGGCTTCCGGACGCCTCGGTGAGGGAAGCCCGGGAGAGGGTGAGGGGGGCCCTTAGGTCGGTTGGGGTCTCGCTTAAAGGGCGGGTGACCGTGAACTTGGCCCCCGCGGACGTGCCCAAGGAGGGAGCCCTGCTCGACCTGCCCATGGGGCTTGCAATGATGGATGCGGCGGGTTGCCGGCTGCCCCTGAAGGGGGCGGTCTTCATAGGGGAGCTGTCGTTGGACGGGAGGCTCAGGGGGGTTAGGGGGGCTCTGCCGGCGGCGCTCCTGGCTAGGGGGCTTCAAGTGCCCCTCTTCCTGCCCGCCGACAACGCCCCGGAGGCCGCCATGATCCGTGGGGCGGAGATCTACGGGGCCTCGACCATTGAGGAGGTTGTTCGCCATCTTAGGGGAGAGGCGTTGATACCCCGGTTCGAGGGGGATTTCGGTGAAGATGTCAACGATCCACCGGAGGTGGACATGAGGGACGTAAGGGGCCATGTTATGGCCAAGAGGGCCCTCGAGGTGGCCGCCGCGGGGCATCACAACCTCATGATGGTGGGCCCCCCGGGATCCGGGAAGACCATGCTTGCCAAGGCCCTCAAGGGCATCCTGCCCCCCCTTGGGGACTCGGAGATGATAGAGGTCATGGCGGTTCACAGCGTGGCGGGGTTGAAGCTGCGCCACGGCAGGTCAAGGCCCTTCCGGCCGGTGCACCCCACCGCCAGCTCGGTGGCCATATGCGGGGGTGGATCCTCCTTGCGGCCCGGGGAGATCAGCCTGGCCCACCGGGGAGTCCTGTTTTTGGACGAGTTCCCGGAGTTTCAGAGGGACGTGATCGAGGCCATGAGGGGGCCCCTGGAGGACGGTTTCATAAGGGTGAGCCGCTCCTCCGGAACCGTGGAGTACCCGTGCAGGGTCCTTCTTGTGTGTTCCGCCAACCCCTGTCCCTGTGGATACCTCGGTGACCCCGGGGGCTGCTGTCGCTGCGGTCCCGGGGAGATACACCGCTACAGGCGTAAGCTGTCCGGGCCCATCCTGGACAGGATAGACATGCACGTCACGGTGCCAAGGCTCACGCCGGCGGAGCTCATGGAGGCCTCCGCAGCGGAGGGGGAGTCCAGCCAGGCGGTGAGGGAGAGGGTGGTGGGGGCTCGGGAGGTGCAGAGGGACCGTTGGGAACCCATGGGGTTCCTGTGCAACTCCGAGGTGCCCGAGGGGATCCTTAGGAGGCACGTGGGGCTTGTCAGGGAGGCAAAGGAGATGCTGAAGGAGGCGGTAGGGGCCTTTGGCCTCAGCGGACGGGGTGTGAGCCGGGTGCTTAGGGTGGCGAGGACCGTGGCGGACCTCGCGGGTTCTCCCAAGGTTGAGGCGGTGCACGTGGCGGAGGCCTTGTCCTACCGAAATCGCGGGGAGGCCATGCCGTGATGGACCGGGATTCGATGAGGGCGTTTCTGTGCCTCAACCGGCTTTTCGAGGGCCGGGCGGGGCATCACCTTCGCAGGTGGGTGGAGGGCGGAGGGGTCCCTCGGGATCTTTTGATGAGCCCCAAGGGGTTTTCGCAAGGGGGGTTCAAGGAGGACATCTTCCCCAAGGCTTCGTCCCTTTTCTCTTCCCCTTGGGCGGATCGGGAGATGGAGCGTTGTCATGAGATAGGGGTAGACCTGCTGTTCATGGGGCACGGGGGGTATCCAGGCCAGCTGATGGACCTCAAATCTCCCCCGGCGGTGTTGTACGTCCGGGGGGCCCTCAGGGTTCCTGGTTCCTTGGGAGATGGGGTTGCGGTGGTGGGTACCCGCCGGGCGTCCGGCTATGCACTGAGGGTTGCTAGGTGCATAGGGGAGTTCCTGGGCTCCAGGGGTATTTGGACCCTTAGCGGCGGTGCTGAGGGGGTTGACGGGGCCGCTCACGACGGTGCCTTGAGGTCTGGTGGGGCCACCTGTGCGGTGCTCGGCACCGGGGTGGACGTGGTGTTCCCCGCTTCCCATGGGGAGCTCTTCAGGCGTATAACTGAGTCCGGTTGTCTTGTAAGTGAGTACCCGCTGGGCACCAAGGGGGCCCAGTGGCGTTTCCCCTTGAGGAACCGGATACTGGCGGCCCTGGCGGGAAGGACAGTGGTGGTGGAGGCCCCGAGGAGAAGCGGGGCCCTTATAACCGCGTCCCACGCCCTGGAGCTAGGCAGGGAGGTCTGGGCTGTCCCCGGCAGGATTGGGGAGCCCCCATGTGAAGGGTCCAACATGCTCATATATGACGGTGCCCTGGCTCTGGCGGACATCCGCCTCTTGGATCTCTCCGGTGGATCTGGCGCAGCTGATGGAGCTGGGGAGGATGGGGCTGGTTGCCGGGAGGCTTCATTGGACCCCGTCGACGGGGTCATATTGAAACTCCTTGCCCAAAAAGGGGAGCGGACTGTTGACAACCTGGCTGTTGAATGTAAAATCGGCGCCGCCGACCTGATGAGCCGCCTGTGCGTTTTGGAGGCCCGGGGGGTTGTGTACAGCCCGTCCCCTGGGCGTTTCAGCTTGTCCCCCCATGCCCCTGGGAGGCTGCGGGGCATGGGTTGTTAAGGTCGACGGGCCCGGTTTTTTAGTTCATCAATAAAGGGAAATAGGCTTTTGGTGATGAATGGGGCTTGGCTTTAGGTGGGGAGGGTTCACTTCCCGGGGTCCTGGGGGGTTACTCAGGGCCTTATGAGGCGGCCCCATTAAAATGTTTGCGGAGGTGTTTCATGGAGTTCAGGATACTTTCTTCCCTGGAGAGGACGGCCCTTCAGCCGGAGGCGGCGTCGTTGTTCTACGCCCTTTTGCACATGGGCTTTCCCCGGGAGGTCATGGAGAGGGCTTTGTTGGAGTCGGTGCTCCTTTTCAGGGCCACCGGCCTTTCCCTTGATGGGGACAGGTTTTCGGAGATCTTGGACAGGGGTATGGAGCAGCTTAGCCCATTTATGGGGGTTGACGAGGCTTCGGACGACCTCATGGGATTCGGGAGGGTCTGCTGACCATGGCGGCGCGGGGTGCTTCCAAGGCTGCCGGGGCCTCCTCGGGTGCCAAGGGTAAGAGGTCCTCTTCTAAGGGATCGGCCGAGGGGTCGCGCAGGAGGTCGAAGCTTGGCGGCGCCCCGGCGGGGGGCACCCTGGTGGTGGTTGAGTCCCCCACGAAGGCCAGGAGCCTGGGCAAGATGTTGGGGGCGGGCTACACCGTGGAGGCCAGCCTGGGTCACGTGATGGACCTTCCTAAGGGAAGGCTCGGGGTTGACGTGGACAATAGGTTTGAGCCCGAGTACATCCAGGTTAGGGGTAAGGCTCAGCTTATAAAGCGCCTTAAGGAGCTGGCCAAGGGGGCGGATAGGGTTCTGCTCGCCTCGGACCCGGACCGGGAGGGGGAGGCCATCGCGTGGCACCTTGGGATGCTCCTTGGGGTGGACATCGACTCTCCCTGCCGGGTTAGGGTTCACGAGATAACCCCCTCCGGGGTGGCGGCGGCCCTTGAGGACGTTGGCACCTTGGACATGAACAAGGTGTTCGCCCAGCAGGCCCGCAGGGTTTTGGACCGACTGGTGGGCTACAAGCTTAGCCCCCTTCTTTGGTCCAAGCTTCAGAGGGGCCTTAGCGCCGGCCGGGTTCAGTCGGTGGCCCTGCGGTTGGTGTGCGAGAGGCAGGATGAGATAGACGCCTTCGTGCCCGAGGAGTACTGGCAGGTGGAGGTGGAGGCCCTTTCGGACGACGGGAGGAGCTACACCTTGAAGCTGGAGCGAGAGGACGGCAGGCCCGTGAGGCTCAAGAACCGGGATGAGGCGGAGCGGGTCCGGGGCATCATATACCGAAACCCGCTGGTGGTCTCCTCGTTCAAAAGCCGTGAGGGATTAAGGCGTCCCATGCCCCCCTTTAAGACCAGCACCCTGCAGCAGGAGGCCTCAAGGAGGCTTGGTTACGGACCGAGGAGGACCATGAGGATAGCCCAGTCCCTGTTCGAGGGGGTAGAGATACCCGGCAGGGGGCCTGTGGGGCTTATAACCTACATGAGGACCGACAGCCTGAGGCTGTCGGACGAGGCGGTAGGGGCGTTCAGGGCCTACGTGGCGGGCCGTTTCGGGGATGGGTACCTCTCTAAGGAGCCTAACCAGTTCTCCCAGAAAGGTCGAAGCCAGGATGCCCACGAGGCCATACGTCCCACCGATGTGTTTCTGGAGCCCGAGGCCCTGAGGGAGCATCTGACGCCGGAGCAGTACAGGCTTTACGATCTGATATGGAGGCGTGCGGTGGCCAGTCAGATGGCGGATGCCAAGGTTAGGACGAACACCCTGGAGGTTCAGTGCGGCACCCTGGGGCTCAAGTGTTCCGGGGTGGAGGTGCTGTTCGAGGGCTGGGGGGGTCTCTGGCCCCTTGGGGTGAAGGATAGGTCCGTGCCCTCCGCCCGCTTGGGGGAGGAGCTGAAGGCTGGGGAAGTGAGGCTTGAACAGCGCTTCACCCAGCCGCCGGGCCGGTACACCGAGGCGGGGCTGATAAAGGAGCTGGAGGAGAAGGGCATAGGAAGGCCATCCACGTACGCCACCATAATCGAGACCCTGTCCGACCGGGGTTACGTGGATCGGGACGAGGAGAAGCGGCTTGCCCCTACGACCCTTGGGAGGTACGTTAACGCCTTCCTGGTGAGGCACTTCCCGGAGGTGGTGCAGGTGGACTTCACCGCCCGGATGGAAGACCAGCTTGACCGCATAGAGGCGGGAGAGCTCGAGTGGAGGCGTCCCATAGAGGAGTTTTACGGGCCCTTTGAGGTGAAGCTTGAGGAGGTGCAGAGGACCGCGGATAGGATGTCGGTTCCGCCGGAACAGACCGGTGAGTCCTGTCCCGAGTGTGGGAAGCCCCTGGTGATCAAGCGGGGCCGGTTCGGCGAGTTCGTGGGGTGCAGCGGGTATCCGGAGTGTCGGTTCACCAAGCGCAAGGAGACCTCCACGGGGGTTAAGTGTCCCAAGTGCGGGGAAGGGGTTTTGGTGATGAGGAAGGCCTCCAAGGGCAAGGGTAAGGGCCGGAGTTTCTACGGTTGTTCCCGGTATCCTGAATGCGACTATGCCTCCTGGAAGAAGCCCTCTAAGGGCGGGGATGTTACGGAGGTGTCCGATGAGGTTTGATGTTTCCGTGATCGGCGGCGGTCTTGCGGGCAGCGAGGCCGCCTTCAGGCTTGCGAGGATGGGTTTTAACGTGGCCCTCTACGAGATGAGGCCCGTGAAGCAGGGGCCTGCGCACAAGACCGGTCTTTTGGGTGAGCTGGTGTGCAGCAACTCCCTTGGGGCGGATCAGCCGAGTGCCCCCGCGGGGATACTGAAGGCGGAGATGAGGCGCCTTGGCAGCGTGATGATGGGCTGTGCGGACCGCAACCGGGTGCCCGCCGGGAGGGCCCTGGCGGTGGACCGGGAGGGTTTTGCCAGGGACGTCACGGAGGTCCTGTCCTCCCTTCCGAACCTCCGGGTTATAAGGGAGGAGGTATCGGAGATCCCCGATGGGCCCTGCATCATAGCCACCGGGCCTTTGACGTCCTCGGAGATGGCGGGTTCCCTGAAGGAGCTTGTGGGGGAGGAGTTCCTGTACTTCTATGACGCCGCTTCCCCCATAGTTACAATCGAGAGCGTGGACATGAGCCGCTGTTATCTGGGGAGCCGCTACGGGGAGGGGGAGGACTACATAAACTGTCCCCTCACGGAGGAGGAGTACCTGGCCTTTTGGGAGGCCCTGGTGTCCGCGGAGCAGGTTAAGCGCCACGAGTTCGAGGACAGCCGTTTCTTCGAGGGTTGCCTTCCCGTGGAGGAGATAGCCCGAAGGGGGAGGGACACCCTGCGGTTCGGCCCCATGAGGCCGGTGGGGCTCCCCGGCCCGGACGGCCGGGAGCCCTATGCGGTGGTCCAGCTCCGGCAGGACAACCGGGAGGGCACCTTGTACAACCTGGTGGGTTTCCAGACCAACCTCCTGTGGGGTGAGCAGGACAGGGTTTTCCGCATGATACCCGCTTTGAGGGATGCGGAGTTCGTCCGCAAGGGGGTCATGCACAGGAACCTGTACGTGTGTGCCCCGAGGGTTCTGGACGGGTACCTTAGGCCCAGGGGAGCCGGCAGAGAGGACGTTTTCCTCGCGGGACAGATAACCGGCGTGGAGGGGTACGTGGAGAGTGCCGCCATGGGGGTTTGCGCCGCCATCTTCATGGGCCGGGTCTTGAGGGGAGGGTCGCTTCCGGAGTTTCCGGAGGAGACCGCCGTGGGATCGCTGCTCAAGTACCTGAGGGAGGCCCGGCCGGAGGGCTTCCAGCCCATGAACGTGAACCTGGGAATCTTCCCTCCCCTTAGGGAGCGGATAAGGGACCGCCGGGAGAGGTGTTACCGGTACTTTGACAGGGCCGCGGCGGCCCTGGAGAGGTTCCTGGAGGATAACCCGGACCTTCTGCCAAGGTGGGCTTGAACTTTAAAAATTCGGAATATTGTGCTAGGCTGAACATGGGGTAAAATAGTCGGCATGGCCGGCGGAATTTACCCCTTGATAGATTCTTTTCTGGAATATTTAAGAAGTCTTAACCGCTCCGATCACACGGTGATAAATTACGGGGTTGATCTTGGGCAGTTCGCCGAGTATCTGGAGGGGGCTGGGGTCGAGGAGGCTTCTCAGGTGTCTCGGGATCACGTAAGGGGTTATCTGAGGAGCCTGTTGGGCTATGGGTTTGCCAAGACGTCGGCGTTGAGGAAGCTCTCGTCCATAAGGGGTTTCACCGGTTATCTGAAGGAGATGGGTATCATTGGGGAGGACCCCTGTGCGGGTGTGCGGGGGCCCAAGTCTCCCCAGGGACTGCCCCGGGCCATATCCTACGAGGACGTTAAGCGTCTCATAGAGGAGGGGCCGGAGGGCAGGGACTCCTTTAGGGACCGGCTGGTGCTTGAGGTGCTGTATGGGTCGGGTCTTCGGGTGTCCGAGCTCTGTGCCCTTGATTGGGACGACTTGGATCTGGAGGAACGTTGGATAAGGGTGACCGGCAAGGGCAGCAAGGGGCGCATGGTGCCCTTTGGTTTTCCGGTGCAGGGGCTGCTTTTCTCCTGGCGGGAGATGACCGGTGGGAGGGGGCCTCTTTTCCCCGGGAAGCGTGGGGCCTTGAGGATGACTTCCCGGACGGTCCACCGGATAGTCACGTCCTGCGCCAAGAGGGTAGGCCTTTGGGGGGTGGAGCCCTCACACGTTGAGGCACAGCTTCGCCACCCACATGCTGGAGGGGGGTGCGTCCCTCCGGGTGGTTCAGGAGCTGATGGGGCATGAGAGCCTGGTGACCACCCAGAGGTATTTGGACATAACCGCCGAGAGGATGAAGGAGAGCTATCAGCTCTCCCACCCCAGGGCTGGAGGGGATGGAGTTGTTTAAGGGTACTACCGTGGTGTGTGTGAGGAGGGATTCCAGGGTTGCCATGGCGGGGGACGGTCAGGTAACATTGGGGTCTCAGATTGTGAAAACAAGAGCTAGGAAGGTCCGTCCTTTGAAGTGGAACGTGTTGGCGGGGTTTGCGGGTTCCACCGCGGATGCCATGACCCTTTTCGAGAGGTTTGAGAGGAGTTTGGACGCCAACAAGGGGGATCTTCTCAAGGCCTCGGTGGAGCTGGTTAAGGAGTGGCGAACCGACCGGGCTTTAAGGCGCCTTGAGGCCATGATGTTGGTGGCGGACCTCGATAGGACGCTTCTCCTGTCCGGTTCGGGGGACGTTTTGGAGATGGAGGAGCAGTGTGCTTCCATCGGGTCCGGCTCTGGCTACGCCTTGGCGGCGGCGAGGGCCTTTTTGGAGGGTACCGACTGGGATGCCGGGTCTATAGCCAAGAGGTCTTTGGAGATAGCGTCGGAGATATGCATATACACCAATTCCCACGTCACGTTGGAGGAAATAGCGAGATGATGGACCTTACTCCCCGGAAGATAGTTCAGTACCTTGACAGGTACATAGTGGGGCAGGATAAGGCCAAGCGGGCGGTGGCGGTGGCGCTGAGGAACCGTATGAGGCGCCGCAGGCTTCCTGAGGAGCTGGCCCGGGAGGTTTATCCCAAGAACATCTTGATGGTGGGGCCCACCGGGGTGGGCAAGACCGAGATAGCCCGGAGGCTTGCCAAGCTGGTGGGAGCTCCGTTCGTGAAGGTGGAGGCCACCAAGTTCACCGAGGTTGGTTATGTGGGCCGGGACGTGGAGTCCATGATAAGGGACCTGGTGGAGGTGGCCCATCAGATGGTGAAGGCGAGGCGGCTTGAGGACGTGAAGCCCGAGGCGGATCGTCTGGCGGAGGAGAGGCTTTTGGACGCCCTCCTTCCGTCCCCTCGACCCAGGGGGCCTGAGAGGGGATTTCTTAGGCTTCTGGGTCTTTCGGAGGAGCAGTCTTCGGAGGAGGACGGGGGGCAGGAGGCGGAGGAGAGAAGGTCCGCCACCAGGGAGAAGCTCCGGGAGCTGCTTCGGTCGGGTAAGCTGGACGACCGGGTGGTGGAGGTGGAGATCTCGGAGTCGCCTTCCCTGGGCATGGCGGTCATGGGGCCCATGGGGATGGAGGGGCTGGACCTTGGGGAGATGTTGGGAGGTCTTTTCCCCAAGAGGACCAAGAGGAAATCCATGACGGTTGCCAAGGCCAGGGAAGCCTTGGCCATTGAGGAGGCGGAGAAGCTCCTCGACCGGGAGGCTTTAAGCCGGGAGGCGGTGAGCCTTGCCCAGGAGGAGGGCATAGTGTTCATAGATGAGATAGACAAGATAGCCTCCGTGGGGGGGTCCCACGGGCCTGACGTGAGCCGGGAGGGGGTTCAGAGGGACCTGCTGCCCCTGATAGAGGGTTCCGTGGTGAACACGAAACACGGGGCGGTGAGCACCGAGCACGTGCTGTTCATAGCCGCCGGTGCGTTCCACAAGGCCAAGCCATCGGACCTGGCGCCGGAGCTTCAGGGTCGGCTTCCCATAAGGGTGGAGCTGGAGCCCCTTGGGGAGGAGGAGCTTTACAGGATACTCAAGGAGCCGGCGGGGAGCCTCACGGACCAGTATCGGGCCCTGCTGGAGGTGGATCAGGTGAGCTTGGTTTTCGATGACTCGGGGCTTCGAGAGGTGGCCCGTTTGGCCTTCGAGATGAACCGTCAGATGGAGGACATAGGGGCCCGGCGGCTTCACACGTTGATGGAGCTGCTTCTGGAGGAGGTAAGCTTCGATGCCCCCCGACGGCGTGAGCGGCCAGGTGCTGGTGGATGGGGACTATGTGAGACGGCGTTTGGGCGGTCTTTTGGAGGAGAGAGATCCGAGAAGGTATCTTCTCTAGGTTCTAAGATAAAAGATAAATTTCAAGGAGAAAGATCAGGAGGAATGAGTATGAACACCCCTAGCGACTTGGTGGAATCAAGGCCTAAGATATTGGATCCGTCGGCCATGCAGGATCTTTTGGAGAAGACCCGTCTTGTGGCCCGGGCCCTTCAGAACCGGAAGGACCGGGGTGCTCCGGACTATGCGAAGCTCTCAAGGCTTCTTTGCGACCTCTCGGCGGCCAACGTGTACATAGTGAGCCGGGATGGCCGGATACTGGGTTACGCTTGGATAAGCTCCTACGACTGTCCGATAATGGTGGATATATTGTCCTCCAACACCCTTCCCTCAAGCTACATGGACAGGCTCAACCAGTATCATGAGTCGGTGCTGAACCACACGGACAACGGCATGTGCGCCTATACGGACCAGCCTTGCACTTACTCTAACAAGCACGTGCTGTACGTGCCCATAAACGGCGGCGGGGATAGGCTTGGCACTCTGATCCTGGCCCGGTTTGGCTGTCCTTTCGACACCAGGGATCTTGTGTTGGCGGAGTACTTGGCCACCGTGGTGGGGCTTGAGATACTTCACGACCGTTCCCGGTCCATAGAGGAGCGGGGCAGGGAGAGGCTGGTGGTTCAGATGGCCATGAGGGCCCTGTCCTACTCGGAGGTGGAGTCCGTGAGGCACATAATCCAGGACCTCGGGGGTTCCGAGGGGGTCGTGGTGGCCAGCAAGGTGGCGGACCGGGTAGGGGTCACCAGGAGCGTGATCGTGAACGCCTTGAGAAAGCTCAGCAGCGCGGGGATAATAGAGAGCCGGAGCCTGGGCATGAAGGGCACTTATATAAAGGTGATAAGCTCCCTGTTCCTGGAGGAGCTTGGCATAGAGGAGTAGCCCGCCGGGGGGATGCCCCCCGGGGCCTTTTTTTGTAGCTAATAAACGGTAAAATAAACGTTGCAACTTTAAGTGGATCCTTCGTCCTTGCGGGGTTGAAGGTTATAATGTGGGCGTATCTCATGTCTTGGGGGGTGTTGCGGGTATGAGAGGGGACTTGACCTGGGACGTCATCCAGACGGATCTTAACGGGCTTTCTCGAAGGATGGGGGCGGTGGCTCAGAACCTGGCCAACGCCAACACCCCTCGATATGCCCGTAGGGAGGTAACCTTTGAGGACCAGCTCAAGGCGGTGATAGACCAGCCTTCAAGGCTCCCCATGACGGTGAGCCATGAGAGGCACATGGCCAACGTCCCCCTTGGGGTGGACCAGGTTCGGCCGGTGGAGTCCAGGGTTCAGGACGAGATATACCGATATGACGGCAACAACGTGGACCCGGAGGTGGAGATGGCCAAGCTGGCGGAGACCAGGATGCTCTATCAGGCCATGACCAGGGTTTTAAGCCGCAAGATAGCCATGTACAGGACTGCCATAGGGGGTAGCCGCTGATGAGGGTTTTCAGGAGCGTTGACGTGGCGGGTAGCGCCCTCACCGCCCATCGGGTGTGGATGGATGCCATATCCTCTAACTTGGCCAACGCCAACACCACCAGGACCCCCGAGGGGGGCCCTTACGTGAGGCGCGTCCCGGTCTTTCAGGAGAGGCTCATGGAGGCGTTGAAGGACGGCTCTACTGCCTCGGGGGTGAAGGTGGTGTCCCTGGAGAAGGATCCGCTGCCGCCCCGGATGGTGTATCAGCCGGATCATCCGGACGCTAACCAGGAGGGTTACGTGGCCTACCCCAACGTCAACGTGGTGAGGGAGATGGCGGACATGATGGTGGCCAGCCGGGCCTACGAGGCCAACCTCACGGTGGTGGAGACCGGTAAGGCCATGTGGAACAGCGCCCTGGAGATAATGAGGGGTTAGCAGCGCTTCTAAAATGAGCCTATGGGCCCATGAAGAGGGTATTAGGGTCTTGCGGAATTGTGACTTAGGGCACTTTATGGCTTTTCGGGTGAGCCTTAAGCTTTCTTTAGGTGGAACGACAAGATAAAGCCGCCCTTTTGGGCGTCCTTTGAGGAGGTTTGCTTTCATGGACGTTGTCCGATTAGATCTTTCCCGGTATGGGGTCTTGGGTTCTCGGCCCATAGGGTCCCATGCGCAGGCTCCGTCGTCTCCGGTCACTCCCTTTGAGGAGGTCCTCAAGTCCAGCATGAAGCAGGTTAACTCCCTTCAGATGGGGGCGGATGAGATGGTGCGGCGTTTGTCCTTGGGGGAGGTTGAGGACGTTTCCCAGGTGTCCGTGGCGGTGGAGAAGGCGGAGCTGGCCCTTAGGACGTTGGTGGAGATCCGCAACAAGCTGGTGGACGCTTACCAGCAGATATCGAGGATGCCGGTGTAGTCCCTGATGGACCGTTTTAAGGAGCAGCTGGAGCGCCTCAAGGTTTTCTTCGGGGGGCTTCAGCGATGGCAGAGGTACTCCATAGTTGGGGCCGGGGCGTTGGTCTTGGCCTCTCTTGTGCTTTTGGCAGCCATGTCTGGGAAGACCAGCTACGATCCGCTTTTCTCCGGGCTCAGCATGGAGGACCAGGGGGCGGTGGTGGAGTACCTTAAGGAGCAGAAGATACCCTTCAAGGTGGATCCCTCCGCCAACGCCATACTGGTGCCAAGGAAGAACGTTTATGAGGCCCGGATAGCCCTGGCGCAGATGGGGATCCCCCGGGGAGGGGTGGTGGGTTTTGAGATATTCGACCAGCCCAAGATGGGGATGAACGACTTTCAGCAGCGGGTGGCCTATTCCAGGGCCCTTGAGGGGGAGCTGTCGAGGACCATATCCAAGATAGACGCGGTGGAGGAGGCCAAGGTTAACATAGTCATACCGGAGCAGAGGCTTTTCCTGGAGGAGCAGAAGCCCTCCACCGCTTCGGTTTTGGTTCGTCTTAAGCCTGGGAGGGAGATAGGGCAGGAGCAGGTGAGGGGTATAGTCAACCTGGTTGCCCGGAGCGTAGAGGGGTTGAACCCCGAGGACGTCACTGTGGTGGACACCTCTGGCAAGGTCCTGTCGGACCTGATCCAGGACGATTCCCTGATCTACACCTCCGGCTCCGACGGCAGAGCGGTGTCGTCGGTGCAGCGGGAGTTGGAGCGGCAGCAGGAGCAGGAGATGGAGCGCAAGGTCCGGGTTATGCTGGAGAAGGTCTTCGGCCCCGGCAAGGCGGTGGTCCGGGTGCGGGTTGAGTTGGACTTCGACAAGAAGAGCAGCACCCGCAGGGAGTTCATCCCTGGTCCGGACGGCAAGGGGGTTGTGAGGAGCCAGCAGAACACCGAGGAGAGCTATGTGGGGCCCGGCACACCTCCGGGTGGAGCGCCGGGGACCACCACCAACATACCGGGCTACGTGGTTAACCAGAACCAGACCGGCAACGTGGAGTACAACAAGACCGACACGGTCACCAACTACGACATAACCACCCAGGAGTCCCAGACGGTGGCCACCCCGGGTTCCGTCAAGCGGCTTTCCGCGTCGGTGATAGTTGACGGGGAGCTGGATGATGCAAAGGCCCAGGGGCTCAGGCAGACCGTGGCGGCGGCGATAGGTTTGGACGAGTCTAGGGGGGACAGGCTGGTGATCCAGGCCATGAAGTTCGACACCACCCTGGCAGATCAGATGATGGCCCAGCTGGAGGCGGAGCGCCGCCAGAGGCTCATAGGGGCTGCTCTCGTGGGGCTTTTGGTGCTGGCGGTGGCCGCAGGGGCGGGGTTCCTCTGGTACAAGCGGAGGCGCCTTGCGGCGCTGGCCAGGCTGGTCCCCCAGGAGGGTGGAGAAAGGGCTCCGTCCCTCAAGGAGCTGCTGGAGAACCCGGAGCTCATGACCGCCCAGGGGGAATTGGCTATACTGGAAGAGCAGCTTAGACTTTACGCCTCCAACAACCCGGAGGAAGTGGCCAACCTGATAAAGAACTGGTTGGCGGAGGACATCTAGGAAGGGCGGTTTGAGATGGCCAAGGCCAAGGACCTGAGGGGCAGGGAGAAGGCTGCCATATTCCTGGTGGCCATAGGGCCGGAGGTGTCCGCCCAGGTTTACCGTCACCTGGACGACGCCACCATAGAGCTTCTTACCCTTGAGATAGCCAACATGAGGAAGATAACCCCGGAGACCAAGCTCGAGGTCCTCAAGGAGGCCCAGGAGATAATAATGGCCCGGGAGTTCATGACCCAGGGGGGCGTGGACTACGCCAGGAAGCTTCTGGAGCAGGCCTTGGGTCCCGAGAGGGCCCAGGACATCCTGCGGCGGATCACCGCCAGCCTGCAGGTGCGCCCCTTCGACTTCGTGCGCCATGCGGACCCGTCGCAGCTCATATCCTTCATCCAGGGGGAGCATCCCCAGACCATCGCGCTCATACTGTCTTACCTTTCGCCGGAGCAGGCGGGGCAGGTTTTGGGCGGGCTTCCCCCGTCGTCTCAGTGGGACGTGGCCCGGCGCATAGCCCGGATGGACCGGATAACCCCGGAGGTGCTTCGGGAGGTGGAGCGGGTGTTGGAGAGGAAGCTCTCCACCGTCATGGGACAGGACTTCACCATGGCGGGAGGTGTGGACGCGGTGGTGGCCATAATAAACCGGGTGGATCGTGGCACCGAGCGGAACATCATAGAGGCCCTGGAGGAGCAGGATCCGGAGCTGGCGGAGGAGATAAAGAAGCGGCTCTTCGTGTTCGAGGACATCATGGGCATGGACGACCGGTCCCTGCAGCGGGTGCTGCGTGAGGTGGACATGAAGGACCTCGCCCTGGCGCTGAAGGGTGCCACGGAGGAGCTGAAGGTGAAGTTCTTCCGCAACATGTCCAAGCGGGCGGCGGACATGCTGAAGGAGGACATGGACTTCATGGGGCCCGTCCGGGTGAGGATGGTGGAGGAGGCCCAGCAGAAGATCGTGAACATAGTGCGGTCCCTGGAGGAAGCGGGAGAGATCGTCATAGCCAGGGGTGGAGAGGAGGAGCTGGTTGTCTAGCTCCCGTCACAGGCTGTTGAAGGCGGTCCGGGTTCTGCCCGAGGCGGTCCGGATAGGTGCAAAGGCCAGGCCTTCGGAGGATCCCTTGAAGGGGTGTCCGGAGTCCCCGGAGCATCAAAGCTCTGCTCCGTCGGAAGAGGATCTTTTAAGGGAGCGGATAGCCCTTCTGGAGGAGGAGCTCAGGAGGGCTTCGGATAGGGCGGCAGCCCTGGAGGGGGAGCTTGTGTCCTTGAAGCTCCGCCAGGAGGAGGAGCGGGAGGCGTTCCTTAGGGAGGCGGCCCTTAAGATCCAGGAGGCCCGTTCCCGTGCGGAGGCGGAGGCCCGGGAGGAGGGCTTTAGGCAAGGACGGGAGGAGGGCCTTAAGTCCGCCAGGGAGGAGATGGAGCGGCTTTACCTGCTTAAGTTCCAGGAGGCGCTGGAGATGGCGGAGCGCTTCCACAAGTCCCTGGAGGAGGAGCGGGAGGCGCTGCTCGGGCTTTTAGTGCCCCAGATGGTGAGGCTGTGGGAGAAGACCCTTTCCAGGATGCTCCTTGACAGGGTGCGGATGGACGAGGGGGCGGCCTTGCGGGTCCTCAAGGGGGTTCTCGCCAAGATAAGCGACCGGGAGAGGCTTCTCATATACCTCAACCCCGATGACCATAGGAGCGTAGAGGGGGCGCTTGGGGAGCTGGGGGATCTGCTGAGGGGCAACCGGCATCTGGAGGTGGTACCGGATCCCGACGTGGACAAGGGCAGCTGCATAGTGGAGACTAACCTTGGGGTGTACGACGCCCGATGGAGGACCCAGCTGGAGCAGGTGGGGCTTCAGGTGTCGTCCCTCCTCTTCGGGGGGGACGAAGTTGAAGGGGATTGAGATTTTCAAGGCTCTTGAGGGCCGGCTTGACAGGACGGAGCTCATAAGGCTCAACGGCCGGGTGGTCCAGGTGGTGGGGCTTGTTATAGAGTCCCAGGGGCCGGACGTGCAGGTGGGGGATCTGTGTGAGATATCGTTCCGGAACCGCAGGAACCCCCTTAAGGCCGAGGTGGTGGGTTTCCGGGATGACCGGGTGCTTCTCATGCCCCTCGGGGATCTTAACGACATAGGTCCCGGGTGCGACGTGGCGGCTTTGGGCCCCACCTTGGGGGTGCACGTGGGGGAGGACCTCCTGGGTAGGATCTTGGACGGCCTTGGGAACCCCATAGACGACTTGGGCCCCGTGGGGGCCAGCGAGTTCTACCCCCTTTACGCTTCCCCGCCGCACCCGCTGAGGCGTCAGATGATAGATCGTCCCCTTTCGGTGGGGGTTAGGGTGATAGACGGCCTTTTGACGTTGGGTCAGGGGCAGAGGGTTGGCATATTCGCCGGCTCAGGGGTTGGCAAGAGCGTGTTGCTGGGCATGATGGCCCGAAACACCGAGGCGGACGTTAACGTCATAGCCTTGGTGGGTGAGCGGGGCAGGGAGGTCCGGGAGTTCGTGGATCGGGACCTTGGGGCCGAGGGGCTTAAGAGGTCCGTGGTGGTGGTGGCCACGTCGGATCAGCCGCCCCTGGTAAGGCTCAAGGCGTCGCTCACCGCCACAGCGGTGGCGGAGTACTTCCGGGACCAGGGGGCCAACGTGCTGCTCATGATGGACTCGGTCACCCGTGTGGCCATGGCCCAGAGGGATGTGGGGCTTGCCATAGGGGAGCCCCCCGCCACCAAGGGTTACACCCCGTCGGTGTTCGCGTTTCTCCCCCGGCTTCTTGAGCGCTCCGGGGCCGGAGAGCGGGGGAGCATAACCGCCATATACACCGTTCTGGTGGAGGGGGACGACATGAACGAGCCAGTGGCGGACACGGTGCGAGGCATCCTGGACGGTCACATAGTCCTGAGCCGTTCCCTGGCGGCTAGGAACCACTACCCTTCGGTGGAGGTGGGACGCAGCGTGAGCCGTGTGATGCCGAGCATAGTTTCGGAGGAGCACCTGAGGGCGGCGGGGAGGGTCCGGGAGCTCCTGGCGGTTTACGAGGAGGCCCAGGACCTCATAAACATAGGGGCCTATAAGGCGGGGAGCAATCCCAGGATAGATTGGGCTTTGGAACACCTGGAGGAGGTCCGAAACTTCTTAAGGCAGGGGATGCATGAGAGAAGCGGCTTCGATGAGACCGTGTCAAGGCTTTTGGAGCTCGCGCCCTTTTGAGATGACGGGGGTGGTGTCCCTTGATGAGGCAGCGGATAGCCAGGTTTGAGAGGATTTACAGGACCTATGAGGCGGAGTTGGACCAGCGGCGGTCCGAGCTCGCCAGGCGCCGGGAGGAGGAGGAGGCCTTTCGCCGGCGGATACGCCAGCTGGAGGAGGATCGCTCCAGGGCGGAGGAGGACTTTAGGTCCCTGTGCGGCACCGTGAGCGCCAGGGACCTTTGGATGATGAGGAGCTCCATCGACTCCGCGGAGGACCGGGTTCGTTCCGCCAGTGAGGACCTTGAGAGGTGCCTTTGCGAGATAGAGCGGACCGTGGAGGCCATACGGGAGAGCCATAGGGGGCTTAAGGTGCTGGAGAACTACATGGGGCGTCTTAGGTCCCGTTTGTCGGCGGAGGAGTCTGCGGCGGAGCAGGCCCTTCTTGATGAGATCGCGCTTCGCAGGAACGGGGTTGGAGGTGCCGCATGAGACCCGAGGGGTGCATTGAGGGGGTCCTTGGAAGGATAAGGGAGATAGAGTCCCGGTTTGGGATAGAGAGGAGGCCCGCGGGGGAGGCCGTGTCCTTTGAGGAGGTGCTCTCCAAGGCCCAGGGGGACCTTGGGGATCCGTCCCTCCCGGAGGGGGATGTCGATGTGCCTTCCAGCGTGGCGGAGCGGCTTGAGAGGTGGGAGCCGGAGCTGAGGCGCCTGTGCGATCGGTACGGTGTGGACCCGGACCTTGCAAGGGCGGTGATGAGGCATGAGTCCGGAGGTCGGGAGGACGCGGTGTCCAGCGCGGGGGCCATAGGGCTCATGCAGCTCATGCCCGGTACCGCCAGGGCCTTGGGGGTGGATCCGAGGGACCCGGTGAGGAACCTGGAGGGGGGTATAAAGTACCTGGCCCAGCTCCTTGAGCGCTACGGCGGGGATGTGGAGAGGGCCCTGGCGGCTTACAACGCAGGGGCCGGGAGGGTGGACGCCCACGGGGGGGTGCCTCCGATACCGGAGACCCAGAGGTATGTGAGGAACGTGTTGGCCCTGTACAGGAAGTACGACCGGGGAGGTAGCATGTGATGCCCCAGGAAATGGAGATGGAGCCCCGGGAGGTCCTGGAGGATAAGCCCAAGGATCAACCGAAAAGGGAGGATAAGAAGAAACCCAAGGGTCCGTCTAGGTTGAAGCGCCTGGCGTTTTTTTGATCTTGTTCGTTGGTGCCGCCTTGGGGCTTCATTTCTCCGGTGCCTTGGACCTTAGGGGGGTCCTTTTCAGCGCCATATACCGGATACCCAAGGTGGGGGCGCCGCTGGGTGCCGCTTTGGGCATCCCTTCCACCTACGCCATGTCCGCCCAGGACCGCCGCATGATGGAGATCCGGCTCATGGAGGAGAACCTGGCTAAGATGAAGGCGGAGCTGGACCGGGAGAAGACGGCGGTGGAAGTGGTTTCCGATGACCTAAACCGCAGGTCCCTTCAGGTGGCGAAGCTCCAGGAGGAGCTTCAGGCGAGGCTAAAGGAGCTGGCCTTGAGCGACGATACAAAACCGCAGGCTCGTCTGGAATCGCTGGAGGAGGTCTTGAAGACCTACAGGGACATGTCCCCCAGGAACGCGGCTCAGATAATAGGGAAGATGGACGAGGACCTGGCGGTGGAGATACTCTCCAGGCTGCCTAACGATCAGGCGGCCAAGATACTGGGACGCATGGACGCGGACCGGGCGGCGAGGCTGACGGAACGGCTTGCCATGATGAAGAAGAAGCCTTGACGTGGAGGTGGCGTTCATGGGTGACCTTTCGGTTTTCCCGTTGGACCAGGGGATGATGAACCTCGGGGAATCCGCGCGACCCTTCGGGGGTAAGCCTTCCTTGGAGGGCGGCGGGGGTTCGTCCGGTGGGGATGAGAACCCTTTCGTAAGCGCCTTGGGGGAGGCCCTTGCCGAGGGCGGTGCAGGCGGGTCCGATGGGGTGCTTGGACCCTTTGCTTTTGATGGCCATCTGCAGGGCGCCCAGCCCCAGGTTGTTGAGTCCCCTCCTCAGTTGCGCAAGGGTTTGGCGGTGGGGGGGCTCGGCTTTAAAGGTCCTCTTAGGCAGTTCTTCTTTAACCCCGTAATCGACGTAAAGGGTGAGGAGCTCCCGGACGGGGGTCCCGAGGGGGGTGAGGGAGAGCTTACCTCCCCCTCGGGGGGGGAGGTAAGCTCTCCGGAGCGGGACATCCCCGCTTGTTTCGTCAAAGCCGGTGATGTGCCAGGTGAAGCGGCGGAGGGTTTAAAGGGGGGGGATGGCTTGCCCCTTTTTGCCCGTGGTGCGGATGCGCCGACCCGGGGAGATGGAGTTAAGTTGGTTGATGCCGAGAATGACAAGGAGGAGGGCGATCCCGTGGGGGCCAGGCTCTCCCTCTTTATACGTGCCCTGGAGGAGATGGAGAGGGCCAAGGTGTTACCCGCGGCGGGGCCGGATCGGTCCTTTGGGGTGAGCGGGGCCCTTTCGGAGCCGATGGTGGGTGTTCCTGGTTCTGCCGAGGGGCACGGGGGCTTAGGAGATCTCTCGGCGGGACCCTCTGGGGGATCGGTTGCCGATGGGGCCTTGGCCTCATGGGGCTCCGGGGCTTACGGGGGAACAGACGTTGATCTACCGGTCGCCCATGAGGGGTTATCGGAGTCCAGGGGGTTGGCCGCTGGTTTGAAGGATTTTCCCCCTAGGGGCCTCAGCAAGAGGGGATCGGGGGAGGACTCGGCGGGGCTTCAAGGCCTTTCGGAGCCCTCTCGCGCTTCGAGGAAGGACAGGCCCGTGCCTCATGGGGAAGCATCTCTGCCATTTCATCCCCAGCAGTCGGGGCTTAATGGGGCGATAAACCCCGCATCTAGCCCGGGGGCTTGGCCGGTGCGGCTTGGTTATACCGGTGAAGCCGCATTGGGAGAGGGATTGGTTAGGGTTTTCCGGGAGGTTGCGTCCGGGGCTAACAGGGCGACGGTGGTCGTGGAACCCCCCTCCTTGGGCCGGGTTGAGGTTCAGCTCCTGTTGGACGGAGGTGAGCTTTCCGCCCGGATAAGGGTTGAGAACCGGGAGCTTTTGGGGCTGGTGCAGGCCCAATCCCAGAGGCTGAAGGAGTCGTTGGAGGCCCAGGGGCTTCAGGTATCAGGCCTTTCAGTGGACTTGAGGAACGATGAACGTCGTCCCAAGGAGGGCCCCTTGGAGGGCAGGAAGAGATCCTCCTTGGGGATCCGCGGGGATGGAGAGGAAGCAGAGGATGTCCCGGTCTTCAGGGTTGACCTTAGGAACGGGCTTTTGCACTGGCTTGCATGAGGAGGCATGGGGATGGCTGACGGGGTTAACGGGGTAAGCGGAAGCGCTTGGGATGTCGGGGCGGATAAGCAGCGGACCACCAAGACGGAGCTGGGGAAGGACGATTTCTTGAAGCTTCTGGTTGCGCAGCTCACCCATCAGGATCCTTTGGATCCGCTTAAGGACAAGGACTTCATCGCCCAGATGGCCCAGTTCTCCGCGTTGGAGCAGCAGGTGAACATAGCTAAGGGCATAGAGAACCTGGCTAAGATGTCCATGGCCTCTGCGGTTAACTACGTGGGGCGCACCGTGGGCTACGCGGGGGATGACGGCTCTGAGGCCGCAGGGGTGGTGCAGTTCGTGGAGATGAAGGACGGGGCTGTGACGCTTCACCTTAAGGATGGGAAGTCCGTCCCCCTTGAGAAGGTGCAGTACGTGGGATGAGGTTGCTTTTGAGCTGGTTTGGATGGTTTGCCCCCCAGGGACGGAGGGCTTTGGGATCTAGGGAAGGGTTGTCCTTTGTCGCTTTACAGTAAGGAGGAAGCTTGAGATGTTAAGGTCCCTATATTCTGGAGTCACCGGTGTCAAGGGGCATCAAACCTATCTGGACGTGGTGGGAAACAACATAGCCAACGTGAACACCACGGGTTTTAAGAAGTCCAACGTCTTGTTCCAGGACCTTCTGTATCAGAACGTGAGGGGTGCCATGTCCCCCGATGCTGGCCAGGGTCGGGGCGGCATAAACCCCATGCAGATAGGGTTGGGCAGCCTGGTTGGGGCGGTGGAGACCATCCACACCCAGGGTACCATGCAGTACACCGGCAACCGCAACGACTTTGCGGTGTCCGGTGACGGTTACTTCGTGGTCAAGAACGGGGCGGACACCCTCTACACCAGGGCGGGATCGGCGACGTTGGACTCGGGGGGCAACCTGGTGATGGCGGGATCCGGGTACATGTATCAGGGGTACAAGATGGAGAAGGACCCAACGGATCCCACCAAGTACATAGAAGGTCCCCTGGGGGGTATAAACATACCGGTGGGTCAGAAGTTGGAGGCCCGGAAGACCCAGCTTGGGGGGTACCGCTGCAACCTGGACAGCCGTGTAAAGTCGCACCTTCCCATGGGTATAACCGGCAACGATTCTTCGGTGAAGATAATCCTTGGGGCCAACACCTACACGCTCAACAACATAGCGGAGGGGGGTACGGTGGGGAACTTCCTGACCCTCACGGACGGGACCAACTCGGTGCAGCTTGGGTTCCCCGCCGGGGGGCCCACTGTGGATCCCACGTCGCTGCTCCCCAACCTAACCCAGGTTTCCGTGGCGGGGGCTTTTACCGGCGCCTCTTACGATCCCTCCACGGGGAAGCTCACGGTCACGGACGGCACCAATACCAGCACGGTGGACCTTGCTTCCATGATGGACTTTGAGGTTCTGATCGTGAGGGATTCCTCAAACAACGTTTACAGGTATCTGACGGAGTTCAACGACGTGGCCGCCAACGGCTATAAGGAGCTGGTTCTGTGGGGGCCTGATGCCTCATCGGGCAACGCATCCACCAGGTTTTCCCTGACGGTGCCCACTAAAAACGATGGTACCTTTGACCTCAGCGCCGCTCAGAACATACTTGCCGCCGCCCAATCTCCAAGCGGCAACGCGTTGACGGTTCAGGCCACCACTGACGGGCTGGGCCTTGTGGTGAAGGACGGGGCCACCACCGTGGCCACCTTGAACAACCGGTTGAGCAGCATTCACACCAGCAAGATGGACATATATGACAGCCTTGGGAATCCCCATACGTTGGAGGTCTCCTGGGAGAAGGTAGACAACAACCAGTGGAGGTGGAGGGCTTTTCTGCCCGACGAAACGGGGATAACGCTTACCAACAACACCGGGGTTATTAACTTTGACTCCCAGGGGAAGATAGAGGGGGTTTCGGAGTTTGACGTCACCATAAACTTCGCCGCCTTGGGCGCCGAGGACTCCACGGTGAGGCTGGATTTCAGCGGTAAGTCCTTTGGGAAGGAGGCCATAGAGGGGGTTACTCAGTACGGGTCCGCCTTCACCACCAAGGCCTACTATCAGGACGGTTATCCCATGGGGGTGTTGCAGGACTATGCGGTGAGCTCCGACGGCACGGTTCAGGGGGTTTACAGCAACGGTCAGCGTCAGCCCCTTTACAAGATGGCTTTGGCGCTGTTTGCAAACCCCCAGGGGCTTACCAAGGAGGGTTCCACGGTGTTCGCCGAGTCCGCCAACTCCGGCATAGCCCAGATAGTGAAGCCCATGGAGGGAGGCGCGGGGCGCATCATGGGGAGCAACCTGGAGATGTCCAACGTGGACCTGTCCCAGGAGTTCGTGAACCTGATAGTGGCCCAGAGGGGGTTCCAGGCCAACGCCAGGGTGATAACCACTTCGGACCAGGTGTTGGAGGAGCTCATCAACCTCAAGAGGTAGGTGGCTTAGGCCTTGATAGAGCTTACTCGTTTTGGAGGAGGCCGGTTTGTGCTGAACAGCGACCTTATAGAGGCGGTTGAGGCGAATCCTGACACGGTGGTCACCATGGTGAACGGCCATAGGTACGTGGTTAAGGAGACTCCGGGGGATATAATAGAGAAGGTTGTGGAGTTCAAGCGAAGGGTTTTCGAGGTCATCCCTAGGTGAGCTTTGTGGTATCTTTGGGCTGGGTGGGGTTTTAACATCATGGGAATCGTCGAGGTGAGGCTCCGGTGGATCTTGGAACTTTAATAGGTTTTCTTCTGGCCCTTATACTGGTCATAGGGGGGATACTGGCGGGGGGCGACCCCGGGGCGTTCATAGACGCCCCATCGCTGCTCATAACCGGGGGTGGTACCCTTGGGGCGGCGATAATGGCCAACCCTCTTGAGAGGACCAAGGCGCTTCCTAAGATCCTGAGGAAGGCGTTCTTCAACGATCCCATAGATCTTCCCGGCCTCATCCAGACCCTGGTGAGTTTTGCCGAGAAAGCCAGGAGGGAGGGGCTTTTGGCCCTGGAGGAGGACGCGGCGCAGCTGGACGATCCCTTCCTTAAGAAGTCCATCCAGTTGGTGGTGGACGGAACGGATCCGGAGTTGGTGAAGTCCATCTTGGACACCGAGATAGGGTTGTTGGAGGAGCGTCACGGGGCCGGCAAGGCCATGTTCGACATAATGGCGGAGCTTGCCCCTGCCTTTGGCATGTTGGGGACCCTGATAGGCCTTATAGTCATGTTGGGTCACCTGGACGATCCGGACGCGTTGGGGCCCGGCATGGCCACGGCGCTCATAACCACCTTCTACGGTTCTTTCATAGCCAACGTCATATGTATTCCCACGTCGAAGAAGCTGGCCTATAGATCCAGTCAGGAGATACTGTCCCGGGAGTTGATGGTGGAGGGGATACTGGCCATCCAGGCGGGGGAGAACCCCCGCATAGTGGAGGAGAAGCTCAAGGTATTCCTGCCCCCGGATCTTAGGGCCAAGATGGAGGCGGAGAAGGAGCAGGAGCAGGGGGGGTGATGACCTTTGGCCCGTAAGAAGAAGCAGCCCGAGGGTTCCGCAGGGGCCCCTCTTTTCATGGCCACCTATGGGGACATGGTCACGTTGCTTTTGACGTTCTTCGTGTTCCTGTACTCCTTTTCCTCCATAGACGTGCAGAAGTTTCAGAAGATGATGTTCTCCTTCCAGGGGGCCCTGGGGGTGCTGCCGGGGGGCAAGACTATACAGGAGGGTGCAGGGGTCTACGCCGGCCGGGTTGGGCAGGATGCGGGGGATGCTCCCAAGAGGACCCAGGAGTTCAAGGAGGGCATAGCGAAGCAGCTTCAGGCGCTGGCCAAGGAGCAAGGGCTTCAGGACCAGATGATAGTTCAGATAAACCAAAGGGGTGTTACGGTCTCTCTTTCGGAGCAGTTCCTGTTTGCCCCTGGGAGTGCGGAGCTGAGCCCTTTGGCCAGGAGGCTTCTTTTCAAGGTGGGACAGGTTTTGGTAGGGGTTCGGTACCCCATATCCTTTGAGGGGCACACGGACAACACCCCCTTGGAGGGCGGGCCTTACGGGGACAACTGGGGGCTTTCCGCCGCCAGGGCTGCTTCGGTGGCGTCGTACATGGTTAACCGGGTGGGGCTTTCGGACAGGAACGTCCAGGCGGTGGGTTACGGGTCTTCAAAGCCCTTGGTGCCCAACGACACCCCGGAGCACCGGGCTCTTAACCGGAGGGTGGATCTGGTCATCCTTACGGACAACTCTCTTTGATCGAGGAGGAGGGGCCATGGCTAAGAAGGCGGTTATTTTCGTGGTGGTTGGGGTGGTGGTCCTGCTCCTCGGCATAGGCGGAGGGGTTATGGTGGGGCTTAAGTTCTTCGGATCCGACAAGCCCAAGGAGAAGCTCTTGCCCCCGGGGCCTACCGTGTCGGTGGGCAACTTCACCATAAACCTGGCGGATCCGGAGCCTCATCTGATACAGCTTGGGGTCACCCTGGAGATGGAGGACCCGGATTCGGCGGCCCTTTTGTCCGACTCGGGGTGGATCTCCAGGGTTAAGAACGAGATAATCTTGACCGTGAAGGATCGGCGTTACGACGAGCTCAAGAGCTCCGAAGGGGCACAGATACTGGCACAGGACCTTAGGGGGCGGCTCAACTCGCTGTTGCCCAGGACGAAGAAGGGCGACAAGGTGCCGGTAAGACAGGTTCTCTTCGATCAGTTCATGTTGCAGTAGGTTTGCGGCGGGGAGGTGGTTAAGTGGTACCGGAGGTTCTTTCCCAGAACGAGATAGACTCCCTTCTGCAGGCCCTTTCCAGCGGGAGCGTGGACCTGGCGTCCATAGAGAAGCAGGACGACAGGAAGATAAAGATTTATGATTTTAGAAGGCCCGACAAGTTCAGCAAGGACCAGCTTAGGGCCATCCAGATGATCCACGACTCCTTTGCCCGGCAGCTGACCACGTCGCTGTCTACTTTGGTCAGGTCCATGGTCTCCGCGGAGGTGGTGTCCGTGGACCAGCTGGCGTACGACGAGTTCATAAGGTCCCTTGTGCAGCCCACGGTGATGGGGGTGCTTGAGATGTACCCCTTGAGCGGCAACGCGGTGTTGGAGATGAACCCTCATCTGGTGTTCTCCATAATAGACAGGATGCTTGGGGGCAAGGGGGGAGCCCATAAGGAAGCCCAGGGATCTCACGGACATAGAGCGCACGGTGGTAGAGCGGGTGATGCTGAAGATACTGGAGCATCTTGAGGAGAGCTGGAGCACCGTGGTGGACATAAGGTTTCGGTTTGAGAGCATGGAGAGCAATCCCTTCTTCGTGCAGATATGTCCCGGTACCGACATGGTCCTCTTGGTCACGTTGAAGATCCAGGTGGGGGAGACGGAGGGCATAATGAACCTTTGTATTCCCTACTTTGTGATGGAACCCATGATAGACAAGCTGTCGTCCCAGCACTGGTTTGCCTCTACGGGTAGGAAGAACCTGGAGGGGGCCAGGGAGGCCATAGAGGCGAGGCTTCATCAGGTTTCGGTGCCCATGGCTTTGGAGCTGGGTCACACGGTGCTCACCATTGGGGACGTGCTTCAGCTTCGGGAGGGGGACGTCATCCGGCTTGACGGTAAGACCTCTGATCCCTTGGGACTCCGGGTTGGCAACATGATCAAGTTCCTGTGTGAGGCGGGAACCTTTGAAAAGCACTATGCGGCGAGGATCCTCGAGGTACTGAGCGACGAGGGGCTCGCCCATCACGGGGAGGATTAATAAATGGGCGAGGATTTCCTTAGCCAGGACGAGATAGATGCCCTTCTGAGCGGAGGCAAGCCTTCTTCAGGGGGTGGTGGGGGCGGGGGAATAACCCTGGACGAGATGGAGGTGCTCAAGGAGGTGGCCTCCACCGCCGCGTCCTCCGTGGGTGGAGTGATGGGCATGTTGGCCGGGAGGTCCGTATCCGTTTCGGTGGGGCTGTGCGAGTCCGCTCCCCAGAACTCGGTGGTGGAGAAGGTGGGGGCCATGTCCATCTTCGCCTTCTCCATGGTCTGGGACGGCCTTGACGACGCTCCTGCCAGGCTTGTGACCACCGACCGAGGGGCGTTGACCCTGGCGGACCTGATGATGGGGGGGGACGCCAAGGAGCTGCCGGAGGAGCCGAACGACCTTTACCTATCCGCTGCCCAGGAGGGGTTCAGCCAGTTGATAGGCTCTGCCCTCACCAGCATAAGCGGGATGTTGAAGGGGGCCCGGCTTGCTCCGAAGAACACATCCGGTGGGCTTTCGGACTTTTCTTGGGTGCCCTTCGACTCCCTGCCGGTGACGGAGGAGGCTTGGGTATCCCGGCTGGACGTGGAGGTCGAAGGGGTGGAGCCCTTCTCGATCTTCCTCGTGTTGCCCGCGGGCAGCGCCAAGGAGCTGGCGAACCGCATAAGGGAGGCTTCTGCCCACCAGGAGAAGCCCCAGGAGGCGCCTCGGCCTGCCCATTCGCCTCAGCCGAGTCCCTCCAGGGCTCCCCAGACGGTTCCGGAGGCGTCGTTCGCTCCTAGAAGCGCTTCGATCTCCACTGCTCCGGTGGATGTGCGTCCTGCGGAGTTCGCCCCCCTGGGTGGCCAAGAGGTGGCGGTTTCATCCAGCGCTATTGACCTAATAGCGGATATTCCTGTTAGAATAACGGTTGAGCTCGGCAGGGCCAGAAAGACCATCGCGGACATATTGAACATGAGCCCCGGCTCCGTGGTAGAATTGAACCGGATGGCCGGTGAACCGGTTGACGTGTTGGTCAACGGGAAGCTCATAGCCAGGGGCGAGGTCGTGGTCATAGACGAGAGCTTCGGGGTGAGGATAACCGAGATCGTAAGCCGGGTGGAGCGGATCCGCTCCATGGGCGTCTAAGGCAGGCCATTTTCTTCCAGGAAGGAGAGGGCAGAATGGGAACCAGGGTTCTTATAGTAGATGACGCAGCCTTCATGAGGATGATGTTGAAGGACATCCTTACCAAGAATGGCTTCGAGGTGGTGGGGGAGGCCGAGAACGGTAAGGTGGCGGTTCAGATGTACACGGAGCTCAAGCCCGACGTGGTAACCATGGACATAACCATGCCGGAGATGGATGGCCTGGCGGCGGTGAAGGAGATAAAGCAGCAGGACCCCAACGCCAAGGTGGTGATGGTGAGCGCCATGGGCCAGCAGGCCATGGTCATAGAGGCCATAAGGGCTGGGGCTGCGGACTTCATAGTCAAACCCTTCCAGCCAGATCGGGTGCTGGAGGCCCTGAGCAAGGCCCTCTCCTGAGGAGGAGTCTTCCCTAAGGGGGTGGCGGGGAGTGTCCCCCGGCACTCCTTTTATTTTTTTATTTCATTAATATTAATTTATTGTGTGAGGTGTGCCGGTGGGAGAAGTGAGCCTTTGGAGCTACCTTATCAAGGTCTTAGCCGGTCTTTTGGTTTTGGGTGCCCTGGGTTTTGGCGTGGTTCGTTGGGTCCCCAGTTTTGGCCGGTTTAGGGGGTCCCGTGCGGTGAAGGTGTTATCGGTCACCCCGGTTGGGCGGGATCTTTTGTACTTGGTGGAGATGGGTCCCACGGTGGTGGCGGTGATCTCGTCCCCCAAGGGGGGGTTTGAGGTGCTTCACCGGTGGGATTCTGCGGAGTTCAAGGGGTACCAGGTGGCATCGGAGGCTGGGGGTGATGGGGTTGAACCTTAATCGTGGGGTCTTTTTGGGGGTGCTCGTTGGGCTTTTATGGGCCGGTTGTGCGCTTGCCCAGCCGACCCCTCCTGCCCTGCCAATACCGGCCTTGAGGATCGGGGTGGAGGCGGCGCGGAATCAGCAGGACGTGGCCTTGACGCTGCAGATAGTGGCGTTGATGACCGTTTTGAGCATGGCCCCCGCCATAGTGCTCATGCTGACCAGCTTCACCAGGATACTGGTGGTCCTGGGGTTCGTCAGGAACGCCATGGGGCTCCAGCAGATGCCGCCGAACCAGGTGATAGCATCCCTGGCGCTGTTCCTCACCTTTTTCACCATGGCTCCCGTGTGGGACCAGGTTTACAAGGGGGCTTTGGTGCCCTACATGAGGGGGCAGATATCCGCGGAGCGGGCCTTCCAAGGGGCGGAGGGGCCGGTAAGGTCGTTCATGCTCCGTCAGACCAGGGAACGGGAGCTGTCCCTCATGGTGAGGCTTGCTAAGATGAAGCAGCCCAAGAACCAGGAGGAGGTCCCCACAAGGGTGCTCATCCCGGCCTTCATCCTGAGCGAGCTAAAGACCGCCTTTCAGATGGGGGTGGTGATATTCATACCGTTCATCGTGGTGGACATGATAGTCTCCAGCGTGCTCATGAGCATGGGCATGATAATGCTGCCCCCCATGATGATATCCCTGCCCTTCAAGGTGCTGCTCTTCGTCATGGCGGACGGATGGGACCTGGTTATAGCCAGCCTCGTAACCAGCTTTAAGTGAGGTGGTGTGAGTGGGGACCCTGAGCGTGGCGGACGCCTTCAGGCAAGCCTTGTGGGTGTCCATGGTAAGCAGCATGCCCATACTGGTGATCGCCATGCTGGTGGGGCTGGTGATAGGGATAGTCCAGACCGCCACCTCCATCCAGGAGCAGACCTTGGCGTTCATCCCCAAGATCCTGGCGGTCTTCCTGGGGTTGCTCCTTCTGGGCCCATGGATGGGTAGGACCGTGCTTGACATGACCCGTTTCCTGTTCGAGTCCCTCTACAGGTTTGTGTCATGAACTACGAGGAAATAGTCAACCTCATCCTCGTGTACCTCCTGTGTTCCCTCCGGTTAACCGGGCTCATATTCGCGAATCCCCTTTTCTCCCTGCCCTCCTGGCCCATGCCGGTTAAACTTTGGCTTGCCCTGATGTTGGCGTTGGTCATGGTGCCCTCTGCGAACCCGCAGGTACCGGTGGCGTTGCTCTCCACATGGACGGGGGTGACGTTCTTCGCCGTAAGGGAGTTCCTCATAGGGGCTTCGGTGGGGTTCCTGGCCGCCCTTCCCCTGTACGCCCTTCAGCTCTCCGGCTACATGGAGGGGAGCCAGATGGGGCTTGCCATGGCCACCCTGTTCGATCCCGCCCAGGAGGGGAGCGTGGCGCTGGTGGGGCAGATGAAGTATCTGCTTGGGATATGGTTCCTCTTCCACTGGAACGGGCATCTGCTGCTGGTGGAGGCCCTTGACAGGAGCTTTGCCCTGGTGCCCCTGGGTAAGGGGTTCACGGGCATCCCCGCGTCCCAGCCCCTGGGGAGGTGGCTGACGGAGCTGTTCCTGTTGGGCATACGGCTGTCTCTTCCCATCATGGGGGCCCTCCTTTTAGCGGACATAGGCCTTGGGTTCGTGGCCCGCACGGTGCCCCAGATGAACGTGTTCATCCTGGGCATACCGCTCAAGATAGGTCTTGGCCTCATCCTGCTGATGGTGGTGATGCCCTTAACGGTGGACCTCTTCTACGGCTACGTGAGCAGGGCGCTGGTGTGGGCCCTGGAGGGGACCGTCCTTTGGCGTTGAGGTGTACTCGGGTCTTTGCCTTGGATGGGCTGGATAAGACCCTGCTGTTCCCCATCGATGTACAGTTCTTCGCGGAGGAGAAGTCCGAGCCCGCCACCCCCAGGAAGAGGCAGAAGGCCCGGGAGGAGGGGCAGGTCACCAAAAGCCAGGACCTAACCGCGGCGGTGGTCATAGCCTCGGGTCTTATAGGGGTTCTGGTTTTCGGGGGTTTCTTCATGGGGAACCTGACGAGGCTCTTTGAGGTGACCATGGGGTATCTCAAGGAGCCCTCCATGGGGACCCAGCGTTGGCTTCTTCTCCCCTCGGTGAGGGCTTTGTACTCTTACTTCCTGGTCTGGCTGCCCTTGGGCCTTATATGTGCCCTGTCGGCCCTGGGGCTTTTAGCCTACCAGGTGGGCTTTCTTTTCACCTCCAAACCCCTGGTCCCGAACCTCAACAGGCTGAACCCCGTGAGCGGGATGAAGAAGATGTTCTCCGGCCGGTCCTTTGTGGAGATGCTGAAGGGGGTCGTAAAGGCGGGGATACTGATCATGATGCTCTACGGGGCGCTGAAGCATGACCTGGTGACCCTGGTGGGGGCGGTGGGGCAGCCCTTTGTGGAGGGGCTTGGGACGGTCATGTGGCGGGTCTGGGTGTTGAGCATGAAGATGACCCTGATGCTCTTGGTGCTTGGGCTCTTCGATTACGCTTATCAGAGGTGGGAGTTTGAAAGGTCCATAAGGATGTCGAAACAGGAGATAAAGGAAGAGTACAAGCAGATGGAGGGAGATCCCCTCATAAAGCGTCGCATAAGGCAGAGGCAGAGGGAACTGGCCCAGCGGAGGATGATGTCCGACGTTCCCAAGGCGGACGTGGTCATAACCAACCCGGTCCACGTGGCGGTGGCGCTGAACTACGACAGGAAGGTTTCGGACGCTCCGGTGCTGCTCGCCAAGGGGCAGGGCCTTATAGCTGAGCGGATCAGGGAGCTGGCCAGGGAGAACCGGGTGCCGGTGGTTCAGAACCCCCCGCTTGCCAGGGCCATATACTCCCAGGTGGAGATAGGGGAGGAGATCCCCGAGGGGCTGTACAAGGCGGTTGCGGAAGTGCTGGCCTTCGTGTACCGTTTGAGGGGGCGCAGGGGATGATGCCTTTGCGCTTTCCCTTGGGTGCCGTTGCGGCTTTGCGTGACGTGGTTTTTAGAATTTCTTAGCTCATCGGGAGGCAGATATGGGAGGTTCCGCTTCGGTTTCCAGCAAGGTGATGAGGTACGCGGACGTGGGAATGGCGGTGCTGTTGGTGTTGATCGTGGGGATGATGATAATCCCCCTTCCCACGTGGCTTTTGGATGTGCTTTTGGCGCTCAACATAACCTTTGGGGTTGTGATACTGTTGAGCACCTTTTACGTTAAGCAGGCCCTGGAGATATCCGCGTTTCCCACGATACTTCTTATGGCCACGCTGTTCCGGCTGGCCCTCAACGTTTCCACCACCAGGCTGGTGCTGCTAAACGGTTATGCGGGGGAGATAATCAACGCCTTTGGGAACTTCGTGGTTGGTGGCAACTACGTGGTGGGAGGCGTGGTGTTCCTCATCTTGGTGATCATCCAGTTCCTGGTGATAACCAAGGGGGCCGAGCGGGTGGCGGAGGTGGCGGCTCGTTTCACCTTGGACGCCATGCCGGGCAAGCAGATGGCCATAGACGCGGACCTGAACGCGGGGATGATAGACGAGCAGGAGGCCCGCCGCAGGAGGGCGAACGTGCAGCGGGAGGCGGACTTTTACGGTGCCATGGACGGTGCCTCGAAGTTCGTAAAGGGGGATGCCATAGCGGGGCTCATCATAACCACCATAAACATACTGGGTGGTCTTGCCATAGGGGTCCTTCAGAGGGGTATGGAGCTCAAGCAGGCCCTTGGGACCTACAGCCTTTTGACCGTTGGAGACGGCTTGGTGGCCCAGATACCGGCCCTTTTGCTTTCCACCGCCACGGGCATCATCGTTACCAGGGCGGCGGGGGAGAGCGACCTTGGCAAGGAGATGGTGTCGTCGCTCACCAGGAACCACCGTCCCCTTTACATAGGTTCCGGTCTCCTCTTCGCCCTTGCGGCGGTTCCTGGCCTTCCTACGATACCCTTCGGGCTTCTTGGGGCCGGCATGGCCGCCATGGCCTACGGGGTTCAGCGGGAGGCGGCGTCCTCCGAAGTGGTCCCCGACTCAGGCAGGCAGCCCTCCGCCGGGGGCAAGCCCGGGGCGGCCGCCCCGCCGCCCCCTTCCGCCCCTTCGTCGGGGCCCGAGAACGTGCTGCCCCTTCTCACCGTGGACCCCATGGAGGTGGAGATAGGTTATGCCCTGATACCCCTGGTTGATCCGTCCCAGGGGGGAGACATGTTGGAGAGGATAGGCACCATAAGGCGCCAGATGGCCATGGACCTTGGCCTTGTGGTGCCCCCCATAAGGATAAGGGACAACATCCAGCTCAAGCCCACCGAGTACCTTATAAGGGTGAAGGGTGCGGAGGTGGGCAGGGGGGAGCTGCTGCCGGATCACTACCTTGCCATGAGCACCGGAGGGGAGGACCTGCTGGTGGGGATCCCCACCAAGGAGCCTGCCTTCGGGCTTCCGGCGGTTTGGATATCCCCGGAGATAAGAGACCAGGCGGAGGGGCTGGGCTACACGGTGGTGGACTGTCCGTCGGTGCTGGCCACGCACCTGTCGGAGGTCATAAAGCGATACGGGGCGGACCTTATCACCCGCCAGGAGGTTCAGAAGCTGGTGGATCTGGTGGGGGAGTCCAACCCCGCCATAACCAAGGACCTTCTGGAGGTGCTGAGCCTTGGGGACGTGCAGAAGGTCTTGCAGGGGCTCATAAGGGAGCAGGTGTCCATAAGGGACCTGGTCACCATATTCGAGACCTTGGCGGACCACGGCCGTTACACCAAGAGCACCGATTATCTCTTGGAGAGGACCCGGGAGGCCCTTTCCAGGGTCATAACGCTTCGGCTTCAGGATCAGGAGGGGGTGCTTGGTGTGTACACCTTGTCCCCCCGCTGGGAGCAGCGCATTAAGGAGTCCATGAAGGGTGATCTGATGCAGGGTTGGCAGCTTAACATGCCGCCCAAGGAGATGCAGGATCTCATGCAGGCCATAGCCTCTGCGGCGGAGGCCATGGCCATGGGTGGAATAACGCCGGTGCTGCTCGCCCACCCGGACGTTCGTTTGGTGGTTCGACGCATAGTGGAGGGGAGCTTGCCTCAGCTCTTCGTGGTAAGCTATAACGAGATAGCCCCTTCAACTCAGCTGAGATCCTTGGGAGTGGTGGAGTAGGATGAGGGTTCTTAAACAGATAGAGTTCGAGGCCCGGGATGATGCGGAAGCCATGAGGATAGCCTCCAAGAGGCTTGGCAGGGATGCGGTGATATTGAGCTCCCGGCCGGTCAAGAAGGGGGGCATACTGGGCCTTTTCGGCAAGCGGGTTCTGATCGTTACCGCTGGCATCCTGGAGGACGACGCCCCGGCGATCGACCAGGAGTCCCGGCAGCGGTTGTTCTCGTTCCAACAGCTCTTGGACATGCGGAAGGAGGTTCAGCGGGCGGTCATGGGATCAGAGGAGGATCAGCCGCTTCCCATGAGGGTTGAGACGGCGTCGGTGCTCCCCTTAAACCCCGTGACGGTGTCCCAGGCGGAGAGGGCCTACGGGGCATCCGGCATCTCCGCCCCGGTGGGTGGAAAGCCCAACCTGGAGGATCAGGTGGAGGATCTGCGGCGGAGATTGGACCAGGTTCTGCAGCGGGTTGGTTCCGGCGGCGGCTATTGTGGGGACGATCCCTTGGTCAGGCGTCTTGTGGAGGCGGATGTGGACCCCGAGGTGGCCTCCAGGATCCTTGCGGGGCACAGGGGTGGGGACGATTCCCTGGTGGGTCTTTTGAGCTCCCGCATCAAGGTGGTGGGGGATGACCCGGTGTCCGCCATGGGGGGGCGGCGGGTGATGTTCGTGGGGCCCACCGGTGTGGGGAAGACCACCACCATAGCCAAGCTGGCGGCGGTCCATTCCTTGTGGGAGGGCCGGAGGGTGGCGCTGGCCACCGCGGACACCTACCGGATAGCGGCGGTGGAGCAGCTCAGGACCTATGCAAAGATATTGGGCATCCCCATGGAGGTTGCTTTCGAGCCCAAGGACTTCGAGGGGATACTGTCCAAGCACGGTGCCTGTGACCTCTTGCTGCTCGACACCGCGGGCAGGAGCGCCAAGGACTCCAAGAAGATGGAGGAGCTGAAGGTCCTGTACGAGGCCTTCATGCCCGATGCGGTCCACCTGGTATTGGCGGCGAACCTGAAGTACAAGGACATGTTGAAGGTGATAGATCGGATGGGGGTGGTGCCCATAAGGTCCGTGATATTCACGAAGCTTGACGAGACCTATTCCTTCGGCCCCCTGTTGAGCGTTTTGGAGGACTTCAAGTTCCCGGTTTCCTTCTTCACGGTGGGTCAGAACGTGCCCAACGACATAGAGGTTGCGAGGCCTGAAAGGCTTGCGAGGCTGATCCTGGAGGGGGATGGCCTTGGATAGGCAGATGTCTGGCAGGGATCAGGCTTCTGCCCTTCGGGAGATGGTGCTCTCCTCTGGGGGCGGGAGGTCCAAGTTCCAGGGCCTGAGGTCCATTGCGGTGGTGAGCGGGAAGGGGGGGGTCGGAAAGAGCAACCTTTCCGTTAACCTGGCGCTTGCCATGGGGCAGATGGGCGTTCGGGTCATGTTGATGGACGCGGACATGGGGCTTGCCAACGCGGATCTCCTCTTGGGTGTGGTGCCCAAGCACCACCTGGGACACGTGATCGGTGGCCAAATGGGGCTTGAGGACATCCTGCTTTCGGTGGATCAGGGGGTCAGTCTGATCCCCGGGGGGGCTGGTTTCTCGGACCTTGCGGACCTGGACGAGCAGAGCCAGGCGATGTTGATAGAGAAGTTCTCGGCCCTTGAGGGGCGAGCGGAGGTGTTGTTGGTGGACACCGGGGCGGGGATACACAGGAACGTGATATCCTTCGCTGCCGCTGCCGACGAGGTGCTCCTCCTGACCACCACGGAGCCCACCGCCATCAGGGATGCCTACGGGGTTTTGAAGTCCCTGGTGGTGGGTTTATCTTGGAAGCCCAAGGTGTCCTTGGTGGTCAACATGGCGATGAGCGACGACGAGGCCTTCTCCGTGGCGGATCGGATAAGGCTGGCGGCGGGGCAGTTCCTGGACCTCAACGTGAACTACCTAGGTTACGTCCTTTGGGACCAACGGGTGATGGACTCGGTGAGGCGTCGCAGACCCTTTGTGCTGCAGAGCCCCGATTCTCCCGCGTCGTCCTGTGTGAAGGTGATAGCTCGTCGGCTGCTTAAGGTTGACCAGGAGGATGTGCCGGGTGGCAGGGGGCTCAAGGCCTTCATGCTGAGGCTCGGCAAGAGGATGAGGCTTAAGGGGTGATCTCTTTGGGCCGGGATGGGGAGAGGGTAGGGCTTCCCCTGGGGGTCAAGGGGGAGTTTAAGGTGGAGGACGGGCTTTTCAAGGGCACGTACCCCACCAGGTTGGAGGACCAGAGGGAGGACCTGCTTGGGTTGGCGCATCCGATGTTCAAGGGGGCGCTTCTCCCGGTGTATAGGGACATGGAGTGTGAGCTCCTGGCGGAGGACGGCAGGTCCCCTTTGAGGGTGTCCTGCGTGGTGGTGAGGAGCGACATCTCCGGCACGGTGCCAATGCTTTGGGTCAAGACGCTAGGTCCCGTGGAGAGGATACAGCGGAGGCGCTACTTAAGGGTGCCCTGTCTTAAGGAGTTCCGGGTGTTTCCCCTTGAGGCGGAGGCTCGGTCGCCCCTGTCCGGCAGGTGGCTGAAGGGTGTGGCGGTGGACATGAGCCTTGGGGGAGTGAGGTTTAGGATAGACTATCCTTACAGGCTGTCCCAGGGGGACAGGTTTTTGTGCATGCTCCCCCTGGGTGATAGGCCTTTTCCTGGGTTGCTCAAGCTAATGAGGGCGGAGAGGACCTCCGAGGGCCTATGGGACTGCGGGGGGGCCTTTGAGGCGGTACCTAGATGGGCTGAAAAGTATATAATAGAGTTCATAAGGACCCAGGAACTTAATTCCCGCCAGGGGAGAGATGTGCCATGACGCGCAAAGTGAGGGTTATGGTGGTTGATGACTCCGCCTTCATGCGAAAGGTTATAGGTGACATGCTTGCCTCGGACCAGAGGTTTGATGTGGTAGCCCGAGTTAGGGATGGGGAGGAAGCGCTTCAGAAGCTCTCCGAGGCGGATCCGGATGTGATAACCATGGACGTTGAGATGCCTCGCAAGAACGGGCTGGAGGCTTTAAAGGAGATAATGGAGCGTCGTCCCACGCCGGTGGTGATGGTTTCGAGCCTCACCAAGGAGGGGGCGGAGGTGACGCTTCAGGCCCTCTCGCTTGGGGCGGTGGACTTTGTGACGAAGCCTTCGGGGACCATATCGCTGGACATGCACAAGGTGGAGGAGGAGCTGCGGCAGAAGGTCTGGGTGGCCAGCACGGTTGACCGTTCCAGGCTTAAGCCCGGGGCGGTGCCGAGGCGCAAGCCCGTGGAGGCCCCGAAGACTTCAGGGGCGGGTTTGCCGGGGGCCTCTCAAAGGCGCAAGCTTCAGCGGGTGGACCTGGTGTTGATAGCGTCGTCCACCGGAGGTCCCAGGGCGCTTCAGGAGGTGATCCCCAATCTCAGGGGGGATTTTCCGTGTCCCATCTTGGTGGTGCAGCACATGCCGAAGGGTTTTACCGCCTCCTTTGCCCAGAGGCTCGATGACGTGAGCCCCCTGAAGGTGGTGGAGGGATACGACGGTTTGAAACCGCAGAAGGGTATGGCTATCATAGCCCCTGGAGGTTATCATATGGTTGTGGAGAGGTCTGGGCCGGACCTGGTCTGTCGTTTATCCGACGCACCTCCTGTGAGGTCCGTTAAGCCCGCGGCGGACATGCTTTTCATGAGCGTGGCGGATGTGGTGGGCGGATCTGTGGTGGCGGCGGTGTTGACCGGCATGGGCAGGGACGGGGCTGATGGGGCGCTTGCTCTTCACAGCAAGGGAGGCGTTATCCTGGCGGAGAGTCCGGATACCTGTGTGGTCTACGGAATGCCGAGGGCTGTAGTCGAGGCGGGCATAGCGGAGGAGGTAGTTTCCCTGTACGATATGCCCGAGGCTTTGCATCGATGGGCCGCATGCCCTTAGGTTCGAGAAAACAAAATCCCCTGAACCTGGAGGCCGATAACCGATGACTAACATGGATATGAGTCAGTACTTGGGTGCGTTCTTGGATGAGGCTACGGATCAGCTGAAGAACCTCAACGAGCTTCTTCTGGCGGCGGAGCAGAACCAGTCGGACATGGGAATAATAAATGAGATATTCCGGGTGGCCCACACCTTCAAGGGCATGTCTGCCACCATGGGTTTTGAAGGCATGGCGGGTTTGACCCATGCCATGGAGGACCTGTTGGGCCTTGCGAGGAGCGGGGAGCACGTGCTCAACTCCGAGGACGTGGACCTGCTTTTCAAGTGTCTTGACGCCATAACCGCCATGGTGGATTCCATCCGTGGTGGTGGGAGCGACAAGGACGTGGACGTCAAGGGTTTGGTTGATCAGCTGCACCGGTTGGTGAAGAAGGCTCACGATGCCCCTTCGGCGGCTCCTTCCGGGGCCTCCAGGGGCAGCAAGAAGGTGGAGTTGACGGAGCAGGAGAAGGGCTGGGTGAAGGAGGCCCGCAACCAGGGCATGTCGGTGTACGAGCTCAGGGTTGCCTTGAGCCCCAGCTGCATGTTGAAGGCCGCCAGGGCTTACATGGTGGTGACCCGCCTTGGGGAGATGGGGGAGCTCATAAAGACCCAGCCTGGGGTGGAGGATCTGGAGAGGGAGGCCTTCGACACCGAGTTTTGGGTGTACGTGGCCACCCATGAGAGCGGGGATTCCCTTTCTAAGGTTGCTTCCTCCATAAGCGAGGTGGCATCGGTGGAGGTTACGCCGTTGAACTTCGATGAAGATGGTGGGCTGTCCATCGGGGACCTGGAGGAAGAGGACGAAGGGGAGGAGGCCGTGGCCTCGGCTTCTCCATCTTCGAGGGCTCCCGAGGGGGCTGCCCAGACTGGGGTGGTTCAGGCGGCGCAGCCTCAGGGGGTCAAGAAGGGCAGCCGCACCGTAAGGGTGGACATCGGCAGGCTGGACAAGCTCATGAACCTGGTGGGGGAGTTGGTCATAGGTCGTGCCAGGATAGAGCGTCTGGCCCAGGAGACCAAGATGAAGGCCTTTGATGAGCCCTTGTCTCAGCTGGGTCGTATATCCGGTGAGATCCAGGAGCTGGTCACCAAGCTCAGAATGGTGCCGGTGTCCATGGTGTTTGACCGGTTGCCCCGGTTGGTCCGGGACCTTTCCCGTCAGATGGGCAAGGAGGTCCGGCTGGTGGTGGAGGGCCGGGAGACCGAGCTGGATCGGACGGTCATAGACGAGATTGGGGATCCCATGGTTCACCTTTTGAGGAACTCCCTGGACCATGGCTTGGAGAGTCCGGAGGAGCGGGTTAAGAACGGGAAGCCCCGGGAGGGCACCATAACCGTTGCGGCCTACCAGGAGGGCAACGGGGTCATAATAGAGGTTCAGGACGACGGCAGGGGCATAGACACCAACAAGGTGAGGCGCAAGGCGGTGGAGCGCGGCATAGTCACCGCCGAGCAGGCCCAGCTCATGACCGACGAGGAGGCCATAAGGCTCATACTGCTTCCTGGGTTCAGCACCGCCGACGTGGTTACGGATCTATCGGGCCGCGGTGTCGGAATGGACGCGGTGAAGAGCAAGGTGGAGTCCCTTGGTGGCCAGTTCCAGGTGTTCTCCAAGCTGGGGCAGGGTACTCGGGTGGTCATAAGGCTGCCCTTGACGCTGGCCATAGTGCTTGCGCTGCTCATAAGGGTGGGGGACGAGATCTACGCCATATCGCTGGAGAACGTGGAGGAGACCCTGCTGGTGCCCAAGAGCGAGATAAAGTACGTGCACGGCACCCCTGTCACCACCGTGAGGGGTGAGATATTGACCTTATCGGACCTCGCGGGGATTTTGTCCACGGAGGTTAACCGGGAGGGTGTGGAGGAGCATCCGGTGGTGGTGGTCCGGGTTGGCCGGGATCGGAACCGCATAGGTTTTGTGGTGGATGACTTCGTGGGACAGCAGGAGATAGTGATAAAGCCCTTGGGCAAGCTGCTTCAGAAGGTCCGGGGCGTGGCGGGGGCTACAATCCTAGGGGACGGCAACGTGGCGCTGATCCTGGACGCCGCATCCCTGTAGGGGATCCTTTGAACGGAAGAGGGTTTTGTTGAGGCCATGTCGGTTGACTTCGATTCTTTCAACAGCATTCAGCTGGATGCCATAAGGGAGGTAGGGAACATCGGGGCCGGCAACGCCGCCACGGCGCTCTCCAAGCTTTTGGGCAGGACCGTGGACATGGACGTGCCGGTGGCGGAGCTCGTGTCGGTGTATGAGGTAGCCCAGCACTACGGTTCTCCCGAGGATCTCGCCTGCGGGGTCCTCATAAGGGCGGACGGGGAGTTCTCCTGCAACCTGATATTCCTAATGTACGAGGAGGAGGCCTCTGCTCTGGCGGATCTTCTCATATCCATGGATTTGAGCTCCATGGAGGAGGAGGTCAGGCTGCAGATCAGGGACAGTGCGTTGGCTGAGGTGGGGAACATAATCCTTGGGGCTTTCTTGAACGCCCTTTCCAGCATGACCGGCTGGGCCCTCCCGGTGTCGGTGCCTGCGGTGGCCCATGACATGCTGGGATCCATAATGGACGTGGTGGCCGCCATGTTTGGCATAATGGGGGACACCGCCTTGTTGGTGAAGACCACCCTCAAGATAATAGATTCCGACACGGAGGCGAAGGGGATGGTCATCATGGTGCCGGATCCCGGTTCCCTGGAGCTTCTGCTTCAGAGATTGGGGGTGCTCTAGCCCATGTCGTCCTCCGCTATACACGTAGGGATGGCGGATCTGGTGGCGGTTAGGCACCCGGCCACCCTTATAACCTTGGGGCTTGGTTCGTGCATAGGTTTGGTGATATACGACCAGTCCTCCAAGGTTGCCGCTATGGCTCACATAATGCTGCCGGACAGCAGGGATGCCAAGGAGGTCCTGAAGCCCGGGAAGTTTGCTGACACGGCGGTGCCTCTCATGATGGACAAGCTGAGGGATCTTGGGGTCAACAAGTCCCAGCTGAAGGCCAAGATGGCGGGGGGAGCTCAGATGTTCAACATCCCCGGCAAGGAGAGTTCGCTGCTTGCGGTGGGGCAGAGGAACGTGGAGGCCACCACCGCCATGCTTGCGAAGTTCGGGGTTCCCCTTGTGGCCTCCGACGTGGGGGGGAACAAGGGGAGGAGCGTGGAGTTCTCCACCGATACTTGGGTGCTGTTGGTGAAGACCCTTGGCACCGGTGTCAAGGAGCTGTAGGTAAGTTTAACCGTCATGATGGAGGACAGGATCGAAGCGAGCCCTGGAGGCGACATGAAGGGGTCGGTTCCGGAGAGCCTGGTTAACCTGATCCCCTCGGACGTGGTGGAGGACCTAGCCAACCTCCTTGGTTGTTCCAGGGAGAGCGTGTTGAAGGCCATATCCGCCTCCGGGGTGGATCAGGAGAGGGCGGTGGCCATGCTCATGGCCGCAGCTCCCACTTACGTGGCCGTTAAGGGCCGTTTTGAGACCCGCCGCAGGGGGGACCTGCAGGGGGTCTTTTGTTACGTGGCCAACGGGGTTACCGGTGATGTGTTGGACCTCAGTTTCTGGGTGGGTTCGGGTGGTGTGCCGGACTCCTTTGACGTGTCCGCCGGATGGGAGGCGGTGAGGTCCGCCATAAGGTCCCTGCCCCCATCCCCGGACAGGGGGGCCTACAGGCAGTTGGAGGGGATCCTTGAGCGCATGTTCCCCCCCACCGCGCTGAACACCCTTTTCAAGGACCCGTCCACCGCGGGCGCAAAGACTCAGGCGTTTAAGGAGGCCTTGTCTCAGGCCTTTAAGTTGGACATGCTGTGTTCCATTGAGGTTGAGAGGTTCCACCGGATCCGTTTGGAGATGTCCCCCCTAGGCAAGCCCAAGGAGCCGCAGCCGGAGGAGCCGAAGGCTGGGGGTGAGAGGCCAAAGATCACGGAGATAACCCTCCACTGCAAGCCTCAGCTGGATCCCGTTAGGGGGAAGAGCGTGGGGGATTTGAAGGTAGGGGATCTCATCCCGGTGGACTTGGACGATGTCAGTCCCGTGGGACGCCTTATAAGTCGTTTTGTGGCCCGAGCGGGCAGGAGGGTGGAGTTCCCGGTGGAGGCGATTGAGCCGGCCAAGGGGGGCGACGCGGTGGTTAAGCTTGCGGTGTCCGAGGGGATAACCGCGGTCTTCAAGATGTCCAAGGACATGAAGATAAGGGTTGCCCAGGAGCCCGTGGTGGCCCCCAAGGGGGGGCCTGGGCTTCCTCTGGTGGTCCTGGCGGCGGCGATTGGGCTTTTCGTCCTGGTCCTGATGCTGGTTCTCAGGGGGTGAGAGGGTTGTCGATGGAGTCCCCTGATCGTGATTTATGGGAGGATTACATGAAAAGCCCCTCTCCGGAGAACCGGGAGAGGCTTGTGAAGCGGTACCTTCCGCTCGTCAAGTACGTGGCCTTGCGGATGGCGGTTACCCCGCCTCCGGGGTTGGATTACGATGACATCTTGAGTTTTGGAGCCATGGGACTTCTAGAGGCCCTGGACAGGTTTGACCCATCCAGGGGTTTTTGTTTCCAGACCTTTGCGGTTCCACGGATCAGGGGGGCCATACTGGACGAGTTGAGGCGTTACGATTGGATATCTAGGAACGGAAGGGAGAAGCTTCAGCGCCTTGAGAGGGCCATGGAGGAGCTGTGCGCCATGGGGGTTCCCCAGGAGGATGGGGCCCTAATGGAGAGGCTTGGGATGGACGAAAAGAGTTACAGGGAGCTGCTGGAGATAGCCGGAAGATGTTATCTGGTTTCATTGGACGAGGTCCTCTCCCTTGAGGAGGGGGAGGTCAAGAGGGACGGTCTTTTGGAGGATCCATCTCCTTCCCCCGCCGAGGAGGTGGAGCGCAGGGAGGAGATTGAGAGGGTTCGAAGGGCCCTTGAGGAGCTGCCGGAGCGGGAGAGGATGCTTCTTTCCCTTTACTACGAGGAAGGGCTTACGCTCAAGGAGATAGGTGCGGTGTTGGGGGTTACCGAGTCCAGGGCCTCCCAGCTGCACGGCAAGGCCATAGGTATGCTTCGCTCCAGGCTGTTGTAGCGTCGCGGTCAAGTTTTGGCAGGGGGGTGTGGCGGGTTGGAAGGGGCGTTCAGGCTTAAGGTCACTGATGAGGGCATATTCCTGGCGGTTGCGCCGGAGGGGGATGTGACCCTCTCTGACGTGGTGGCCCTCCTGAAGGAGCGCCGGATAGAGGACTATGACGGCCAGGTGGTGGCCAAGGCGGTTCAAGATCGGACCGGCGAGATGGTTAAGATCGCGGACCGTAAGCCGGAGCTTGATAGGCCTGCGGAGGTGGAGATCAAGATCTCCGAGGACGCCATGAGCTGCTCAATCCGGGTGATACCCCCGTTGGGTCCGCTACCCCTGCCGAGCGTGGAGGATTTGGAGAGGTTTCTTAAAGAGCACGGGGTGGTGGAGGGCGTAAAGCGCCAGGTTCTTGAAGGGCTCTCCCAGGGGATGCACCTCCGGCAGTGGGTGGAGGTGGCGAGGGGCCGTGAGGTGGTCCACGGCAAGGATGCGGTCATAAACTACAAGATAGATCTTCAGCGCCTTAAGCCCAAGGAGACCGGTGAGGGCAGCCGGGTGGACATGAAGGACCTTGGCACGGTGATAAACGTCCTCAAGGGACAGGAGCTGGCGGAGAAACTCCCGCCGGTCCAGGGCACCGACGGCATTACGGTCATGGGGAAGCCGGTGAAGGCCCAGGTGGGGAAGGACAAGAACCTTCCCGCGGGGCCCGGTACGGAGCTTTCGGAGGATCGGATGCACCTTTATGCCGCCCAGGACGGACACGTGTCGGTGAAGGACGGCAAGCTCTGCGTGTCCCCGATCTTCGAGGTCAAGGGTGACGTGGACTACGGGGTTGGTAACATCCAGTTCGTAGGTCCCGTGGTGGTTCACGGTTCCGTCCGGGAGGGTTTCTCCGTCAAGGCCGGAGGCGACCTCTTTGTAGAAGGGGTTGTGGAGGGGGCGGTGCTTTCCTGCGAGGGGGCCATGAACCTCAAGGTTGGGGTTAGGGGGACCGGCAAGGCGGTTTTGGAGGCCAAGGGGGACATAAGGTGTCCTTACATAGATCAGGCCAAGGTGGTATCCGGAGGCGACGTTTACGTGTCCGAGGCCATAACCCACAGCCTGGTGTCCGCCAGGGGGACCGTGGTAGTCCAGGGTAGTAAGAAGGGTCAGATAGTTGGGGGCAGGGTTCAGGCGGGTGTCGAGGTGGTATGTGAGACCTTGGGCAGTGACATGGGCACCAGGACCGAGGTGGTCGTGGGGGTCCCTCCGGAGCTCATGGAGGAGAGGAAGAGGCTCACCGAGGCCCTTAAGGAGCTCAAGGGCAAGATGGCGGAGGTGGACACCAACCTGGGGTATCTTAAGAAGATGGAGGAGCGGAACCTCCTTGACGATCAGAAGCGGGCCCTCATGGTGAGGCTCACCAGGGCGAAGTTTCAGCTGCAAGGTCAGATCTCCATATCGGAGGGTCGGCTTAAGGCCATAGAGGAGGAGATGGAGCGGAGCAAGTCGGTGGGCAAGGTCCGGGTTAAGGGGGTCTGCCACAACGGGGTGGTGGTGTCCATAAGGGGCATGAACTACATAGTAAGGGATGACCAGCGCTTCGTGACCTTCCTGGTGGAGGAGGGGGAGATCCGGATAAAGCCCTTCGACTATTAGTTGGGGGGTGTTCGTGGTGTCCTTGCGGCCGGTGGATTGGCATCTTTCCATGTGGAACTTGGAGCAGAGGGCCCAGGAGGGGCCTAAGGACCCGGCCTCCATTGGGGCCCTTGCGGCCCGGCAGGTGGAGGTGGAGAAGCGTCGGGAGGAGGAGCGGAGGCGTCTTCAGGAGGCCTCTAGGGCGGCCTCCCAGCGGCCCCTAGAGGCCCCGGAGGAGAGGGAGTCCGGCGGACGCGGTGGGCGCAGCGGGACCCGCAAGGGGGGAAAGCCCCGGGAGGAGGAACCCAAGGGGTCCGGCGGCACGTCCTTTGAGGTCTACGGTTGATGTGTCCAGGCGGTCTTTGCCGTTGTGGTCCCTGGGGCTTTAGCGGCTTCGATCCCGGCTGGATGGGGGAGCGTAGATCTGTGATATATAGGAATATATAGTCAGAAGGGGCTGTTTGATTTATGTCTTCCGGTTTGACCGCCGGCTACATGGTGGTGGAGGAGCGGGATGGTCTGTACCTTGGGGCCGCGTTGGTGGTGGATTCCCGCGGTGTGCCCCTGGACTTTCGGTACACGGAGCCTCTGCGTCCCACCAAGATAGAGAGGATCCTTTACGGTGGGGCCTTGGAGGTGTACCTGAGGGAGGACGTGATAGTGAAGAGCCTGGCGGAGGCGGTGGAGGCCAAGCCCGCCATCTGGATAGTAAGGGATCCGGAGTTGTTGGCGGCGGTTCGCCGACACGGAAAGGTGTTGGCGGCGTCGTTGGAGGGGACCTCCAACGCGCCTCTGGATAGGGTGGGGCACGTGGAGATGCAGGGGGAGTTGGAGTTCCTGCTTCAGGTGGACCCCATAAGTTCTCCCTTGAGGGTGACGGTGACCAGGGATCAGGTGCAGCAGGTAAAGAAGTTGTCCGAGAGCCTGGTGTCCCTTGGGGAGACCATGGAGGTTTTAGAGCCCTTTGGTCGGATAGCCAGGGCTTTGGAGGCCCTGAGGGATGAGCCTATCTGATGGAATCCATCGAAGGGTTAGTAAGGGTTTTAAACCGACTCTTCCTCGGCAGGGTGAGGGTTAGGTCCTGGGGCGGGTCCCAGGGGTGTGAGGTTTTGAGCCTTAGGGCTGATCGGGGGGTCTTGGTTAAGTCCATGGGTTTGGTCCCCCGGGTGGTGGAGGCGTCCTTCGTCCGGTGGGGCAGGATGCGGGTAGGTACCCCTGGGCGTTGGCTTTTTGATCCCAAGGCGGTGGTGGTGGCTGGGGGGCTTGAGGGATACGATGCGGTTGTTAAGGCCGTTCCTTTTAGGTTGCGTGGCCGGGTGGAGAGGGGTTTGGAGAGGGTTATTGACCTTCCCCAGGAGCGGGCCAATAGGGTGAGGTATTTCCCCCTGGAGATCAAGGGGGCTAGCGTTATGGCTGTGTTCTACCCTATAATCAAGGGGCTTGTGAAGCGGAGCGTTTTGGACAAGAGATCTGGGAGGTTGCTCCTTTGGTATCGTGATGGGGTATCCTCGGAGAGGCCCGCTCGGCTCCTCATGGTGAGGGTCTTTGGGGCGGAGGATCCGGTGAGGTGGATATGGCTTTAGGTTTCCCCCTGGTGGGAGAAGACGATAAAACTGGAGGGTCGAGCGGCACATGGTGGAAGACAAGACGGTAATGGCTGCTGCTGGGGTGAACGTTGGAGACGTGGTTACTGGGACGGTGGAGCACATAGCTCCCTACGGGGCCTTTGTGAGGCTTGAGAACGGACAGAAGGCCATGGTGCACATATCGGAGCTTTCCCACGGCTACGTCAAGAAGGTGGAGGACGTTCTGGAGCTTCAGCAGAAGGTCACCGCCAAGGTGATCAAGATCGATGAGAGAGGGCGGATAGACCTTTCCATAAAGGCTTTGAAGCCCCGGGAGCCCAAGCCTCAGCAGCGAAGCGCCGGTGGTCAGGAGATGGACTTCGAGAAGAAGCTGTCCATGTTCTTGAAGGCCAGCGACGAGAAGATAGCCGACCTCAACAGCAAGATGAAGGACTCCCGAGGGGGGAAGAGGAAGACCGGAAAGCGATGACCTTGAGGGTTCTGGTGCCGGGGGGCGGCTGCCCCCCGGTTTTCTACGTTCCGAGGGATCATCTTCGGGTACCTTGGGATTACCCCGCCAGGATCAGGGATCGGTCGGTGGTGAGGGGGTTTTGTGCACTCTGCAGCTGGGGTTTCCCAAGGGTGTTATTGTGCGGCCCGGTTTCCAAGAGAGGGCCGTTCCCCACCACCTTTTGGTTGGTATGTCCTTACCTGATGGACCGTTGTTCCCATCTGGAGTCCTCCGGCGGGGTTGCCCGTTTGGAGGCCCGGATGGAGAGGGATATGGAGGCCATGAGGGACTATCACCGGATGCACCGGATGGTGCGGAGGGCCCTGCTCACTCCGGCGGAGTGGTCTATGATAAGGGCTAGGGCGGAGCTGGCATATCCCATATTGGGCAAGGGCATGGGGGGTACCGATTTCTCCGGGGTTTTTGGTGCCAAGTGCCTTCACCTTCAGGTGGGGTCGTTCCTTGGGTTGGGTTATCATCCCTTCGGATCGCACCTTTCGCTGGAGGTGGGGGACATGTGCTGTCCCGACGGGAGATGCGGCTTGTCCCGAGGGGCGATGGAGCGGGGGTGATGTTTTTGTGGAAGGGTCGTTTCAAGGCTGACACGGACCAGCGGGTTAGGGATTTTACCCAGTCTTTGGACCTTGACTGGTGTCTTGCGGAGGACGATATAAGGGGCAGTCTTGCCCACGCCAAGATGCTGTGTGAGGTGGGGATAATAACCCGGGAGGACCTGGTTTTAATAGAGAGGGGTCTTAACGAGATCTTGGAGGAGGTAAGGTCCGGACAGTTCGTGCCGGATCCAGGCCTGGAGGACGTGCACATGAACGTGGAGGCTCGTCTTACCGCCAAGGTGGGGCCCTCGGGGGCTAAGCTCCACTCCGGCAGGAGCCGGAACGACCAGGTGGCCACGGCGGTTCGGCTTTACCTGAGGCGCCGTCTTAAGGATCTGAAGCTGTCGTTGGGGGGGCTTTTGAAGAACCTGCTGGAGCTTTCGAGGAGGCATGAGGACGTGATAGTCCCGGGTTATACCCACCTGCAGCAGGCTCAGCCCATAAGCCTTGGGCACTACTGGATGTCCCATTTCTGGGCGTTCCTCAGGGATGGGGAGAGGCTGGACTTTGCCCTTAGGTCCCTGAGGCTTTGTCCATTGGGGGCTGGGGCCCTGGCGGGCTCCACGCTGCCGCTGGACCGGTTCATGACCGCCCGGGAGCTGGGTTTTGAGGGGCCCACGGAGAACAGCTTGGACACGGTGGCTCAGAGGGACGTGCTTTTGGACGTGCACTACTTCTGTCTGTCCTGTGCGCTTCACTGGAGCAGGTTGTGCGAGGATCTCATCATATACGCCTCTCGGGAATTCGGGTGGATGGACCTGCCGGACCAGTTCTGCACCGGCTCGAGCATGATGCCCCAGAAGAAGAACCCGGACGTGTTGGAGCTGTCCAGGGGTAAGGCCTCCGGGGTGTTGGGGAGGTTTGTGGATCTGGCTTGCATGGTTAAGGGGTTGCCATTAACTTATAACCGGGACCTTCAGGAGGACAAGCGGGGGCTTTTCGAGAACCTGAACGTTACCCAATCGGTGCTGTCGGTGCTGTCAGCCCTGCTGGAGGGGGTGCAGGTGGACCCGGATAGAGGGGTCAAGGCGTTTGAGGATGGTCTTGCCCTGGCCACCGATGTGGCGGAGTACCTGGTCATGAGGGGAGTGCCCTTCCGGGAGGCCCACGAGAAGGTGGGGAAGCTGGTCCGCTGGTGCGTGGACAACCAAAGGTCCCTGCGGACCCTCGGCATTGAGGAGATAAGCCGTTTCATCCCGGAGGCCGCGGAGGACCTGCTGCCCCTTTTGGACGTTAAGGCATCGGTGGACAGGCGGACCACCTACGGCGGCACCTCCCGGGAGCAGGTGAGGCGGCAGCGGGAGGAGGGGGAGCGCAGGCTCTCCGCCTGGCTTTCGGATTCGGAAGTCCCCCTTGACTAGTCGGTTTTTTTAGGTACAATCAACCGATGTGGCGAGCCGTTAGCTCAGTTGGTAGAGCACCGGACTTTTAATCCGGGTGTCGTGGGTTCGAATCCCACACGGCTCACCAGCTGGCAAGGGGCCCCGGGCCTGGGGTTTGGGGTTCCCGTGGGTCTACGTCGTTGGTTGGAGGTCATGAGGTCCCATCGTCTAGTGGTCTAGGACACCGCCCTTTCAAGGCGGCGGCACGGGTTCGAATCCCGTTGGGACCGCCACTTTCATCGTTTATCTGCGTCGCCGGTGTAGCTCAGCAGGTAGAGCAGCGCACTCGTAATGCGCAGGTCGGCGGTTCGAGTCCGCCCGCCGGCTCCAGGTTTCAACCCCCTTCCTGGTGAAGGGGGTTTGTTTTTTACCCGGGAAGCATTTTTACCTTGTTCTGTGGAGGTGATCTCTTGGTCTGCAGGATATTGTTGGTTCGTCACGGCAGGACCTCTTGGAACGTCCAGTACCGGTACCAGGGGCGCACGGACGTGCCCTGTGACGAGGAGGGTTTGAGGCAGACGGACCTTGCGGCCCGTAGGATCCTGGCCTGGTCTCCAACGGCGGTCTATTCAAGCCCCCTGGTGAGGGCCCGCTGCCTGGGGGAGGCCGTTTCTTCCCGGTCTGATCTGGAGCTTTTGGTGGACCCGAGGCTAACGGAGATGGACTTCGGCCGTTGGGAGGGTCTTACGGTGAGCCAGATAGAGGAGGCCTTCGGGGAGCAGTACAGGCTTTGGCGGTCCGATCCGTTTGGCAGGACCCCTCCCGGGGGGGAGGATGCGGATTCCATAAGGGGACGGCTGGAGGACTTCGTGGCTTCCTCGGGCATCCTGGAGGAGGAGCGGGCGGTGGTGGTCTCCCACGGCTACGCCCTGCGGGTCTTGCTGGGGGTGCTTTTGAGGGTGAGGGACCTCATGGTGTTCTGGCACTTTAGGATGGACAACTGTTCGTTCACCGGGGTTGACGTGTACGGGGAGTTCCGGATGCTCAATTTCGCTAACGACAGGCATCACCTGATGGGGAACCCCTTGGCTCCGATCGGAGAGTGAGGGGCCTTTGTGGTAGAATTTCCGTTGAGGTTTTCCCAAGTTTTAAGGGCCTGCGGCCCGGATGGGGGGTGGTCCCTTGTCTTCGGGGCCCTTGGTGGAAGGTGAATCTCCGGAGGTTGAGCGGGATCTCTGGGAGAGGGTGAGGTCCGGCGACGAGGATGCCCGGGAGGAGGCGATCCTATCCATGAGGCCCATGGTGTTCTGGCTGGCCAAGCGGATAGGTGCTCCTGGGGTTCTTCAGGATCTGGTTCAAGAGGGCATGGTGGGCCTCATAGAGGCGGTGGACAACTTCGATCCCTCCAGGGGGCTTAAGTTTTCCACCTATGCCTACTACCGGATAAGGGGGAGGATGATAAACTTCCTCACCCGGGTGGAGGCCCCCTCCCCGATCCCGGTGGAGGACTCGGTGCTGGAGGAGCGCACGGTTCCCCTTATGCCCGGTGTGGATTCGGTGGACTGGGCGGTGGATCTGGAGCTTGCCATGGGAATCCTTTCGGATAGGGAGAGCTCGGTGGTTCGCGCCCTGGTGCTGGAGGACAGGAGCGCCAAGGAGGTGGCGGAATCCAAGGGGTTGGACGTGAGCTATATCCACAAGATAAGGCGCAGGGCCCTGGCGAAGCTCCGGGAGGTTTTAGGTCACGGGGCCACTTAGGACCTTCGGTTCGGGATAACTTCAGGTGATAGGTATCCCGGGGGGGTTGGTGATGCTTCTGTGAGCTTAGAGCTGGAGGTTCGTTTAAAGAGGGTGAGGCGCTGGCTGGATCGTCTTACGAGGGCGGTTGAATCCTCCATGTGGGAGAGCGCCGCGGCGGAGAGCCAGTGTCTAGAGGCGGAGGTCCGGTCCTTGCGGGAGCACCTTTGGGGGTTAGCGGCTGGGGTGGTGCCCAGGAGATCTCCCTTGAGGCCCTTTGGACTGGGCATGGCGCTGGGTTTGTCGCTGATCCTGGCCACCGGGGACCCCGTATCGCTTAGTGATATGGGACCCTGGGGGCGCGGTTTTAGGACCTCCTTGGGGTCTTCGGAGAAGCTTGCGGCTAGGCCCTTGGGGGATCAGCCCCGCGAGGCTGTTCGGCGGGAGGTCCAGGTGGTGCCTCCGCCGGTGGTCCCCTTGAGGCCCGCGGAGGCGGTGGGGGCGGACCGGTCCCGGGGTGAGGGGGTGCCTCATAAGGGCAAAAGCCTTGCAGTGGACCCGGGGGGTAAGGCTTCGGGGCCTGGGAAGCGGTCCTCCGATGTTAAGGTCCCCGCGGCTTCCGGGGTGGGCGGTTCTACGGTTTCCCTTGAGGAGGCCATTATGCTTTTGAGGGCGGGGCAGAGGGCTTTGGAGGGCCAGTGATCCGGCCCTCGGGGGTTATGGGCGTCCCTTGAGGTTCGTGGTGTGCTTGTTTTGCTTCCCCGTTGCCGGCCTTTTCGTGGGTTAGGGGGGAGTGAAAAGACAAAACCGAGAGGATGTGGTTGACCCGTGAGGGTGTGGCGGAGTTTTTTATTCCTCTTTGTCTTTCTCGCGGCTTGTGCGATCCCCGCTTTCGGGGATGAGGGTGTCGCCATAGTGTCCCTTGACGTGGAGGGGTTGGATAAGACGGTTCCCTCTTACGTTTTGGGGGTGGTTTCCTCCAAGGTTGGGGAGGTGGTGAGCCCGGACAAGCTGGACAGGGACAGGGAAGCGGTGTATGACCTGGGGTTCTATGAGACCGTGGACTACCGGGTTGAGGACGTTCAGGGGGGTGCCCGGGTGGTATTCCAGGTGAAGGAGAACCCGGTGGTGCAGGCGTTGAAGTTCAAGGGCAACTCCGCTTACCGGGAGGAGGAGTTGAAGGTCCTCTGTTTCACCGCTCCGGGGAACATATTCAACCGGGTGTTCTTTAGGAACGACCTTCAACGCATCACCGACAAGTACCGCAAGGACGGTTACGTTATGATGCGGGTCCAGGACGTGGAGATAAAGGACGGGGTAGTGGAGGTGACCATACTGGAGCCCCGGGTGGGGGAAGTGGTCATCCAGGGCAACAAGAAGACCAAGGACTACGTCATCCGCCGGGAGATCAAGATCGCCAAGGGGGACCTCTTCAACGCCACGGTTTTAAGGCACTCCCTGAACCGTCTGCAGGCTAAGGGGTACTTCGAGGACGTGAGCGTTGGGTTTGAGCCCACGGAGGACCCGGGGGTGATGGATCTAATAGTTACCCTTGAGGAGGCCAAGACCGGGAAGCTTGGGCTTTCCATCGGGCATGGCAGCCAGAGCGGCTGGAGCGGGGGGTTGAGCTTCCAGGACAGCAACTGGCAGGGTTTGGGGACCAACCTTTCCGTGGGTTTTGAGCTGGGGGACAACGAGCAGTACTGGGGGTACTACTCCCAGCCCTACATGGATCAGGACACCTATTCGTGGAACCTGGGGGTCTACAAGAAGAAGTGGACCGATTACGACTACTACAAGAACAACGTTTGGAAGTTCACCTACGACCAGGAGAAGACCGGTGCTTACATCGGGGCGGGGAAGAAGTTCCGGGGCAACGATCAGCTGAGCTGGTTCGTAACCCTGGACTGGCACAAGGTGGATAACGTGATAACCTCCGGGGATGCCACCGATGAGGAGAAGCGGGAGCTGGAGGATGGGTCCAACGCGTCGGTGACCGTTAGCGTGACCAGGAACACATTGGATCCTTACCTGTCTTATCCCAAGGGTGATGTGGAGACCCTTAACTTCGAGAAGGGTTTTACCGGTCTTGGTGGGGATTGGGACTACACTAAGTACTGGCTTGAGGCTCGGTACTATGCCCCGCTGTTCAAGCTGATGGAGTACCTGGACTTTGGTTCCAAGGGGGAGGACAACCCCTTGCTGTTCGCCCTGCGGGCCCGGGCGGGTTGGGGTGAGGGGGACGTGCCATGGGGGGAGATGTACGTGGTCGGGGGAGCCAACTCCCTGAGGGGTTACAAGGACAACTACTTCCGGGGGGAGGAGATGTTCCTCCTCAACGCGGAGGTTCGGATCCCCATGGACGACAACATAAGCCTGGTGTTCTTCTACGATGCCGGCAAGGCCTGGAAGAAGGCGGACAACCAGGGCATGGACCTTTCGGATCTTTCCAGCTCCAAGGGGATAGGCATAAGGGTGAAGACCCCGTTGGGGAACATGCGGTTGGATTTCGCCCAGGGAGACGATGAATCCAGGACTCATTTCGGGTTTGGGGACATGTTCTAGCCTCTCATTTAGGGCTTGGGGGGTTAGTCTCCTGCGGGGGGCTGCGGCTCTTGCCGCGGCCCTTCTTTTGGCCCTTGGGGCTCCCTCCGCGGCCTTTTGTGCGGACGTCTTCGTCCATGGGGTTCCCGGCTGGCTCGCCGAGGGGGTATCCAGGACCGTTTCGGCGGTCTGGGACGAGATGGGGGAGCGCCGGTCCGTGGAGGAGCGGCTCAAGCTGTTGGACCTGGTGTGTTCCCGGCTGTTCGAGGGGTATGCCTTTTCGTCCGCCTACAGGGACGGTGGTTTGGAGGTCCGTTTGAGGCCTCTGGAGAGGGTTGTTTGGTCCGTGGACGTGAAGGCCGGCGAGTGGAGGGAGCCGGTTGACCGTTGGCTTAGGGAGGACCTGGGAGCCCTTAAGGAGCGTCTTCAGGGGGAGGTAGACGGGGTCCCCGGGGAGGCGTTTCTGTGGGGCAGGAGGTACCTGGAGGTCCTTCTGGCCTCGTTGGCCCGAGAGATGCTTCCCGGTTGGAGGCTGGAGGCGTCCCCCGGTAGGGGGGTGTTGGAGGTGAGGGCCTATCCTTCCCAGCCGCTGGTGTTGGCGGTGAACCCCCGGATGAGGTCCTCCACGCTGCCGGCGGTCCTCATGGACCGGGTGAAGGACGAGATATCCATGGGGGCTTCGGCCTTCGTGGGGCTTCCGGTGGAGTATCTTCGATGGAAGGCCGGTGAGGCCGCATCGTATGTAAGGGGGCTTGCGGAGTCCGGGGACAGGGAGGAGGCCCTATGCCTTGCTGCCAAGGTGGACCTGAAGCCCGCTCCCTTGGGGGAGATGGACGTAAGGGTTGACAGCAGGAGGTACGTCATATGGGCCTGGGTGGCGGCTCACGCCGGATCTGACCAGAGGTCCAGCGAGGGGGGGCTTCACCTTGGAAGGAGGGTCCAGATATTCCCGTCCTGGGACATGGAGGCCTACGGGGAGTGGGTGCTTGACGGGAGGGATCTGTCCCTGGAGAGCCGCTGGGGGCTCCGGTGGCAGGTGATGAGGTACCTTTGGGCTGGGGTGGAGCTGTCGTACCCGGGGGCGGAGCTGTTCTTCCGGGTTGACACGGAGCTTCTGGCGGACGACTTTTACTGGTACGCCGCGTGGGGGGATGGCGGTCGGCGCCGGGGGGGGTTGGGCCGTCGGGTGTCCGAGACCTTTTCGGTGGAGCTTTATTACGATTCCGGGGACGAGGATTCCCTGAGTTTGAAGTTCCTCAACAACCTGTGATCCGTTTCGGCGGGGCGGGTTGTGGAGAGGGCGAAAGTTTTCGTCGCATATGGGGGTGTGGTTCGCCTTGCTTCTTGGGGATTTAGCGGAGGCCATAGGGGGAAAGCCGGTGGGGGATCCTCTTCGGGAGGTGTCTGGGGTATGCGCTCCATCGGAGCCCGTGGAGGGGTGTGTGGTGTTCCTCAAGGATCCTGGCGTCAAGTTTGACCCTTCCGGGATGGACGTGGGGGTGGTGGGTTCCAGCGTTCCCCCTGGGGGCTGGGGGGTTGAGGTGGAGGACCTTGGGAGTGCCTGGATAAGGTGTCTTAGGTGTTTTGAGCCCCCCCTTGTGTTTGAGGGGGTGCATCCCACCGCGGTGATTCACCGGACTGCGCACATCGGGGAGGGGGTTCACGTGGGGCCCTACTGCGTGATAGGGGAGGGGGCCCGCATCGGGGACCGTTCGTGGCTGCAGGGTCACGTCTACGTGGGGCGTGGTGCCGTTCTGGGGGATGGGTGCGTGCTTTTCGCGTTCTCCGTGGTTCAGGACCGCTGCACCTTGGGTAATGGGTGCAGGGTGCACAGCGGGGCGGTGATAGGCTGCGATGGTTTTGGTTTTGTGGAGGGGCCTGGTGGGGAGAGGATAAAGGTTCCTCAGATAGGTACGGTTAGCCTGGGTGACCGGGTGGAGGTGGGGGCCTGTTCCACCGTGGACAGGGCCACCGTAGGGGTCACCAGGGTGATGGACGGGGTCAAGATGGATGACCACGTGCACGTGGCTCACAACTGTGTTGTGGGGGAGAACTCGGTCTTGGTGGCCTACGCGGGCCTTGGGGGAAGCTCGAGGCTTGGGAGGTCCGTGGTCATGGCGGCCCAGTCCGGGGTGGGGGATCACGTGGTCCTTGGGGACCGGTGCGTGGTTGCCGCCCGGGGCGGGGTGGTTAAAGATCTTCCCCCTGGGTCCTTCGTGTCCGGTTTTCCCGCCAGGGATCATCGGGAGGAGATGCGGGTGCACGGCGCCGTCAGGAGGTTGCCGGATCTCATGGAGAGGTTAAGACGTTTGGAGAGGGAGATGAGGGATCTCAAGGCCCTTTTGGGGGATGAGGGTTGATGAGCCCCTTGTCTTGCAGTTCCTACACCCTTGGGGAAGAGGTGTTGTTCCGCGGGGAAGGGCTTCACTCGGGGAATCCCTGCGAGGTGGTGCTCTTGCCCTTTGAGCGTCCGGGGATATGGTTCCATTCGGACCGAGGTCCGGTGCCCATATGGGAGGTGGGTTTCAGCGGGGGTTTCCGCCGCACCGTGGCGGTGGTTGGGGGTGTTTCGCTTCAGACCCTGGAGCATCTCACCGCGGCCCTGTGGTGTCTTGGGGTGGGGGGTGTGCTGGTAAGGGTTTTTGGGGGAGAGGTGCCCATAATGGACGGCAGTGCCCTGCCCTTTGCCCAGGGCATTTTAGGCTCCCGGGTGCCCTCTGATGGTTCATGCTTGGATCCTTTTGAGGTATACGCCCCCATATTGGAGGAAGATGCCGCCGCGGGGAGGCTCGCGGGGGTGTATCCCTTTGATGGGTTGAAGGTCCTGTGTCTTCTGGACTATCCCGGCACTCCCTTGGGGACCCTGTACCGGGAGGTGCTCGTGAATCAGGAGACCTTCCTTGAGCAGATAGCCCCATGCAGGACCTTCGGTTTCAGGGGTGAGGTGGAGGATCTTTTGTCCCGGGGGCTTATACGTGGAGGGGGTCTTCACAACGCCCTGGTTATAGACCGGGAGGGTCCCATTAACGGGGCTCAAGGCATTGACTTCCGGGAGGAGTGCGTGGGGCACAAGGTTTTGGATGTGCTGGGGGATCTGGCGTTTCTGGGGCGTCCGTTGAAGGGGGCGGTGGTATCCATGCGCAGCGGTCATGGTATACACCACCGGCTTGTGGCCCGGCTGAGGAGTCTTTGCCCTCTTCGCGGCGTGTTGTGATCGGCGCTGGGTCTTCCTCTTCCGCTGGATGCGGCGGCCATGTTGGTTGAGACGGATTTTTCCTTTTGCGGGGGGTTGATGGGATGGACATATTGAAGATAATGGAGTTTTTGCCCCACCGGTATCCGTTCCTTTTGGTGGATCGGATACTGGAGGTGGCAGAAGACCGGGTGGTGGGTTTGAAGAACGTCACGATAAACGAGCCTTTCTTCCAGGGGCACTTCCCTGGGGAGCCGGTGATGCCCGGTGTCCTGATACTTGAGGCCATGGGGCAGGTGGCGGCTTATTTGGTGTCCCGTCATCCCGGGCTGGAGGGGATGACGGCGTTTCTTACGTCGGTGGAGGATGCCAGGTTCCGGCGGCCCGTGAGGCCCGGGGACCAGCTGATAACGGAGGCTAGGATCCTCAAGATGAGGGGACGCATGGGGAAGGCCTCGGTGGTGTCCACCGTGGAGGGGGAGATGGCGGCTCAAGCGGTGCTTGGGTTTGCCCTGTCCAAGGCTTTGACGAAGGGGGAAGATTAGCCTTGTCGGTGCAGGTGCATCCAACGGCGGTGGTGAGCTCTGAGGCGGAGATAGGTGAAGGGGTAGTCATAGGTCCTTACTGCGTGATAGATGGTAAGGTCAGCATCGGGGACGGTACGGTGTTGGAGTCCTTCGTTAGGGTTTGCGACTACGTCAAGATAGGTCCCCGTTGTAGGATATACGACCACGTGACGCTGGGGAGGGATCCCCAGGACTTCGGCTTCAAGGGTGAGGAGAGCTGGGTTCGCATAGGGGCGGATGTGGTGATTAGGGAGAACGTGACGGTTCACCGGGCCTCTGGGGAGGGGAACGAGACGGTGGTGGGTGATGGCACCTACCTGATGGAGGGTTGTCACCTGGGGCACAACGTGAGGGTTGGGGCCCACTGTGTATTGGCCAACAAGGTGGGGCTTGCGGGGTACTCGACGGTGGGTGACCGGGTGACGATCGGCGGCATGGCGGGGGTTCATCAGTTCGTCAGCATCGGCAGGTCCTGCATGATAGGGGGTTTGTCGAAGGTGGTGAAGGACGTGCCGCCCTTTTGTCTGGCCGATGGTCGGCCTGCCCGGATCCACGGGTTGAACAAGGTGGGTCTTAGGCGTCAGGGTTTCTCCGCGGAGGATCGTTCCCGCATAAGGGGCATATACGATGAGCTGAGGACCGGTTCGTTGCCGTTGAGGGAGGCGCTTAGGAGCCTTGGGGAGCGGTTCCCGGATGACAGGTTTGTAATGGAGCTTTTGGAGTTCATGGGCAGGTGCAGGCGGGGATGGACCCCTTGGGCCCATCGGTGTGATTCTCCGGAGGAGTGAGCCTGGGGTGATACGGCTTTTTGTCATGGACGTGGACGGTACGCTGACGGACGGAGGGGTTTCATTTGACGTCTCCGGCACGGAGGCCAAGAGGTATCACATTCAGGACGGCATGGGGATAAAGCTCCTTCAGGCCAGGGGGGTGAGGGTGGCTTTTTTGAGTGGCCGCCACAGCGATTCCACTTCCGCTAGGGCCAGGGACCTTGGGGTGGATCTTTGTGTTCAGGGGGTTTCGAGCAAGCTCCCGGTTTTGGTATCTTGGGCGGAGGAGATGGGTATTTCGAGCCGCCAGGTGGCCTACATGGGGGATGACCTTCCGGACCTGGAGTGTCTTAGGTGGTGTGGCTTCGGGGTGGTCCCCTGCGACGGCCGGCCGGAGGCGTTGAGGGAGGCGGACTACGTTACTCCAAGCAGGGCTGGGTTTGGGGCTGTCAGGGACGCCTGTGACCGTATAATCCTTATGAACCTTAGGGAGGGGGAGGGTCGTCATCAGGGGCTTTAGGTTTGGCCACCTGGACCGGTTGGTGCTCCTTGAGCTGTTGGGTCCCTTTGCGTTTGGGGTTGGGGCTTTTACGGTGCTCATGGTGGCGGGGAGCCTGCTTTTTAAGATAGCGGATCTTGTGATTCAGCGGGGAGTATCCCTTGGGGTGGTGGTGAGGCTTTTCATATACTATCTTCCCGGTGTGGTGGTTACCACCATTCCCATGGGGAGTCTCTTGGGGGCCCTTATGGGTTTTGGGAAGCTGGCGGCCCACTCGGAGGTGGTGGCCCTTAAGGCCTGCGGGGTACCCTTTTCCCGGATGGTGAGGCCCGTGGTGTTGGCCGCGGTGTTGGCGTCGATTCTCACCTTTGTCCTCAACGAGACCGTGGTGCCATTGTCGGAGCGGGCGGCCAGGAACGTATTGGTCTACGAGGTCTTTAGGGAGCGGCCGCCGGAGTTCAAGGAGAGGATGTTCCTAAGGGAAGAGGGATCTCAGGGGCTTAAGCGGGTCATATACATGGACCGGATACGTCCCAAGGGTGGTCTGATGGAGGGGGTTTTGGTCCAGGAGTTCGACGCAGGTCGTCTTGCCCGTTTCGTGTCCGCCCCCAGGGCCCGGTGGGGAGGGGGCAAGTGGACCCTGGAGGACGGCAAGGTCTTTCAGGTGGGGCAGGACGGGGGTATAAAGTTCCTTTACTCCTTTAAGAGGGAGTCATTGCGGTTGGACGTGGAGCCCTCGAAGGTGGAGGCCCAATCCTCGGAGCCCAATCAGATGACGGTCTTTGAGATCGCGGAGCAGGTGGGCCTTATGGAGAAGCAGGGTGTTGATCCGGTGAAGCTTCGGGTGATGATGCATCTTAGGCTTGCGGTGCCCTGGGCCAGTTTGGTCCTGGCGGTGGTCGGGGCTTCCGCGGGGGTTCGTCCCCAGAGGTCCGGCAGTGCCGGGGTTGGTTTGGGGTTGAGCGTGGTCATAGTGTTCCTGTACTACGTGGTTCTCTCCTTCTGTCAGTCCTTGGGGGAGGCGTCGTACATGCCAGCGGTGGTCTCCGCCTGGGTGCCGAACCTGCTTTTCGGGGCCGCCGGGTTGTGGATGGTGCGCCGGGGGGACTGATCGGCGTTGTGGTGCGGTGGTCTTCGTTAAGGGTGTAAGAATAGGGTTCCGTTGAAGGGGGCTTGTGTGTCTTGGTGGTGGCGATTGTAGCCGGGGAGGGGGATCTTCCGGTTGAGATAGCCCGGCGGCTTACGGATCTTGGGGAGCCGCCGGTGATATATTCCTTCAGGGACTCTTTGGGGCCCCTGTCCAAGTATGCCCTGGAGGTGGTGCCCTTGCCCCGGCTTGATCTGGCGGGCACCCTTAGGGACATGGAGTCCCGGGGGGTTCAAAGGGTGTACCTGGCTGGGGTGGTTCCCAAGACGCTCCTTTATCAGCCCGCCATGTTGGATCACCGGGCCAAGGAGCTCGTGGAGGGTTTATCGGAGCGGGACGACCACAGCCTTCTAGGGGCGGTGGTAAGGGCCTTTGAGGAGGTCGGCATAGAGGTTGGTTCCTACAAGGAGCTGATAGGTGATCTTTTGGCCCCCTTGGGGCACATAGGTGGTCCAGAGCCTTTCCCGTGGCAGGTGGCGGACGTGGAGTACGGGGTCTTTGTGGCCAGCCGTCTGGTGGGGCTTTCGTTTGGTCAGACCGTGGTGGTTCACCGCCGGAGCGTGGTGGCGGTGGAGGCCATGGAGGGGACCGATGCGGCGCTTTTGAGGGCCGGGTCCCTCTGCAGGGGGGGGACGGTGGTTAAGATGATGAGGTTAGACCAGGACGAGCGGTACGACATTCCCACCGTGGGTCCTAACACCTTAAGGCGCATGGCCAGCGCCTCCCTCAAGTGTCTTGCGGTGGAGGCGGGGCGGACCATAATACTGGATCCCACGGTGTTCGTGGAGCTGGCCCGTCGGGAGGGCATATCTGTCCTGGGGGTGTCGGGTTGTCCGTCTTCGTGAGCTGTGGTGAGGCCTCTGGGGACATGTACCTTGGGGAGCTCACGGAGCGGCTTTTGGAGAGGGGTATTCGGGTCTTTGGCATGGGGGGTCCTAGGGTCTTGGGCGCCGGGGCCCAGGTCCTCTGGGACATGAGGGAGCTCCAGGTGGTGGGTTTTACCGAGGCCTTGGGGGCCCTGCCCAGGCTGATCAGGCTCAGGGATGCCTTGGTGCGGCATGTGATGGAGTCTCGGCCCCGGTGCGTTGTGCTCACGGACAGCCCGGACTTTCACCTTCCCCTTGCGCGGAAGCTTAGGAGCGTGGGTTACCGGGGCAGCATTGTGAGCCTGGTGCCCCCTGCGGTTTGGATCTGGAGGAGGGGGAGGGTGAGGGTTTTGAGGGAGCTTTTCGACCTTTGTCTTCCCCTGTTCCCCTTTGAGCACCGGTTTCTCCTGGAGAATGGGTGTAGGTCTTTCTTCGTCGGTCACCCCCTTTTGGAGACGGTGGAGGCGGTTGACATGCCGGACCTCTCGGGGGGGGTGGTGGCTTTTATGCCTGGCAGCAGGCCTGGGGAGTTGAGGCGGCATCTCATGCCCTTCGCGGAGGCGGCGGTGGGGCTTAGGGAGATGGGATACCGGCCGGTTTTCTCCGTTCCTGGGTCCATGCCCGAGGCCGATGCCGTTTGGGCGAGGGGTGTTTTGGAGGGCATGTCGCTCCCGTGGAGCTCCGAGAGGGGGGTGGACCTCATGGGGCGCAGCTGTTTCGTGGTGATGGCCAGCGGCACCGTGTCCCTGGAGGCCATGCTGGTGGGTCGTCCTGGGGTTGTGGCGTACAGGACCGGGTTTATCACCATGCTGCTGGCCAGGCTCTTGGTGAGGTCCCGGTGGTGTTCCCTTCCGAACATCCTCCTTGGCCGGGAGGTGTATCCGGAGCTGCTGCAGGGGGACGTGAGCGGGGAGGGGCTTTTGAGGGTCCTCCTGCCCCTTCTTAAGGGGCTTTTGGAGGGGGGCTGGAGTCGTTGGGCCCAGGCGTTCCTGGAGGGCCGCAAGGCCCTTGGGGAAAGGGGGGCCTTTGGGCTTTGGGCGGATCTTGTGGCGGAGAGGGCGGCTTGAGCTTGGGTAGGTCATGCGGAGAGTGGGGACATGAGTAGGCTTTTAGGCCCGTTGGGCTTAGGGGGGTTGGGTTCTGGCGCGTATCGGAGGCTTCTTGGTTTCCTAAGCCCCTACCGGACCAGGCTTTTCTACGGGGTCCTCTGCATGGGGGCCGCGTCGGTGCTTGGGGTGCTCCCGCCGTGGCTCATAAAGAACCTGGTGGACCGGGTGCTGATAGCCCGGGACCAGGGGCTTTTGGGGGCCATAATAGCCGGCATAGTGGGCATATACGTGCTTAAGGGGCTTTTCTACTACGGTCAGACGTACCTCATGACCTGGGTGGGGCAGAGGGTTCTGTTTGACCTGAGGCTTGAGCTCTACAGGAAGGTGCAGCGCCTTCCTTTCGGATATCTTTACTCGAGGCGCAGCGGGGACATACTGTCCAGGATAACCGGGGACGTGGCGTTCCTTCAGGACCTGGTTTCGTCGGTTCTGGTGGACCTGGTGGTTCAGGGTGTGACCTTCGTGGCCATACTGTGTTTTCTTCTGTCCTTGAACTGGAGGCTGACGCTGGCCACCTTTGTGATACTCCCCCTGGCGGCCCTTGTGATTAGTTTCACCACATCTCGGCTTCGGGAGGTGGGGCATGCCATACAGGAGCGTCTTGCCCGGGTGTCCGCCTCCGCCCAGGAGGCGATCGCCTCCATGAAGGTGGTACGTGCCTTTGCCACCGAGGACATGGAGTACCGCCGTTTCGAGCGGGAGAACCGGTCTCACTTCGGGGCGCTGATGAAGGGTACCCAGGTTAGGGGTGTGCTGGAGGGAGTTGTGGAGTTGATCCTCATGGGGGCCATGGGGCTCATAATCTGGCTTGGGGGTCGGCAGGTCCTTTCTGGTCATATAACCGCGGGGCAGCTCATGGCTTTCCTCACGTACCTGGGGTTGATGGTGCAGCCCATAAGGGTTTTGAGCCGGGTGTTCGGTCGGGTTCAGCAGGCCCTTGCGGCGGCGGAGCGGGTTTTCGATGTGCTCGACCAGCCGGAGGAGGCCCCTGCGGCCCGCATGGCAAGGCCTCCCATAGTGGGTCGTGTGGATTTCGAGGATGTTTGGTTTCGGTATGACCCCTCATCCCCTTGGGTTTTAAGGGGGATAAGCTTCTCGGTCTCTCCGGGGGAGCGGGTGGCCTTGGTGGGTTCCACCGGGGCGGGGAAGTCCACCTTGGTGGACTTGATCCCCAGGTTTTTCGACCCCGTGAATGGGCGGGTGTTGGTGGACGGTACGGACGTTAAGGACATGGATCCCAGGCACTTGAGGCGTCACATAGGCATGGTGCTGCAGGATCCGGTGCTTATGAAGGGTAGTTTTGCCTTCAACATAGCCTATGGGCTTGAGGGGGTGGGTATGGAGGAGATCCGTCGGGCGGCGGAGTTTGCGGGGATAAGGGATTTCATAGAGTCCCTGCCCGATGGTTACGATACGGAGATAGGAGAGCGGGGGGTTACGTTGAGCGGCGGCCAGCGTCAGCGGGTGGCCATAGCGAGGGCGATAATAAGGAACCCCCGAATCCTGATATTGGACGAGGCGACCTCTTCCCTGGATGCCCAGGTGGAGCGGATGATCCAGGAGTCTTTGGAGCTGGTGATGGAGGGGCGCACCTGTTTCATCTTGGCCCACCGGCTGTCCACCGTGAGGCGGGCGGACCGGATAATGGTTTTGGAGGGGGGGCTCATAGTGGAGCAGGGGACTCACGAGGAGCTTCTTGCGCTCAAGGGCCGTTACGCGGCGCTCTTGGAGGCCCAGTTGGGCGATGGGGCTGGTAAGTAGTTACCTTAGGTACATATCCGGAAGGAGCCCTTTGAGTCCCTGGGCGCTTCTTTATCCTCTGCACCACCTGTCCAGGGGTCTTGTTTCGGGCCGCAACTGGCTTTACGACCACGGCATCCTTGCGGCCCAGGAGGGGCCCCTGCCGGTGATAAGCGTGGGGAACCTGACCCATGGGGGCACCAACAAGACCCCCATGGTGGAGCGGCTGGCTCGGCTGATATGTTCCTTGGGGCTCAAGCCTGGGGTGGTGAGCCGCGGTTACAGCGGTGGAACCGTGGAGCCCCTGGTGGTGGACAGGGAGACGTCTCGGGAGCTCTGTGGGGACGAGCCGCTGATGCTGGCCAGGAAGCTGCCCCAGGTTCCGGTGGTGGTATCTAGGGACAGGATAAGGGGTGTGGAGCTTCTGAAGGCCCTAGGCGCCCAGGTGGTGGTGGCGGACGACTGTTTCCAGCATCGTCAGCTGCAGCGGGATCTTGACGTGGTGCTCGTGGATGCCACTTGTCCCTTTGGGAACGGTCTTATGACCCCCGCGGGGATGCTGCGGGAGCCTTTGGACTCCTTGCGCAGGGCCGGGATAGTGGTGATAACCAAGTCGGACCTGGTGTCTCCGGGGGAGTTGGAGGAGCTTAAGGGGGTGTTGGAGGGCTATGCGGGGCCCCGCAGGGTCTTCCTGTCCCGGCTCAGCATGGATGGTTGGTCTGGGGAGGCTCCTTCGGGGCCGGCCTTTGCCTTCTGTGCCATAGGTAACCCCGGGAGCTTCAGGAGGTTTTTGACGTCCCTTGGGGTTGAGCTCGTGGGTTTCTCTTCCTTTCGGGATCATCATCGGTTCAGCCCGGAGGACATGAGGCGGGTTGAGGATGAGGCGCTGAAGTCCGGGGCGCGGTGTCTTGTCTGCACTGAGAAGGACATCTTGAATTTCCCGTCCTCCTATCGTTTCAGGCTGCCTGTTTCGGTCCCCATGGTATCGGTGGAGTTCCAGGATCGGCTTGGTTTTCTTCGGGCCATGAGCGAGGGCTTGCGTCCCAGGTTCACCGTGGCCTCCAACGGTCACGGGGAGGATTCCATGGGGGTGGTGCTTTGCAGGAAGCTGAAGGAGCGGTTGCCCGCAGCTTCGGTGGAGGCCTTCCCCTTGGTGGGGGGCGGCGATGAGTATCGGGCGGCGGGTTTCCCCGTGATGTCCCCTTCTTGCAGGATGCCCAGCGGCGGGATAGTCAAGTACAGTTTGAGGGCCCTACTGGGGGACATATTGAGCGGGCTGCCCTTGCAGGTCCTCCGGCAGTTGAGGGCCTGGAGGGATATGCCCCGGCGCACTTGTATTTGTGTTGGGGATGTTTATCTGTTCTTAAACGCCCTTTTGGGCACCGGTGTTAAGCCGGTGCTGGTAGCCACCGCCAAGACGGTTTACCTGTCCGGGCACTGGCGGCTGGAGGGGGCGCTTTTGAGGAGCCGGGCCCTTGCGGTGTGGACCCGGGACGAACCCACCAGGGAGGAGTTGGAGCTTCGCGGGGTGAGGGCGGTCTTTGACGGCAGCCCCATAATGGACCTGGTGGGGGATGTCCTGGTGGATCCTTGGGAGGGGGCCGTGGGGCGGCGGGTTTTGGTGCTTCCTGGGAGCAGGGAGTATGCCCTTAGGGACCTTCCGCTTTTGATAGGGGCGTGCCTTGAGCTCAGCCGCAGGATGGTCTGTTCGTTCCTTTGGGTTCCCTCGGTGACGTTGGACGTGGAGCCCTTTATGAGGGAGCATGGGGTTTTAGCCGGCAGGTGCTGGGGGGAGTTCGGCGGGAGCTCCGAGATCCGGGTGTTTCGCGGCCCCGTTGCCGACGCTGCCCGGGGGGCGGAGGTGCTTCTTGGGCTTGGGGGCACTGGGAACCAGATATGTGCGGGCCTTGGGGTGCCGGTTGTGTCCGTGGATGACCCGGGGAAGCGGGTCCAGAAGAAGCTCATCGGGGATGGGGAGGTTCTGGTACCCCGGGATCCCGCGAGGCTTGCGGACGAGCTTGAGGGGATACTATCCGATCCGGCGCTGAGGGAGAGGATGTCGAGGGCTGGCATGGAGAGGATGGGTTCCGGTGGTGCCTTGGATGGGGTGGTGGACTGGGTTTGCGGGGAGCTTGGGTGGGGTTTGCTGACCCAGCTTTGGGAGAGGTTGGAAGTTTTGGTCAATTCCGGGGGTAGTCCTGGGGATGCTTCGAAAGGGGGATAAATTATATGTCCAAGGCTCTTGCGGTCATACCGGCCAGGTACGGCAGTACCAGGCTTAAGGCGAAGGCCCTTCTTGAGATAGGGGGCATGACGCTGGTTGAGAGGGTGTTCCGTGGGGTGGCCCAGTCGTCGGTGGATCGGGTGATAGTGGCCACCGACCATGAGGAGATAGCCCGGGTGGTGAGGGAGGCGGGTGGTGAGGCGTGGATGACCCCCTCGGAGCTTCCCTCCGGAACGGACCGGGTGGCGTACGTGGCGAGCCGGCTTCCGGAGTACCCGGTGGTGTTGAACGTCCAGGGGGATGATCCGCTCGTGGGGCCCGACATGATAGGTTTGCTTTTGAGTGCCTTGGAGGAGGATCCCGAGGCGGGGCTTGCGGTGTTGGCCAAGAGGATAGAGAAGGAGGAGGAGCTGTCCTCTCCCAGCATCGTGAAGATGGTGTTTGATCGTAGGATGAGGGCTCTTTACTTCAGCAGGTCTTTGATACCGTATCCCAGGAACGACGGGGGAGTTTGGTACAAGCACATAGGGCCTTACGCTTACAGGCGGGACCTGCTTCTCAAGTTCGCTTCGTGGGAGGTCACGCCCCTTGAGAGGGTGGAGAGCCTGGAGATGCTGAGGGTGTTGGAGAACGGGTTCCCCATAAAGTGCGTGATAACCGAGAGGGACACCATCGAGATCGACACGGGGGACGACGTTAGGGCCTTGGAGGAGTATCTTCTCCGGCAAGGGAGGTCTTAGGTGTGATTGGTTTTGAGGAGTCCGGCGTTTCCTTTGGCCTTGGTCGTCTTGCGGTGATCGCGGGTCCCTGTGCTTTGGAGGGGCTGGACCACGCGTTGATGATCGCCGAGGCCTGCAAGAGGGTTTGTGACTCTCTGGGAGTGGGGTATGTGTTCAAGGGGTCATACGACAAGGCGAACCGTACGTCCGCGGACAGCTTTCGGGGTCCTGGGATGGAGGAGGGTCTCAGGATCCTTTCGGAGGTGCACCGTCGTCTTGGGGTGCCGGTTTTGACGGACGTGCACGAGACGTGGCAGGTCAAGAGCGTGGCGGAGGCGGTGCAGATAGTGCAGATCCCCGCGTTCCTCTGCCGTCAGACGGACCTGGTGGTTGCGGCGGCCTCGAGCGGCAGGGTTTTGAACGTGAAGAAGGCCCAGTTCTTGGCCCCCGAGGACATGGGGTCCGTGGTGGACAAGTGCCGCCGGGCGGGTAACGACAGGGTTATGCTGTGCGAGAGGGGCAGTGTTTTTGGGTACAGGCAGCTGGTGGTGGACTTCAGGTCCATGCCGATCATGAGGGAGATGGGCTGTCCTGTGGTTTTTGACGCCACTCACAGCGTCCAGTCCATGGGTGGGCTTGGGGGTAGGAGCGGCGGGGACAGGAGGTTTGTCCGTCCCCTTTTGAGGTGTGCCGCCTCCCTTGGGGTGGATGCCTTCTTCCTGGAGGTTCATCAGGACCCCGACAAGGCCCCCAGCGACGGCCCCAACATGGTTCCCTTGGAGCTTTTCGGTGGGTTGATGGCGGAGGTAAAGGGGATATGGGACCGGGCCATGGAGAGCGGTTTTGCGTCCCTTGATTGGGTGGAGATGCCATGATGTTGCCTTACGAGAGGGATATCTCCAGGGTGGGGGATCGGGAGCTTTTGGAGACGGGGCTCGAGGTGATGCGGGAGGAGGCGGCGGCGGTCTTGGCGGCGGCGGACCGGATGGGGGATGAGCTGGTTCGGGCTGCCAGGATGGTGGCCTCCTGCTCCGGCAGGGTTGTGGTGTGCGGCCTTGGCAAGTCGGGGCTCATCGGCCGCAAGATAGCCGCTACCCTTGCCTCCCTTGGGTGTCCCGCTTTTTTCCTGCACGCCGCGGAGGGTTCCCACGGGGACTTGGGGATGGTGTGCCGGGGGGATGTGGGGTTGTTCCTAAGCAACAGCGGCACCACCAGGGAGGTCTTGGAGATAGTGCCTTTCTTCAGGCGCATAGGATGTCCCGTGGTGGCCATGACCGGTCGTTTGGACTCCCCCCTTGCCCGTTCGGCGGACGTGGTTTTGGACTGTTCGGTTAGGCGTGAGGCGGATCCATTGGGCATAGCCCCCACCAGCAGCACCACCCTTCAGCTGGCGGTGGGAGACGCGTTGGCGGGGATGGTGACCCGGCTTTTGGGTTTGAAGGAGGAGGACTTTGCCCTCTTTCACCCCGGTGGTGCCCTAGGCAGGAGGCTGCTCTTGAGGTTGTCGGATGTGATGGCCCAGGGGGACCGGGTGCCCCGGGTGGCCTCCTCGGCCTTGGTGAAGGAGGCGCTGTTTGAGATGACCCACAAGGGCTACGGGGCGGTGGCGGTTGAGGGGCCTGAGGGGCTCTTGGAGGGCATATTCACCGATGGGGACCTGAGGCGGCTGATGGAGCGTCGTGGGGTTGACGCGCTGGAGCTGCCGTGGGGGATGTGATGACCTTGTCGCCCAAGGTGATGCCTCCCCACAAGCTTGCGGCGGAGGCCTTGAGGCTGATGGAGGAGATGGAGATATCGGTGGTGCTGGTGGCGGAAGAGGGGCGTCTTCTCGGCATAGTCCACCTGCACGACCTTTTGAAGGCGGGGGTGGCCTGAGGTTGGGGCCCTTTGCCCGTTGGTTGGTTAGTTTCATTGAGGGGTGTGCCTTTACCGTTGCCTCCCCTTGGTTGAAGGGGCGTTACGACCGGTGGGAGGAGAGGACTGGGGCTTTACCCTTCCCCGAGATTGTGGAGCCGGTGGTTTGGTTTCACGGGGTATCGGTTGGGGAGGTTCAGGCCGCCTGGCCGGTTGCGAAGGCCTTGAGGGACGCCGGTTACGATGGGGTCCTTGCGGTGAGTGCGGTGACCCGTACGGGTATGAGGACCGCCATGGATCTCATGGGGGGTCTTGCGGATCTGTTCCTTGCCTACCCTTGGGACAAGAGGGGATGGGTGAGGGGTTTCCTTGACAGGTTAAGGCCGTGGGTCTACGTGGCCTTTGAGACCGAGATGTGGCCCACCCTCATATGGGAGGCAAAGTCCCGTGGTGTCAAGCTGGTGCTGGCCAACGGCAGGGTATCCGATCGGTCCTTTAGGGGGATGATGAGGCTCAGGGGGTTGTATGGGGACCTTTTGGGGTGTTTTGATGCCGTATTTCCCCGGGGGTCTGTGGATGGGGAGAGGCTTCTTGCCCTTGGGGTGCCGGAGGGGGTTTTGAGGGAGGCGGGGGACGTGAAGGCCGACGGGGTATGGCTGCGCCGGTTGAACGCGGACCTTTCGGGCTACTCCTTCCGGGGGGATCTATTTGTGGCGGGGAGCACCCATCCCGGGGAGGAGGAGGAGGTTCTAAGGGCCTTTCTCCTTGCCCGGTCCGCGGGTTTTGGGGGTCTTAGGCTGGCGTTGGTGCCTAGGCATCCCGAGAGGGCGGGGGATTGTCTGCGTCTTTGCCGTGATCGGGGACTTCGGGCGGAGCTCTTCTCTGAGGATCCCAGTCTTTGCGGGGATTTTGAGGTTGTAGTGGTGGACCGGGTGGGGGTGTTGTTCTCCCTTTACGGGCTTGCGTCGGCGGCCTTTGTGGGGGGCAGTCTTGTCCCAAAGGGGGGGCAGAACGTGATGGAGCCCGCGGTTTGGGGGGTGCCGGTGATGTTCGGTCCCCACATGGAGGACTTTGTGGAGCAGCGGGATCGGTTGTTGGAGTCCCGGTTGGGCTTTGAGGTCCTCTCCGGCGACGAAATGGGGGAGCGTTTAATCGAACTTCTTGGGTTAAGGTGTAGAATCTCATCCTGTGGGGCCCTTTTTGGGTCTGGGGATGAGATGTCCGCCTCCCGGCGGGTGGCCTCGGAGGTCTTGGGGCTTCTTGAGGGGAGTTTTTAGGCCGGAGGGTTTGGATAGGTAAAAAACAGAATGGGGTGGTGTTTTACATGTTCAACGCCAACGTGGCGGGCAAGATGCGTTTTGGCGTGGGGGTATCCTCCACGGTGGGAGATGCGGTGAGGTCTTTGGGGGCTGAGAGGGCGGTTTTGGTGACCGATTCCACCATGGAGTCCTTGGGGGTGGCGGACAAGATATGTTCGTACCTTGAGGGGGCTGGGGTAGAGGCCTTTGTTTTCGCTGGGGTGGAGCCGGAGCCGTCGGTGGAGACCACCGATGCGGTGGCGGAGCTGGCCAGGGAGCACGACTGCCAGGCGGTTGTGGGTCTTGGGGGCGGCAGCTGTCTGGACGTGGCTAAGGCGGTGAGCGTGCTGATAACCAACGAGGGCAGTGCGGCCCGGTACCAGGGGTTGGGTTTGGTTAAGAACCCCGGGGTTCCCAAGGTGATGATCCCCACCACCGCTGGGACCGGTTCTGAGGTGACCTTTACGGCGGTGTTGATCCGCAAGAGCGACGGTTTCAAGGGGGGCATAAACGACGAGAAGCTGTTCCCCGATCTGAGCCTGTTGGATCCGGAGCTCACGGTGACCATGCCTCCGGCGGTCACCGCCAGCACCGGGATGGACGCGTTGGTTCACGCGTTGGAGGCTTTCAGCGGCCGCAGTGCCAGTCCCTTCAGCGACATGTTCGCCCGGGAGGCCATGAGGCTAATAGGCCGCAGCATAAGGACCGCCACTTGGAACGGCAGGGACATGGAGTCCAGGAGCGCCATGCTCTTGGCCTCCTATTACGCGGGGGTGGCTTTGGCCAACGCGGGGGTTGGGGCATGTCATTCCCTGGCGTACCCGTTGGGGGGCATGTTTGGGGTGGGTCATGGCTGCGCCAACGCCCTTTTGATGCCCTACGTGGCCCGTCACAACGCGGTGGCCTGCGTGGACAGGTATGCGGAGGCCTATGAGCTCTTGGGGGGTGTGGCGGAGGGCTGGCCCAAGAGGGAGGCGGCCTTTGCCCTGGCGGAGCTCTTGGAGGAGCTGGTGGGGGACCTGGGGCTTCCGTCCAGGATGTCGGAGCTCAAGGTGGGCATAGAGGAGCGGCACTTCGACGAGATGGCGGACCGGGCCATGGCGGTGGCTCGTCCCATGGAGAACAACCCGAGGTTTATGGACAAGAAGGCCTGCATGGCCATATACAAGGAGGCGTATTAGGAGATGCCGGGTTTTGAGCTTTTTGATCAGCGGGAGATCGATGCGGTGGCGGAGGTGCTTCGCCGCCGGATAGTGCACCGTTATTCCTTCCAGGGGGTTAGGGAGGGTATTTACAAGGTGGAGGAGTTCGAGGGGGCTTGTGCTGGGAAGTTCGGGTCCCAGTATGCCCTTGGGGTATCCTCGGGGAGTGCGGCCCTGTACGTGGCCCTGAAGGCCTGCGGGATAGGGCCCGGTGACGAGGTCATAACCACGCCCTTTACTTTCATAGCCAGTGTGGAGGCCATACTGGAGTGTGGCGCCGTGCCGGTGCTGGGGGAGATAGACGAGAGTTTGAACTTGGATCCCAACTGCGTGGAGGACCTGGTGACCGACCGGACCAGGGCGGTGATGCCGGTTCACATGTTCGGGGCCTCGGCGGACATGGACGCCTTCAAGAGGGTCTGTGAGGACTATGGCCTCATGCTCTTCGAGGACGCCTGCCAGGCCATGGGGGCCAGTTACAAGGGCCGTTACTGCGGTTCCATGGGGCTTTGGGGCACCTTCAGCCTGGACCCGTATAAGATAGTCACTGTGGGGGAGGGCGGAATGGTGCTCACCTCCGATGAGGAGCTTTACCACCGGATGGAGTATTACCACGACCACGGTCACGTGCACGACAAGTCCATAGACCGGGGGGCGGAGCGGAAGGCCTGTCTTGGGTTCAACTTCCGGATGAGCGAGATCCAGGGGGCTTTGGGCCTTGTGGGGTTGGAGAAGCTGGACACTGCCATAGGGATGCTCAGGGCCACCAGGGACAAGGTGCTGGGGGAGATCAAGGACTTAGGCCTTAAGACCCGTCAGCTGCCGGACCCGGAGGGTGAGCTGGCCACCCAGATAGTGTTCCTGCTGCCGGACCGGGAGGCCGCGAGGCGTTTCCAGGGGGCTGCCAAGGAGGCGGGCTTTGGATGCGGCATCCTGAGCGACAACACCTGGCACTACGCCAGGCACTGGGACACCTTGAGGGACGGGAAGGTTTACTCCCGGGTCCGTTGTCCCTATGATTGTCCCCATGCGGAGTACGTGCCCGCCTACAGGCCCGCGGAGTGGCCGGTGACCCACTCGATACTGGAGAGGGCCGCGGTGTTCGGGCTTGACATCCTTATGGACGACCGGCGGGTGGAGACCCTGATCGGTGCCATAAGGGCCGGGGCCAAGGCCATTTAACGTTTAAGCGTTTTGCCTTGGGGAAGCGGGTTTTTGATGCTCCCATAAGTTGAGGGCATGAGGCGGCTTGGTTCCCCCTGGGGGGCAGGGCCGCCATTCCGGTGTCAGAAGGGGTTTTGTGCTGATGGCCAGGGGTGTCAGGGTTTTGGTGCTCAGCGATGGTGTGGCGGGGCGATGTGAACCAGAGCCGGGGGGTCGCTTTGTGGTTTCGCCGGGCCCTGGGGGAGCGTGGGGTGCCGGTGGAGGTCCACGAGCGGGAGGTGCCGAGGCTTTCGGGGTTCTCCTCTGCCAGGGCCAGGGCTTCTTCGCTGTTCCTCAAGTCCGGGGGGCGGCGGAAGGCCCGGGATTGGTTGGCGTCCTTCGGCGGGGATCTCCCGGGTTTTGTTGAGGGGGGCAGTCTCGGCGGGGAGGGGTTTCTGATCCTCTCCGCGGGGAGCCGCTGTGCTCCTTACAACCTTGCCTTAGGTCTTTTGTTCGGGGCGGTCAGCGTGACCATAATGACCCCTTCGGTGTTGGGGCTTGATCCCTTTGACTACGCCATAGTGCCGGAGCACGACAACCCACCGAGGCGCAGCAACGTCTTCAGCACCCTTGGGGCTCCTAACTCGGTGGATCCTGGGGAGCTGGAGGCCCGCGGTGCGGCCCTGGCGGAGCTGTTCCCCCCTGTGTCTGAAAGGCGCTGGGCCCTTTTGGTGGGCGGTGATGACCGGAACTACCGGGTGAGCCCCAGGTGGGTACGGCGGGAGGTGGGGGTGCTCTTGAGGAGGGCCGAGGCGTTTGGGGCGGACCTTTACGTCACCACCTCCCGCAGGACCTCCAGGGAGGCGGAGGATGCCTTGGAGAGGCTCTTATGCGGGAGCGGGGCGGTGAGGATGTACCTTCCCGCCTCCCGGTGTTCCGAGAACCCGGTGCCGGGGATGTTAGGGCTTTGTACCCGGGTGTTCTGCACCGAGGACTCGGTGTCCATGGTGTCCGAGGCGGTCACCGCGGGGCACCGGGTGGTGCTCATGCGGGTGGATAGGGTGGGGGGCATGAGGTCCGGTTTGTCCCGGTTTTTGATGAGTGCCCATGAAGGCGGGGTGGTCCCGAGGGGGGTTTTGTTCGGTCCTGCCAGGTTTGACCAGCTCTTTGGGGCTCTGCGGCGCCAGGGGCTTTTGGAGGAGTGGGGGCTGCTCAAGCGGGAGATGCCCATGGTGGACGGGTTGGGCCGTGTGGTGGTGCCGGAGGATCCGAGGCGGGGGGCCAGCTTTAACGAGGCCCGTCGATCCGCCCTGTGGCTGGCGGAGAAGCTTTTAGAGAAGTGGGGGTTTTGATGGGCGGTTTGGGCGTGGATGGGGTTTGTTCGGGGAGGCCCGAGGGGGTCTTGGGCGTGCCTGGAGGTGGGCGGTACGGCCGCTGGTTTGACGCATCATTCCTTGGGGCCTTCCTTTTCACCGTCGCGGGGCCGGTTCCCCGTTATCTCTTCTTCGCCGCGGCGCTGGCGTTCTTCTTCAAGGCCCGGCTTTGGAGGTCCGTGGCGGGGGTGTGGGGGTTGGTGCCGTGGCCTTTTAGGTGGGGGCTTTGGACCCTCATTGTCTTCGGCCTTGTGTCGGAGCTGGCTGGATGCCGCGGCCTTGCGGAGGTCCTTAAGGGTTATTCCCTCGTCCTAGAGCCCTTTTTAGGAGGTCTTATGGGGTTTGCCTTCTTCCTTAGGAGGGGCAGCTTCCGGAGGTGGATGATCCTGTGGCCCTGGGTGCTGATGATCACCCTCCTTGCGGTGCTCTGTTGTACTGTGGGGCCCTTCGCGTCGAGGGAGATAGGGGGTGCTTTGTCCCACAAGGGGATGTGGTACGCAGCTCCATTGGCGGTGACTTTGGCACCCGTGGCTTTGTCCGTCTTTGCGCTTGCTCGTGGGTGGGGCAGGGCCCTGTGGTGGGGCGTGGTGTTCGTGCTCTGTGCCCTTTGCGCCCTGGTGGGCAGGAGCAGCGCGGGCATCATAGGTTTTGCGGTGGGGGTGTTGGTGGCGGCATCCTGCTTCCTAAGGCTTGGCAGGGGGGGGCGGGAATGCAGGAGGCTTGGGGGTCTTGCCCTTTTGGCCTTGCTGGTGGCCTCAGCGGTTTTGATCGGGTCTTCCACGGTAAGGGGTTATGTTATGGCCGAGGCGGCCCAGATCTGGTCTCTTAGGGATGCCCTAAGGACCGGTGATTTCGAAATGTTTACCACCTTCCGGAACCTGATATGGAGGATGGGGATGGACCTGTTCTCCCAGAGGCCCCTTGTGGGGTGGGGATGGGGCAGGCTTGACCGATGGGCCCCGTTGGTTAGGGATCCAGCCCTTCGGGAACGATGGGTTTCTGTATCCGGTGAGTGGCCTTCGCACCTTCACAACGACTTCATGGAGCTTTTGGTGTCCATGGGGGTGTTGGGTGGGGCGGTGTACTTGGGGTTGGCTTACGGGTTTTTGCGGATGTCCGCTGGGGTGGTGGTGATGTATCGTTTGAGGCATCCCTGTGCGGTGGGCCTTGCGGGGGCCATGTTGGGCGCTTTGGTCTGGGGCATGGCGGGGGGTGTCATAGCGGAGCGGAGCGTGTCCGGCATGTTCTATTGGACCCTGTGGGGGGCCCTCATGGGGCTTTACTGCCGGGGGTGCTTGGCGGGGCTTAGGTCTCGTGCTTAGGGTTAAAAACTGATTAGGGGTGATCTTGTTTGAGGAGTCGTGTTGTGTCGTGTCTTTCCGCGTTGGTGATTGTGTTCTCCGGGTCCGCGGCGTTTGCGGGGCCTTCCGCGCCGGTTTCCGGTGAGGTCGTGTCGGTTTCTAGGGATGTGGTGTCCAGCGATGTGGTGTCCGCCGCGGGGGTTGAGGTTTCCCACGGGTCCGAGGTTTTCAAGGGGGTTGAGTTTCTAAGGAGGGAGGATGTTTACGTCACTCCCTCGTGGCTCATGGCCAACATGGGTAGGGTGTTGGTCCTGGACACCAGGGCTCAGAGCCTTTACCTCAAGGGTCACATCCCCGGGGCGGTGAACGCCGATTGGACCTATTTTGTGAGTCTTAGAGGCCGTCCGGGGGACAAGGGGTGGGGCGTGAGGCTTCCGATGCCCCAGATGTCCCAGCGGCTTGGGGCCTTGGGAGTCGACGGCAAGAGGACCGTGGTGGTCTACGGCGACCTTGGGGGCTGGGGCCAGGAGGGCTGGGCCTTTTGGGTCATGCGGAGCTATGGGGTCAAGAACGTCAAGATCCTTGAGGGAGGCTACACCGGGTGGCTCAAGGCGGGGGGCCGGAGGGACATGGTGCCGCACCGGGGTGTTAACCGGGGTCTTCCGCAGCTGAGCGGCAAGGACGAGTCCCAGTGGAACGTGGATATAGACTGGCTGGTTAAGCATCGTTCGGAGGTTAAGGTCATAGACGTGCGCACCCAGCCGGAGTACGAGGGGGCCAAGTTCTTCCAGGAGAGGCGTGGGGGCAGGATACCTGGCGCCTTGCACCTTCCCTTTGACAGTCTGTTCGACGCCTCGGGGGCGCTTAAAGGGGCCGAGGAGATAGGGGCGTTGATGGAGTCCTTAGGGGTGGCCCCTTCGGACCAGGTGGTGGTGTACGACACCGCCGGCGTGAGGGGGGGGTACGCCTGCGTGGCCTTGAGGATGGCGGGGTATTACGCCAGGAACCTGGACGAGGGTTTTCACCGCTGGGCGGGCATTCAGGAGCTGGAGGTTTCAAGCGGTAGGCCCTAAATTTAATGGGCGGGGATTTCCTCCCCGCCCTTGTCTTTTCCTTGCCCATGGTGTATATTGCCGGGTGAGCACCATGACAAACAAGCTTGGAGCTTCGCTGTGACCCCTGAGGGCGGGAAAGGAGGTGCCGTGCCCCCAAGCCAAAAAGGGCGAGCGGAGTTTCGAGGGCGCGGGATTTTTAGGATGCGGCGGTGGGCCTTCAGTGCGGTGATCCGTGAGGGAACGAGGGTTCTTGCGGCTGTCCGCGGGGAGGTTTTCCGTTTGGTCCTTGGGTCCCGGGTCTAAAATACAGACTCAAGGGGGTAAAAATCAGATGAAGAAGAGCTTTGCGATTCTCGCTGCCGCTCTGTTGGTGGCCTTTGCGGCCCCGGCTTTCGCGGCGAATCCTTTCATGGACGTTCCCATGAACCACTGGGCTTACGACGCGGTGAGCCAACTGGCTTCCAAGGGCGTGATCTCCGGTTACCCCGATGGTTCCTTCAAGGGTGGCCAGCCCGCCACTCGTTACGAGATGGCTTCCATCGTGGCCCGGGCTCTTGCGAAGGTTGACCTTGACAAGGCCAGCAAGCAGGACGTGGAGATGCTGAAGAAGCTGGTGGTGGAGTTCAAGGACGAGCTGGACGCCCTGGGCGTTAAGGTCGACAAGCTCGACAGCCGGGTGGCGGTTCTTGAGAAGGACCTGGGCGGCTGGAGCCTCTCCGGTGAGCTTCGTTTTGACGCCAAGTTCGCCAACGAGGACTCCACGAAGTACGGCTTCGACGGCAAGAACGAGTTTAGCCTGAACCGTTACCGCATCTGGATCAAGAAGCGGATCAATGAGACCACCAACTTCACCGCCCGGCTTGGAATGAAGCATGACAGCCAGGGTTACGACAGCACCAAGTGGGACTACTACTACGTGACCACCAAGCTTCCCTACGACATCACCATGACCGTGGGTCTTCAGAACATCGACTGGGAGGATGAGCGGGGCCTCTACGTGGACAACGATGCCTTCGTGGGTGACTGGGATCTCAAGGGCTTCAGGTTCCAGAGGAGCTTCGGGATGGTGGACTTCGACTCCTTCGTGGCTCACCAGGACGACGACACCGCCTCTGTTGATGAGTACTTCATGTACGGCGCCAGGCTGGACTTCAACTTCAACGAGCAGTTCCGCCTGGGCCTCATGGGGGTCTGGAGGAGCTACGACTACGCGGAGGGCTCTAGGACCGCTAGCACCGATGTCGACAACACCTACGGGGCCGACATGGAGTTCAAGTTCACCCCCTCCGTGTCCCTGAAGGGCGCCTACTACAAGCAGAACCTGTGGAAGAAGACCACCGTTACCCTGGCCAACGACTCCCCGGTGGCCTACAAGGCGATCCTGGACGTGAAGCAGGACCTGCTCAAGTTCACCAGCCTGTGGCTCGAGTACGCAAAGATCGACGATTCCTTCGTGATGACCGGCGACAGGGAGTCCAGTGCCTACAGCAACTATGGCGCCGAGATCCTGGCGAACCGCGGCGCTAAGACCGGCAACGGCGATACCACCGTGTTCTTCGCCCGCGCCGAGCAGAAGTGGAACGACAAGTGGTCCACCTTCCAGCGCTACCTGACCGCCGATGTGTCCGTCACCAATGCGGACGACACCAAGAACTACACCTTCGGTGTGGCCTACCAGCTCAATCCGGCGGTCCGGTTCGAGCTCCTGTACGACAAGATCGACTACGGCACCTTCACCGGCACCACCCCCCCCACGCGGTTTCCGCTCCGAGGACGACAACCTGGTTCGGTTCCGGACCCACGTGGTGTTCTAAGCCTCTCTAAGTTACCCTGTGAAGGAGGAAAGGGCTTTCGCCCCTTCCTCCTTCTTCTTTTCTGCCCCCTTACCCCAGGGAGAGCAGCTGCCGGTACCTTGGGTACCCCCAAAGATCTTCTGGGCACATCTCCTCTCCCTTATCAACCGCCTCCCTCAAGGCCCCCATCACCTGCTGGCACTCCTCGGAGAAACGACACGCCTCGAACAGGTCCGACGTTCCGCCAAGCTCCTTGAGCTTCCCCGAGGCTACATCAAGAGCCTTAAGCCTCTCCGCCACGGCGGATCTAGCCTCCAACAGCAGCTTTACCCTCCTCTTGGTGTGGCAACCCCCGTCATCCAGGCCTAAGGAGCTTATGGCGCCAAGAAGCTCCGCCTCCTCCTTTGCCCCCCGGCCCAGGGCGGGTAACACCCCCTCCTGAACCATGGACCTCATGACGCTCATCTCTATCTCCGTCCACTTCACGTGCTGCTCAAGCCGGGTCTCGCAAAGTATTCGGCACTCCCCGTGTCCCATCACCCCAAGACGGCCCAGCAGGTCCGTGTTCTCTCTGGAGACCAGCCTTCCAAGCGCCTCCGTGGGCCCCTTGGCCACGAAAAGCCCCCTGCGCCTTGCCTCCTCCTCCCATTCCGGGCTGTAGCAGTTCCCGTTGAACATGACACCTCTGGATCGGCGCACCGCCTCCCGCACCGCCTCCAGCGCCGCCTCCCGGGGCTCCATTCCCGCCGCCATCCGGGACTCCATCCGGTCCCCTATCCATTCAAGCCCCATGGCCCATAGGGAGGCCAGCATGGTCAAGGGCCCTGCTATGGACTGGGACGACCCGGGGGAACGGAACTCCAGCTTGTTCCCAGTGAAGGCTATGGGGGCCGTCCTGTTCCGGTCCGTGTTGTCCGCCAGTATTGAGGGCAGCCTGCTGAGCCCAAGGTCCAGCTGGCGCTTCCCCTCCAGGGCCTCCAGCTCCTCGTCTATCCGATCCAAAACTCTCGTTATGACATCTCCAAGGTATATGCTCATTATCACCGGCGGCGCCTCGTTGCCCCCAAGGCGGTGGGAGTTCCCGGGACACGCCGTGGCGGCCCTCAAAAGCCCCCCGTGCTCCCAAAGGCCCAACACAAAACCCGCTAAGTAGGTGAGGAACTGCACGCTTCGCCTCGGGTTCGACGACGGCGACAACAGGTTCCGACCCTCGCTGTCCATGAGGGAGAAGTTCACGTGCTTGCCGCTGCCGTTCAAACCCGCAAAGGGCTTCTCGTGCAGAAGAAGCCTCAAGCCGTGCCGATGGGCAAGACGCCTCATGGTGAGCATCATCATCTGGTTCTGGTCGCACGCCAGGTTCGCCTCGCAGAACTGGGGCGCGAACTCGTACTGACAGGGGGCCACCTCGTTGTGCCGGGTCTTCACCGCTACCCCAAGCCGTAACAGCTCCTCCTCCACCTCCTCCATGTAGGACAACACCCGGTGGTGGATGGAGCCAAAGTAATGGTCCTCCATCTGCTGGCCCTTTGGCGGCTCCGCCCCGAAAAGGGTCCTTCCGCAGTGTAGTATGTCCGGCCTCCTCCGGGCCCTATCGGCGTCTATCAGGAAGAACTCCTGCTCCGCCCCGCAGGTCATCTTTATCCACCGCACCCCCCGGTTGCCGAAGAGCCTGGATATCCTCAAGGCCCGCTGCTCCAGGGCGCTCAAGGCCTTAAGAAGCGGCGTCTTCATGTCCAAGGGGGTGCCGTCAAAGGCTATGAACACCGAGGGCACGCATAACGTGCCCCCCCGGTCGGTCATCACCAAAAAAGCCGGGCTGGTGGGGTCCCAGGCGGTGTAACCCCGGGCCTCAAAGGTGCTCCGCACGCTGCCACAAGGGAAGCTGGAAGCGTCGGGCTCCCCCTGTATAAGCTCCCAGGCGGAGAAGGACTCCAAGGGCGTGCCGTCGCTGTCCACGGTGAGAAACGCCATGTGTTTCTCCGCGGTCATCTCGTTCCGGGGGTGAAACCAGTGGGCGTAATGGGTGGCCCCCTTGGACACCGCCCACTCCTTCATGGCAGACGCTATAACCCCCGCCAGCGCCTCGTCCATCCTGCCGTTGCCCTCCATTACCTCCAACAGCTGAGCGTAGACCTCTCGGGGCAACCTCTCCCTCATTGCCCTCCGGTCGAAGACGTTTTCCCCGAACATTGATGTGCTTGCTCTGCCCAAAATCCTCACCTCTTCCCGCCAAAATATGGCTATTTGTAGCACTTTGTCCAGTATTAAGCAAGCCGAAGAGCGGTTTTAATTGTTTGTGTTCGAAATGACCCCTCCATGAGGCAAGGTGAGTGGCCCGGTGGTAAGTGTGATAAAATCCTTAAGGAATCCGTGGGGGAGGTATCCTGGATGGAGCTCAGGGTGGGGCTTTGTTCCTTCAAGGGGCTTAACCGCCACCAGCGGACGCGGGTCCTCTTGGAGCCCTTCTCAGCCCTTGAGATGGGCTCGTCCTTCTATGCCCTGCCCTCGCCGGAGCAGGTGTTCCGCTGGGCCGCGGAGCTGCCCAAGGGATTCCTCCTTGGCGTCAAGGCCTTGGGGCTTTTTACCTTCCACCCGGTGCGCCCCTCATCCCTCCCCGGCTGGGCAAGGCCCCCCGGCGCTACGGAGGCGGTGATGCGCCACATGGTACACCCCAAGGTAAGGCGGGCCCTGTACCGCTGGTTCCTGGAGAGGCTCGAGCCCCTTAGGGAGACCGGGAAGCTGGGGTACCTGCTCTTTCAGTTCCACCCATCCTTCGAACCGTCCCAGGAGGCCTTGGCCTACCTGGCGGCGGTGAGGGACATGTCCCCCTCCTGGCCCCTGGCGGTGGAGGTCCGTAACGACCGGTGGCTTTCGGAGACCTGGTTCGCCCCCCTCACGGAGGCCCTCAGGGACCAGAACGCCGCGTTCGTGGGAACCGACTCCCCCGGGTCAAAGGATGAGATCCTGTGGCCCAGGACCGCCAGCTGGGGCGTCCTGGCCCGGTTCCACGGCAGGGGAGGCTCCCCAAGGTCTCGCCGAATTCCACCCCCGGACGTCCGGGGGGACTACCTCTACACCCCCCAAGACCTCCGACCCTGGCGGGAGCGGGCGCTGCTGCACGGCTCCCAGGGAGGGAGGGTCTTCCTCATGTTCAACAACTGCGTGGCCGATAAGGCCCTCAAGTCCGCATCCCTCATGGCCTCCCTCTTGGGCCTCAAGGACCCCGATTCCCGCCAGCAGGAGCTCGGCATTTGACCCCCTCCGGGGGGATGTTAAAATACAAATACCAAAAAGGAAGAGAAAGGGGTTTGCGGCCCCCACGCCCCTTCGCCGGGCGGATCCGTGCCGTCCCGGTCTCTGCGGTCCCCCAAGGGATCTGGGGGCGGAAGACGGGGAGGGCGGGGCGCCCGGACCGGTCTTAAAATTAAAGTTGCCTTCGGAAAGGAAGAAACCGAATGATCCTCAAACGTTCCTTCTCCTTCGACGCCGCCCATCACCTTCCCCGCTACAAGGGCCGCTGCGAGGCCCTGCACGGTCATACCTACCGGTTCACCGTGGCCCTTCAGGGCTCCCCGGATCACGAGGGCATGGTGATGGACTTCACGGAACTAAAAGCCCTGGTGAGGGAGCTGGTGGTGTCCAGGCTGGACCACACGTGTCTCAACGACCTCATCGAGCAGCCCACCGCGGAGAACATCGCCCGCTGGATATTCCAAACCCTGGCGGAGCCCCTGAAGGCCCCCGGCAGGAGCCTTGCCTGGGTGGAGGTTTTCGAGGGCCCCGAGAGCTCCGCGGTCTTCATGGCGGAGGACCTGCGGTGAGGGACCTGCAGTCCGAGGCGGACCCAAGGGGAGTCCCCATAGAGAGGGTGGGCATAAGGGGGCTCACCCGCCCCATGATGGTCATGTCAAAGGACGGCTCCCCGGTGCCCTCCGTAGGGACCTTCTCGGTTTTCACGGACCTGCCGATGAACCTGAGGGGCACCCACATGAGCCGCCTGGCGGAGCTGGCATCCTCCTGGGAGGGCCGGGTGCCGTGCCCCAGATCGGCGGAGGAGTTCCTAAGGTCTCTCATCGAGGCCCTCGACGCCCGAAGGGGAGGGATGAAGGTTAAGTTCCCCTACTTCGTGCCCAAGAGGTCCCCCGTGACGGACCTCCCGGGGGTCCTGCAGGTCCAGGCTTCGGTGAAGGCGGAGCTTGACGTTGAAGACCCCGCCGGAGGCCTTAGGTTCTTCCTTTCGGTCACAACCCCGGTGCTCACCCTGTGCCCCTGCTCCAAGGAGATATCCCGGTTCGGGGCCCACAACCAGCGGGCATCGGTTAGGATAAGGGTGCGGTCAATGGATATGATATGGATAGAGGAGCTGGTGGAGATGGCGGAGCGGAACGCCTCGTCCCCCCTATACCCCATACTGAAGCGCCGGGATGAACGGTTCGTGACCGAGAGCTCCTACGAGAGGCCCCGCTTCGTGGAGGATCTGGCGAGGGACTGTGCGTTGGAGCTTAAGAAACACCCCGCGGTGCGGGGTTTCAGCGTCAAGGTCACGAGCTTCGAGAGCATACACCGGCACGACGCGGTGGCGGAGGTGATAGGATGAAGGACCGCAAGGCCCAAGGGGCGGCGGGGAACACCATGCCCAAAAGGCCTAGGGTGTCCCTGAAGCCCCAGGGGCAGGAGGCTTTGAAGAAGGGCCATCCCTGGATATATAGGGGAGCCGTAGCGGACGTTGAGGCCCAAGGGGGGGACGCGGTGGACCTGGTGTACCGCGGCAAGGTGGTGGGGCTTGGGCTCTACGGGCCATCGGACATCGCGGTGAGGGTCCTTTCCTTCCGGGAGGAACCGGACCTACTGGGCCTTTTAGGACAGCGCCTCAAGAGCGCCCTTTCCTTAAGGCGCAGGACCATGAAGGGGCACCAGGCCCTGCGGCTCCTCCACGGGGAGTCCGACGGGCTCCCCGCGGCGGTGGCGGACCTGTACGGTTCCACGTTGGTGCTTCAGCTGTCCCACCTGGGATGGATGAGCCGGTTGGAGATGTTCGCCAAGGTCCTCTTGGAGAGGGCGGAGGAGCAAGGGTTCCCGGTTGAGAACCTGGTGTTGAAGAACACCGGGAAGCACCTGGCCAAGGAGGGCCTTGGGGAGGAGATCCGGCCCATCCTGGGGACGGTTCCCCGGGATCTGGTGGTCCAGTTCGGCCGGGTCCCCCAAAGGGTGGACGTGGAGGAGGGGCAGAAGACCGGCCTATACCTGGACACCCGCTTCTGGGCCTTCAGCCTCGCGAAACTCCCCCTTGATGGGGCCTCAGTGCTGGACGCCTTCTCGTACCAGGGGCACCTGTCCCTCCACTGCCTGCTCAATGGGGCCTCCAGGGCGGTGATGCTGGAGCAGTCCCAAGGGGCCATAGACCGGGCCCTTTGGGCCGCCGGCACGCTAGGGCTCTCCGGCAAGGTGGAGGCGGTTCACGGGAACGCCTTCGACGAGCTCAGGCGCCTGGAGGCCTCGAACGCCAAGTTCCGGGTGGTGGCGTTGGACCCGCCCCCCTTTGCCCCTTCGAAAAGGCAGCTGGAGGGGGCCCGAAGAGGCTATAAGGAGCTTCTGGTGAGGGCCATGAACCTGGTGGAACCCGGTGGGTTCGTCCTGTTCGGGTCCTGCAGCCACGCGGTGTCCCAGGGGGACCTCACCAGCCTGGCCTTTGAGGCCGCCTCCGACCGGGGGGCGGAGATAAGAATACTGGAGAGATTGTGTCAGCCCCCGGACCACCCGGTGAACCCGAGGGTCCCGCAGGGAGAGTACCTGAAGGGAATGATCATGGAGGTGGAGAAGCATTGAGCAGCCGGATTCCCCTCCCGATGCCGGACATCGTGGAGGCCGTCCTTTTCGACTTTGACATGACCTTGGTGGACTCAAGCCGCGCGGTCACCGAGTGCCTCAACCTCTTGGCCCGGGACGAGGGGCTTGACCCTATAACTTTGGATGACCTGATGGGCACCATAGGCCTGCCCTTTGAGGAGTCCCTTCGCCGCCTTTTCGGCCGGTTCGACCCCTCTTGGCCGGTTAAGTACCGGGAGCGGTACCGGCTGAAGGAGCACTCCATGATCCGTCCCATCCCGGGGGCCCTGGATGCCCTGAGGGAGCTTAGGTCCCTAGGGCTCAAGATCGGCGTGGTGTCGAACCGGAACATGCTCTCCCTGGCGGCGGAGAGGCTGGGGGTGGCGGAGCTGGTGGACCTCATGGTGGGGCTTGAGGCGGGGCTTCCCCCTAAGCCGGAGCCCCACATGTTAAACCATACCCTCGAGGAACTCGGGGTGAGCCCCCAAAGGGCGGTCTACGCGGGGGATACCCAGGCGGACGTGCTTTGTGCCCTCAAAGCCTCCGTTGCCCCCATAGGGGTGGCCACTGGTCCCCTCCGCAAGGAGGAGCTTAAAGCCCTTGGGGCTTCCGCGGCCCTCGAGTCCGTGGCGGAGATCCCGGCCCTCCTAAGGCCGATGGTGAAGGTTGCGCCAGCCCTCTAGACCCAAAGGCCCCGGCAGGGTCCTCTACTTGGGGGCCCTCATAGTCATATCGGTCCTGTGGGTCCTGGGCTACATGAGCTACGTGGACCACCACCGCCGGACCAACCCAAGGATAACCTGGGGGGTCCCATGGACCGAGTGGTACCTCCTGCCCTCCAAGGGGGCCTTAATATGGGAGGAGCGGCTCATCCGGTCCCCCTACGCCGGGCCCGTGACCTACCCAAGGGGTGAGGGCCCTATCAAGGTCCCTGCCGGGGCGGTGGTGGCCACCGTGAACGGAGTGCCGGTGAAGACGCCGGTTCAGGGGATCTTCACCGCCCGGCTGGACCAAATGGAGGGGAAGTGGCGGTACCAGTACCTTTGGGATAATCGGGACAATCTGCCGGCCCCGCCGCCTCCAAAACCGCCCAAACGGTCCGCCTCCCCCGGGGAGCCCATAGGCAAGGTGGTGGAGCAGCCCCAGGAGATCCGGTTCCTGGGGTACGTGGACATGGTGGGCACGGTTCCCCAGGCGTTAAAGGAGAGACGGCTCCCGGTCCGAAAGGACCGTTTCGACATGAACCTCTTCGGCGAGGTCCGGTTCTACGAGGTGATGGGCCCCAAGGCGCTGGTCTACATGGACCTGCCCTGGGTGACCGAGGATATAATAACCCAAAGGACGTTGAACATCCTGGTGGAGGCGGGGCGCTTCGACGGGGTGGCGGTGCCGGAGTCATCGGTGGTGCAACGGAACGGTTCCTACGGCGTCTACGTGGTGCGTGGAAACGTGGCCAGCTTCAGGCCCGTGGAGGGCCGGCCGGTGGGCTCCCAGCGCTTTCTGGTGACCAAGGGGCTTGCCATGGGGGAAGCGGTGATCGTGGACGGCCGATTGGCCAGGGAGGGAAGGGTGCAGCTGTGGTAAACGATTACTCTCATTTAAAGGATAACCTGAGGAGGGCCCTGGACGCCATAGGAGAGGCGGCGTCCCAAGCCCACAGGGACCCATCGGAGGTCCGGGTGGTGGCGGTGACTAAGAACCACCCCCCGGAGGCGGTGAGGGCGGCGTTCCAGGCGGGCATATCCCTCATAGGAGAGAACCGGGTTCAGGAGGCGTTGGCCAAGAGGGGTGAGCTCGAGGACCTTGACGTCACCTGGCTCATGATCGGGCACCTTCAGCGGAACAAGGTGCGAAAGGCGCTCGAGGTCTTTCATCAGGTTCACAGCCTGGACAGCATGGAGCTGGCGCTCGCCTTGAACCGGGTACTTTCCGAGGGGGCCGGGGAGGGGAGGAGGCCGCCCTTGCCGGTGCTCCTTGAGGTCAACGTGTCCGGCGAGGCCGCCAAGCACGGGGTCATGCCCCAGGGGGCGCTGCAGCTTGCGGAGACGGTGCTGGAGAGGTGTCCCATGCTGGACCTCAAGGGGCTTATGTGCGTGGGGCCCCTCACGGAGGACGAGAGGGAGATCCGCTCCGCCTTCGCCTCCCTGCGGGAGATCCGGGACCGTTTGGAGGAGAGGCTTCTAATAGAGCTCCCGGAGCTCTCCATGGGCATGAGCTCCGATTTTCACCTGGCGGTAATGGAGGGCAGCACCATGGTGAGACTTGGTACTTGCCTTTTTGGCCCCCGGGGGGTATTTTAAAATCTAGATTGTGTATATATAATATAAGGCCATAAACTCTTGTTCCCCCGCTAGACGGAGGATGAAGAGCTGTGATGGCGGCGGCAACGGCAGAAAGGGGAAGGAGGGATGAGTATGGGTAATTTGATAACGCCCTTGGATGTGGTGAACCAGTCCTTCAAGAGGGGTTTGAGGGGCTATGACGTGGAGGAGGTCGACGACTTCCTGGATCAGGTGGCGGAGAGCCTTCAGGCCTACATCCAGCGGAACAACGAGCTGGAGAGGGAGCTGGAGAACCTGAAGGAGCAGGCCGAGGAGTTCAAGAGCCTTAAGGAGTCTCTGAACGAGACGTTGCTGCTGGCCCAGAAGAGCGCGGAGGAGCGGGTGAAGACCGCCAACGAGCAGGCGGAGGAGAGGGTCAGGGCCGCCATGGAGCAGGCGGACGCCATACTCCGGGAGGCCAAGCTGAAGGCGGATCGCATAGTGGGTGACGCGGAGGTCGAGGCTGCGGCTCTCCGCCGGGAGCTTAACCGTCTTACCCAGATGAGATGCCAGTGCGTGGCGGAGTTCCGGGCCATGCTCTCTAAGTTCGACATGATGATCCGGGAGGAGGCCCCGGTGAGCGGGGAGCCCCAGGCCGGTACGGTCCAGCAGGGCTGGCAGACCCAGACGATCCAGCAGCCGGATCCGGTTCAGCAGTGGGAGGCCCAGACGGTCAAGGGAAACGACCCGACCCCCCAGACCCCTCCTCAGCCCCAGCAGCCGGAGCAGCAGATCAGGATAGAGACGCCCAAGCATGATGTCTACGATCCCCCTAAGGCGTTGGATCCCCAGGAGCTCGCCCAGTTGGTCTCGAGGAAGTCCTACTCCGGCTCCGGCAAGGGAGGGCCGAACCCCATATCCCTTTCCGTGGAGGAGCCTACCCTTAAGATCACCAGCGATCTTGGGTAGAACGATGGGGCATGGGTTCTTTGCTCCAACGGCTGCTTTATGATATCCCTGTAAGGGGCTTGGGACCTAAGCGGTCCAGGGCATTGAACGAGGGGGGCGTCCTCACCGTGAGGGACGCCCTCTTCCTTTTGCCACGCCGCTACGAGGACCTGCGCCGTCCCTTGGACCCCTGTGAGGCCCTGCCACGCCGCCGCTGCCTCGTCCGGGGCACCGTGGGCCCCCTCTCCATGACCAGGGGCCCCAAGGAGGGCATCCGGTTCAGCCTGGTATCCCCAAGGGGTTCCATATCCGTGTTCTGCTTCCATGTGAAGAGACTTCCCTTCCGCGAAGGGGACCAGGTCATGCTCCTAGGTCCCGTGGGGGAGTTCAACCAAAGGCCGGTGATGGTGAACCCCAAGCTGGTCCCCCCGGGTTCCCCGGAACTGGGGCGCATAGCGCCGGTCTACCCCTCATCCAAAGCCCTGCCCTCGTGGTTCTTAAAGGGCCTCATAAGAGAGCTGCTGGAGATTCTGGAGCGTTCCCCCATCGAGGATCCCCTGCCGGGTCCGGTCAGGGAGATGAGGTCCCTCATGGGGTTTAACCAGGCCCTTAGGGAGATCCACTGGCCCTCCTCGGAGGCCTCTTGGGCGGCCGCCCGGCGGCGTCTCGTGTATCACGAGCTCTTCTTCCTTCAGGCGGCCTTCGCGCTGAGAAGGCACAATAGATCACTGCGAGGTGGGCGGGGGACGTTGCAGACCAGCCCCCCGGCGGCGGGACGTTTCCCCCCTGACCCCGTGGGGTCCTACTCCCGGAACCTGCCGTTCAGACCCACTCCCTCGCAGGAGGATTGCATGGTCCGGATACTAAGGGCCTTCGAGTCCGGCCCCTTCGACCTGCTCCTTCAGGGGGACGTGGGGTCCGGCAAGACCGCGGTGGCCCTTTTCGCCGGCTACCTCTGCCTTATGAGGGGCCGCAGCGCCCTTTTCATATCCCCCACGGAGATACTGGCCAAACAGACCTTCAAGGTCGCCTCCTCGGTCCTTAAGGGTTTTGATGTGCACCTTGTGACCTCATCGGAGAGGACCCTTGAGGGGGATGGGCTTCCCCTCGACCGGCCTGCCCTTCTGGTGGGCACCACGGCGCTCCTTCACCTGAAGGGGCTTGAGTCCCTGGGGCATCGGTTGGTCATAGTGGACGAGCAGCAGCGCTTCGGGGTTGCCCAGCGGGCGGTATTGGCAAGGGGCGGGGACGTGAGCCTGTTGATGGTGAGCGCCACCCCGATACCTAGGACCATGGCCTTGGGGCTCTACGGGGACCTGGACGTGGTGACCCTTGAGAGCCCTCCCCCTGGTAGGGGGGAGGTGCGCACCGCGGCGCTTCCCGCGGAGGGCCTCATGGATGCCCTTCGTGCGGTGGAGAGGGACTTAAGGTCCGGGGGAAAGGCCTTTTGGGTATGTCCCGCGGTGAGCTGCGGCCCTGCCTCCGCGGAGGAGCGGTTCGGCTGGCTCAAAAGGCGCATCCCCTGGGCCAGTCCTGCAATGGTGCATGGCAGGATGAGCCCCGCGGAGAAGGACGCGGCGGTGACGTCCTTCCGGGAGGGGAGATCGTCCCTTTTGGTGGGCACCACGGTTTTGGAGGTGGGCATAGACGTTCCCGACGCCACGGTGATGGTGGTGGAGGGGGCGGACATGATGGGCTTAAGCCAGCTGCACCAGCTTCGGGGGAGGGTTGGCCGGGGTAACAGGGACGGCCTTTGCGTCCTCCTGTGTTCCTCCCGAGAGGTCCCCGAACGCATAAGGGCCCTTGAGCGGGTGCGGAGCGGGTTTGAGGTGGCGGAGCTGGACCTTCGGGAGAGGGGGAGCGGGACGTTTCACAGTACCGCCCAGCACGGGGACCCGGGGCTCAGGGTTGCGGACCTCCGGAGGGACCTTGGGCTCCTGGAGATGGCGAGGGAGGATGCCAGGGGTTGGGTCGTGCGTGGTGATGTGGAGGGGCTTTTGGAGGAGCTGGAGGGGTTGTTCCCCGGGTTCATCGGTCTTATTGACGGGGGCTGATTACCCCGTCCGCCCGTGTCGTTATATAATAGATGTCGATAAAGCCCGTGGGGGCTGAATTTTTAAATAAGCGTTATGGATTGGACCTTGACAACTGAACAGGGGGGAAGGAGATGTCGTTTTTGATGATGGCGGCCGGTGCCGCCATAGGCGCCGTGGTGGTCTTCGTCCTCATCCGCCAGCTGGACGCCAGGAGGAACAGGGATGCCATAAGCGAGGCGGAGAGGGTGCTCAAGGAGGCCGCCGCTTCCGCGGAGCGTTCAAAGCGGGAGATGCTCACCGAGGCCAAGGAGGAGATACTGCGTTTAAGGCAGGAGGTTGAGCGGGAGACCAAGGAGCGCCGGAGCGAGCTTCAGAGGGCGGAGCGCCGGCTTGAGCAGAAGGAGGAGAGCCTGGACCGTCGGCTTGAGGCCCTTTCCAGGAGGGAGGAGGAGCTTAAGGCCCGGCAGATGGAGATTGAAGAGCGCATGGAGCTCCTGACCGAGCGGGAGAATCAGATATCCGCCAAGCTGGAAGAGGTGGCGGGTTTGAGCCGTGAGGAGGCCCGGGATATACTTCTCCGCAAGGTGGAGCAGGAGGCGGCCCATGTGATAGGGCTTCGCCTCAAGGAGTTGGAGGAGAAGGCCCGCCGCGAGGCGGACAGGAAGGCCAGGGAGATAATCGCCACCGCCATACAGCGGTGCAGTGCGGATCACACGTCGGAGGTGGCGGTGAGCGTGGTGCCGCTCCCGTCCGACGAGATGAAGGGGAGGATTATAGGCCGGGAGGGGCGCAACATTCGGACGTTTGAGACCCTCACCGGTGTGGATCTCATAGTGGACGATACACCTGAGGCGGTGACCATAAGCTGCTTCGACCCGGTTCGCCGGGAGGTGGCCAGGCTGGCCCTGGAGCGGCTGGTGGCGGATGGCCGCATACATCCCGCCCGAATAGAGGAGATCATCGATAAGTCCCAGAGGGACGTGGAGGAGGAGATCGTGGAGGCCGGCGAGGGTGCCCTTTTGGAGACGGGCATCAAGGCCATGCACCCCGAGCTGGTCAAGGTGCTGGGGCAGCTGAAGTTCCGGTTCAGCTACGGCCAGAACGCCCTTCAGCACAGCCTTGAGGTGGCGTATCTGGCGGGCATCATGGCGTCGGAGCTTGGGCTCGACGAGTCCCTGGCCCGCAGGGCGGGGTTGCTCCACGACATAGGCAAGGCGGTGGATCATCAGGTTGAGGGGCCCCATGCCAAGATCGGAGCGGACCTGGCACGGCGCTACGGGGAGCTGCCGGAGGTGGTGAACGCCATAGGGTCCCATCATGAGGATGAGGAGCCCCAGACGATATACGCCATCCTGGTGGCCGCGGCGGACGCGGTGAGCGCCGCGAGGCCCGGGGCCCGGCGTGAGAGCCTGGATGCCTACGTGAAGCGCCTGGAGAAGCTGGAGTCCCTTGCCAAGGAGTTCTCCGGGGTGAGCAAGGCCTTCGCCATCCAGGCGGGTCGGGAGGTCCGGGTGGCGGTGCTGCCCCAGGTGACCGACGACGGGGCCATGCAGAAGCTGGCCTATGACATCGCCCGGAAGATCGAGCAGGAGATGAAGTACCCGGGTCAGATAAAGGTTACCCTCATAAGGGAGACCAGGGCGGTGGAGTACGCCAAATGAGCGTTGACGCCATGAGGGTCCTCTTCGTGGGGGACGTGATGGGCAAGCCGGGCCGAAGGGCCCTTGCCATGGCGCTCCCGGGGCTTCGGTGCTCCATGGGGCCCTTTGATTTCGTGGTGGTCAACGGGGAGAACGCCGCCGCGGGGTTCGGAATCACCAGGTCGGTGGCGGAGGAGCTCTTCAGGTCCGGGGTGGACGTGATAACCGGAGGCAACCACAGCTTCGACAAGAGGGAGGCCTTGGAGTTGATGGAGGAGGACCCTCGGATACTGCGTCCCGCCAACTATCCGCCGGGGGTGCCGGGACGGGGCAGCGGGGTTTTCGCCAAGGGGCCCATGAGGCTGGGGGTGGTGAACCTCCAGGGGAGGGCCATGCAGCATCCCATAGACTGTCCGTTTCGAAGGGCCCTTGAGGAGGTAGAAGCGCTGGGTGAACGGTGTGTCTTGGTGGACTTCCACGCGGAGGCCACCAGCGAGAAGAGGGCCCTGGGGCTCTTCCTCGACGGCCGGGTTTCGGCGGTCATAGGGACCCACACCCATGTGCAGACCGCCGATGAGGATCTCTTGCCGAGGGGGACCGCCTACATAACCGACGCGGGGATGACCGGCGGTTCCGGGGGCATAATAGGCATGACCTATCAGTCGGTGATCCCGAGGTTTCTCATGGGGACGCCGAGCAAGTTCGAGGTGTGCCAGGATGACCTTCGTTTCTGCGGGGTGGTGGTGGATATATGCCCCGAGACCGGGCTTGCCCTCCAGATAGAGCGGGTTATGATGAGGCTCCCCATCCCCTCGGGAGCGGAGGGTTCACCTTGAGGTAAGGGCTGGGCGTTTCGGAGCTTGAATGAAACAGGGGGTCCGCATGCCGGGAGTTTTGAACTTCCCGGGTGCGGGCCCCCTTTTATTTCTGGTTTTAATTTGCTTTTTACTATTTTTGTTTCCTTGGACTTTGACATGTAGATATCTAACTTGACAAAAGCGGGGACTTTGGTTTTATTTATTCCAACCCGATGGGTTAGACTTTTCTTGAAGGTTCTTGTTGATGTATTTTACGGGAAGGGGGTGGTTGTGGGGGGATACGAATTGATTATATAGGTTTTATTGGCAATTAGCATTTCTTTTTTTAGTAAGTTCCGTTGTTTTCATATGAAGAAGAGGGGTGATTTGGTTGTCTACCAACGATCGTGAGCAGTGGGGTAGCCGCTTGGGTTTCATCATGGCGGCGGCGGGTTCTGCGGTTGGTCTTGGTAACATCTGGAGGTTCCCGTACGTCACGGGGATGAATGGTGGGGGCGCCTTCGTTCTGATATACCTTCTCATAGTGTTCACCATAGGAGCTTCGGTCATGTTGGCGGAGATGGCCATAGGCCGGGGTGCGGGTCTCAACGCGGTGGGCTCCTTCAAGAAGCTGCGCGGCGGCGCGTGGCCGCTGGTGGGATGGATGGGCGTCATCGCGGGCTTCATAATCCTCTCCTTCTACGGCGTTGTGGCGGGTTGGACCATAGCCTACATGATCAAGTCCTTTACGGGCCTCATGGAGGTAGCCGCCCAGGGCAAGGCGGGGGATGCCTTCGGGGCCTTCGTTTCCAACCCCACCCAGGTGATCCTGTACCAGGCGATATTCATGCTGGGCACCATATGGATCGTCTTCAGGGGCATCGGTGAGGGGATTGAGAAGTACTGCAAGGTCATGATGCCCGCCCTGTTCCTTTTGCTATTGGTTCTGATCGTCCGGGCGGTCACCCTTGACGGGGCCATGAAGGGCCTTGAGTTCTACCTCAAGCCGGACTTCAGCAAGGTGACCGGCAAGACCATATTGGACGCCCTGGGGCAGGGCTTCTTCTCCCTTTCCTTGGGCATGGGCTGCATGATCACCTACGGCAGCTACCTGAGCAAGGATGAGGCCTTGCCATCCGCCGCCTTCACCGTCACCTTCCTCGATACCATGGTGGCCTTCCTCGCCGGTTTTGCCATATTCCCCGCGGTTTTCGCCTTCAACATGGAGCCCGCCGCGGGACCGGGACTTACCTTCATAACCCTGCCCTCGGTGTTCTCCAAGATGCCGATGGGTGCTTTCTTCTCCTTCGTGTTCTTCCTGCTGCTCTTCTTCGCCGCCATAACCTCGTCGGTGTCGCTCCTCGAGGTCTGCGTGGCCTACTTCAAGGACGAGCTGGGATGGGATCGGGCGAAGGCCTCCTGGATCCTGGGGCTTTTGATATTCCTCCTGGGCATTCCCTCCGCCCTGTCCCTCGGGGGCCACTTCCCCAAGGTTCTGGGCAAGGACTTCCTGGACCTCATGGACTACCTGTCCAGCAACGTGCTCCTTCCCTTGGGCGGCATATTCATATCCATCTTCGCCGGATGGATATGGCTGGACGGCGCCAGGGCGGAGGCCACCAGCAACGGCCGGGTGCAGTTCGCTTTCGAGACCGCTTGGGTCTGGATCTGCCGGGTGGTTGCTCCCCTTGCGGTGGCCATCATCTTCATAAAGGGGGTCAAGGGCTAGGGGAGGTCATTGCCCCTGGAGCTCCGGGATCGCGGGTTAAAGACCTAGGAAGTCGGGGGGCCTCGGCCCCCCTTTTTTCCTGCTGTCCCTGGGATTAACTTGCCGTTGGATGCCTGGGGGATTAATCTATCTAACCCCCTACCCCGGGTCTTGGAATGTGCTAATATCTTGCGAGGTACCAGATGACCATGGGAGGAGATGTTTAGATGCGCTTCAAGATCGTTAGGACTACCTTGTCGGCGGCGTTCCTCTTGCTCTTCGCCTTTGCAGCCTATGGATCCCAGTTCACCGACATCATGGCCCGTTGGAGCCGGTCGGTGAAGTACAAGAACGACATGGGCAACACCCTGGAGATAAGGGCCACCTACTACTCCGCCGAGTACGTGGAGGCCATGTTCCAGAACGAGGCGGACAAGAACATGTGGACCCGGGATGAGCTGGAGAACTTCAAGTACACCTTCCTCAAGAACGTTCGCATGGGGGAGACCATACCCATAAGGCTGGAGTTTGAGAACCTCGGCCCCTCCATGAGGATGGCCCCCTTCGACGAGCAGGTGAGCCTCGTGATAAACGGCAAGGAGTACAGGCCGGTGGAGTATGACCCCCGGTTCAACTTCAAGCTTCAGGGCAAGAGGGACGGCATGGTCTTCTTCCCCCGGTACGACGAGAAGACCCAGAAGGACCTGCTCAATGGTGTCAAGAGCGTGAGGTTGATCATAAAGGGCGGCATAAGCCCCATAACCGAGGGCAAGAAGATCGACTTCATCTGGGACGTGGACAAGGACAACCCCCAGCGCCTATTCCAGGGCAAGGCGGCGGCCAAGCTGGAGGTGGACCGGCTGATAAAGAGGCTGGAGACCTTGTCGAAGGAGAGGCGCCAGTTGGAGGAGCGGCTTGCGGCGGTCAACGGGGAGATCGAGTCGGTGAACAAGAGGATGGACGAGCTGTCCAAGGAGCAGTAAGCCCGGGAGCCCGCTGGTCTAGGGCAAGCTTCATGGGGTTGTGCCGGCAGATCTTGTTCTTAAAGAGTTAAAGGGCAGCGGGACGGCAGGTCCCTGACCCTTGGTCTTCCAGGTCCGCTCGTCCGCGGCGGGAGCGGGGCGGGGATCCGGTGCGTTTCATCCCGTGTGTCCCATGCCGTTGGGCCCCTTCCGGGGCCCTTCGGGGTTAGATGGAGAAGAGGGGAGATGGTGGTTTGAAGAGGATAGCGGTGCTTACCAGCGGCGGAGACTCGCCGGGTATGAACGCCGCCATAAGAGCGGTGACCAGGACGGCCATATACAAAGGCCTCGACGTGATAGGGTTCAGGCGGGGCTACGAAGGCCTCCTTGATGGGGATGGCATACCCCTAACGAAGAGTTCCGTGGGGGGAATAATCCTCAGGGGTGGTACCATACTCAGGACCGCCAGGAGTGAGCGTTTTCGCCGGCCCGAGGGGGTGAACGAGGCTTACGCCAGGCTAAAGGAGTATGACATAGACGCCCTGGTGGTCATAGGGGGGGATGGTTCGTTCAAGGGGGCCTGGAGGCTTCATGAGATGGGATTCCCCGTGGCGGGCATCCCTGGGACCATAGACAACGACATAGCCGGCACCGATTACACCATAGGGTTTGACACCGCCTGCAACACCGCCCTAGAGGCGGTCCAGAAGCTGAGGGATACCGCCTCAAGCCACGACCGGCTCTTTATAGTGGAGGTCATGGGGCGTTCCGCCGGGTTCCTGGCCCTCGAGGTGGGTGTGGCTTCCGGTGCGGAGTACGTGCTGGTGCCGGAGGTGCCCTTCAAGATAGAGGACCTCTGCGATAAGCTGCGCTACGCCCGCCAGAGGGGCAAGACCCACTCCATGATAATCCTGGCGGAGGGTGTGATGTCCGCGGGGGAGCTGGCGGAGCAGTTGAAGGACACCGGGGGCTACGAGGCCCGCATAACCGTTCTGGGTCACATCCAGCGGGGTGGTGCCCCTTCCTCCTTCGACGCGGTTCTCGCCTCCCGAATGGGGGCTGCGGCGGTGAACTCCCTGTTGGAGGGTCATAAGGGGTTCATGGTGGGATACGTGGACGGACGAATAGTGACTCCCCCCCTGTCCACCTCCTGGGAGGAGCGGAAGCCCCTGAACCGGGAGATGATGGAGCTGGTGGACTGTCTCAGCATATGATCCCATGGCTTCCGTAGGGGAGATCATAGCCTCTGACAGGGCGGGGAGGGGGGCGCCAAGGCTCTTCCACCCCGCTTGGCTTCACGGGGCCGCCAGGGCGTTGAGGGAGGCGGAGCGGGTGGCGGTGGTGACGGGTTTTTTGATCCCCGAGGCCATGGTCCCCGAGACCGACGGCCCCCCCGGCGGGGTGTGGCTGGCAAGGTGCCTCCTTGAGAGGGGTGCTTCCGTGAGGGTGTTAACCGACCGGGATTGCGTGGCCGGTGTGGCCGCGGCGGCCCAGGCGGCGGGGGTTCCTCATGCGGTGGTTCAGCCCTTTGAGCCCGGGGAGGCTGCGGTTTCCGACTTTGACCTCCTGTTGTACGTGGAGAGGATAGGCCGTTCCGGGGATGGCACCTACAGGAACATGAGGGGTCGGGACGTGACCACATGGGTGGCCCCGGTGGACGAGTTGGCCCTTGAGGCCCTAGGGACTCCCGATGGGCCTTGGGTGGCGGCGGTGGGTGACGGGGGCAACGAGGCCGGCATGGGGAGCCTCAGGGAGCCATTGTCCGCCATGCTCCCCCGTTTTGCTCCCTGTCTTTCCGTGGTGGGCTCTCACTTCCCCTTGCCGGTGGACGTGTCCAACTGGGGGGCTTATGCCCTGGCCGGTGAGGCCTTCGGCGGCGGTGCGCTCCCCGGGCCGGGGGAGGAGATGCTAATGCTGGAGGCCATGTTGGACGCCGGAGCCGTGGATGGCGCGGTCCTTAAACGTCAGCGCTCCGTGGACGGCTTCGGGGAGGAAGAGCTTGGGCGGGTTCTGGTGGAGCTCAAGACCTGTTTCCCCGGAGGGGTGTCCCGTGGGCCTTGGGTTTGACGCTGGTCTTCATGGCCTTTTATGGTTGTGTCAAGGGGTTTGATTCTTGCGGCGGGTCCTTCGTGGCCTGCCGCATTTTGTTTCGCCCTATTTAGGTCATCGGGCGCCTAGTCGTTTGGTCTTCTGGTCCCTCGTGATCGTTGCATCGTATTTTACCCCTCCTGTTCCTCTCCAGTCCTCCCGCGGGTTTTGAATTTGCGTTTATTGGCTGTCATGATAATTACTTAATTTGCAGTAGCATGGGATAAGGTGTCCACTGTTTTTGTTTTGCTGAAAAATTCCCGCTAACACTTGACAAATACGACCCATAATGGCTTTATATTCGATAAATTTTATCTGTTGTCTATCGTGTTCGCTAATTATTAAACTGGTGATTATGAGGGGGTGGTGTCTTGTAGGGCTTTTTATTTTTTTGTGTATAGTGGGTTTTTGGCATGTTTTTGTATGGGAAAATGAGTATATGTCTTTTTTTAAAAGGGGTGATGTCCGTGTCTGGCGGAAGGGAACAGTGGAGTAGCCGTCTTGGGTTCATCATGGCCGCTGCGGGGTCCGCGGTGGGGCTTGGCAACATATGGCGCTTCCCATACCTGGCGGGTATAAACGGGGGCGGCATATTCCTTCTGCTGTACCTCTTGATGGTGGCGGCAATAGGCATGCCGGTGATGCTGGCGGAGATGGCCATCGGGCGCGGAGGGGGGCTCAACGCGGTGGGCTCCTTCAGAAAGCTCAAGGGAGGCCTTTGGCCCATGGTGGGATGGGCCGGGGTGGTGGCTGGGTTCGTCATCCTATCCTTCTATGGGGTTGTGGCGGGGTGGACCGTGGCGTACATGGTTAAGTCCTTCGGCTCCCTGATGCCCCAGGCCCTCAAGGGGAACGCCGAAGGGGTCTTCAGGGCCTTCACGTGGGACTGGCGTCAACAGGTGGCCTACCAGGCGGCCTTCATGCTGGCCACCATATGGATAGTCTACAAGGGCATAGGAAACGGCATAGAGCGCTACTGCAAGGTCATGATGCCCCTTCTCTTCGTCATCCTCTCTGTGCTGATGGTTCGCTCCCTCACGTTGGACGGCGCAATGAAGGGGGTGGAGTTCTACCTCAAGCCCGACTTCTCCAAGATGAGCTCCAAAACGGTGCTGGATGCCCTTGGCCAGGCCTTCTTCTCCCTCTCCGTGGGCATGGGGTGCATGATAACCTACGGCAGCTACCTGGGGAACCGGGAGTCCCTGCCCTACTCGGTGACGGTGGTCACCTTGATGGACGTGGCGGTGGCCATACTCGTGGGGTTCGTCATCTTCCCCGCGGTGTTCGCCTTCGGAATGGAGCCCACCTCGGGCCCGGGGCTCATATTCATAACCCTCCCCGCGGTGTTCGCCAGGATGCCCATGGGATCCGCGTTCTCGTTCTTGTTCTTCCTGCTTCTCTTCTTCGCCGCCATAACCTCCTCGGTTTCGCTCCTCGAGGTCTGCGTGGCCTACTTCAAGGACGAGTTCCGCTGGGATCGGGCAAGGGCCTCCTGGATCTTGGGCTTTGCCACATTCCTCCTGGGCATCCCCTCCGCCCTTTCCCTGGGCGGCCACTTCCCCAAGGTCTTCGGTATGGACTTCATGGGAGCCATGGACTTCTTGGCCAGCAACGTCCTGCTCCCCCTTGGAGGGATCTTCATCTCCGTCTTCGCCGGCTGGAGCTGGTTTGACGGGGCCAGGGAAGAGGTGCGCCGTGGCGGGCGACTTCCAAGACCCCTGGAGGCCTTCTGGGTCTTCTCCTGCCGGGTGCTGGCCCCCATAGCGGTGACCTGGGTCTTCATCGGCAGCATCCGCTGAAGCCCCTCGAAGGCGTATCTCCCGAGGGGGCTGAGGGAAGCCGGGCAAGGCCGTGCATTATGGACGAGGTGGACCAGATGGAAGATGACCCACCCGCTTCGCAAGGCCGCCGGAGCCGCCGGATGTGGGCCTTGTGCCCAGTGGTGGGAGAGGGGGGCTAACCGCCCCCCCCTCTCGATTTAACATCTGGGGCTATTCCCGGGGGGCGCTCTTTTTAAACCGCTCCTTCAGCAGGTTCTTAAGGGGCCTTAGCACCGCGAGGGCCGCCACCATCCCCACCGATGTCTGCACCAGGTCCGTCATGGTCTCCACCGGGGCCGCCGCGGCGCCGTACATAACGTAAGCGCCGGCGGTGTAGCCGGTTATCATCACCAGCGCCCCCGCCCCCATGGCCCAGATCGGCTTGGTCCTGCGGGCCAGGTACCCGGTTACAAACCCCTCCAATCCCTTGATGACGAACGACAAGGGCGCCCACATGGGGTATCCCAGGATGAGATCCCCCGCGGAGGCCCCAAGCGCACCGGCGAGGAACCCCGTCCTGGGACCGAACAGGAGCGCCGATAGGTATACCCCACCCTCCCCCAGGTTGAAGTAAAGCCTGTAACCCGGCACCGGCACCGATACCATGGTGAGCACCGTCACCAAGGCGGCGCAAAGGGCCCCAAGGGCCAAGGTGTTTGGCAAAGTTTCGCTTTCCTTCATCTTCGGTGTTCCTCCCTTTGTTTTTTTGTGGTATCTTGTTCTGCATGGATTTTCCCACCGGTAAAGCCTCTTCGCCATGCACAACCCCGCCCTTGGCGGGAGCCCATCTGGCACGCCGGTCCATCCCATCCTTGGGAGGTACTGATGACAGGATGAGAGATCTGATTCGCAAGGTCCTCAGCAGGGATAAAAGCGTCCTGGCCCTCTACGCCGGGGCCTTCGTGCTCTTCCTGATGAGCCTTTGGGTGTTCGGGGCGGGATCCTTCGTGGACCGGCTTGAAGTTTTTGACGCGGTATCATGTGCAGACCTCTCGGACTCCATGGAGCCCCAAGAGGTCTCATCGGAGTTTCCTGGGGACGTAAGACAGGTATGCATCTTCTTCCGCTACCGTTCCCCCGGGGAGGAGCAGGTGGTCATAATATGGTCCCATCGGGGAAAGGTGATACAAAAGGAGATGCTCACCCTGCACAAGGGCGACGGCAGGAAGGCCTTCTACCTGTTGAAAGAGGATGGAAGCCCCCTGCCCCCGGGGGATTACGACGTGAGCGTCATATGGGGAATCCGGCGGCTTGGGTCCGTTAGGTTCAAGGTCCGCTGACCCCCAGTGCCCAGGGGGATGCCATGGCCTGGATGGGGCTTCCAGGCGTGCTGTGGGTTTTGTCTTGTGACCCCTAGGGGCTGCCCCTGGGACTTTTGAGCTTTGAACGATCAGGGGGTCGGGGAGTTCGTTGTTTTTTTGGATTCTATAATTTTAAAGGGATGAAAGGGAGGAGATTAAGCTGAGGTTCTTTCTTGATACCGCAAACCTGGAGGAGATAAGGTCCGCAATATCCATGGGGGTCATAAGCGGGGTTACCACCAACCCAACCCTGGTGGCCCGGGAGGGTGTGAGGGACTTTCACTCCCACGTGAAGAAGATAGCCCAGATGGTGGACGGTCCGGTCAGCGCGGAGGTGATCTCCCTCGAGGCGGAGGGTATGGTGGCGGAGGCCCGGGAGCTGGCGGCCCTGAGGGAAAACGTGGTCATAAAGATCCCCATGACCCAGGAGGGCATGAGGGCGGTTAAGGTGCTCTCCTCCGAGGGCATAAGGACCAACGTTACGCTGGTGTTCTCCCCCCAGCAGGCCCTTCTGGCCGCCGCGGCGGGGGCCTCCTACGTGAGCCCCTTCGTGGGCAGGTTGGACGACATCGGGGAGGACGGCATTGGTTTGGTGAGAGATGTGGCGGAGGTTTTCTCCATTCACAACATAGAGACCGAGATAATAGCCGCCAGCCTGAGGCACTCCAAGCACGTGTTCGACTCCGCCGTTGCGGGAGCCCACATTGCAACGGTTCCCTACAAGGTGTTGGCGGATCTCTTCAAGCATCCGTTGACCGATCAGGGGATACAGAGGTTCCTTAAGGACTGGCAGGAGCTGTCAAAGGACAATGGATGACGTGGTAATGGATTTGCGCCCCGCCGAGGAGGCCCCCGCAGAGGACAACAACAAGGAGAAGGGGGAGCTTAAGGAGACCAAGAGGACGGGGCGTTCGAGACGAGGCTCCCAGCAGTCCCAGGCCCCCAAGCTCTCGTTCACCAAGCTGAGCTCCATGGGGGTCACGGAGCTCAGGAGGCTTGCCAAGGAGGCGGGGGTGTCCGGTTTCTCCTCCATGAAGAAGGACGACCTGGTCCTTGCGGTCCTCAAGGCCCACTCGGAGAAGCAGGGACAGCGGCTCGGGGGAGGGACCCTGGAGTGCATGCCCGAAGGGTTCGGCTTCCTCAGGGGCCCGGGGCTTCTGCCCAGCGCCGGGGACATATACGTGTCCCCCTCTCAGATAAAGCGCTTCGGCCTTAGGAACGGCGACCTGGTGTGGGGTGTTGTGCGGCCCCCCAAGGATCAGGAGCACTATGAGGCCCTGGTCAGGGTGGAGACCGTGAACTATCAGGACCCGGACACCCTTCGGTCCCGTCCGGCCTTTGAGTCCTTGACCCCCATATTCCCGGATAGGCGCCTTAGGCTGGAGACCATCCCACAGGAGATATCCACCCGGCTCATAGACCTGTTCGCCCCCATAGGGAAGGGGCAGAGGGCCCTCATCGTGTCCCCTCCCAAGGCGGGGAAGACCACGCTGCTCAAGAAGATCGCCAACGCGGTGACCCATAACCACCCGGAGGTCACCCTAATGGTGCTGCTCATAGACGAGCGCCCCGAGGAGGTCACCGACATGGCCAGGTCCGTGAAGGGGGAGATCATAGCCTCCACCTTCGACAGGCCCTCGGACGAGCACATCCGGGTTGCCTCCTTGGCGCTTGAGAAGGCCAAGCGTCTGGTGGAGGCCAGGAGGGACGTGGTCCTCCTCCTGGACTCCATAACCCGGCTCGCCAGGGCCTCCAACCTGGTGGTGCCCCCTTCCGGAAGGACCCTTTCGGGGGGTATGGATCCAGCGGCCCTGTACTTTCCCAAGCGGTTCTTCGGGGCCGCCAGGAACATAGAGTCCGGGGGCAGCCTCACCATCATAGGCACCGCCCTGGTGGAGACCGGAAGCCGGATGGATGACGTGATATACGAGGAGTTCAAGGGGACCGGCAACATGGAGGTTCACCTGTCCAGGAAGATATCGGAGCAGCGGATATTCCCGGCGGTGGACATCACCAGGTCCGGCACCAGGAGGGAGGACCTCCTCATGAGCGAGGAGGATCTGCAGAAGCTGTGGGTGCTCCGGCGTCGGATAGCCAACATGGACGAGGCGGAGGTGCTCTCCCTGATCCTTGAGAAGTTGAAGAGCACCCCTACAAACAGGGACTTTCTGGCCACCGTGAAGATGGCCTAGGTCCCCGTAAGGGAGGAGATTTTATGTTTAAACCCCGAGGACGCGGGGGCCTTTGGGCCTTTGCTGCTGCGGCTTTCGCCGCCACCGCTGCGGTATCGATGGGGGCGGCAGAGAGGTCCGGGCTTCTCTGGGCGGACATAACCGGGCAGGACGGCATGGTGGCGCCGAGCGGGTCCGGGTTCCTGATGGTGGACGCGTCCGCCACCTCTGCGCAGCCTAAGAACCGGGAGATGACGGTTCCGGGCGGCAGGGTTTTCGGTGTAGGCCCCTTCGACGCCCCGAGCCTTTCCGACGACGGGCTGGTCATAATGGACGCGGACCAGCGCCCCAAGGACAAGGAAGAGATCGGTAAGGTCTGGCAGGAGGTCACGGTTCAGGAGGGGGAAAGCCTCTCGGTGATAGCCCAGAGGCACGGACTTAAGGTGAAGGACCTGGTTGCCGCCAACGACATAAAGGATCCTGATTCCATCCAAGAGGGGCAGGTCCTGTTCGTCCCCCTGGGGGCCGATAAGGTTCTCGAAACCCTAGCCCACGTGAAACACCTTCGCCGCATGGAGGAGGAGGCGGAGAAGAACCCTCCCAAGGTGGAGGTCCGCTACTACACCGTAAAGGAAGGGGATTCCCTGTGGTCCATAGCGAACTCCTTCGGGCTGGACGTTAACACCCTCTTCGGGGCCAACCGAAGCGCCGGGGAACTTATAAGGCCCGGCAGCTCCGTCAGGATCCCCAACCAGGACGGTATATTCGTCAAGGTCCGCCGGGGAGACACGGTCGCCCGGTTGGCGGACAAGTACGACGTCTACCCGGAGGCCATACGGTCCGCCAACGGCCTTGATCAATCCGCTACCCTGCGGGAGGGGGAGGAGATCTTCATCCCCGGCGCCAAGGTGGAGATAGACGAACAGGCCTCCCAGGCGGTGGAAAGGCGCGGTGCCTCAAGACGCATGATATGGCCCGTGACGGGAAGGATAAACAGCCCCTTCGGGTGGAGGTCCGATCCCTTTGGGGGGAGGAGGGGTTTCCACACCGGATTGGACATAAAACGCCCCCCATGGCAGAGAGATCCGGGCGGCCCTGTCCGGCCTGGTGGTCTACTCCGGCTGGATGAGCGGATACGGCAAGACCGTGGTGGTTCAGCACCCTAACGGCACCTCCACCCTTTATGCCCACTGCAGTGCCCTCTTGGTGTCCGAGGGCAGGAAGGTCTCTCAAGGGGATATAATAGCCCGGGTGGGAAGCACCGGCAGGTCCACCGGGGCGCACCTGCACTTCGAGGTGCGGGTAGGCGGGGTTCCGGTGAACCCATTGAAAACCCTCCGATAGCTCGGTCTGCCGGAGGTATGGAACTAAAAGAAAGTACGGGGGAGCGTGTATAGAGATGGCTAAGTTCGTTTTCGTCACCGGAGGCGTGGTGTCGTCCCTGGGCAAGGGGATAACCGCCGCCTCCCTGGGGGCCCTTCTCAAGCGCCGGGGGCTCAAGGTTTCCATCATAAAGCTTGATCCCTACATCAACGTCGATGCGGGCACCATGAACCCCTTCCAACACGGGGAGGTCTTCGTCACCGACGACGGAGCCGAGACCGACCTGGACCTGGGGCACTACGAGCGCTTCATAGATGAGTCCCTCTCGGGGGCCAACAACGTCACCACCGGTAAGATCTACTCGTCGGTGATAAAGAAGGAGCGGGAGGGGCTCTACCTGGGCGCCACGGTCCAGGTGATACCCCACATAACCAACGAGATCCAGGAGCGGGTCCTCAAGGTGGCGGAGGGCCGGGACGTGGTGATCGCCGAGATAGGCGGCACCGTGGGGGACATCGAGGGCCTGCCGTTCCTTGAGTCCATCCGCCAGTTCTCCGGCAGGGTGGGCCGGGAGAACGTGCTCTACTGTCACGTGACCCTGGTACCCTACATCGGCGCCGCGGGGGAGCTCAAGACCAAGCCCACCCAGCACAGCGTCAACGAGCTGCGGCGCATAGGGATCCAGCCGGACGTGATCGTCTGTCGGAGCCAGTACCCCTTGGACCGGGACATAAGGGACAAGATAGCCCTGTTCTGCAACGTGCCCAAGGACTCGGTGATTGAGGCACTGGACGCGGAGAGCATCTACCAGGTGCCTATCGAGCTCATGCGCCAGAACTTCGACCAGCTGGTGCTCCGGAAGCTGGGGCTCTCCGGCTTCTCCGACGTGGACCTCACCGATTGGGTTGAGTTCCTCAAGGCCTCCAAGGACCTCCATAGGGATGTGGAGATCGCCATGGTGGGCAAGTACACGGGGCTCAAGGACGCCTACCTGAGCGTCGTGGAAGCCCTTTCCCACGGTGGCACCGCCAACGGCGTCAAGGTAAACGTGCGCTCCGTGGAGGCGGAGGACGTGGAACAGCACGGGGCGGAGGCGGTCCTTGCGGGGGTGAGCGGCATCCTGGTGCCAGGGGGCTTCGGCTCCAGGGGGTTCGAGGGGAAGGTCCTGGCCGCCTCCTACGCCAGGACCCAGGGGATCCCTTACCTGGGGCTCTGCCTTGGGATGCACGTGGCGGCGGTTGAGTTCGCCCGGAACGTCCTGGGAATAGCGGCGGCCCACAGCTCCGAGATGGACCCCGGTACCCCTAACCCGGTCATACACCTCATGGAGGAGCAGAGGAACATCTCCCGTCTTGGGGGCACCATGAGGCTCGGGGCATACCCCTGCAGGTTGTCCCCCGGTACCAGGGCTAGGGAGGCCTACGGGACGGACCTGGTAATGGAGAGGCACCGGCACCGTTACGAGTTCAACAACGATTACCGCAAGCGCTTCGCCGAGGCGGGGATGACCGTGGCGGGACTCTACGAGGAGAAGGACCTGGTGGAGATACTGGAGCTCAAAGACCACCCCTGGTTCGTGGGGGTCCAGTTCCACCCGGAGTTCCTGTCCCGGCCGGTCAGGCCCCATCCCCTCTTCCGGGGGTTCGTGGCCTCTGCTATCAAGCGAGCACAGGTTTAGGTCCCAAGACCCCCTTTTAAAACTTGGGCTCCTTGTGAACGGCAATTTTGGAGATTTTGGAGGTGATCGGTTTGTCCAGGGAACTCATTAGGATGCCGCGTAATGTCCTTTCCGCCCTGCTTGTGGTGCTTTGCTTGTTGATCCTGCCGCTTAGTGCCTTGGCGGACGGGACCGGAGAGGTCCCCTCGGGGTTCACCCAGAGCCTTGAGAAGGTGGAGACCGTGCTGTACGGGGGTCCCCAGGCGGGTGGGCTTTTCGAGCGGCTCGCCAGGGCCGAGAAGGACCTTTTTGGGCGGGAGCTGCCGGGCAGCCTGGTTGAAAGGCAGAACGCGCTGGTGCAGTTCTTGGACCGGGGTACCCAGGGGCAGCCGGGCTTCCTCTTCAAGCTCTCGGTGGCGGAGTGGGCGCTGTTCAAGAAGGTGAGCCCCGAGCGTTTCGCCGCCTCGAGGATAGAATCCCTGGAACAGGTGCTGGAGGGATCCATCCAACAGGGTCCGCTTTCCATGCGGCTTGAGCGGATGATGACCAAGCTGCTGCCCGGGGGGTTGCAGTCCACCCTGGTGACGGTTCCGGCGGGGCGGGTCTTCAAGGTGAACCTGCTGCAGCCCCTGTCCGCCCGATACTCCAAGCCCGGGGACCGGGTCAAACTGGAGCTGGCGGAGGACCTGTCGGTAAACCAGGTTCTGGTGGCCCCCAAGGGCAGCCGGGTGATGGCGTCGGTGGAGAGCGTGGAAGGCCCTAGGAGCTTCGGACGTCCCTCAAACGTGAAGCTCTCCTTCCAGGGGCTCGAGTCTTTGGGGGCCGAGACCATCCCGGTGGTGATGGGAGAGGCCTCCAAGAAGGCCACGGAGCTTGACAAGAGCCTGGTGGGCGCCGCGGGGGCCAGCGTGGCGGGGCTTGCCCTGTTCGGCCCCCTGGGTATCGCGGGGGGCTTTCTGGTCCGGGGGGACGACAAGACCGTCCCCGCGGGAACCCAGTTCTACCTGGAGACCGCCGGGGAGGGGCAGGTGTTCGGCTACCCCATAGCCAAGGAACTGGCCCCGCTGCTTAACAGCGGTAACAACGCAAACTCGACCGGAGGTGTTGGTAATTGATCGGTAAGACCGTGAACAAGAAGAGGTTAGCCAAATGGCTCGTGTCGGGTGGGCTGGTCCTGGCCTTGGGGATACCCGCCTTTGCCATAGACCTTGGCAGCATAATAGGGGTTGTGGGCGGGGGGTTTCTAGTGTCCGCAGTGGCGGAGCCCCTTAACAAGTTCATAAACACCATAACCTTCAACAAGGGATTGGAGAACCAGTCCTCCACTAAGGTGGTCCCCATAGTCTCCATAGGGGACGGCACAAGGATAGGGGCGGCCCAGGTTTCCGGCCCTTCCGGGGCGGTCAACAGGACCAAGGCGGTGGCCCAGCTGGAGACCAGCTTCCAGGACAAGCTCAGGGTTAAGGTGCTGATACCCATAGACTCGGAGAACCCGCTGCAGCAGTTCCGCCGGGTCCAGGGGGTAGGGGTGTCCGCCATAATAGATCTTAGGCTCTAATCCCCCTTGGAAGCGGAGGCGTGACGTCTTGGCGGTGGAGAGATCGCTCCGGCAGGTCCTCGGCGTTTTGGGGGCTGCCGGAGCAGCCCTGTTCGTACTTACGGTCCTGGGATTTCCGGTAAGGCCCTGCTTCGCTGCCTCGCCGGAGGAGACGGTGGCCCTGCACCTTGACCGCTGGAGCGCCATAAGGTGGGGAAGCGACTGCGTGGTATGGCTGGTCCACTACCCGGAGGAGATGGTCCCCGCCTGGGTTAACCTGGAGTCCAAAAGGAGGGGGCTTTCTCCAAAGGACGCCTCTGCCTACGAAAGGTCCTTCCGGGAACAGCTTAGGATGAACACCTCAAGGCCCTTCCTCCTCACGATTCAGGTTTTCGGAAGCCCTCTGCGGCTTGCGCCCCTTAAGGACAAACTGTCCTTGAGTTCCAAAGGGCGGGTCTTCAAACCCTCCGCTTACGACCGCCGGCTGGACCAGCCCATATCGGGTTTGGTCCAGGGGTTGGTGTTCTTCCCAAGGGAGGCTGTGCCCCCCTACAGGATCGAGATCAAGGGAATCCTCCCCTCCCCGGTAGTCGTGGAGCTTCCATCCACGCCCTCCGGCGGGGCCGGCACTGGGGACCTCAAGGGAACCGCTTCCCCGGTGAAGCCCCAGGAGGCGTCAAGGGGATCCTCCAGGTCCTACAAGGGGGATGAGAAGGAAGGAGCCAAGGCGCCGGAGGTCAGGGTTCCCACGCCCAAACGGACGGAAAGGCCGGTGGCGGAAGCCCCCCAGGCGGCCCCCAAGCCCCGGAAGGAGGATCTTAACCCTAGACAGGAGCCTAAGCCCTCAAAGGGCCAAGGATCGGAAACGGTTCCGGTGCCTAAGGATGCCAAGGGGACGGAAGAATCGATTCAGTCCCATAGCGTCCCTCCGGAGCAACCTAAGGTCCAGCCCCCGAAGAAGGAGGAGCCCCAAAGGGATGACAGGAAGGCCATGGAGGAGGCCCTCAAGGCCTTCCTGGACGCCTGGCGTAGGGATGATTTAGAGGCGGCCTATGGGATGATGTCCTCCATGGCCCGTTCACAGGGGAAGGACCAGCTGATGTCGCGCCTTGGCTCCCATCCCTTCCGTTGGGCCCTGAAAGAGGGATACAGGGTATCCATAGAGGGAGACTCCGCCAGGGTTTCGGCCACCCAGAGGTTCCTCATGGTGAAGATGATCAAGACCGAGACCTTCCGCCTGGTCGAGGAAGGGGGGCGCTACAGGGTTGACTGGTAAGAGGAGACTGGTTTTATGGGTTCTCGGGGTAATCGGGGTTTCTACATTTCTTTTGTACATGGTGAGGGATCTTGGGCTTCAAAAAAGGGAGGCCCCCTCGGGCCTTAAGGCCCTTCCCGACGTGGAGGCGGAGGGGCTGTCGCTGGCGAGGACCGTCGGCGGCGTGGAGTGGAGGATGACCTCGAGGTCAGCGGTCAAGGCGGGGGGCACGATCAAGGCCAAGGGCCTTACGGTGCTCAAGGGCCCCCAGGGATCCCCTTCGGGTAAGCTTGAGGCGGAGGAGGGCTCTTACGACGAGGACCTGAACTCCGTGGAGCTCAAGGAACTTTGGGGTGTCTGGACCTTAGGGGGACGTAGGTATGAGCTCTCCGGGGATCGGGGGGTCTACAGCTTTCAAGAGGACGTCTGGCACTTCGATGGAGGAGTTCAGGTGCGCCGGGACCGCATGTCCGCCAGGGGGGACAGGGGCACGGTGGAGGGATCCCGCCGGGTGGTCCTCGAGGGGAACGTAGAGCTTCTCATGGAGGTGAGGTAGTTGTTCCATCGAAATCCGCATCCCCCCAAGGGGCATCTAGGACCTAAGCTGCGGTTCCTGTCGGGGGTTATCGTGCTGTTGATGGTTTCCCTTTTGGGCTTGCCGTCCCCCCTTGGGGCCGCTCAAGAGGTCCAGGAGGCTAGGCTTACGGCGGATCAGGTGGTCTATCAGGAGGATACCGGGGTTGCCACCGCCGCGGGCAATGCTCGTCTGACCCATGGAGACCTTAGGCTCTTCGCGGAGAACATAGTTTACGATGCTCAGGCGAGCCGGGTGGAGGCCTGGTCCCCCGGCGGAGAGGTGGTGGTGATGTCCAAGGGCAGGCGGCTCAACGGCCTTCGACTGGTCTACCGTTTGGATGACCGCCTCGGGGTGCTCACCTCGGCTCACGGTGAGGATCATGGGATCTTCATAAGGGGTGCCGACTTGGAGTTCATGCCATTGGATGAGGCGGTGTCCCGGGGGCTTGTTTCCCGAAGGGCGGCTCTGGGTATCCGCGGTAATAAGAACCCCGATGATACAAAAGATGCGGCGGTGTGGAAGGACGTGTCCGCCACCACATGTGAACTGCCCAACCCCCATTACGTTCTCAAGGCGAAACAGGTGGTGGTCATTCCCGGGAGGTCCACGGTTATAAGGAAGCCCCAGGTTTACCTGGGGGGGAGGCTCCTTTTCAGCTACCCCTTCGACTACGTGGTGAGGGACCGGAGGTCTAAGGGGGAGCGGCAGGACTCCTTTGTCCCCTTCGTCAAGTACGATTCAACCAAGGGGGTGGGGATGGGCATCTCCGGGCCCCTGGTGGGGGAGGGGCTGGACCTATCCATGGGTCTCATGGGTTGGACGAAGGTCTCCCCGGAGGGCTGGATGGAGTTAAACTATCAGCTTTCGGATTGGGGGGCGGTCTTCGGCCGGGTGGACCGGGTTTACGACACCACCATGGAGGAGACCCTCTGGCGCCCCAAGTGGGGTGTCCGATGGGCCCTTGGAGACTTCTCCGGTTCGGCGGTTTGGTCCCAGCGGGAGCTCCTTAAGGTTGAGAAGACCCTGGGACGCAATGATACTTACTTCCTCTACCGGGAGCCGGAGGTCTCCTTGTACGGTCCCTGGGTAAGGGCTGGAAGTGGGAATATGATGTGGCGGCTCGGGGCCCTTTACGGCCGATACGAGGAGAGCCTAAAGGACTTCGAGAGGAAGTCCCTCTCCGGTGAACTGGCATGGTCCGGACTTGGAGGGGGTGTAAAGCCTAGGTTTTACTTGTCCCAGCTGTACCACGCCTACAGCGGGGGGGATCATCAGAGCACTACCTACGGCGAGGTCGGCATGGATTGGCGGATCGGTGGGGTCGACATGTCCACCGTCTACGCCAGGCGCTGGGTATCCGGATCCTCCCCCATGGAGTGGGACCGCTACTCCGAGGCGGAGAACCTTTATCACACCGCTTCGTTCTACCTTGGGGACCCCAAGGGGGACTACAACTGGCGGGTTTCCTTGCAGGCGGGCTATGACCTAAGGGCCTCTTCCCTGGCCCGCATGGTTTACACCGTGTCGTACAAGCACCACTGCCTGGTGTGGGATCTGGTGCTTAAGGACAACCGTGCCGACGGGGACCGGTGGTTTGGGTTAAACCTTAGGCTCAAGGATGCTCCCATCAGGACATTTGAGGACAGTTCGTACTACGAGCCCATGGTGCAGCGGTTCGACGAGATCTACGAGTCTCCGTCCCCGGCATCGAAGGACGTGGGTGATGGGGACGGTGCATCTGGTGATGACCTGCCGGCAAGGTGAGGATTTAGGTTGCTCTTTGAAAGGACAGTGAGATCGGATTGAAGGTTTTGGTGGCTTATGGTGGGGACAGCCCCGAGAGGGAGGTATCCCTGCGCTCCGGGGAGGCGGTTGCCGGGGCCCTTCGTGGTCTTGGCTGGTCGGTGGAGGCTTTTGATGCCCCGTCCCCACTTGCGGTGGCCCGTAGGGCAGAGGAGACCGGGGTGGATATGGTGTTCGTGGCCCTTCACGGCGGGTGGGGAGAGGACGGTACCCTCCAGTGCTTGCTGGAGGCCCACGGGATCCCCTACACGGGGCCCAGGTGGGGGGCCTGCTGGGCCTGCATGGACAAGGATGTCACGAGGGCGGTGTTGGAGTCCCGGGGGGTTCTGGTGCCTCCAGGGGTCGTGGTCGACGATGGACGCTGCCCCGGGGACCTGCTTGGCGACGCCCTTGAGCGGTGGGGCAGGATAGTGGTTAAACCCTGCCGATGCGGCAGCACCGTGGGGATAGGCATCGTGGATAACCCCGGCGACCTTGGCGGGGCCCTCCAAGAGGCCGTGCGATACGACCGTAAGGTGGTGGCGGAGAGGTTCATAGCAGGACGGGAGCTCACAGTGGCGGTCTTCGATGGTGAGGATGGGGTCTTCGCCCTGCCTCCGGTGGAGATAAGGCCGGTTGGGGGCTTTTACGATTACAACAGCAAGTATACCCCCGGCATGACCGAGTACTTATGTCCTGCCCCGTTGACCCATGAGGAGCTTAAGGAGGTATCCGATGCGGCTGTGAGGGCCTATGTTGCCATGGGGTGTTCGGTATACTCCAGGGTGGATCTGAGGTTGGAGGAGGGAACGTGCCGGGCCTACGTGCTGGAGGTCAACACCGCGCCGGGCATGACCGCCACCAGCCTGGTGCCAAAGGCGGCAAAGGCCTTCGGATGGTCCTTCGAGGAGATGCTGCGCCGTATATGCGAGACATCCCTTAGGCTGTAGGGCCTGTGAGGCGGGTTTTCACTGGCCTTTAGGAGGGAGGAAGCGGACCGAGCCCCCCGGTAGGGTTCCGTCCGCTTCACATCTTTAGGAGGCCTTTTCAGGTGGTCTTCGAGGGTTTCCCAGGTTTTAAGGGGAGCCCTCACCCCTTTGCCCTCTTGGACTGCTCGCCGGGTTTGCCTTGTGGGGTAAACGCTGCGGGTGTGAACACAGTACTCGCCGGGGCACCGCAGCTTCAAGCTCGTTGGAAGCTTGGCGGACGTCTACCAGTAATAGCGGATCAGCACGTAAGCGGAGGAGATCAAAAGGGTCAGGGCTGACACCGGGATGCCGGCCTTTAAAAAGCCCGTGAACGTGATGTTGCATCCGCTCCGCTGGGCGATCCTGGCGGTGACTATGTTTGCCGATGCCCCAACCAGGGTGCTGTTCCCCCCAAGGCACGAGCCAAGTGCCAAAGACCACCAGAGGGGTGTTATGTTAGTCCCGGTGAAGTGGGCCAGGTCCCGGACCATTGGTATCATGGCCGCCGCGTAGGGCACGTTGTCCACCACTCCGGATATGACGCCGGATCCCCATATGATAACCATGGATACGACCCTTGGGTTATTGCCTAGCTGGTTGACCATTAGCCTGGCGCCCTTGGAGATTATGCCCAGGTGGTCCACGGTCCCCACCAGCATGAAGAGGGCGGAGAAGAAGACCAGGGTCACCCAGTCCACCTCGTGCATGATCAGCTCCTCCACGTCGACCTTGCAGGTGATAAGGGCCGCTGCGGCGCCGGTGAGGGCTATGGTGGCCGCCTCCAGGTGCAGCGCATGATGAAGGAGGAAGGCCCCCATGACCATGGCCAGTATCACAAGGACCCTGGGGGTTATTACCGGGTCCAGCCGTTGACGCCCCTGGTCGAAGTTTACGGAGCTCCTGGGGGAGTCCGACAGGTCCTTTCGGTAGATGATTATCACGGTCAGGATGGACGCCGCGAGGGATACGGCGCTCGGTATCGCCATGTTGGCTATGAAGTCGTTGAAACTGAGCTTTGCGGCGGAACCTATTAGGATGTTTGGAGGATCTCCTATGAGGGTGGCGGCGCCGCCTATGTTGGAGGCGAATATCATTGACAGGGCGAAGGGCATGGGGTTGAGGTCCAATACGTCACACACCGCCATCACAATGGGACCGGTTATCAGGACCGTGGTCACGTTGTCCAGGAACGATGACACCACCGCGGTTAGAACCGACAGCAGCACGATGAGCTTCAAAGGGCTTCCGGAGCTCAGCGATATGGCCTTAACCGCCGCGAGCTCTATTAGACCGGTCTTCTTGACCACCCCCACCAGGATCATCATCCCCATGAGGAGCCCTATGGTATTGAAGTCTATGAATGAAAAGGCCTGCTCCTGATCCACCAGGCGGAGCAACAGGACCGCGCAGATGCCTCCCATGGCGGCTGCAACCCGGTCCAGCTTTTCCGAAACGATGAGCCCGTAGGTGGCTGTAAACACCAGGAGCCCTATCCACTGCGGATTACCCATCTCCATCCGAACTCACCCCTTGATATTTTGGGTAACTGGATCACCGCACGAAGACGATTTTCGCGTCTTTCCCGAAGCCGCATTCCCCAAGGGCCGATGAGAAGATGAGAAAGAGTGAACAGCGTTGGTGTTTGATGATGATCAAGCAAAAAAGGACCCGCTTGGGGCCCTTCATCGGTCCTGATCTGGGCTATCGCCCATTACTCTATTGATATATCCTCTATCTTGAGATGTCTTGTCCCCTTGGGAACCCTTACCAGCACGTCCTCCCCTGCGGACTTGCCTATTATGGCCTTGCCCACCGGGCTCTGGGCGGATATCCTGTTGGCCTTTGGATCCGCCTCCTCGGACCCCACCAGCACGTAGGTGAAGGTTTGGTTCGTGTCCAGGTCCCTCAAAACCACCTTGGTGCCGAGGCTCACGATGCTGGTGTCTATGTCGGAGGCCTCCACCACCTTGGCCTTGCTCAGCTGGTACTCAAGCCACATGATGCGGCTCTCTAGCTTCTCCTGCTCCTCCTTGGCGGCGTGGTACTCCGCGTTCTCGCTCAAATCCCCGAAGGCCCTCGCTTCCTCCAGCTTGGAGGCTATCTCAGACCTGCCGTCTCCCCTTAGGGAGGCCAACTCCTGCTTTAGCTTCTCATAACCCTCACGGGTCATTATCACCTGATCCTCGCTGGAACGCTGAATGGCCATAAACCATACCTCCGAAGACTCTTCATGTTGTTTTTCCCCTAGGGACCTTCCTCGCCCTAAGGGCGATTCCGTATCCATCAGACGCTGAAATATACCATAAGCTGGTTCCTTTTAAAAGCCCTTGCAGGATAAATTGTCTCCTCCCGGGGCCCCTCTCCAATCTTAGCTTTATAACGCGGGGGGTCTACCGGTACCGTACCGCCTGCTCCTTGTGCTCCCTTTTCCCCTTACCCAGTGTGCCGGCGGATGGGCCCAGGAGTTTTCACCCCTGAGGTCATCTGGGGGTGCCTCAAGAGGGATGTTGTTCGTAAGGCCGTTGACAAGGAGGGCCGCATATTGTATAAAACCTCCCAATTTAAGGTCCTGTGGGCATATGGGATCCACAGATGAATAGCTAACGCCATGAAGGGAAGAGTACCAGCGTTCAACCGCCCCAGAGAGGGATCCTCATGGGCTGGGAGGGATCCTGCGGTTTCGTTGGGAAGACCGTCCCGGAGCGGGCGCCGAGAAAACTCCGCGGTGTTCGTGCCTGGTGTCATGGGTGCGGATTTCTTGGGGTGCAAGGCGCACGGATGCCCCACGAAAGAGGGCTTTGAGGGCCCCAGCCGACCTCGGCAGCTGCTGAGGGGCTTGGGGAACTGGAGTGGAACCGCGGCGGCCCCGTCTCCTGACGACGGGGCCGCCTTGCTCATACCTAGAGGGGGTGGCTTCTTTGGGAATCCTTAGTCGCTACGGCAGGTTTTTCCCCATTTCACCGGGGAGTCCCCGTCTTGACCTGGGGGAGGGGAACACGCCGCTGGTCCGGTTGGGTAGGTTGGAGGAGCTCTTGGAGGTTCAGCTGTGGGCCAAGGTGGAGGGGGCGAACCCCACCGGCTCCTTCAAGGACCGGGGGATGGTGTTGGCGGTGTCAAAGGCCATGGAGGAGGGGGCGAGGGGGGTTATATGCGCCTCCACCGGGAACACCTCCGCCTCCGCCGCCGCTTACGCCTCCGCCGGAGGGCTTTCCTGCTCGGTGCTGCTGCCAAGCGGTAAGGTTGCCAAAGGCAAGGTGGCCCAGGCGCTCATCTACGGCGCCAAGGTGGTGGCGGTGAAGGGCAGCTTCGACGACGCCCTAAAGCTGGTGCGGGAGATGGCCCCTCAGCTTGGGTTGAAGGTGGTCAACTCGGTGAACCCCATGAGGCTTAAGGGGCAGATGTCCGGTGCGTTCGAGATATGTGACCAGTTGAAAGATTCCCCGGACTGGTTGGCAATCCCGGTGGGCAACGCGGGCAACATAACCGCCTACTGGGCGGGTTTCATGCGGTACCTGAGGGAGGGGCTGATCCGCAAGGTTCCTGCGATGGTGGGCTTTCAGGCGGAGGGGGCGTCCCCCATGGTGAGCGGTACGTTTGTTGACAGCCCCAACACCGTGGCCACCGCCATAAGGATAGGTAAACCCGTCAACGCCTCAAAGGCTCGCTGGGCGGTCAAGATTAGCGGCGGCTTCTTCGAGGCGGTGTCCGATCGGGAGATACTTGAAGCCCAGATGAGGCTTGCCCGGTGCGGCATATTTGCCGAGCCCGCCTCCTGCGCCCCCCTGGCGGGGCTCTTCAAGCTCAAGTCCCAGGGTAGGCTTCCCAAGGGGATAAAGGTGGTAATGGTGCTCACCGGCAACGGCCTTAAGGACCTGGAGACCCCCTTGGGGATGGCGGGGGATCTGTTGGAGGTGGAGGCGGACCAAGACGCCATAAGGGAGGTGTTGGGATGAGGCGCCCGATCTTGTCCGTTAAGGCCCCGGCAACCAGCGCCAACCTTGGCTCCGGCTTCGACGCCATGGGGATGGCCCTTTCCCTGTACAACGTCTTTGACCTGATGGAGCTGCTCCCGGAGGGGGAGTTCAAGGTGGAGGTGATAGGTGAGGGGACGGGGTCCTGGGATCTATCGCTGTCCCAGGAGAACGGGGTGGTCAAAAGCTATCTTGCGGCCTGTGAGGCCATGGGTGTCCGCTGCCCAGGCCTTTGGCTCCGGTGTCACAACGCCATACCCTTGAGCCGCGGTCTTGGGAGCTCCGCCACCGCGGTGGTGGCGGGGGTGCTCCTGGCGGCGGAGGTGTCGGGGAGGAAGGCCTCCCAGGAGGACCTTTTGGAGTTGATGGTCCGCCTCGAGGGACATCCGGATAACGTGGTCCCATGCCTTCTAGGCGGTGTGGTGGTGAGCTGTTTCGGTGATCAGGGGCTCAAGTACTTGAAGCTCCCCCAGCCTCCTAGGGACCTAATGGCGGTGGTAGCGGTGCCGGACGTGATGGTCAACACCCGCGAGGCTCGAAGTGCGCTGCCCAAGACGGTAAGCTTCGAGGATGCGGTTTTCAACCTTGGAAGGGCGGCCCTCCTGGCCGCCGCCTGGTCCGTCGGAAGGTTTGACCTCTTGTCCTTTGGGATGGACGACCGGCTGCACCAACCCTACAGGTCCAAGCTTTTCCCAGGCGGCGAGGTGATAATGGATCGGGTTAAGTCCGTGCCGGGCTGTCTTGGGGTGGCCATAAGCGGCTCCGGACCAAGCGTCATCGCCCTGGCGAAGGGCTCTCCCAGCCTGGTGGCCCAGGCCATGTGCGGCACCTTCATGGAGCACGGGGTGAGGTCTAGGTTCTTCGTCCTTCACTGTCCGGTTTCCGGCGCCGAGGTTAGACGCCTTGCAGGGAGGTGATCCATGTGGTTGACGTGAGGTCCGATGCCCCTTTAACGGTCCTGAAGTTCGGTGGAAGCTCCGTGGCGGACCCGGATAGGATGAGGGAGGTGGCCCGCCGGATAAAGGGCGTTAAGGATCAGGGTTTCCGGGTGGCGGTGGTGGTGTCCGCCATGGGCAGCACCACCGACAGGCTTTTGTCCTTGGCCCGGGACGTCTCCCTCAGGTGCGATGGCCGGGAGCTGGATCAGCTTTTGGCCACCGGGGAGCAGCAGAGCGTGGCGCTCCTGGCCCTGGCCCTTCAGGGGGAGGGGGTTGGGGCGGTTTCGTTCACCGCCGCCCAGGCGGGGTTTAAGGCGGTGGGGTTTCCCACCGAGGGGCGCATATACCGAGTGGATGCGTCGGCGGTGGAAGAGGCCCTGGATAAGGGACTCGTGCCGGTGGTAACCGGCTTCCAGGCGGTGACCGACTCAGGGGACGTGATAACCCTTGGGAGGGGTGGGTCTGATCTATCCGCCGTGGCCCTGGCTGCGGCCCTCAGGGCTCAGAGCTGCCAGATATTGAAGGACGTGGCGGGAATAATGTCCGCGGACCCCAAGTTGGTTAAGGGGGCCGTGAAGCTTAAGGGCATAAGCTACGAGGAGTGCATGGAGATGTCCGCCCTGGGGGCCAAGGTGCTTCAGGCTCGGAGCGTGGAGATGGCCATGAGGTACCAGGTGCCCCTTTACGTGGGCTCCAGCTTCACCGATGAGGAGGGGACTTGGGTGATGACTAACCCGGTGAGCGAAGGTCTTGTCATAAAGGCGGTGGTTCACGATACCAAGGTGGCGAAGATAACAGTGATAGGGGTCCCGGACATGCCCGGTGTGGCTTTGAGGCTCTTCCGGAGCCTGGCGGATCGTGGGATCGGGGCGGAGATGATAATCCAGAACACCATGAGGGGAGGCCTCAACGACATAACCTTTCTGGTCAAGAAGACCTGTCTGGACGAGGCAATAGACATAACCAGGGGCTTCTGCGAGGAGGTTGAGGCCCAGGGGGTTGGCTTTGACTCCGAGATAGCCAGGGTGTCCGTGGTGGGAGCTGGGATAGCGAACCATCCGGAGCTTCCGGTCCGGATGTTCCAGGCCTTGGCGGAGGAGGGGATAAACATAGACATGATATCCTCCAACTCCCTCTCCCTCACCTGCGTGGTGCCCGCCAATCGCTGTGACGAGGCCGTAAGGGCCCTTCACGAGGTGTTTATAGAGGAGGCGTCTTTCTGATGAAGGTAGCGGTTCTTGGGGCCACCGGTCTTGTGGGTGGCCGGATGCTGGAGTGTCTTGAGAGGAGCTCCCTGCCGGTGGATCAGGTGCTCCCGTTGGGGTCCGAACGGTCCAGGGGAAGGGCCGTGATCTTCCGGGGGGAGGAGCTGGAGGTCCTTCCGGTGGAGGAACGCCACTTCGAGGGGGTGTCGCTGGCCCTGTTCTCCGCTGGATCCGGGCCCTCCAAGGCCTGGGCCCCCGTGGCGGCTTCCAAGGGGGCGGTGGTGGTGGACAACAGCTCCGCCTGGAGGATGGACCCCCAGGTGCCGCTGGTGGTGCCGGAGATAAACGCCGCGGACCTCGCCTGGCACAGGGGCATAGTGGCCAACCCCAACTGCGCCACTATTCAGGCCCTCATGGTCCTTTATCCCCTTCACAGGCGCTACGGCCTTTGTTACTTCTCCGCGGTCACCTATCAGTCCGTGTCCGGCACGGGCAGGGGGGCGGTGGAGGAGCTCAAGGGGGCGTCCGCGGCCTACCTGGCGGGGCAGCCCTGGGAGAGCTCCGTTTATCCCAGGGATATCGCCTTCAACCTGCTGCCTCACATAGGAAGCTTTGATGACCAGGGGATATCCGAAGAGGAGTGGAAGATGGTGAGGGAGTCTCGGAAGATACTTGGTATGCCTCACCTTAAGGTCAGCTCCGCCACCGTTCGGGTTCCCACCTTCAACTGCCATGGGGAGGCCATATCCGCCTCCTTCGAGGAGAAGCCGGACCCCCGTGAGGCCCGGGAGATCCTGGCGGGTTTCAAGGGGGTTGAGGTAATGGACGACCCCAAGGGGGCCGTTTATCCCACCCCTCATGACGGGGCCGGCCGGGGAGAGGTGCTGGTGGGGCGCATAAGGCCCGACACGGGGCTTGAGAACGGCCTTGCCATGTGGGTGGTGGCGGACAACCTCCTCAAGGGGGCGGCGCTGAACGCGGTCCAGATAGGGGAGGCCCTCTTCTCCGGCGGTGCGCGGGTTTAGCTTCTCCCTGTGAACAATGATGGTAGAATATGGGGCGTTCCTCTGGGGACGCCCTTTTAGCGTTCTTGGGGTTCTAGTTTTTAGGTTTGAAGCATAAATCCTCCGTGGGGGGTATAGGTGGATGAGACGTTTTTTGGCTTTTGCCGCTGGGTTGGCCCTTTTGTCGGTTGCGGCTTCCTCCAGCGCCCAGGACGGGGTGACCAGGCTTACCGCCCAGCGCTTGATCTATGACGGCAGCACCGAGCGTTTCAGGGCGGAAGGTGGTGTGAGGGTACAGCAGGACCAGCTGGAGGCCTCGGGCGACGTGGGGGAGGGCAGGGTGTCCGGGGAGGCCTTCTCCCTCAAGGGTAACGTGGTGGCCCTTTTCAAGAGGGAACGGGTGAAGGTCCTGTCCCAGACATTGGATGTCAGTTCCAAGGGCCGTGGCATCTACGAGGCCGTCGCCAGGGGAGGGGTCAGGGCCGTGAGGGGAGACGAGATCCTCACCTGCTCCACCGCCCGCTGGACCTCCGACGGCCTGAGGTACACCTTGGAGGGTTCCGTGAAGGGGACCTTTATGGGCAAGATGGTGGACGCGGATAGGGTTGAGAGAAACCTCTTCGAGTTCAGCGGATTTAACGTTCGAAGGTACCGGGACATGAAGGAGGGGTTTGAGTTGAGGGCCCCTTCGGTGAGGGGAAGGCTCGATCGTTCCGGGGCCGTTGAATCCGCGGAGGCCGCAGGGGGAGTTACCTGCATAGCCAAGGACAAGAACGGGGCCGACATGGTCATGACCGGGGACAGGGCATCCTACGATGGCGTCTCCGGGGCTGTGGAGGTGATCGGTTCCGCCAAGGTGGTTCAGCCGGGAGGAAGGACTTTAACGGCGGACAGGATAGTTTATCAGACCAGGGTGAGGCGCCTTGAGGCCTACGGTTCCACCCAGGTGACGTTCCCCGCTAAGGGGTCCAGGGACGGCGAGGAGGTAAAGCGGTGACCGTCGTTAATTCGTCCGGGTCCCTTGAGGTGGTGAACCTGGGGAAGAGCTACCGGGGTCGTAGGGTTGTGGACGGGGTGTCCTTTACGGTCCGGCGTGGTTGTGTCACCGGTCTTTTGGGTCCTAACGGGGCGGGGAAGAGCACCACCTTCTACATGACCGTGGGGCGCATAAGGCCCGATGAAGGGTCGGTGATCCTGAACGGGGAGGATGTGACGAGGCTTTCGATGCACCTCAGGGCCCGGCGGGGTCTTGGCTACCTGCCCCAGGAGGCCTCCGTGTTCAGGAACCTAACGGTGAGGCAGAACCTTGAGCTGGTCTATCAGGAGCTCGGCTGGGAGGAGCGGGACTATGCCCCCCAGGTGGACAGGCTCATAGAGGAGTTCGGCATAGGGGTCATAAGCGACACCAAGGGGTATGCCTTAAGCGGCGGGGAGAGGCGAAGGGTTGAGATAGCCCGCTGTGTGGCCCTTAAGCCCTCGTTCCTGCTGTTGGACGAGCCCTTCAGCGGCATAGATCCCATAGCGGTTTACGACATACAGCAGATGATAATAAGCCTCAAGGAGAAGGGTTTTGGGATACTGCTTACGGACCACAACGTGAGGGAGACCTTGTCAATAACGGATGTGACCTATCTTATCCACCAGGGGCGGGTGGTTATCCAGGGCACCCCCGAGGAGGTGGCGGAGAGTCCCGTGGCCCGCAAGTTCTACCTGGGGGAGGAGTTCCGATGGTGAGCCCGGACAGGACGGTGGGCGGAAGTTCCGGCGGGTCCCCCATGTCCCGGATGGTCCGCAATGCCCTTAGGATGACCGTGGGAACTCTGGCCAGCCGGGTCCTGGGGTTGGTTAGGGAGATGATAACCGCCGCGGTGTTCGGGGCCACGAGGCAGTTGGATTCCTTTTACGTGGCCTATACGTTGGCCAACCTGGCGAGGCAGTTGCTGGCGGAGGGGGCGCTTTCCGCCGCCTTCGTGCCGGTCTTCAGCAGGGTGCTTAAGGACCGGGGTAGGGAGGAGGCCGCCAGGCTGGCGCGGCAGGCCTCTGCGGTGCTGATGGCCGGTACCATGCTGGTGGTTTTGTTGGGCATGGCGGGGGCTGGTTTGCTTGTTAGGGTAATGGCCCCCGGCTTTTCCCCCGAGGACAGGTTGATCGCCTCAAGGCTTACCGCCGCTCTATTCCCGTTTCTCATGTTCATGTCCTTGGGGGCCCTTGCAATGGGGGTTCTCAACAGCCTGGACCGTTTCTTCGTACCCGCGGTGGCCCCCGCGCTGAGCAACCTGGTGTTCATAGTCTGCGTGTGGTCCTTCTACCCAACTGTTACGGTATGGCACGTGGTGGCGGCGGTCCTTATGGGTGGGCTTTCCCAGATGGTGCTCCAATGGGTGTGGTCCTACCGCTGTGGCATACCCTTGAGTCCCTCGAGGCCCGACATGGGGAACTCGGATCTGCGGAGGATGATGAGGCTCTTCCTGCCCTACGCGGCGGGGCTCTCGCTGAACCAGCTGAACCCGGTGGTGAGCCGGTTCCTCGCGTCGTACCTGGAGGGGGGGGCCATATCGGCGCTAAACTATGCGGACCGGGTGCTGCAGCTCCCCTTGGGGTTGTTCGTGGTGGCCATAGCCCAGGCGGTTTTACCTGCCCTTTCCCGCCTGGATCCATGGGACAGGGAGGGCTTCCGGGTCTTCCTTAGGGATTCTCTGCGGTTCAACCTTTTCGCGGTGCTGCCCGTTTCCCTGGGGCTTGTGATGTTCGCAAGGCCAGTTACTCACCTCATCTTCTTCCGGGGGGCCTTTGGCCAGTGGGCCCTGGATGCCACCTCCGGGGCCCTTAGGATGTACGGGGTCGGCCTTGCCTTCATGAGCTGTAATGCCATAGTGATGAGGGCCCTTTACGCCCGGGGCTTGGCTCGGGGGGCCATGACGGTTACGGCCGTCACGGTGCTGTGCAATCTGGCCTTTGGGTACCTTCTAATGGCCCGGTTCTCCTACTCGGGCCTTGCGCTTGGAACGTCCTTGGCGTTCCTCGCGGCCTCCATGACCGGCATGGCCATGGTGTCCCGGGACTTGGGTGCTCCGCTGGGTATGTTTGAGCTTAAGTGGGTGTTGAGGCAGGGGATCCCCTTGGCTTCTATGGGGGCGGCGCTTGTCGGTTTTTCGAGCATATGGAGCTACCCTTACGGCGGGGCCTTGGGAGGGCGGCTTTGCTGGTTTGCCCTATGCGGGCTTACAGCCCTTGGGGTTTATCTAGGGGTCGCGCTGGGGATTGGCATGGAGGAGCTTAAGTGGCTTAAGCTCAGGGGAAGGAGAGTGGGGACCGGTGTTTAAATCTTTGAGGGCCTGGTTTTCAGCCGTTATCGGGTGTTTTGCGGCGGCAGCGGTGTTTTTGGCCCTTTTGCCCGGGGTTTCGTTGGGGGTGGATGAGAAACTCGCCAAGGTCATAGAGGGGCAGAGCGCCAAGTGCTACGTGGAGGGTCAGGTCCTGGGGGATCTGGTTATAGGGGCCCGCTGCAGCGTGGAGTTCATCCTGGTGGACAGGAGGCTTGCGGATGCGGTTAGGGAGGCCCAGTTCCCGCCCCAGTGGCTTGTGGAGCAGGTTCAGAAGCTGGACTCGGTGCCCAGGGGGCACAGCCTTGTGGCGGTGGCGGTGAGGGCCTATAAGCCCTTTGACCTGGATATGGGCAAGTTGGTGGTGGGGGAGAGGCTGAGCGAGGACCTGCTGATGACGCCCAAGGATCGGATGTTATTTCAGCTCTCATCCGGGGATGAGAGCTTCTTTGGGGTGTTGTCCCCTGGTCGGATAGCCAGGGGGTCGGTGGTGAAGGTGGGTTACGGGGACGACCTGGTGGATATGAGGGTTTCCAGGTGACCATGGAAGGTGGTTTGAGAACCTTGGTTTTAGATGGGAAAAGCGGCGAGGAGGTGTTTGGGTTGCACGTTTATCGTTGTGTGGAGTGTGGGAAGAGGATAGAGACGGAGGGGCACATATCATCCTGTCCTCATTGCCGGTGTAAGGTGTTGATCCACGAGAAGGGAGAGCGGCGCAAGGCCTGTTCCTGTGGCGGTTCCAAGTGCGGCACCTGCGGGAGTTGCAGCTGCGGATGAGGGGGTGCGGCAGCGGCCTTGTGTTGGGCATAGAGAGCAGCTGTGACGACACGGGGGTTGCGGTTCTCGAGGCTCCACGCCGGATAAGGTCGTCCCTGGTGATGAGCCAGGTGGAGGAGCATGCTCCCCACGGTGGTGTGGTGCCGGAGCTGGCCAGCCGAAGGCATCAGGAGGCGGTGGTGGGGCTGGTGAGGCGGTGTCTTGCGGAGGCGGGGGTTTTGAACCCCATGAGGGAGCTGTCCCTCATAGCGGTCACCGCTGGGCCGGGTCTCATGGGGTCTCTCCTGGTGGGTCTTATGGCTGCCAAGGGGCTGTCCCAGGGGTGGGAGGTCCCCATGATAGGGGTTAACCACATGGAGGGTCACGTGTTCGCCAACGTCATAGCCCACGAGGATCTTGAGCCTCCGTTCCTGTGCCTTGTGGTCTCCGGGGGGCACACGGAGATCCAGTTGGTGCGGTCCTTTGGGGACTATCGTTTCCTTGGGGGCACCAGGGACGATGCGGCGGGGGAGGCTTATGACAAGGTGGCGAAGCTGCTTGGGTTGGGCTACCCAGGTGGTCCCGTGATAGACCGCCTTGCCGCCCAGGGGGATCCTAGGAGGTACCAGCTGCCGGTGCCTCTGCGGGGAACTTCGGACGTGGAGTTCAGCTTCAGCGGTCTTAAGACCGCGGTATTATGGCTTGTCCGGAAGGAGGGGGATTCCATTTCGCTGCCGGACCTTTGTGCCTCTTTCCAGAGGTCGGCGGTGGACTCCCTGGTGGAGAAGCTGGAGCTGGCGGTGCAGCTCACGGGGGTTAAGACCGTGGCGGCTTCCGGGGGAGTGGCGGCGAACTCGGAGCTCAGGAGGCGTCTTTTAGGCCTTTCCGACAGGGGCATCAGGGTTTTTCTGCCCCCGAGGGACCTTTGTACCGACAACGGGGCCATGATAGCCGCCGCTGGGTGGTGGGCCTTCATGAGGGGGATCCGGGATGACCTCACCCTCAGGGCGGACCCGTCCTGGGAGATGGCCCGATAAGTCAAAAAACATCAGAAAAAGCAGCTTGGGCCGGATAGAGGCGGTTTATTTGCCTCTATCCGGCTTTATTTGTAGATAATGGTTCTTGAGGAAATCCCGGACTTTGAATAGACTTTCAGCCGTGAGGGTTAGCACTCGGTTGTTGGGAGTGCTAACACTAAAAAACCGGGTAACAAACTCCAAGGAGGAGGGATTTAGATGCAGCTTAGGCCTCTCGGCGACCGTCTTGTGGTGAAGGCGGTGGAGAAGGAGGAGATGACCAAGGGTGGCATAGTGCTCCCTGACACCGTGAAGGAGAAGCCCGTGGAGGGCGAGGTTGTGGCGGTTGGTACCGGCCGGGTGCTGGACAACGGCCAGCGGCTTCCCATGGAGGTCAAGGTGGGCAACCGGGTCATCTACAGCAAGTACTCTGGCACGGAGGTCAAGTTTGACGGCCAGGAGTACCTGATCCTCAGCGAGCGGGACGTGCTCGCCATAGTGGAGAAGTAAGCGACCCTAAGCAGATAGAACACCTTTACTGAAGGAGGGCAAGACACGATGCCGAAGATCCTGCTTTTCAAGGAAGAGGCCCGCAGGGCCCTTGAGCGCGGAGTTAACAAGGTGGCTGACACGGTTGGCGTGACCTTGGGCCCCAAGGGGCGCAACGTGGTTCTGGAGAAGAAGTTCGGCTCCCCCACCATAACCAACGACGGTGTGACCATCGCCAAGGAGATAGAGCTGGAGGATCCCTTTGAGAACATGGGGGCCCAGCTCCTGAAGGAGGTGGCCTCGAAGACCAACGACGTGGCCGGCGACGGTACCACCACCGCCACGGTGCTCGCCAGGGCCATGATCCGCGAGGGTCTCAAGAACGTGGCCGCCGGCGCCAACGGCATGCTGCTCCGCCGGGGCATCGAGAAGGCGGTCGACGTGGTGGTGGAGGAGCTCAAGAAGCAGGCCATCCCTGTTAAGGAGCACGCCAAGATCGCTCAGGTGGCCTCCATCTCCGCCAACGACAAGCGGATCGGCGAGCTCATCGCCGAGGCCATGGACAAGGTGACCGAGGATGGTGTCATCACCGTTGAGGACAGCCAGACCGTGGGTACCACCCTCGAGATGGTGGAGGGCCTCCAGTTCGACAAGGGCTACGTGAGCCCCTACATGATCACCAACCCGGAGAGGATGGAGGCGGTCCTTGAGGACGCTTACATCCTGGTCCACGACGGCAAGATCAGCAACGTGAAGGATCTGCTCCCGGTGCTTGAGAAGGTGGTTCAGACCGGCAAGCCCCTGCTCATCATCGCCGAGGACGTGGAGGGCGAGGCCCTCGCCACCCTGGTGGTCAACAAGCTCCGGGGCATCCTGCAGGTGGTGGCCGTCAAGGCCCCGGGCTTCGGCGAGAGGCGCAAGGCCATGCTCCAGGACATCGCGGTGGTCACCGGCGCCAAGGTGATCAGCGAGGAAGTGGGAATCAAGCTGGAGAACGCGGACATCTCCATGCTCGGTAGGGCCAAGAAGATCCGGGTGGCCAAGGAGGAGACCACCATCGTTGAGGGTGCCGGCGATCCCAAGGCCATAAAGGACAGGGCCGCCCAGATCCGCAAGGAGCTTGAGGACTCCACCTCCGAGTACGACAAGGAGAAGCTCCAGGAGCGGCTCGCCAAGCTGGTGGGCGGAGTGGCGGTCATCCAGGTCGGCGCTGCCACCGAGACGGAGCAGAAGGAGCTTAAGCACCGTATCGAGGACGCCCTCAACGCCACCCGCGCCGCGGTGGAGGAGGGTATCGTCCCCGGAGGCGGCGTGGCCCTTGTGTCCTGCGCCAACGCCCTGGACGAGTTCATCTCCAAGCTGGAGGGGGACGAGAAGACCGGCGCTTCCATCGTGCGGAAGGCCCTCACGGAGCCCCTGCACCTCATCTCCACCAACGCTGGACTCCAGGGTGACGTGGTGGTTGAGAAGGTCCGGGGTCTCAAGAAGGGTCAGGGACTGGATGCTTCCACCGGCGAGTACGTGGACATGATCGAGTCCGGCATAATCGATCCCGTGAAGGTCACCAGGAGCGCCGTCCAGAACGCCGGCTCCATCGCCGCCATGCTGCTCACCACCGAGGTCCTTGTGGCGGACAAGCCGGAGAAGAAGGACATGCCCAAGATGCCCGGCGGCATGGAGGACTACGACTAACGTACCGTCCGAAGTTACCAGGGAGGGGCTTAGGCCTCTCCCTTTTTTATGCCTTGGCCTGATTCAAAAGGTGTGGCATACTGATCCGTGTTTACTTTACCGCCCCTTGGGGTGTTTTAGTCAAGTTGAGGAAGGACGTGTTTCTCATGGACGTTAAGGACATGGTGGTGGTCCTGGACTGCGGTTCCCAGTATACCCAGTTGATCGCCCGGCGGGTGAGGGAGCTTGAGGTGTACAGCGAGATACTCCCTTGGGACGCGGAGCCCGAGGAGGTGCTGTCCAGGTCTCCAAAGGGGATCATAGTCTCCGGAGGGCCCAGGAGCTGCGTGGAGGAGGGGGCCCCTAAGCTTTCGGAGAGGCTCCTCAAGTCCGGCATCCCCATATTGGGCATATGCTACGGAATGCAGATGCTGGCCCACCAGCTGGGGGGGCGGGTCGTCAAGGCCCCAAGCGCCGAGTACGGCCGGTGCAAGGTCCAGGTTGACTCCCCCGGGGGGTTGCTCCGGGGGTTCCCCGAGGAGTTCACCGTTTGGATGAGCCATTGGGATCAGGTGGAGCAGGTTCCGCCGGGGGCTAGGGTTCTTGCCAGGAGCGAGTCCGGAGCGGTGGCGGCCTTCGAGACCGAAGGGGGCAGGATTTCCGCCCTTCAGTTCCATCCAGAGGTGGCCCACACGGAAAAAGGCACCCTGGCGCTGGCGAACTTCCTCTTCGGGGTTTGCGGCTGCGAGAGGACCTGGGTGCTCACCGATTGGGTGGATCGAATGGTGGAGAGCATCCGCACCCAAGTAGGGGATGACCGGGTGATCTGCGGCCTTTCCGGTGGCGTGGATTCCACCGTGGCGGCGGTCCTTACCTCCAAGGCCATAGGGGACAGGCTCAGCTGCATCTTCGTGGACAACGGCCTTCTCAGGAAGGACGAGGCCCGGAAGGTCATGGAGACCTACACCAAGCTGGATCTCAACGTGAAGATGGTGGACGCCTCGGACCGGTTCCTTGAGGCCCTTAAGGGGGTGGAGGAACCGGAGGCCAAGAGAAAGACCATAGGAGAGGTGTTCGTCCGGGTGTTCGAGGAGGAGTCCTCCCAGGTGGAGGGGGCTAGGTGGCTGCTTCAGGGGACCTTGTACCCCGACGTGATCGAGAGCGGGCATCAGGGCAAGGGAGCGGCGGTTATAAAGTCCCACCACAACGTCGGGGGGCTGCCGGACTTCATGAAGCTAAAGGTGTTGGAGCCCCTCAGGGACCTCTTCAAGGATGAGGTTCGACGGATAGGGGCCATTCTGGGGGTCCCCGAGGGTTTCCTCAAGCGGCATCCCTTCCCTGGCCCTGGGCTTGCGGTGAGGTGCCTTGGGGAGGTTGCCAGGGAGCGCCTCGATGTGCTGAGGGAGGCGGACCACATCCTGCAGGAGGAGATAGCCAACTTCGGCTTGTACGATTCTCTTTGGCAGTGCTTCTGCGTGCTCCTTCCCGTGAGATCCGTGGGGGTCATGGGGGACGTTAGGACCTACGCGGAGACCGCGGTCATAAGGGCCGTTGAGTCCCAGGACGGGATGACCGCGGACTGGGCGAGGCTGCCCTATGAGCTCCTCGACCGGGTCAGCCGGCGGATATGCAACCAGGTGAGGGGCATAAACCGGGTGGTCCTAGATGTGACCGGCAAGCCCCCGGCCACCATCGAGTGGGAGTAGGCTGGATATACCGTTGATAGGGGAGCTGGGATAAACAGGAGGGCCCGGTTTTAAAGGGCCCTCTTCCCCTCCCATCCCAGGTACCGCTGTATCCTAAGCTCCGACCGTTTAAGGTCCAGCAGCCGCAGGGCGTCGCTGAGGCTTCCGTCGGGGTTGACCTTGATCATGATCACCGGCCTTAACAGGTCCTCCCCTCCGGAGGACACCACCACCCCTATGGACTTGTCCGAGAGCTCCACCACCGACCCGGGGGGGTACATCCCGAAGGAGGTGAGCAGCAGGCGGCTCACCTTGGGGTCAAAGTGGGTGCCTCCGTCCACGATTATGGTGTTGACCGCGTCCCTGAACGGCACCGCCCGTTTGTAGCTCCGTTCAGATGTCATGGCGTCGAAGGCGTCCGCCACCGCCACGATGCGAGACAGCAGGGGTATGTCCTCCCCCCGCCTTGCCGTCCGGGTATCCGCTTCCGCACCACCTCTCGTGGTGGCTTCTTATTATGGCCAGTACGTCTGGATCGTCTATGCCCAGCTCTCTGGCTAGCTTCTCCCCGAGCACCGGATGGGATTTCATAACGTTGAACTCTTCGTTGGTGAGGGGCCCGGGCTTGTTCAATATCTCAAGGGGTATCCGGGCCTTGCCCAGGTCGTGCAGGAGGCCTCCAAGCACCGCGGTCTCCGCCGACTCCGGTGCCATCCGATGGGCCAGGAAGCCGGATATGGCGGCGGTGTTGAAGGAGTGCACAAAGGTGTACTCGTCCCAGCGGTGCACCTTGGCCACGGAGAAGAGGATCTTGGGCTTCGTTAATATCTGCTCCAGCAGCTCCTTGGCCACCTCGGTGATGGGGCTTAGCAGCTCCGGGGTTATGTGTTGGGTCCTTATGGAATCGAAAAGCCCCTTGATCTCGTTTATGGACTTGCTTGCCACCTCCGGGTCTATTATCACGTTGGAGTTGATCACCTGGTCTATGAACGAGTCCAGGGCGTCCTGTTCCACGTGATCATCCCTGCGGACGTGGACGTAGCCTATCCCCTCGTCCAACAGGTGTCTTATGAGCAGCAGAACGGAGTCCCCGAGCATGGCGAGCCTGGTCCCCTTGGGGATGATGACGGAACCCCTGGCGGATATGATGTCCTCCGCCACGATGCCCCCAAAGCTTATGAGGTCTTGCACCGGCACCTTAAAGACCTCGCCGTCCAGATCCGTCACCTCCCATAGTTCAATTGATAGCTTTGTTTTAATTATATCATTTTGACGGAAACATTGTGGATTTTTGTTCCTAGGGGTTTTGATGTATCATTCTCAGAGCTCCACAAGCGAAGCGGCGGAGGTGTTTTAAGTGTTGCCCATAGTTTGTGTGTGTGGACTCAAGGACAGCGGGAAGACCACCCTTTGTGTGAAGCTGCTGGAGATGTTGAGCCAAAGGGGATGCCACGTGGGTTTCATAAAGAGGACCAGCGAGGAGGTTTTGTCGCCGGTTTCCACCGATACCGGCAAGGCCCTGGGTTCGGTGGGATCTGCGGTTTTGTTGGGTCCCGACGGTGCCAGGCTTGACATGGCGGGGCAGTGGGACGTGGGGGGGCTTGCCATGCGTGTCTTCCCCACCAAGGACCTGGTGATAGTTGAGGGGGGCAAGTCCCTTAGGTTCCCCAAGGTTTGGGTTGGCAACGAGGTGTCGAAGGGGGTGGAGGGGGTCTTCTTCACCTACCGTGGAGGGGATGAGGAGCTTGAGGATCTTTGCGAGAAGCTCCTTGAAATGGCAAGAAAGGGGCATAAGAGGAGCCGGGTTTTCACCCCCGCCGGGGAGGTCCCCATGAAGGACTTCGTGGCGGACTTCGTGCGGGGCGGCCTTATGGGTATGGTGAGAGAGCTCAAGGGGGTTCGATTAAAGAGGGGATGGGTCAGGGCTTACGTGTGGTGTGAAGGGGAAGGAGAGGACTCCTAGGGGAACTTTCCGAATTTGTCAACTCTGGATCTCCCTTGTCTTGGGGTTGAGGGATGGATATAATCAACGTCGGCTTTAGTGCCCCCCTTTTGTGCGGGGGGGCAGTGTTTCTATTTCACTTTTTTGTTCGAGGAGGTCTGGTCATGGGTTACTCGTGGTTAGGAGTGGTGGGCGGAACCGGTGTTCTGGCCATCCTGTTCGCGTTGGTGGCCACGGGGCGCATCAACGCCTTCAAGGTGGACGACGAGAACGTGGTTCGCCTCTCCGGCATCATCCAGAGGGGGGCAATGGCGTTCCTCTACAGGGAGTATAAGGCGCTCATCCCCTTTGTGGCGGTGGTAGGGGCCCTTTTGGCGTACAAGATAGGGGTGCCCAGTGCGGTGTGCTTTTTGGTCGGCGCGGTGTGCAGCGCTTCCACCGGCTACGCGGGCATGAGGGTGGCCACCAAGTCCAACGGCAAGACCGCGTTTGCCGCCACCATGGGCATGAACTCCGCCCTGAGGCTGGCGTTCCAGGGCGGCAGCGTCATGGGCATGACCGTGGTGGGGGTGGGTATCATCGGCATAGTGGCCATGTACGTGCTGTTTGGTGACCCCAACGTGATAGCCAGTTTCGGGTTCGGCGCCAGCTCCATAGCCCTGTTCGCCCGGGTGGGCGGCGGAATCTACACCAAGGCGGCGGACGTGGGGGCCGACCTGGTGGGCAAGGTCGAGGCGGGCATACCGGAGGACGACCCCAGGAACCCCGCGGTCATCGCGGACAACGTGGGGGACAACGTGGGGGACATCGCCGGCATGGGGGCGGACCTGTTTGAGTCCTACGTGAACTCCATCATAGCCGCCATGTCCGTGGGCGCCCTGGTCTCCGGGACCGCCGGGGTGGCCTATCCGCTGTTCCTCGCCGCGGTTGGCATAGTGGCCTCCATACTTGGTACGTTCTTCGTGAGGGTCAAGGAGGGTGGAGATCCCCAGCTCGCCCTTAGGATGGGCCTCGTCTCCACCGGTGTCTTTATGGTCCTGGGCACCTTCTTCGTAACCCGTTGGATATTCCAGGACCTCACCCTCTTCTGGGCGGTGGTGGCCGGTGTGGCCGCCGGCGTGGCCATCGGTTACGTGACCGAGATATACACCTCCGCCAACTACAAGCCGGTCAAGGAGATAGCCGAGGCATCCAACACCGGTTACGCCACCAACATCCTGGCTGGCCTCGGGGTGGGCATGAAGTCCACCGGTTGGCCGGTCATCCTCATCTGCGTCGCCACCCTTGTGGGTGTCAAGTTCGGCGGTCTCTACGGCATAGCCTGCTCCGCGGTGGGCATGCTCGCCATAACCGGCATGGCCCTGTCCGTGGACGCCTACGGTCCCATCGCGGACAACGCGGGTGGGATCGCCGAGATGAGCGGGCTCCCCAAGGAGGTAAGGAACATCACCGACAGGCTGGATGCGGTGGGCAACACCACCGCCGCCATAGGCAAGGGGCTCGCCATCGGCTCAGCCGCCCTCACCGCCCTTGCCCTTTTCGTGGCTTATGGTCAGGCGGTTAAGCTTTCCGTCATAGACCTCAAGGACCCCAAGGTCATGGTGGGGCTCTTCATGGGTGGTCTCCTGCCCTTCATCTTCAGTGCCCTCTCCATCCAGGCGGTGGGCCGGGCGGCTCAGCGGATGATAGACGAGGTGCGCCGCCAGTTCAGGGAGATCCCCGGGATAATGCAGGGCACCGCGGAGCCCCAGTACGAGAGGTGCGTGGACATCTCCACCGCCGCGGCCCTTAGGGAGATGGTGGTGCCCGGGCTTATGGCGGTGGTGGTGCCGGTGCTGGTGGGCTACTTCCTGGGGGTCCAGGCCCTTGGCGGGCTTCTTGGGGGATCCATCGTCACCGGTGTCATGATGGCCATCTTCATGTCCAACGCCGGCGGCGCCTGGGATAACGCCAAGAAGTACATCGAAGAGGGGCACCACGGCGGCAAGGGTACCCCTGCCCATTCCGCAGCGGTGGTGGGGGACACCGTGGGAGACCCGTTCAAGGATACCGCCGGTCCAAGCCTCAACATCTTGATCAAGCTCATGTCCGTGGTGGCCCTGGTCTTAGCTCCTCTTTTCATGTAAGCTTGACCTGTTGAGCTAGGAGGAAGACGCGCCCCCTGGGGTCTCCCCAGGGGGCTTTTGGGCCCTCCAGGGCTTTTTTTAGTCCAAAGATCCGCAGGGGCGGCTCCCACCTCCCTGCGGATCCTTGGTTTGTCGGGGGTGTAGGACTTGAACGACCACGTGCGCCTCATAAAGGAAAGGTTGGACATAGTGGACGTGGTGTCCTCCTACCTGCCCCTGCGCAAGAGGGGCAGGAACTACGTGGCACTGTGCCCCTTCCACTCCGAGAAGACCCCATCGTTTACGGTTTCCCAGGAGCGCCAGACCTATCACTGTTTTGGATGCGGCAAGGGTGGGGATGTCTTTTCCTTTGTCATGGCCATTGAGAACCTGTCCTTTCCGGAGGCGCTGGAGAAGCTGGCCCAGATGGCAGGGGTTGAGATAGACAGGCGAGGTTCCTCCCGGCTCCCCATCTTGGAGGAGGCGCTGCGGTTCTTCCGGGATAGGCTGGACTCCCAGGAGGGGGCGGTGGCTCAAGGGTACCTCGGCAGAAGGGGGCTTGACCGCCGGGGGATTGAACTCTTTGAAATCGGCTGGGGGCCCATGTCATGGGGGGCCTTGAGGGATCACTTGATTTCCAGGGGCTTCAGCGTGAAGGACGCGATCCAGGCGGGCCTCCTGGTGGAAGGCCAGCGGGGCCCCTATGATAGGTTCAGGGGAAGGGTTATATTCCCCTTGAGGAACGAGACCGGACGACTAGTTGGATTTGGGGGCCGGTTGGTGGATGGGGAGGGGGCCAAATACGTCAACAGCCCCGAGGGGCCCCTGTTCGAGAAGAGGAAGTTCCTGTATCTTTTGAACATGGCCAAGCAGGCCATAAGGGAGAGGGGAAGGGTGATACTTGTGGAGGGCTATATGGATGCCATCCGCTGTCACCTGAAGGGCTTCAACGAGACCGTGGCTTGTCTTGGCACGTCCCTTACGGAAGAGCAGTGTGCCGTGATAGCCCGTCATTCGGATCGCTGCGCCGTTTGCTTCGACTCGGACCTGGCGGGCCAGGAGGCGGCGATCCGCGGCATGTATATGTTGCACCGCATGGGCGTTGAGGTTGTGGTGGTACAGATCCCCTCCGGGAAGGACCCGGACGAGCTCCTGTCCGCCCCTGACGGGGTGGAGATGTTTAAGCGGGCCCTTGACGCCGCCTTGCCGCTGCCGGTCTTTCACGCGGTATCCAGGGTGAGGGGCGGGGCTTCCGGGGTGGGGCTCAAGGGGCAGCGGGAGCTGCTGGAGGGCCTTGCTGGCCTGTCGCCCCTGTATCTCAGGGAGCACATACCGAGGGTGGCGGAGGTGCTTGGAGTTTTGCCCCACCAGTTGGAAACGGATCTTGAACGAATGGGTTGGGGCAGGGCCCGGGAGTCCGTGAGGCCCGTGGGGCTGGGGGATGGGTTTTCCGGCCCCAGTGGTAAGGCCGCCGTTGCCGGTGCGGGTGAGGCTTTGCTTGAGGATGACAAGGATGACCTTTGGGAGTGGGGCCTGTGTGCCGCCCTTTGGTATCGCCGGGAGCTCCGGGTGACGCTGCCCCCGGAGAGGGTGATACCGCTGCTAAGGAGGGACGAGGCAAGGACCTTGGTTTTTGCGCTCCTCTGTGGGGAGGATCCCATGGAGATGGAGACCCGGTGGGCAGTGATGGGCGATAGGGTTTACCCTGCCATAATAGCCAAGGGGGGAGCGTTTCTGGATCAGCTTATGGTGGATGACCCGGTGGGGGAGATCCTGGCGGGGCTTGAGAGGAACAGCCAGATGAGACGTTACAGGCATCTTAAGGAACGCATGGCCAGGGGAGAGTCGTTGGGAAAGCAGGAGCTGGAGGAGTTCTTCAACCTGGCAAGGAAGATAAAGGGAAGGGGGTAGGGGCGTCCGACATGGTGGAGAAGCTCGATGGTAACGGGGACGTCAGGGATGATGGTGAGGTCATGGTGACCGAGGATTCCGCTGCCTCGGAGAACATGATGGATTACATAGAGAACGTGAGGGATCTTCTTCACGACGCCAGGGAGAAGGGTTCGGTCACCTACGATGACATAGAGAGGCATCTGCCCAAGGAGCTGCTGTCGGCGGACGTGTTGGACAACCTATACTTTACCCTCATGGAGCTCGGCATAGACGTGGTGGATGAGAGCAAGTCCAGGGGGCAGGAGGGGTTATCCGAGGACGTGCTGCCCCAGATGACGTTGGCCTCCGATGACCTGGGGGATCTTGAGGATCTGCCCCTGTCGGATCCGGTGAGGATGTACCTTCGGGAGATAGGTAGGATACCCCTGCTCTCCCCGGAGGAAGAGGTGGAGCTTGCCAAGGGTGTCGAGGCGGGGGACGAGGAGGCCAAGAGCAAGCTGGTGGAGGCGAACCTGAGGCTGGTGGTCAGCATAGCCAAGAAGTACATAGGCCGGGGCATGCTCTTCTTGGACCTGATCCAGGAGGGTAACATGGGGCTGATCCGGGCGGTGGAGAAGTTCGACTACCGGAAGGGATATAAGTTCAGCACCTATGCCACCTGGTGGATAAGGCAGGCCATAACCAGGGCGATAGCGGATCAGGCCCGCACCATAAGGATACCGGTGCACATGGTGGAGACCATCAACAAGCTCATAAGGGTATCCCGTTCCCTGGTCATGCGGCTCGGTCGGGAGCCGTCGGTGGAGGAGATAGCCGCGGAGATGGGGGTTACCGCCGACCGGGTGGAGGAGATCCAGAAGATAGCCCAGGAGCCGGTGTCGTTGGAGACCCCGATAGGTGAGGAGGAGGACAGCCAGCTGGGGGACTTCCTGGAGGACAAGGACCTTCCAAGCCCCGATGAGGCGGCGGCGAACCAGATACTGCGGGAGCAGTTGGAGGAGATGCTGGAGGACCTCACGGATCGTGAGAGGGAGGTCTTGAGGCTTAGGTTCGGGCTTGAGGACGGCCATTCCCATACCCTTGAGGAGGTGGGGAAGCGTTTTGGGGTCACCAGGGAGAGGATAAGACAGATAGAGGCCAAGGCGTTGAGGAAGCTGAGGCATCCCAGCAGGAGCAAGCGGCTCAGGGACTTCCTGGACTGATGGGATAGCTCCGGGGTGCTCCGGCTAAAGGCAGCCTTCGAGAGGAGGGATCCCCATGACGGAGATAGTGCTGAAGATCCTTGAGGACTTCGATGGGGAGGACCGGGTGCTTTCCCTTTACATGTCCTTCCAGGGGATGAGTGCCAAGCAGGCCTCCATAGAGCTCAAAAACCGGTCTCGTGGTGTGGACCGGGAGTTTCAGCAGGGCCTTTCGATGGGTCTGGATGAGCTCTGTGACAGGTTTGGGGCCTTTAAGGACCTAAGGGCCCCCAGGGGGGTGGCCCTATTCGCCGCCCCGGGAGGCCGTTTCTCGGTCCTGGAGCTCCCCAACCCCGTCCAGGGGGAGTACGTCATGGACGCCCCGGCGGTCCTGCCCGCACTAAAGGTCCTCTCACCTTTGCGGGATGTCTGGCTTGTGCTGCTTCGCAGGGGGGATGCGAGGATATTCCGTTTCGGGAATCGGCTTTCCGAGGTCGATAGGCTCTCGGAGGAGCTAATAAGGCCCGTGAAGGACGCGGGCTTCCGGGGCGGTGAGGAACGCCGGATAGAGCGCCGGTCTGAGACGTCGCTTGGGAGGTTCCTCAAGGACCTCAAGTGGCGGATAAAGGAGCTGGACATGGAGTTCCCCTGTCGAGAGGTTTGGCTGGCCGCTTCTGAGGAGCTACTGCATGAGGCCTTGGGTACCCTCCGGGAGATGGGGCTCCCGGTTCATCCCATGAAGCCCAAGGGGGACGATGACCCTCACCGCTTGGAAGAGGACCTGCGGGAGGCCATGGAGAAGCGGTTCTTCCAGGAGTCCGAGGAGCTGGTGGAGAGGATCCTGGAGGGGCCAAGCCGTTCCGCCCTGGGGCTTAGACAGGTCATAGATGGTGTGAACCGCAGGGACCTGATGAAGCTGGTGATAGAGGACCTGGAGGGCATAAGGGGGGTTAGGTGCGGTTCCTGCGGAGCCCTGGGGATCGACGAGGTTCAATGTCCCTTGTGCGGTGGTGCCATGGGGGAGGAGGAGGACCTCCTGGAAGCGCTGTCCAGAAGGGCACTTCGGGGTGGAGCCCGCGTGGTGGTGCTTGGAAGGCCCTCGGCCCTGAGGGAACACGAGGGCATAGGGGGGCTGCTCAGAAACCCCCGTTGAGGGTTGAGTAAAGTTTGTAAAGTTGTAAAGCCTCCGCGGATTTGATATACTCCACCGGAGATTGTTAGCGGAGGTACAAGCCTTGCGGGTTGATAAGTTCCTGAAGCTTTCCAGGATAGTGAAGAGAAGGACCGTGGCTCAGGAGATGGCGGAGGCCGGTGCCGTCAGGGTTTCCGGGAGGGTTGCCAAGCCCTCCACCGAGGTGAAGGACGGTGACCTTTTAGAGGTGGATTTCCCCTCCCGTTTCCTGAAGGTTCGGGTGTTGACCGCCGACGAAGCCCAGCTCAAGAGGAAGGCGACCCCTTTTGAGGTCTTGGAGGACAGGAAGGTTGCCAGGGATGATCCCTGGTGACCTTCCTTTTAGATGTCCGTAAAAACAAATGCGTGGAGGTGTTTTTAATTGAAGAAGATAATCAACACTGACAAGGCTCCCGGTGCCATAGGTCCTTACAGCCAGGGGGTATGCGCTGGCCCGTTCTTCTTCTTCTCCGGCCAGATACCTTTGGATCCCGCCACCGGTCAGATGGTGGGTTCTGATGCGGCTTCCCAGGCGGAGCGGGTGCTTGAGAACGTGAAGGCCCTCTTGGAGTCCCAGGGGCTCAGCTTCAAGGACGTGGTGAAGACCACGGTTTTCATCACCGACATGGCCAATTTTGCGGCGGTTAACGAGGTCTACTCCCGTTACTTCACCGAGGACTACCCCGCCAGGTCCTGCGTGGCGGTGGCGGCCCTTCCCAAGGGTGCGCTGGTGGAGATCGAGGTGGTGGCCTACAAGGGCTAGGTTGATCGGCCTATGAGGGTTGCGGAGCCTACCGTAGAAAGGCTTGTCCAGTACTACCGTCTCCTTGGGCAGCTCCGGGAGGAGGGGAGGCTGGTGGTCTCATCCCAGCAGATGGGGGAGATGTTGGGCATAAAGGCCAGCCAGGTTAGGAAGGACCTGTCCTACTTCGGAGAGATAGGCAAGCGGGGGGTCGGTTACCACGTGGATCGCCTTTATGACCACGTGAGCAGCATCCTCTCTTCCCCGGGGGTGTGGCGGCTCGGGCTTGTGGGGGTTGGGCACCTGGGCTACGCCCTCCTCGGGCATTCCGCCTTTAGGAGCGATAAGTTCAGGATAGAGGCCCTTTTTGACGTGGACCCGTCAAAGGTTGGACAGGTGATAAACGGTGTCGAGTGTTATCACCTTGACCAGATGCCCCAGGTGGCTCGGGAGAAGGGTATCGAGGTCCTCATTCTGACGGTGCCCGGTTCCTCCGCCCAGGCCTGCGTTGACATGGCGGTGAAGAGCGGCGTCATAAGGGGAATCCTCTCCTTTGCTCCCACCCCGTTGGTGGCCCAGGATGACATCTTGGTCTACCGGGTGGACATATCGGTGGAGCTGGAGAAGCTGCTGTTCTTCCTCAAGGGCGGGGCTGGTGTTTGAGCCCGCCCCCGGTCGTGGTAAAATCTTTCGCGTGCGCTCCAGCGCGGGGCGCACGCAAAATTTTTTGACTTTGGGAGGGGTATCCTTTGGGCAACCAGCAGCAGGGTCTTTTGGGTATGTTGATGCCTTTGGCGCTATTCGTGGTGATATTTTATTTCCTCATCATCCGTCCTCAGAAGAAGAAGCAGAAGGCCCACGAGGAGATGCTGGCCTCCATCAGCAGGGGCGATAAGGTGGTGACCGCCGGCGGTTTCTTCGGCACCGTAAGGGACATCCTGGACGACAGCTTCATAATAGAGGTGGCCGACGGGGTCAAGATGAGGATCCTCAAGGGCTCCATATCCTACAAGAGGACCTCCGAGGGGGATAAGCCGAAGAAGCAGGACTCCGCCCCCCAAGTGGATCAGAAGGACAAGGACTGATCCCTGGCCTTTCGGAGGCAATGGATCGAGAGCTTAAGGAGGACGAGGTAATATGAAGAATAGGGACTTCTGGCGGCTGGGGCTGGTGGCGTTGGTGGCCGTTGTGGCCGCGCTGGTGGCCTTTCCGCTGGATGGAAGGATACGGCTGGGGCTGGACCTTAAAGGGGGGTCCCAGATACTGCTCAGGGCAAAGGGTACGCCGGACAACCCCCTTACGGAGGACGGGGTCCAGCGGCTTCTGGCGGTTCTAAGGAACCGGATAGACCAGTACGGGGTGGTGGAACCGCAGATACAGCGGCAGGGTAGCGACAGGATACTGATCCTGCTGCCCGGCGTTGAGGATCCGGAGGCGGCGTTAGACCTGATAGGCAAGACCGCCCTCCTGGAGTTCCGACCGGTGCTTGGGGCGTCCGGAGAGCTCCCCCCTGGGCCAGAGCGCAAGAACTACGAGAGCGATGAGGCCTACAACGCCGCCAAGGCCAGATGGGAGGCCATAAAGGCCCAGGCGGACAAGGCCGCGGAGGAGCTTGAGAAGTCCGCTCCGGAGGGAAGTTTGGTGGCTAGGGGCGAGGACGGCAGGGTATACCTTTTGGGCAAGCCCTACCTCACAGGCAAGGAGCTAAAGGACTCCAGGACCAACTTCGACCAGTTCGGAAGGCCCGTGGTGTCGCTCAAGTTCAACGACCAGGGGACCAAGCTCTTCGATGAGGCCACCGCCCAGAACGTGGGTAAGCAGATAGCCATAGTGCTGGATGGTGTGGTGGTGTCCGCCCCGGTGGTCCAGGAGCGCATTCGTGGTGGGGAGGCCCAGATATCCGGTCGTTTCACCGAGGCGGAGGCCAAGAGGCTGGCCATCATGCTCAGGGCTGGTGCCCTCCCCGTGGGGGTTGAGGTGATGGAGAACCGCTCGGTGGGCCCAACCCTTGGAGCTGACTCCATAAGGCAGGGTATAAGGGCGGGTCTCATAGGGGCCGCTCTGGTGGGGGCCTTCATGCTTGTCTACTACGGTCTTATGGGGCTGGCCGCCAATGTGGCCCTTGGGGTCGCCATAACCATGCTGCTCGCCGCCATGGTGCTTCTCAAGTCCACCCTGACACTTCCCGGAATCGGGGGTATCATCCTCACCATAGGCATGGCGGTGGATGGTAACATCCTGATATACGAGAGGATAAAGGAGGAACAGCGCTCAGGTAAGACCATGATGGCCTCCCTGGACGCGGGGTTCCGCAAGGCCCTCACGGTCATCCTTGACTCCAACATAACCACCCTGATAGCGGCGGCGGTGCTTTTCTACTTCGGCACCGGTCCCATAAGAGGGTTCGCGGTAACCCTAAGCATCGGTGTTGTGACGTCGGTGTTCTGCAACGTGGTGGTCACCAAGGCTATCCTGCAGTTCATGATGGGCCGGCGAAGGGCCGCCGCTTAGGGGAACGGAGGTTTCTTCCATGACTATCAAGACGCACGATCTGAAGATACCCTTCATGAACTTTAGGCGAATTGCCCTTGGGATCAGCCTTGCGGCGGTTCTTATCAGCCTGTTCCTGGTGGTAACCAAGGGGCTTAACCTGGGAGTGGACTACACCGGCGGTGTGCTGATGCAGGTGGAGACCCCTAAGCCCGCGGAGGTGGGGGAGATAAGGGCAGCGGTGTCTTCCAAGGTGAGCGGGGAACCCGTAATCCAAGCCTTTGGCCCCAGGGACTTCCTGATCCGTCTTAAGAGCGTGTCCGATTCGGAGCGCCGGGCAGCCCTGGATGTGATGAGGGATAGGTTCGGGGAGGTAAAGGTCCTGAAGCTGGAGACCGTGGGCCCCGTGGTGGGTTCGGAGCTCAAGGGACAGGCCATTATAGCCCTGACGCTGGCCCTAGGTGGAATACTGCTTTACATGGCGTTCCGCTTCAAGTTTCGCTTTGGGGTTGCGGCGGTGCTCTCGTTGGTGCACGACGCGGCCATAATGCTTGGGGTTTACAGCCTGACCGGCAGGGAGGTTTCGGTGTCCTTCATAGCCGCGGTGCTCACCGTGGTGGGTTACTCCCTTAACGACTCCATAGTGGTGCTCGATCGGGTCAGGGAGAACTGGAGGGATGTGCCCCGCAAGGGGGTCCTTCAGGTCATAGATGACTCCATAAACCAGACCCTGTCGCGTACGATAAACACGTCGTTGACCACCCTCCTGCCGGTGCTCGCCATGTTCTTCCTAGGGGGGGACGTGATATCCAATTTCGCCTTCGCCTTCCTGGTGGGCATAGGTGTGGGGACCTACAGCTCCATTTACATAGCCGGAGCCATACTGGCGGAGTGGTATCTCAAGTCCCCCCTCAAGGACTAAGCGGCGCGTTCATATCAAGCCCTTATCGGGGTCCGGAACCCTCTTGGGTTCTCCGGGCCCTTTCTTTTTGGGGTTTTGAATGTTTCCTTGCCCCTGAAGTTGGTTTATCATAGGGATCCAAGGGATGACCGGGTTATCATGTTTTGCGGGGAGGGGTTTCATGAAGAGCTACACCTTGGCCATAGCGATTTCCATGCTCCTGTCGGCGGTATATGCCTTTCAGAACGGATCGTCCGTCACGGTTAGGTTCCTGTTCTTTGAAAGATCGCTTCCCCAGGGCATATGGGAGGTCCTCCTGTTCTCCTTCGGTGTCATGCTCATGTGGGTGTTCTCCCTTGTGGCCATGCTGGAGATCCGGGGTAAGCTGAAGGGCAGGATAAAGGATTTGGAGGATAAGGTCAGGGGCCTTGAGGAGGAGAAGAGGTCCCTATTGGAGGCGGTGGGAAGGTCCAGTGGGGGCCATAGGAGCTCCCCGGAGGAGCCTTGCGAGGCCTCCTTCGGGAATGAGGACGGGGAAGAAGGGAAGACAGAGATAGAATAATGGTATTATGCGGAATGGATAAGATAAAGCTGGTTCCCCGAAGCGGGTTCGAGGGTGCGTCGGGGAACTTAAGCCTTTTGTTGGGTTCTATAGCGGCCATGCGTGGGATTGATGAGGAGGAGTTCCTTCGATGGCTTTACTCGGATCTGGAGGATCAGCTTAACGCCATCCCCTTGAACGAGCAGGAGCGCCGGGCCTTCAGCCTCATATCGAACGTGAGGCCCGGTGACAGGGTCATAATATACGGGGATTATGACGTGGACGGCCTTTCCGCCACCACCTTGGCCCTGGAGCTCATGTTGGAGCTGGGGGCCTCGGTGCGCTACTTCATACCTCACAGGAGTAATGAGGGCTATGGGTTCCACATCTCCACCGCGAAGCGGATAGCCATGAAGGGGTGCGACCTTCTCGTGGTGGTGGACTGCGGGACCAAGGATGTGGGAGCCCTTGATTTGATAGCCGCTGCGGGGATTCCCACGGTCATATTTGATCACCACCTGCCGGGTGAAAAGATGCCCGGCGGGGTGTTGGTGAACCCCCACTGCTTTGATGCCCCTTCACCCCTTACCGCCCTCTGCGCCACCGGGGTGTTGTGGGCCTGGATATGGAGGACCTCCCTGATGAACCGTTCCTGGGCCATGGGGAGGCTGGATCTTGCTTGTCTTGCCACGGTGGCGGACTGCATGGACCTGTCGGTCCCCCTCAACCGTTGCATCGTCCGAGAGGGGCTTGAGGTCATTCGGAAGTCCCCCCGGAGAGGCATAGGGGTTTTGCTGTCCAAGCTTGGGGTGGACGTAGAGGGGGTTGACGAGGAAGTCCTATCCATGAAGGTCATCCCCTGTCTTAATGCCCCGGGCCGGTTGGGGTTGGCGGAGGACGCGGTGCGGCTGCTTTTCCCAGGGGATGCTCCAGTGGAGGGCCTTGCGGATCGGGTTGTGTCCATGAACGAAGAGAGGAGGCGCCTCTCCTCCATGATAATGAGGGATGCCCAGGGAGACGTCCATAGGCACGTTTACCACGGATCTAACTGGCCGGTGGGGGTGCTAAGCAGCGTGGCCAGCCGGCTGTGCTGCGAGAGGGGCCGTCCCGTGGCTTTGGTGGCCCCCACGGAGGGAGGCCTTAGGGGTACGTTGCGGATACCCAACGGTTCCGGCGATGCTGTGGGGCTCCTTTCAAACATAGCGGAGCACCTGAGCGCCTTTGGCGGGCATAAGTACGCTGCGGGTTTCTCCGTGGACGCGGAACGATGGGATCTAGTGAGGGATAAGCTGGAGGGGCTGCTAAGGGCCATGCCCTCGGAGGATCAGAGGGTAGATGTCCTTGATTGGCCCCTCAGCATGGTGGGGCAGGATATTGAGGAGGACGTTGAAAGGCTCAAGCCCTTTGGCATGGGTAACCCAGCTCCCCTGCTTTTTCACCGGGGAGGTTTCTCCGTGGAGCCCATGGGGAAGACCGGCCGGGTAAGCCGCCTTGTCGCATCGGGTCGGGAGCTGGTGGCCTTTGCATCCCAATCGGATCTGGAGGGATTGGACCTTGTGGGTTTCGTGTATCGCCCCAAGCTGGAGTTCTGGAGGGGCAAGAAGAGGCTTAAGCTGTACCTAGAAAGGGCCGTCCTTGCGGGCCCGGAGGGGGGATCCCTTTGAAGCCATCTCAGCAATATGGCAGCTCGTCCCAGCCCATGGCCCAGGAGAGAGGGATAAGGGCCCTCATGGAGAGTTTCATAGGCAGGATGCCGGAGGATCATCGGGTGAGTTCCGTGCGGGTTCCCCTGCAGGAGCTTTGGGGCAAGGCCTCGAAGTACATGGACCGCCAGGATCTTATGAAGCTGGGGGAGGCCCTGGTCTTTGCCGCCAACGCCCACAGGGACCAGAGGAGACACAGCGGGGAGCCCTATGTGGTGCACTCCATAAGCGTGGCGGCCATCCTGGCGGACATGGAGCTCGACGTGGACACCCTGTGTGCCGCGCTGCTCCATGACGTTCTGGAGGACACGGAGATAGGCAAGGAGGAGATGCAGAGCCGCTTCGGCGAGGACGTGGTGACCATGGTGGACGGGGTCACCAAGCTGGGGAAGCTTGCCTTCAAGTCCATGGAGGACTACCAGGCGGAGAACCTGAGAAAGATGTTCCTGGTGATGGCCAAGGACATAAGGGTGGTTCTGATAAAGCTGGCGGACCGGCTTCACAACATGAGGACCCTTCAGGCCCACCGGAGGGACAAGCAGATCACCATAGCAAAGGAGACCCTGGAGATATACGCTCCCCTGGCCCACAGGCTTGGAATATACAACGTGAAGCGGGAGCTGGAGGACCTGTGTTTCAAGATCCTGGAGCCCGAGATCTACTACGAGATCCGCCGCCGGGTGCGGAAGAAGCTGCCCGAGCGGGAGGCGATAATAAAGCAGGCCTTGGATGTGCTTCAGCAGAAGCTGAAGGAGGAGGGCATAGAGGCCTCCTTGAGCGGCAGGCCGAAGCACTTCTACAGCATATACGAGAAGATGCGAAGGAAGAACCTATCCCTGGAGCAGCTGTACGACCTTTTGGCCCTCAGGGTGGTGGTGGGTACCGTGGCGGAGTGCTACCAGGTGCTTGGGCTGGTGCACACCATATGGAAGCCCATCCCGGGGCAGTTCGATGACTACATAGCCAACCCCAAGAGCAACATGTACCAGTCCCTTCATACGACCGTGCTTGGCCCCAGCGGGGAACCCCTGGAGGTTCAGATAAGGACCTGGGAGATGCATTGGCTGGCGGAGTACGGCATAGCCGCCCACTGGCACTACAAAGAGGGGAAGCGGCGGGTGGATCAGATAGACCAGAAGCTGTCCTGGATAAGGCAGGTTTTGGAGTCCCAGCAGGAGGGTTCCCCGTCGGAGTTTTTGGATAACCTGAAGACCGATGTGCTGACCTCTGAGGTCTTGGTGTTCACCCCCAAGGGGGATGTGGTGTCCCTCCCCAACGGTTCCACCCCCATAGACTTCGCGTATGCGATCCACACGGAGGTGGGGCACAAGTGCGTTGGGGCCATGGTGAACGGCCGCATAGTGCCTATGGATTACAAGCTGTCCAACGGGGACATAGTGAGGGTGTTAACCTCCCCGCAGGGTAAGCCCTCCAGGGATTGGCTTAAGATAGCCAGGAGCAACAGGACCAGGAACAAGATAAAGTCCTACTTCCGCCAGCAGGACCGGGCGGAGCGGGAGGAGCGCCTTGAGAGGGGCAAGGACCTTTTGAGCAAGGAGCTGCTCCGCAGGATCCCGTCCGCATCGGTCACGCTGGACATGATAATGCCTCAGCTCAACCAGCTGGCCCACGACATGGGTTACTCCTCCGGGGAGGATCTCATCCTGGCGGTGGGATCTGGTAATCATACCGCCTCCGGTGTGCTTTCCAGGGTATCCCTTGATAAATTTGAGCGCGAGAAGTCCGAGGAGAGGGAGAACCTCCAGGAGGTCACCATAGTCCCATCCCAGCCGCTAAGGAAGGAAGTGGACGCGGAGATAGTGGTGGAGGGGGCGGAGGGGGTCCTGGTGTCCCTGGCCCAGTGCTGCAGGCCCGTGCCGGGGGATCCCATAACCGGGAGCGTGACCAAGAGCCGCGGCATAACGGTGCACCGGGCGGATTGCCCCAACGTCAAGTCCAAGGACCGGGATAAGTTGGTGAACGTATATTGGGGGAAGCCCAAGACCAAGTATGTGGCCCGGATCCTGGCGGAGGGGTTTGACAGGCCCGGGCTCTTCTCGGACGTCACGTCCGCCATATCGGTTATGGACGGCTCCCTTGTGGGGGTTAAGGCCAACGTGATAGGCAACGCCAAGGCGAGGATGATCCTGGAGGTCATGGTTAACGACCTGGAACACCTTTACAGGATAATGGGCAAGATCGGGTTGGTTAACGGAATCTCGGGGGTTACGCGGGGGTGATCTTTTGAGGGTTGTTCTTCAGCGGGTGTCCATGGCCAGGGTAAAGGTGGACGGCCAGGTGGTGGGGGAGATAGGTCCGGGGGTTTGCCTTTTGGTTGGGTTTTCCCCCAGGGACTCCCACGAGGACATCGAGTGGATGGCGGATAAGGTGGTAAACCTTAGGATATTCGAGGACTCCAGCGGGAAGCTTAACCTGCCCCTGTCCGAATCGGACCATGGGATCCTGGTGGTGTCCCAGTTTACCCTCTATGGGGATTGTATAAAAGGCCGCAGGCCCTCTTTCTCCGAGGCAGCCCCACCGGATCTCGCGTTGGAGCTGTACGACCGCTTCGTGGAGGCCTTAAGGGACCGCCATCCGCAGGTGCGGACCGGGGTTTTTCAGGCCCACATGGCGGTGGAGCTCGTCAACGACGGGCCCGTGACGCTGATAATAGATTCCGACAGGAGGGGTTCCCGGTGAGCTTTACGGTTAGGAGGTTCCCCCTTGGGGAGCTGTGGACGAACTTTTACCTGGTTTTTGACGAGGGAGGATCCGCCATCGGCATAGATCCCGGTGGGGACTGCCCGGAGGTGCTTGACTTTATCGAACAGATGGGGCTTCGACTCCAGTTGGTCATGCTGACCCACGGCCATTGGGATCACATGGGGGGCCTGGCCTGTCTTAGGAAGGCCTCCAATGGGGGCGTTGCGGTGCATCGTTTAGACGGGAGGGCCTTGACGGACCCGGACGTCAACCTGTCCGCCTTCCTGGGTTCCAAGGGCTGTTTCGATCCCGCGGATCGGCTTGTGGAGGATGGGGATGAGCTTTCCGTGGGTTCCATGAGGGTAAGGGTCTTTCACACCCCCGGGCACACCCCCGGCAGCTGCTGTTTCCTGGTGGAGTCCGGCGATTCCAGGGCGTTGTTCTCCGGGGACACCCTTTTTGCCGGGAGCGTGGGCAGGACGGACCTTCCCGGGGGGGATGAGGCGGCTTTGAGGGGATCCCTGGCACGTCTTGCGGACCTGGAGGACTCGCTCAAGGTATTTCCGGGACATGGACCGGAGACCACGTTGGGGGAGGAACGCAGGAGGAACCCCTTCTGGCCCCGTTAGGGCCGTTGTGCTTCCATCGCCTATGAGGTATTCTCATGTCAGGGGGCTCCTGGGGGTTCCCCTGTTCTTTCGTGCCCTTTAAGGGGATTGGATATGATTTTTGGAGGGGTTTTTGTGTTTAGATTTCTGGGTTTTCTGAGCGACGACCTTGGAATAGATCTTGGTACCGCGAACATGGTGGTTTACGCCTCGAAGAGGGGCATCGTGTTCAACCAGCCCTCCGTTTTGGCCACCAGGAGGACTGGGCGGAAGGGTCAGAAGGAGATCCTGGCGGTTGGAGCGGAGGCCAAGTGCATGATAGGCAAGACCCCCGCCGGGGTGGACACCATAAGGCCCCTGCAGCACGGCGTGATAGCGGACTTCGAGATGACGGAGCTCCTCATAAAGTACGCCATGGACAAGGCCGTCGGAGGGCGCCGGCTCTTCTCCCATCCCCGGGCTATCGTGTCGGTGCCCGCCTGCGTGACCGAGGTGGAGAAGAAGGCGGTGGTGGATGCCACGTTGAGGGCCGGGGCCAGGGAGGCCATGGTGGTTGAGGAGCCGTTGGTGGCCGCCCTGGGGGCGGGCCTGCCGATCAACGAGCCCCGGGGGAACATGATAGTGGACATAGGGGGCGGCACCAGCGAGGTGGCGGTGTTGTCCTTGGGTGGGATAGTGGTGAAGGACTCCATTCGCATGGCGGGGGACGAGATGGACAACGCCATAGTGGAGATGATGAAGCAGAACTACGCCCTTTCGATCGGCCAGACCACCGCGGAGGAGATAAAGCTCTCGTTGGGTTCCGCGGTGCCGCTTGAGCAGGAGCTGCAGATGGAGGTCAAGGGCAGGGACCTCATGGACGGTCTGCCTAAGGTTATAAAGGTCACCTCCACTGAGGTTAGGGAGGCCTTATCCCCGATCATAGAGGGTATAGAGGAGATATTGCGGAACGTGCTGGAGAGGACCCCTCCCGAGCTTGTGAAGGACATAGTGGATCAGGGGCTGGTGCTTACCGGTGGTGGGGCCAACCTGAGGGGGCTCAACATACGTCTTGCGGACTCTTTGAACGTTCCGGTGCACCTGGCGGAGCAGCCCTTGTTCTCCGTGGCCCTTGGGCTTGGCCGGATGCTCAAGGACCGGGATTTCTCCAGGAAGGTCTTCGTTTCATCGGAGGTAAGCTCCTTATAGGAGCCGTGGTTTGAGATGAGACGTTTTGAGCCCCTCTGGTTACACGGACTTAGCGCCACTCTGGCGGGGCTGCTGTTGCTCATCTGGAGCTTGAACTTCCCGGTGGCCAAGGTGTTGGGGGGGCCGTTCATCAACCTCCTGAGCTGGCCGGAGAGCCCCGCCCTTCAGGGGAGGCTCATCCTTCAGGCTTTCACCGGTTGGCTCATAGAGAGGAAGGACCTGAAGGACCGTTTGAGGGAGCTGGAGGCGGAGAACCTGGCCATGAGAAGGGCCCTCAGCGTGCCCGATAAGGGGCGCAGCGCGCCCGCCGCGCCTGGCCTTTTGCCCGCCCTGGTGACCCTTCGTTACCCCGAGGCCTGGTGGTCGGAGATACGCATAGACAAGGGCAGGTCCCATGGGGTGGTCCCGGGTTCCCCGGTCCTTTCGGACGGGTACCTGATAGGTGTGGTCTCATCGGTGGACGATCACAGCTCCTGGGTCAGGCTTTTGACCTCCCAGGAGTCCCTGGTGGCCGTGGTGGTGGATCAGACCCGGGACCTGGGTGTTCTCGGGGGGGACGGCATGGGCAGGATGTACCTGCAGTACCTTCCCCCAGACCGGGAGATAACCAGGGACATGACCATATCCACGGCCCTCATGGGGGACCGGATACCGCCGGGCATACCGGTGGGCAAGGTCCTATCGAAGGATAGGGAGTCCGGGGGTTTTGTGGTCTATAACGTCGCCCTCACGGCTCACCTCACCCAGCTCTACTGGGTGGACGTGATGATAGACGGTGGTTCCCCATGACGCTGGTTCTCCTTTGGCTGCTGCAAGATATGCTCCAGGTGCTCTTCATGGGGTTTTTCCTGGTGCCGGACCTCTTCTTCATCGGGCTTCTCAAGCTGTCAATAGGCAGGAGGGAGGTGCCCTTCCAGTGGCCCATTTGGGCCGCCCTCCTGGGCGGTGTG